>NZ_JAIUIS010000006.1:0-392172 GCF_020165765.1 Mesorhizobium sp. B264B1B
CCCCCCCCCCCCCCCCCCCCCGCGACATCCAGACAGCCGGAACTGTCTTGATGATGATGCGAATATCCTCAAAAAGTGACCAATTCTCGACATAGTGGCGATCGAACGCGACGCGGCTGTCATAGGAGACGTCGTTGCGGCCGCTGACCTGCCACAGGCCGGTCAGGCCGGGGCGGGACTTCAGGTAATACACGGCGGCGCTGCCATAGATCTCCAGTTCGTCGCGCACGACCGGGCGAGGTCCGACAAGGCTCATGTCGCCCTGAAGGATGTTGATGACCTGCGGCAACTCATCGAGACTGAGTTTCCTCAGGACCGCGCCGACCCGGGTGACGCGCGGATCGTTCTTCAGCTTGCGGGTGGCTATCCATTCCGCCTTGGCTTCCGGATTGGCCGCCAGATAGGCGGCCAGCACCCTTTCGCCGTCCGGCACCATGGTGCGGAACTTGAGACAAGGGAAAACCCGTCCGCCACGCCCGATTCGCCGGTGACCGTAGAAAATCGATCCGCCATCGGAGAATTTGACGAGCAGCGCTATCATCACGAACAGCGGGCTGAGAGCGATCAGGGCGGCCAGTGAACCGGCAATATCGAAACTGCGCTTGATAAGGCCGCCGATCGGCGGTGGAAAATCGACGCCAGCCTGCGAAAACTCCGCTGTGGCCGACTTGGCAACGTCCCTCATGCCAAAACTCCATGCGTTGACCGGATGGTTTACCGCACGATACCAAAAAAATGTTGCAGCGCAACACACAATTTCCCATACCTTTGAAATAGTCACGTCATGAATTGACTAAATAATAAGCGCGCCCTGCACAAATTTCGAAATATTTAGCACATTTATGACAATAAATGGGCATCGCCGGAAAAATAGAGGCGCTTTTGAGGCAATTTCTAGGCGAGGCGTTCTTTATGCCCCTGAGCGGAGCTCGTTGGTGCTTTAGCGCAGCGCGATATTCAAGGGTATTCTAATAAAATACTATTCGATATTGTAGATTTTACTGAAAAACACCAAAGTGCCGAAGTTGCACGTAATCCCGCCGTGTGCGTTGCAGCATGAGTGAGTCGAGCGCAAAAGCTCACCTAAAAATAAATGCAGTTGCCCTTGCGGCCTTTTGCTCGCCTTAATAGAATTGCAAATTATACCTGTCAAAGTGGCGACAGGTTGAAAGGCCGGAAGCAACCGGCCGGGAGCGGGCGACTTAACAAGCCCGCATGACAAGGGACGACGCTCGGGTGGGGCAATGATTGGAATATACCCGGGCCGGTTTGTGGGCTGTTGGGTATGTCGCTTCCAAAATTCATCGTTGGGATGATTTTCGCTCTTGCGATCGTCGTTGGCTGGTCATGGCTGGGCGGCGCTTCAATAGGCACGACGCTGCTGCGCGTCATCATTTGTGCCGTGGTCATCCAGGCGGGCTACTTCGTGCTCGTCTATGCCATGATCATCAAAAGCGCGCCGACGCCGGCCGACAGGACACGCGAGGCCGAAAGAAAGCTGAGTTCGGCCGAGGTGGCCGAGGGTGAAAAGCTGGGCGGCGCCGGGCGAAGCCTTCACTGACCCAGACCAGGCTGGCCTCAGGCCACGTCGGCGGGTTCGGACTCAGATTGTTCGCCCGAAAGCATCCGGGACAACCGGCTTCCTGCTTTCGCCTTCAGCCGCCGATATTGCCCGACCTCGACGACACGGCCGTTTTCCATCGCGACCACCCAGTCGGCGAACGCGATCATCGATGGCCGGTGCGCGATGGTCAGGATCGTCATCGAGCCGCGCAGCCCGTCGATCGATTGCGCGATCAGTGCCTGGTTTTGCCAGTCGAGCGCGCTGGTCGCCTCATCGAGGATGAGCAGTGACGGGTTGCGCAGCAAGGCGCGCGCCAGCGCGATCCGCTGGCGTTCGCCCCCCGACAACCGCACGCCGCGGTCGCCGACCACCGTTTCCAGCTTGAGGTCGAGCCGTTCGACGAATTCGGCCGCATGGGCCGATCGCAATGCGGCCCACAGTTCATCGTCGCTTGCTTGCTGTGCGGCCAGGCGTAGGTTCGCCGCGATCGTGTCGTGCAGGAGAAACACGTCCTGCGGCACGTAGGCGACCTGGTCGCGCCAGCCCCGGCGATTGACGGCGTCGATCTCGACGCCATCGACGAGGATCGTGCCGGCTGTCGGCTCGAGCAGGCCGAGCAGCATGTCGGCGATCGTGCTCTTGCCTGATCCCGAAGGGCCGATAAGGGCGGTGACCTTGCCGGCCGGAAGGCCGAAGGTGATGTCGCTCACCACCGTCTTGGCGGCGCCGTCCTCGTAGGCGAAGGAGACGCCGCGAACATTCAGTCCGAAATCGAGCGACAGCTTTCGAGCGTCCTGGATCCCGGCATGGCCAGGTTCCCGCTCGGCGTCGAAACGCATCTGCAGACTACGCATCGCGGCATAGGCGGGCAGGTTGATCAGGACCTGCTGCGCCTGCGTCTGCATGTCCATGAAGCGCGGCGCGATGCGCATGAAGACCAGTAGCAGCACCACGATCTCGGCCAGTGAGAGGTCGAAGCGAACCAGCGCAACATAGATGAACAGGCTCAAACCGATCACGCTCGCCACCTGGAACAGGGCGGTGCCGGTCGAACTGTTGCGCACATAGGCGATGTTGTCGGCCTTCATTCTTTCAAGTGTCGCCTGCAACTGCGCGAAATAGGTCGCCTCGATGTTCAGGCTCTTGGCCACCTTGATGCCGCCGAGGAATTCCGAGACCGTCCGGTATTGATCCTGGCGGTTGGTGGTCAGGACCTGGCCAAAGGCGGTGGCCCGCGACCGGAATGGCCGCAGCGCGAGGAACATCAGCATGCCGATGACCACGGCGAACAGCGTCATGACCGGCGAAATGAACATGGAGATCACGAGATAGCCGGCCAGAAGCACGGCGATCTGCACCAGCATCAGCAGCGAGAAGGCCGCGCCCTGGACGCGGTCTATGTCCCCGGTCAGCGCATGGTCGAGGTCGGAGCCGCGCATGCGCGTGAAGACGCCCCATCGTGCCTTGCCGATGCTTTCGAACAGGTTCATGCGCAGGCGGTTGATGAAATCGAAGAGAAGACTGGCCATGTAGACCGACTTGAAGCGGTTGAAGGCGGCCTGCAGCGCGACCAGCGCCACCAGCATGCACAGCATCGTGGTCAGCTTCAGCGTGCCGTCCGGCACCAGCCAACGCATGAAATCATTGTCGGGCAGCTTGATCGCGAAGTCCTGGCCGGAGCGTCCGACTAGCTGCAACAGCGGAACCAGCAACAGGATGGAGATGCCTTCGGTCAGGCTGCCCATGATCAGGAAGAGCAGTGCCGTCCAGGTCCGCCGCCCGCCTATCTGGGCGATAACGGCGCCGAACCCGGCGATTTCCCGAAACAATGACGGGCGAAGGAGCGATGATTTCGACATCTCCTGCTACCCCTGTCCTGCCATCAGGTCATGCTCGACGAGGCTCACGACCTCGCCGATCCTGTCGAGGCCCGTCGGCACTTCGAGCCTGCACACGCCGACGCGATCGGCGAGCCGTGCGCAATGCCCGAGATGCGCCGCCGCGAAATCGCCGACCAGGGCGGCGCGGCCGAAACGCGTGACATATGAAAATCTGATCACGGCCGGCAAAGCGGCGATGCCGGGCATGGGCGAGATCTCAGCCTTTTGGCCGCGCTCGAGAATATAGATGCGGGTCGCCGGAACCCTGTCGCGCGAAAACGCCCCGTGCAATCGGTGCTGGGCCTTGTTGATAGCCGGATGCACCTGCGGCCGCACTTGTGCCCCTTCGAGCGAAATCGCGGCAGCCGCGTCGGCCGCCAGCTTGATCTGGGGAAAACCCGGCACGATCATCGGCTCGTCCGGATGGCTGAGATCGAGCGCCACGACGTCATCGGTGAGCAGTTCGTGTCCGGCACGAATCATGGCGCTTGCCGTCGTCGATTTGCCAGCGCCCTTGTCGCCCATGAAGATGGCGCTTTTGCCGGCAATCGCGACGGCGCTGGCATGCAGCACGAGCAGGCCGCGCTGGTGCAGGATGAGCGCCATCACCGGTCCCAGCAGCGGGAACGCGATCAGCGCATCGTCGATGCCGGGCGCCGGCTCGACCTCGATGCGGCAGGCGTCGCTGATCAGGAACGCGCCGACGGCGTGCCATGCCAGATATTGCCGATCCGGTTCGAAGCGGAAAATGGTCGCGGCCTCGGGCGAAGGCTTCGGCATATCGATCGCGCCGACGCTGATCACGATATCCGCCGCTGCGGGTTCGGCCGGCTCCAGTTCTGGCAATGTCACCTCGGAAGCGATGGTCAGGCCGTAGGCTCGATAAAAACGGCGCTGTCCGCGCGGCCAGCCTTGCGCGCGCGCGCGGAGGGCCAGCGGCTCGTTCAACGGCGTCATGCGGCACTCCCGGCGCGCTGCACCTGCCGCAGCCACAGCGACAGCGACGCCGAGCGCCAGACATACTGGACATCGAGCGGCGCCGGCCGGTCGGGCCGACTGAGCAGCCGGGCATAGGCAGCCTTCACGGCCGGCAGGTTTATGTAGGGCTCGATGCGGCCGGCGTCCGGGCCGAGCACCTGTTCCAGGAGGTCGCTGTGGTTGCGCAGCATGCCGTTGACGAGATTGCCGGTGAAATCGATCTTGTCGCGCCGCCACTGGACCGCCGCGGGCAGCACGTCTTGCATGGCGCGGCGCAGCACGTAGCGGCCAAAACCGCGGCTGAGCTTCTCCTTGCCCGGCAACGCCAGGCAGAACTCGACCAGCGGCTTGTCCCAGAAGGGATAACGAGGTTCGACGCCGAAATTGGCGGCCGCCTTGTCGAGGACTTCGAAAGCATGCGGCACATAGCCGTTGGAAAGAATCCAGCGGTGGGTCAGCGCCTCGCTGGCGCTGACGTCGGGCGGCTTGTAGCCGGCTCGGTGAACCCGCTCGATGAGCTCGGTGCGGCCGGCAAGATCGGCATTGATCAGGTCGCGCCAGCTTCCGCCCTGGGCCGGCTTTCGCAGCCTGTGCAGGAGCCGGTTCGCGGCGTGCCTGAGCCTGGCCACGCGCCAGGCAGGCCCGTAGATGGTCAGGAACTGGAAATACATGCCGAGCATGCCGTCGCCATAGGTGTTGGAAGCGCTGCGGATCTCGCGCCACAGCTCCAGCCACTTGCCTGCATTGGCAAGCTCGTGCAGATGGCCGTGCCCCTGCGATACGACTTCGTCCCCGCCATGGCCGTCGAGAAGCACCTTGACGCCTTTGGCGCCCGCCGTCCTGTAGACCTCCCGGGTGAGCGTAAGGCCCGGCGCCAGGAACGTTCCTTCCTGCTCTTCCAGCACCCGTTCGAATTCCGCGAACGGCGCGTAGTTGCCGACCGGGATCAGCGTGCCGTCGACGCGCCCTTGTTCCAGCACCGCGTCTATGAAGGGGGTTTCGTCCATCGCCGAACCGCGTTCGAAAACCAGCGAAAAGGTAGGCAGCCTCGGCTTTCCCTCGGACAGGTTTTGCCGGCCCGCCACGCAGGCGATCGAAGAGGAGTCCAGGCCGCCGCTCAGCATGGCCCCGACCGCCGCGCTTCCGCGCATGCGGTTGCGCACGGACTGCGAGAAGAGGTGGGCGAATTCCTCGGCGGCGTCCGGGCGCATAGGCCGCGACGACGGCTCGATCTGCCAGTATCGCTGCAGCGTCACGCGCTGCCCCGTCACAGTGAGGCTGTGGCGCGCCGGCAGGCGGAAAATATCGGTATAAGGCGTCGCTTGCGGATCGTCTGGCAGCCCGGCCAGGAAACCCGAGATCTGATGTTCGCTGAGGCGGGCGCCGGCCCCGGTGACGCCAAGGATCGGGCCGATCTCGGAGGCAAAGACAAAGCGCTGCCCGTCCGCGTGATAGTAGAACGGTTTGACGCCGAAATGATCGCGCGCGCAAAACAGCACCTGCCGCTCGGCATCCCAGATGGCGAAGGCGAAATCGCCTTGCAGGTGCACGGGACAGGCTTCGCCCCAGCGCAGATAGGCCCGCATCAGGAGCACGGCGTCGGCAACCGATGCGTCGCGGACGCCGAGCCGTGCCATCAGCTCGTCGCGATTGTCCAGGCGGCAATCCGCGGTGACGGCCAGTTTGCCGCCCGCTATCGTCAGCGGGCCGGGGCCGGCTTCATCGGTCGTGTTGAGCCAGGCGTGGCCGAGCGCGACAGCCTTGTCGGTCCACCACGAACTGCCGTCGCGGGCGCGATGACGCATGCGGGCCAGCATGCGCTGGATATCGGCTGCGGACTCCGGCGCCTCGTGCCCGTGCAGGATACCGGCCACGCCGCTCATCAGTCATTGACCATAGTCGACGAGAGGGACAAACCTGTCTATCGAGCCGCCAAGGACGACATGGTTGCCGCTGATCAGCCAGGCATGCGCCTTCAGCTGCCGGCCGGTGTCGCGCTCGATGCCGATGCGGATCTTCGAGGCGTTGCCCTGGCGGGCGAGAATGTACTGGCCGGCGAGCGCCTGGGTGAGGCAGCTTGCGCGCGGCACCAGGCGGGCCGCGGCGGCAACGCCCCAGGCGACACGGCGCAGCTCTCCCGTGCTGGCGCATTCACGCGCCTCCAGCCGGGTGACGATGCCGCGAAGGCGGTTGTAGGAGAACAGGGTCAGCCCCAGGCGAACGGCCGCGACCACCAGCAGGCAGCGGCAGAGGAACAGCATTTCCGGGCCACTCAGGGAGAGAGCTCGAAGCCGACGCCGCCGGTGCTTCGTCTGGTCGGGACTTTTCTCCGTCGCAGGTTCTTGCCGCAAAACCGTGACCCGCTTTTGCGGAACCTGCCTAGACAGGTTCCTCATGATGCAGCCTCGCAAGTCCGCTATCGGCCAGACCTTTCAACAGCGCGTCGACATCGGCCCTGCAGCGCTCGGCGTCGACATCATAGCGCGCGAGCACGGCCCGGCGGATTTCGGCAATTGGTTTCGGCTCCTGAATCAGCTCCCAGATGAACGTGCCTACCCCGTTGAGGCTGTAGTAGATGTTGGATTTCAGGTTGAGAAGCGCCAGGCCATTGCCGAATTCGCAGGCAACCGCTTCCTTGGTCGCACTTACGCGATCGTGGTCAGATGGGTTCCAGTTCATCCGAAAACCTCGTTTGCTACACACTGTCCGCAATGCGTGCCGACCATTCTGGCGATGAAGAAAAGCCGGGTCAGGCAATGAAGAGAAGCCGGGATTTTCACCCCGACTCCCTTTATGGTTCTTGGATTCCAGAGGCCCAACGTGTCCCTCCAGAATCAGGACAGGCTCAGGAGAACGTCAGGTCGCCAATCGGCGTGTGCGCAGGAAATGCTGCGTCGAGCGCCGTGTTGCCGCCACCGCCCTGAGTGATGGTTTCAATCGAACCATGAACCGTCAGGCTGGGCGTTTCGTACTCCTGCTTTTCAACATTCTGTTCCATTTTACACTCCATCAAGGACTGGAAACGGCCTGTCGATTGCCGGCGGCACTTTCATGCTGCGATGCAATAGCTGCATGGCAGCATTTATGAGTCAAGCCTGATTTACCGCGCATTAATCAATTATGGACTGCGCGCGCAGACACAGTCGTGAGTAACGATCTCAAGCTTTGGCCTTGATCGCCTCGAGATCCCTGCATATGGGCCTAATGCACTAGGTCAGCATAAGAAATTGATTTGCATATATAAACTTTTTAAGCCCTGTCACTTCAAGGCATGGCGACAATAATGCCCTAGCACCGGGTCTCCCGGTAGGTTTGCTACGGAACGCCGAAAAGGCCACTCGTCCCCTGGGGTCCAGCAGTTCTCCTCATCGTTCGCCCGAGCCGGTTTCGATAAACGTCGGGGCCGGATTTTTGCGCTGCAAAAGGAAAAACTGGACGGCGCAAAAGTTTTTGGCGATGCTTTGCTTCGCACCTGCAGCATAGGCGTCGCGCCGATCGCTTCTGGAGAACCGTGCGCCCGATGGCCCTGACCGAACGTTCATATGAGCGACTGCGCGCCGCCGATTGCGCCAGCGAGATCGCCTATGTGCAGGCCTGTCTGCGGCTGTTCTTCGCGGCGCGATCCGGCGCCGCGCCCGGCGATGCCTCCGGCCTCTCCGTAACCAATGTCACCGACATAGCCAGGTTGAACAAGGTCGCGACCTTTATCCTCAAGGTGCTGTCGAGCGCACCCGCGAACGGGCCGCCGGCCCAGCTCTCCCAATGGCTCGACGCCTACCGCCGGAAGACCGTTTCGATGAACGCGTCCTGCATCATGGATTCGATGGCGATCCAGGCGGCGCTGCGCGACAGGCAGATCGATTTCGTTTTCCTGAAAGGTCCCTTCCAGCAGCATCTGCTTTACGACGACCATTTCATGAAGCCTTCGGGCGATGTCGACATATTGGTGGCGCCGGGCGGGTTTTTCAGGGCGCGCGAGGCGCTCCGCTCGATCGGCTACGAGATCGCCGGCAAGTCGCGCTCCGTCTGGTGGGTCCGTTTCCTCGGCGAACAGCACATGATCCGCGGCGACGGGCCGACGCAGTCCACCGTCGACCTGCATTATCGGCTCCAGCAACCCGGCTCGCCCAGCCCGCGCGACGCGGATGGCTTCCTGCGGCGCAAACGGCAGGTCGAGATCACCGGCGTCGAGGTGCCGTTCACATCGGTGGCCGACACTCTGCTGTTGTCCTGCATCAGCGTCGCCAAGGCGCTTTTTAACCGGGAACCCTGCGCCGGTTACGTCTGCGACGTGCGCGCCAGCGCCGACCGCTTGGACGAAGCCGAGCAGCAGCGCCTGCTCGACGCCGCCGCGGCGCAGGGGCTGGACGACACGCTGCTGCTTGGCCTGCGCGCCGCCGACGTGCTCCTCGGCGGCGCCGACACGCTCTTGTCGCAGCGCGCCGCGCGGATGCTGTCGCGCATCGGCAATGAGGATCTGCTCAACATGGTCATCGCGCCATGGCTGTCATCCCTGCGATGGCCGCAGCGGCGCACCGTGCTGTGGGAGTTGTGCGGTCGTGCGCCGGTCCGCTATCTGGCGGAAGCCGGCTGGGCGGCATCGGCCGACATCAGCCGCCGCATCTTCGAACGGCAGGGCAGCCCGTGACGGGAAGCCTGTCGGGCATCGAACACGTACAGGGCGAGGGCAGAATGGAACCTGTGCAAGAGGCAAATTCATGTCGATGACAAAATCAAAGGTCTGCGTGATCATCGCGGCCCGAAACGCGGCGCGAACAATCGCGGTCGCCATCGCGTCCGCGCTGCGCGAACCGGAAGTGGCCGAAGTCGTCGTCGTCGATGACGCCTCCACCGATGACACGGCCCAAGTCGCCCGCGCCGCCGATGACGGCAGCGACCGGCTCGCGGTGATCCGTCTCGACGTCAATCGCGGCCCCTCCTTCGCCCGCAACGCCGCCATCGCCGCCTCGCAATCGCCATTCATCGCCATTCTGGACGCCGACGACTTCTTTCTCGCGGGCAGATTTCACAATCTGTTTGCCGGCGCGGACTGGGATTTCGCGGCCGACAACATCATGCTCATCAGGGACGACGCCTTGAGCGATGTCACCCAGATCGTCGCACCGCAGTTCGCGGCCGAGCCGGAATTCCTCGACCTGGAGCGCTTCGTCGAAGGCAACATCTCCAGGCGCAACGTGCGCAGAGGCGAACTCGGTTTCCTCAAGCCGGTGATCAGCCGCGCTTTTCTCGACAGGCACGGCTTGCGCTATGACGAGAGCTTGCGTCTGGGCGAGGATTACGAACTCTACGCGCGCGCGGTCGCCAGCGGCGCGCGCTTCAAGGTCATCCGCTCCTGCGGTTACGGCGCCATCGTGCGGGCCGATTCGCTGAGCGGCCGCCACAAGACCCAGGACCTGAAGCGTCTTGCCGACGCCGACCTGGCGCTGCTGGCGATCGACAGCCTGCCTGAGGGTTCCAAAGCGGTGCTGCGCCGCCACGAGCGCCACGTGCGCGACAAATACCGGCTGCGCAATTTCCTCGACGTCAAGGCAGAGCGGGGCCTGGCGTCGGCCGCGGCCTATGCCTTCGCAAGCCAATCCAACCTGGTTCCCATCGTCCAGGGCGTGGCGTCCGACAAGCTCGAGGCGCTGTTTCGCCGCGTCGGGTTAGCCTCCCGGCGTCAACATGTGCCGCCAATGCGTTTTCTCATGGCCGGCACCAGCACGGGCAAGCAGCCTTGAATGCGGGCGTCCGGCCGCGCTCTTGCCAGCCCGTCGCGCAAAGCATTTCCGGCGGATTTATGAGTTTACGAATTGGGTGGTTGCCTAGCCGGCCGGAGGATGGCAGTCTATGTTGCGGTGCAGCAATTAGGATGGCCAATGAACCGGCCTCCGATCGGACTGCCCGATATTGAACCGGTAAGGGGCCCGGCCGACGGCCGGACTACCACAGGACTTTGAACGCATGGCCTCGATATTCGGCTTCAGATCAAGGAATCCGGCCCGCGACCGCCAGACCGACATCTCGCGCCTCGACCGCCTGGCGAAGCTGTTCGAGCAGATCGCGGCCGAGATCGAGGCCGAGCGAAACGGGCTGGAGAATCGCTACAAGGCGACGGCCACCAACGCCGCCTTTCTGGTCGAGGCCATGGAGAACGGCTCGGCGTCTGCGCGCCGTTCCGCCGAGGTCGATGAATTGACGACGTCGATCCTGAATTGCGAGCGCCGCATCGCGGCGCTGTCGCGCCAGAACGGCATGGTCCGGGAGCTTCGTCATTCGCTGGATATGGTTTTCGATGAGGACGGGTCGTCCGATATGACGGCCAGCGAGGGGCTCGCCAAACCGGCAGGCGCCGGCAGAGGGTGAAGGCTGAAGGGTGGATTTGGCGCGAGGCGAGAAGGCAGCTTGGGGAGGGGCTGACGAGAGAAAGAAAGCGCCGTTTGGCAACGGCTCGAATGGCTACTTTGGGTTGGGGATGCACAGCGCAAAGGTTGAGTTTCGTATGAATGCGGATCCGAGAACCACGTTCACCGTCGCAGTTCGCGGCATATCGTCAACGCGCCAGGCCAGGCAAGCCCGCCCGGGCGGTTCCACCGGACGCAGGGCTGCCCTGGTCGCGCTGGCCGCTCTCGCTGGCCTGTTCGCCGGGCCGGCGCCATCCTGGTCGCAGGATCTGAAGTCGGCGCCCTCATTCGTCGATGATTTCACCAGCTTCAACCGCCAGCGCTGGTATGTCTCCGATGGCTGGACGAATGGCGGCCATCAGAATTGCACCTGGGCGAAGGGGCAGGTCAGCCTGGCGGACGGCGTGCTGTCATTGGGTTTCGAGAAGCAGAAGACGAAGGATCGCGACTACGCTTGCGGCGAAATCCAGACCAAGCAGCGATTCGGCTACGGCACCTACGAGGCGCGCATGAAAACCGACACCGGTCCCGGCCTCAACGCGGCTTTCTTCTCCTATATCGGCCCGTCGGACAAGCAGCCCTGGGACGAGATCGACTTCGAGATCCTGACCAAGGACACGTCCAAGGTGCAGGTCAATGCCTACATCGCCGGCAAGGGCAAGAACGAGAAGCTGGTCGACGTGCCGGGCGGCACGGAAAAGGCCTTCAACGACTACGCCTTCGTCTGGCAGAAGGACAGTTTGCGCTGGTACGTCAACGGCCAGCTGGTGAACACCATCACCGATCCGGCAAAGCTGCCCAGTCATGCGCAGAAGATCTTCTTCAGCCTCTGGGGCAGCGATACGATGACCGGATGGTTGGGCGCATTCGCCGATCCCGGACGCAAGCTTTCGCTGCAGATCGAGCGCGTCGCCTTCACCGCGCAGGGCGAACCCTGCCAGTTTCCGGAATCGCTGGCATGCAGCGTAAAATAGAACCTATTGGAAAAGTCGATTTGAACCGGCCGGGCCGAACACGGTCCGCTGCCCTGGACAGGAACAAAACAGAATGAATTTGACGGTGTTTGGTATCGGCTATGTCGGTCTCGTGCAGGCTGCTGTGCTTGCCGAAGTGGGCCACCAGGTCGTCTGCGTCGACATCGACGCGAACAAGGTCGAGCGGCTCAATCAAGGTCTCGTCCCGATTTTCGAGCCGGGCCTGGAAAGCATCGTGAGGGAGAACCATGCCGCCGGCCGCATCAAGTTCACCACCGACGCGGCCGCCGCCGTCAGGCATGGTGAAATCCAGATGATCGCGGTCGGCACGCCTCCCGGCGAGGATGGCTCGGCCGATCTCAAATATGTGCTGGCGGTCGCCGAGGCGATCGGCCGGGAAATGGATGCGCCCAAGATCGTCGTCGGCAAGTCGACCGTGCCGGTCGGCACCTGCGAGAAGATCAAGGCCAGGATCGCCGAAACGCTGAAGAAAAGAGGCCGCGAGGACCTGACCTTCGACGTCGCTTCCAATCCGGAATTCCTCAAGGAAGGGTCCGCCGTCGCCGATTGCATGAGGCCGGACCGCATCATCGTCGGCACATCGAGCGAGGACACCGAGGCGGTGATGCGTGAGCTCTACGCCCCCTTCAACCGCAACCACGAGAAGATGATCGTGATGGATGTGCGCAGCGCCGAATTCACCAAATACGCGGCCAATTGCATGCTCGCCACCAAGATCAGCTTCATGAACGAAATGGCGAATCTGGCCGAACAGCTCGGCGCCGACATCGAGGAGGTGCGCAAGGGCATCGGCAGCGATCCGCGCATCGGCTACCACTTCATTTATCCGGGCCTCGGCTATGGCGGCTCCTGCTTTCCCAAGGACGTGCGCGCCCTGATCAAGACCGCCGAAGGCGTCAAGTTCGACGCCAAGCTGCTGCGCGCCGTCGAGGAGCGCAACAACGAGCAGAAGTCCGTGCTGTTCGACAAGGTGAACCGCTATTTCAAGGGCAACCTCAAGGGCAAGACCTTCGCGCTCTGGGGCCTGGCTTTCAAGCCCAACACCGACGACATGCGCGAGGCGCCCGCCCGCACGCTGATGGAGGCACTCTGGAACGTCGGCGCCACCGTGCAGGCCTATGATCCCGAGGCGATGCAGGAATGCCAGGCCATCTATGGGCTGCGCGACGACCTGCTTCTGTGCGGCACCAAGGAAGCGGCGCTGCGCGGCGCCGATGCGCTGCTGATCGCCACCGAGTGGAAGAGTTTTCGCGCGCCGTCCTTCGACGCGCTGAAGGACGCGCTGACCACGCCGATCATCTTCGACGGCCGCAACCTCTATGATCCCAAGGTCATCGCCCGCCACGGCATCGAATATCACTCGATCGGCAGGATGGCGGCATGAGACCGGGTTTGGGCAATCCAATGTGGGATCGCCGCGGCCGGCCGGTGTGCTTGCCATGACGAACGCACAAGACCCGGAAAGGAGTTGCGGCTGATGGTGCTGGACGTAAAGCCGGAGCAGATCACCAAGGACCACTTCGACGTTGTCGCGATCGGTTCCGGTTTCGGTTCGGCCTTCTTCCTGCACGAATTCACGAAGCGGCGTAAGGCGCGCATCCTGCTCCTGGAATGGGGCCGCCACAACACGCATGAATGGCAGCTCAAGCAGAACGTCAACACCGACATCGAGGACGAGTCGACCTACAAGACCAATTCCGACAAGCCCTGGAACTACACGATCGGGCTGGGCGGCGGCACCAATTGCTGGTTCGCGCAGACGCCGAGGTTCCATCCCAACGATTTCAGGCTGAAAAGCACCTACGGCATCGGCAATGACTGGCCGATCAGCTATGACGACGTCGAACCGTTCTATTGCGACGCCGAAGACATCATGTCGATCTCGGGCGATCCCGACATGGCGGCGATGCTGCCGCGCTCGAAGCCTTTTCCGCAGCCGCCGCACCGCATGTCGACGCCCGACCGGATGATGAAGGCGGCGCAGCCCGGCCAGCATTTCGTTATGCCGACCGCGCGCGCCCGCGTGCCGACCGCGCAGCGCACCTCGTGCTGTGCCAACCTCAGATGCTGGCTATGCCCGGTCGACGCCAAGTTCACCGCCAACAATGGCCTGATGCATGTCTTCGAGCATCCCGACGTGTCGGTCTGCCTCGGTTCGGAAGTGCGCAGGCTCGACCATGTCGGCGGGACGGTCCGCTCGGTCACCTTCGTCCATGGCGGCAAGGAATATCAGGTCAGCGGCGACCTCTTCATTCTCGGCGCCAATGCCATCCAGAGCGCGGCGATCATGCTGCGGTCCGGCCTGGGAGGCGAATTCGTCGGCCGCGGCCTGCATGAATCCTATGGCTGGAATTTCGAGGTCTATCTCGACGGTGTCGACAATTTCGACGGCAGCACCATCACCACCGGCTTGAATTTCGGCCTCTATGACGGTCCGCACCGGTCCGAGCACGCCGCGGCGCTGGTCTATTTCGAGAACCGCTGGCAACACGGCATGCGCGCCGAGAAAGGGCGGCTGCGCCAGGCTCTGCCGCTTGTCGTGGTGACCGAGAACCTGCTCGACCATGAGAATTTCGTCACGCTCGACGAGAACGACAACGCCTTCGTCAGCTTCAAGGCGCCGTCGGACTACGCGGTCAAGGGCATGGCGCGGGCGCTGGAGAAACTGCCCGGGCTGCTCGCCCCGCTACCGGTCGAACAGCTTTTCGATCGCGGCATCCGGCCAACCGAATCGCATGTCCAGGGTACGCTCCGGATGGGGACGGGCCCGGCCGATTCGGTGGTCGACAGCGGCATGATTCATCACCAGCTCAGGAACCTGGTCGTGGTCGGCACCAGCACATATCCGAGCTGTTCATGCGCCAATCCGAGCCTGACCGCGGCAGCGCTGTCCCTGCGGGCGGCGAGCCGGATGGCGTGAGAGGAGCAAACCAGATGATAGAGATCTCGCGACGCTCCGCACTGGCCGTCATGGCGGGCGGGGTGGTGTCGACCGGCATTGCCTACGCGGCAGTATCCTCCTTTTCTGATGAGGATCTGGTGCGCGTCACGCTCGAGAAATATTTCGGCAAGCTCAACATGCGCATCGAGCATTTGCAGCAGTTCGTCCTGGCGTTCCGCGACAGGAACCCGTGGATATTCCCGAGCAAGAAACTCAGCGACGCCGTCACCTTGCTCGAGGAGGCAAGGCTGGGCAAAGCCCGCGCTCTGCTGCCGGAGCAGAAGAAGCAGGACCTCCTGCATTTCGACCGCTGGCTGATCGCCGAATTCCACATGCTGACCGACTACGCCTGGCGCAGTTCGCCGGGCGATCCGATCCGGTTCACCGGATGGCAGCCATGCACCAATCCGTTCGCCAATCTCGAGCAACAGAGTGCCTGAGGCGGTGCCGGAGCAAGCTCTCGGGCCACATTGAACGAAACGCGAAAGAACCAGGAGCCAGGACCATGAAAGTTCTTTTTGCAGGCGGAAACGGATACACGCCCGAATTCAGCGGCGGCGTCCAGTCGAGCACCCATCATCTGGCGGAACAGTTGATCGAGCACGGCCATGAGGCGGCCGTACTGGCCGCCCTGTTCGGCGACGGTGTCTTCGGCTTCAAGGCGCGCGCCAAGATGAAGCTGCTGCGTCAGCCGGCGGTCATCGACAGTTTTCCCGGTTATCCGGTGGTGCGGGCCTGGTTTCCCTGGAAGGCGGCCGACTTTGCCGTCCGCAGATTGAAGCCGGACGTGGCCGTCGTCCAATGCCACAAGTCGGTTCCGGTGGGCAAGGCGCTGCAGGCCGAAGGCGTGCCGCTGGTCGTCTATCTCAGGAATGTCGAGTTCCATGAGCTGGGCGGCGATCTGCGCGAGTTGCATTCGGCGCTCTACATCGCCAATTCGCAATTCACCGCGCGCGCCTACAAACAGAAGTTCGGCATCGATGCGGCGGTGCTGCCGCCGACCATCAATGCCGCCCTCTACAGCACGCCGACCACGGGCCAGTTCGTCACCTTGATCAATCCGTACGAGGAGAAAGGCTTCGAGCTCGCCGTGCGCATCGCCGGCGCCTGCCCCGAGATTCCGTTCCTGTTCGTGGAGAGCTGGAAGCTCGCCGACGATCATCGCGCCCGCATCGAGCAGACCATCGCCCCGTTCTCCAACATCAGGCTGGAGAACCGCACCGGCGACATGAAGACCGTCTATGGCCGCACCAGGATCCTGCTGGCGCCCAGCAAATGGGAAGAGGCCTGGGGCCGTGTGGCCTCGGAAGCCCATTGCAGCGGCATTCCCGTCATTGGCTCGCGGCGCGGCGGCCTGCCCGAAGCGATCGGACCAGGCGGCGTGGTGCTCGATTACGAAGCTCCGCTCACCGACTGGGTCGCGGCTGTCAGGCTGCTGTGGAACGACCGCCAGGAATATGACCGGCTCTCGGCCACGGCGCGCGGCTTCTCCGAGCGTCCGGAGCTCGATCCTGATCGCCAGTTCCTCACGTTCTTTTCCATACTGGACAAGGCCACACAGCAGCGTTCGCGGCAGGCGGCGTAGCCAAGGCTTAGCCGGCACCGGCCCCGGCAGCCTTGTGATAGGAATTTTTTCTTGACAGGGTGAAGCAGCTATGGTAGATTTTCTGTCATGGTGCTGAGTTGCGCCGGAAGCTGCCGCGGGTTTTTCGTTTGATGCTTCTCGACCACGCGCCGGCGAACACTCCGAACGAACCCGTTAATCTGGACTCGCAGCCTTGGCGGATCAGGCCAGGCGCTTGACCCGGCTTTTCAGCGTCTCGTAGCCGCGGGCGCCAAGCAGCGCGCGGGCAAGGGCCTTGGCGGCGCCCTTGCGGCCTTCCTGTGATTTGGCCTGTCGCAACCTGGCCGGCAGGTTGCGCGCCGCCTGGCCGAGCGCCGGGAGCGACAGCGCGTTGGGAAAGCTGACCATGTGCGTTTCGACGCACAGCACCGGTTTGCCCGACAGCTCGGTGATCCTCAGCGCCTGCTCGTGCTCGCTCTCGATGAACAGGATGGCATCGGATTTGCGGTAGAATTCGGCCTTGAAACTGCCATGCGCGCCAAGCCGCTGGCGCTCCGCCTTGCTCGGCAGGTCGAGCATGATCAGATGATCGTACTTGATCTCGTGCTTGGCCAGCCATGCCTCGGTCAAGGCGCGGTATTTCTCCAGCCGGCTGGTCACCAGCCAGCCGATCTTGCGGGTCGCGGTATGGAGCGGCCGCGCTTCGCTGAGGAATTTCTCGTAGGCCGGACCGTCGTCGTTTTCCGCCTCGGTCGGATCGAGGCACAGCACCCCGTCTATGTCGACGCAGCATTGCGCCAGGAATTTGTGATGCATGAAGTTCCACTGGAACATGCGCGGGTGCGGCACGACCTCGAAGACGACATCGGTCTCGGCATGCTGCGGCTCAAGCCCGAACACGGCGGCAAAGGTGTAGTCGGCCTCGATGCCGGCACCCTCTATGCGGGCGCGGGCGTCGCGCATGGCGTTGCCGCCGGAGACGCTGTCGTCGATCACCAGCACCTTGCGCATTTCCGCGACCTTGCGGTCGAGCACCGCACGGCGCTTGGTGATGCCCGATGTGTAGACGCGACCCTCGAGGAAGGAGTCCAGGTCGGTCATCGGTATGTTCGCCGCGAGACTGACCAGCGTCGCCGCCAGCACCCCGCTTCTGGGGACGCCGACCACCAGGTCGATGTCGCGCGGCAACCGGTGAAGGTTGCTGACGATCGCGTCGTTCATGTCTGAGATCGATCGGTAATGCATGGATCAGGCCTGATGCTCGGGTGAACGGTAAGGGTCGAAAGCGCCAAAATTATTGCGCCTCGCGCGGTGCTGCCGCCGGCGGCCTTGCCGGCAGCATTTTCAAGGCCTCGCGCAAGGCTTCACGGCCGGCTGCGAAGGCCAGCGCGATGACGATGGTGATGAGATAGGCAAGGATCGCGCCGCTGGCCAAGGCAATGACATGCTGCTGCGGCAGCAGCGGCTTGACCAACCAGACCACCGCCAGCGCCACATGCGCGCCGAGCACGAACGGCGTCGCCGCGCGAAGCACGTGGCTTGCCCGCAGCGGCCCGCTCCTGCCGACATAGAGCCACAGGAAAGGCGTGCGCAGATATTCGCTGACGGCATAGGCGATCGCCACGCCGAGCGCGCCATAAGGCAGGCCCAGCACGAAAGCGAGCACCGACGTCGCCGCCGTGATGATGCCCCAGCGCATGAAGTCGCCGGAACGGCCCTGGCTGACGAACAGCCATCCGGCCGGATTGTTGAGCGGCTGCAGCAGCCCGGCGAAGCCCAGCGCCAGGAAAATGCCGGCGCTCGCGCGCCATTGCTCACCGAGCACGAAGGGGATGAGTATGTCGGACATGGCGGTGGCGAAAGCGACGCCGGGAAGCGCCACCAGCAGGATCAGCGGCATGACGCGAAGATAGGCGCTGCGGTAGCGGTCGGGCTCGTCCTTCAGCCTGGAAAGAGCCGGCACCATCACCTTCGACAGCGGGTTCGTGATCTGGCTCAGCGGGAACAGGAGCAGCTTGTAGGCACGGTCATAGAGGCCGAGCTGCGCCTCGCCCCAGTATTTTCCGATCAGCACGTTGTCGAGATTGCGGGCGAAGAAATTGGCGAAGTTGAAGCCGGTTATGCCGGCGCCGAAATTGATCAGCTCGCTGATCCCGGCGACCTTGCGCGGCAGGCTGGGCCGCCAGCGCGAACTGGCCCAGTAGCACAGCGTCGGCAGCACGGCTCCGGTCAAGGTGCCGGCGAAAAGTGCCCAGTAGGAGCGGTCGACGAATGTCCAGGCGATCGACACGGCAAGACCAGCCACGGCGCCTGCGACATCGATGATGGCCAGGCGGCCGAACTGCATGCGGCGCGTCAGGAGCGCCAGATGCTGCGCACCGAGGCCGTAGGCCATGATCTGCAGGCCCAGCGCCGCCACCAGGCCAGCCACACGCGGTTCGCCGTAGAAGGCGGCGACCAGCGGTGCCGCGCCGGCAAGCACGCAGGCCAGGATGGCGCTGACGGCGACGTTGATCCAGAACAGGTAGTTCACCTCGTCGTGCCGTATGCCCGATTTCTGGATGGTCGCCTGGGTGAGGCCGAAATCCTGGAACAGCGCGATGAAGGCCAGCACCGGCGCGCACATCGCCACGACGCCGAAATCCTGCGGCAACAGGAGACGCGACAGCACGATGACGGAAATGATCTGCGTGGCGACCCGCACGGACTGCGACAAGGCCGTCACGACCGCGCCACGCCCGACCGATTTGCGCAGCGAGCCTTCTGGCGGATCGAATGGATTGGCTTCCAAATTCAGGATTCCTGATTCTTGTGCAGGTTCCGACCAGGAACCCTGCAACCGCCGCCGCGGCCAAATTACGGCATTTATTTTGCAGTGCAACAAAAAACGTGGATTTTGCTACGCTGCACCAAAAATGTTGCGATGCAGCAAGACCTGTACTAGGTTCGCCGTGGGTGGGCCAACAGCGGTCGAGTTTTCATGCTGAATGTCTTGTACCTTGTGCATGACGTTTCCGACCCGGCAGTGCGCCGGCGGATTACCATGCTCAGGGCAGGTGGCGCCCAGGTCACGCTCGCAGGCTTCCGTCGCACGGCAAATCCCATTGCCGACGTCGAGGGATTGCGGCCGCTGGATCTCGGCGCGACGCGTGACGGGCGATTCGCCCAGCGTCTGACGGCAGTCGCCAAGGCGGCGGTTTCGATCGGCACCAGGCTCCGCGGCATGCCGAGACCCGATCTCATCATCGCGCGCAACCTGGAAATGCTGGCGCTCGCCCGCCGCGCCAACACGGCGTTCGGCGCGGCGGTGCCGATCGTCTATGAATGCCTCGACATCCATCGCCTGATGCTTCGCAGCGATGCGGTCGGCAGGGCGCTGCGCGCCACGGAACGTTACCTTGCCAGGGACGTAAAGCTGCTGGTGACCAGCTCGCCCGCGTTCACCGCCAATTATTTCGCGCCGTTCGGCCAGGTGACGGCGCCGGTCGAACTGGTCGAAAACAAATATTTCGAGGCAGCGGCGATCCTGCCGGCCGAGCATGAGATGGCCGAGGCGCCTGTCGCGCCACCCTGGCGCATCGGCTGGTTCGGGGCATTGCGCTGCCGCCGCTCGCTCGAACTCCTGGCCGATTTCTCGCGCCGCGCCGACGGCCGGTTCGAGATCGTGCTGCGCGGCCGCCCGGCGTTGACCGAATTCCCGGATTTCCACGCCTTCGTCGAGGCCGAGCCCTGGCTTTCGTTTCGCGGACCCTACCGCAACCCGCAGGACATGGCGGCGATCTACCGGGACGTGCATTTCTCCTGGGCGATCGATTTCTTCGAGGCGGGCCAGAATTCCGAATGGCTGCTGCCCAACCGACTCTATGAAGGCTGCCGTTTCGGCGCGGTGCCGATCTCGATGGCCAACACGGAAACCGGGCGGTTCCTCGGCCGGCAGGGCATCGGCATTCTGTTGCCCGAAGCCTCACCCGACGCGCTCGAAGCCGCCCTCGGCAAGATGGAGGAACGCCGCTTCAGCATGTTGAAGGAGCGCGTTCTGTCGCGCAACCCCAGGATATGGAGCTATGATCGCAGCGATTGCCGGGCGCTGGTCGACAAGCTTCGCAGCTTGGCCGCCATGCGCCAACCCTTCGCGGCCGAGGCTTTGGCCTAGGATGGAGATCGCCCGATGATGCAAGCGCTCCCCTCCAGCCTGATCGTGATTCCCTGCCTCAACGAGGCAGCCCATATCGGTATGCTGCTCGACCAGCTCAGCCCCGCGGCGGCGAGGCTCGGCGCCAGGATCGTCGTTGCCGATGGCGGCAGCACCGATGGCACCCCGGCCATTGTCGGCGAGCGCGCGAAAGAGGATTCCCGCATCATCCTGCTCCACAATGAAAAGCGCATCCAGAGCGCGGCGATCAATCTTGCCGTCGCCAGATTCGGCGATGGTGCCGAATATCTGATCCGCATCGATGCCCATGGCGGCTATCCCGCCGACTATTGCGACCGACTGGTCGAGGAAGCGCTGGCAACGGGCGCCGATTCGGTCGTGGTCTCGATGCTGACCAGCGGCAGCGGCACCGTGCAGAAGGCGGCCGCGGCGGCACAGAATTCAAAGCTCGGCACCGGCGGTTCCAAGCACAGGCATCTGTCCGCCGGAGAATGGGTCGATCACGGCCATCACGCGCTGATGCGGATTTCTGCCTTCCGGGCCGTCGGCGGCTATGACGAGACGTTCAGCCATAATGAGGACGCCGAGCTCGACTACCGGCTGAGACAGGCCGGCTACAGGATCTGGATGAGCGGCAGGACGCAGATGGTCTACTATCCGCGCGCGTCGCTCAGCGGCCTCTATTTCCAGTATCTCGGCTACGGCCGCGGACGCGCCAAGAACGTCCTGAAGCACCGCGTCATCCCGAAGGTCCGGCAGATGGTGCCGCTGCTGGTGTTCCCGGTGGTGGTGCTCGCGGCCTTTTCCTTCGTGCACTGGCTGGCGGCGGTGCCGCTTTTGATCTGGGCATCCGTATGCCTCGGCTATGGCCTGTGGACGGCGGTAAGCCAGCGCAATGCCGACATCGCGCTTGCCGGCATCTCGGCGATGGTCATGCATTTCGGCTGGTCCGTCGGTTTCTGGCTGCAGCTTCTCGGCCTTGGCAAACAGCGCGGGGTCGCGTGATGGCGGTTCCAGGCAAGAACCGCAGCATCGATATCGGCGTGTGCACGTTCCGCCGGCCGGAACTGGCCGACACGCTGCGCTCGCTCGATGCCATGGACAGGCCGGCCGGTTTCGACGTCCGGGTCATCGTCGCCGATAATGACGACACGCCGAGCGCCACGGATCTGGTGGCGGCCCTGGCGCGGGAACTGACGCTGCCGATCAGCTATCACCACTGCCCGGCGCGCAACATCTCGCTCGCCCGCAATGCCTGTCTTGACGCCAGCACGTCGGATTTCGTCGCCTTCATCGATGACGACGAGACGGCTTCGCCGCGCTGGCTTGCCGAGCTCGTCGCAACAGCCCAGGCAAGTCGCGCCGCCGCCGTGCTGGGCCCGGTCAAGGCGCGCTATGGGGCCGATGCGCCGGACTGGATGCGGCGTGGCGACTTCCATTCGACCTTGCCGGTCTGGGTGCGCGGCGAGATCCGCACCGGCTACACCTGCAACGTGCTGCTCGACATGGGGTCGGACAGCCTGCGCGGACGCCGCTTCAGCCTGGCGCGTGGCCAGACCGGCGGCGAGGACACCGAGTTCTTCGACCAGATGCACAAGACAGGCGGCACGATCGCCTTTTCTCCGGAGGCTTGGGTGGACGAGGCCGTGCCGCGGACCAGGGCCGCGTTCGACTGGCTTGGCCGCCGCCGCTTCCGCGTCGGGCAGACGCATGGCCATCTCCTGGGGCGCAATGCGAGCGGCATTGGCCTGGTCAAACAGGTCGGCATTGCCTCGGCAAAGGCAGCCTATTGCTTCGCCGCGGCGTTTCCCTTCCTTGCCAGCCCCGTGCGGCGGAACCGCAGCGTGCTGCGCGGCATTATGCATGTCGGCGTCGTCAGCGGCCTTGTCGGCATCCGCGAGATTCGTCTCTACGGCCAGCCCTCGCCACAGGAAGGAGGCAAGCGTGCAGCCTGACGTCAGCTTCGTCCCGGACGTTTCCTTCGTCATTGCAGCCTACAACGCCGAGGCGACCCTCGACCGGGCGATCGCCAGCGCCATCGCGCAGAAGGGTGTCAGCGTCGAGGTCGTCGTCGTCGACGACAAGTCGCGCGACGCCACGCTCGACGTGGCAAGGGCCTATCCGCAGGACATCGTGCGCGTCGTGGCGCTCGCGCAGAACAGGGGCCCCGGCGGCGCCAGGAACGCCGGCCTCGAGGCTGCCCGCGGCCGCTGGGTCGCGGTCCTCGATTCCGACGATGCGGTCTATCCCGGCCGCATCGCCGCCATGATCGCGCGGGCCGAAAGGGCGGGCGCGCAAATCGCCGTCGACAACCTCCAGGTCGTCCGCGAGGACGGCGTGATCGAGGATGCGATGTTCCCGACGCGCTATCTGGAGGAATTGGGCGAGATCTCGCTGGCCAGCTATATCGCCGGCAACGTCGTCTTCGAATCGAAGTTCAATCTCGGCTATCTCAAGCCGATCTTCGAGCGCCGCTTCCTGGAAGAAAACGGACTTCGCTACGACGAGGACCTGATCATCGGCGAGGATTACATATTCCTGGCCAACGCCCTGGCCAAGGGCGGCAGGTGCGTGGTCGAGCCTGACATCGGCTATGTCTATCACATCCGCAGCGGCTCCATTTCGCGCGTGCTCGAGCCTCATCACGTCGAGGCGATGCGCAAGGCCGATGCGATTTTCGCTCAAAGCCATCAGATGGACGCGGCCACGCAAGCGGCCTTCGCCCGGCGCAGCCGCAGCCTGCGCAAGGCGGCTTCGTTCCTGTCGATGGTCCAGCACATCAAGGCGCGGTCCCCGCTCAAGGCGATCCGGACGGCGCTCAGCGACCCGGCGGCGGTCAGGCATATGGGCATGCCGATCGCCGTGCGGTTGCGACGAGTAGCGGCACAATTTGCCGTGGGGGCGGGGAGGTGAAGATGCAGGCACATGGAGGGGTTTTTCCTGGCCTGCGAATGGACTGAAGTCGATCTCCTCAGAAGGAATTTGCGATGAAGAAAATCAGGAAGGCCGTGATACCGGTGGCGGGGCTTGGAACGCGGTTCCTGCCGGCGACCAAGTCGATGCCCAAGGAAATGCTTCCCGTCGTCGACAGGCCGGTCGTGCAATACGCCGTCGATGAGGCCTTCGAGGCCGGCATCGAGCACATCGTGTTCGTGACCGGCCGCAACAAGGCGGTCATCGAGGATTATTTCGACCTGCATCCGGAATTGATCGGAACACTGGAGCAGAGCGGCAAGAAGGCGCAATTGCAGTCGTTGGAAAGCCTGCTGCCGGTGGCCGGTGCCACCAGCTTCATCCGCCAGCAATCCCCGCAAGGCCTTGGCCACGCCGTCTGGTGCGCGCGCGAGGTCATCGGCAACGAGCCCTTCGCCCTGCTTTTGCCTGATATGGTTTCGTTCGGCGGCCGCGGCTGCCTGGCCGAGGTCGCCGACCTCTATGCCGAGACCGGCGGCAACGTCATTGCGGTCGAGCGCTGTGACCCGACCGAGACCAACAAATACGGCATTGTCGGCCGCGGCGCCGACATTGGCGGCGGTTTCGAGGTGACGGCGATGGTCGAAAAGCCGGCGCCGGCCAATGCGCCGTCGAACTTCTACATCAACGGCCGCTATATCCTGCAGCCCGAGATCTTCGCCCTGCTCGGCAACCAGCAGCGCGGCGCGGGCAATGAGATCCAGCTGACCGACGCCATGGTCCGCCTGGCGCAGGAGCAGTCCTTCTTTGCCCAGCCTTTCAAGGGCCGCATGTTCGACTGCGGCTCGAAGGAGGGCTTTATCCAGGCCAACATCGCCTTCGCCTTGGCGCGCGACGACATGAAGGGTCCGGTTTTCGAGATGCTCCAGGAGTTCGTCCGGTCGCATGAACGACAGGAAGAAGCCGCATAATGCCCATGTTTCGGGAGCATTGTCGGACGGCTGACGGTGCGATGCGCGGAAGGCCCTGTGGCGTCCGGCATGGAACTTGCGTTGCTTTTTGGCAATGCTCCCGATCTTCGACGTGCCTGGGAGCCAAGGCATGATCCCGGAAAGCGCAAGGCGGTTTTCGGAAAAGATCATGGTAAAACAGTGAGATAGAGCCCATCCCGCTGATTGGGATGGACGGGCTCTGGAATTGGACCGAAGATGAACTATGCCAACTTTCCTCTCGACAAGAGGATGCCATTGCCGAATTCGGAAGCAGGAGACGGCGAAGACTTCATCGATGTCGAGCGGCTGCTTGGCATGGCAGCGCGGCAGGCCAAGGTGGTTGTCCTGGGCGCGGTCATTGGTCTTGTCCTGGGCCTGCTCTATCTGCAGACCACGCCGCCCAAATACCAATCGGTCTCGAGCGTGCTGATCGATGAGGGGCTGAACAAGATCGTCGACGACATTTCGGCGGCGTCGACGACCATGCAGACCGATTCGGCCATCCTGAGCCAGATCGAAATCCTGACCTCGACGCGGCTTGCCGCCGTGGTCGTCGACAAGCTGAAGCTCGACCGCAACGACGCGTTCATGAACCCGCCCCAGTCGGCGCTCGCCCAGGGCATCGGCCTGATCCGTGGCCTGATCCAGTATGTTCGCCCCAGTCCTCCCATGCCGGGCGTCGGCGACGTCACCAAGCTCGACCCCGCCACCCGCGATGCGCTGATCGCGACCTCACGTCGCGACTACGCGATCCTCAAATTGCAGAACGAGGTGCAGGCGGAGCGCGTCGGGCGAAGCTATGTCATCGCGCTCGGCTACCAGGCGACGGACCCGGCACTGGCGACCGCGATCACCAAGGCCTATGCCGATGCTTATCTCGCCGACCAGCTCGACGCCTCCTTCGATGCCACCGAGCGCGCAGCGGTCTGGCTGCAGGGCCGGCTGACGGAACTGCGCGAAAGCTCGCAGGCGGCATCGCTCGCGGTCGAGAAATTCAGGGCCGAGCACGGCCTGTCCGCCAACAGCGACGGCCAGCTGATGAGCGCCAAGCAGCTAGCCGACCTCAACGCCCAGCTTATCGTGGCGCAGGCCGATACGGCCCGGGCCAGCGCCCGCTACCAGCAATACAAGTCCATCGTCGAAAGCGGTTCGGAGAACGCCTTCAAGGATGCCGCCATATCGAGCGACCAGCCGAGCAGCTCGGTCATCGCGGCGCTCAAGACGCGCTATCTCGCCGTCGCCAAGCGGCAGCAGGATGTCGAGGCCAATTTTGGGCCGCAGCATCCGCAGGCGGTGGCGCTCGCCAAGGAGAAGGCCGACATATTGGCGCAGATATTCGGCGAGCTGAAGCAGCTGACCGAAAGCTATCGCAATGAATATGAAGTGGCGCTGGCGCGCGAGACCGCGCTCAGGGCCAATGTCGCCGCGGCGCAAGGCAAGAGCGCCATCGACAACCAGTCGCAGGTCAAGCTGCGTGAACTCGACCAGAAGGCGACGGCGCTCTCCACGCTCTACCAGACATTCCTCGGCCGCTACGAGGAAGCCGCCCAGCAGCAATCCTTCCCGGTCGGCAAGATCCGCATCATCTCGGATGCATCGACGCCGCTCAGCGCCTCCAGCCCGCGCACGGTGGTTGTGCTGGCGCTCTCGCTTGTGCTGGGCACGTTGATGGGTGCCGGGCTCGGCGGCCTGAACGAATTCAACGAGCGTTTCTTCAGGACCGGCGAGGATGTCCGCGACCGCGTCGGCCTCAAATTCCTCGGTTATCTGCCTGTCATCGGCGGCAAGACCGCCAGGGAGGAAAAGCCGGCCGACCCGGATCTCAAAACCGCCAAATCGCCGGCCGCCGCCGAAAAGCGCGCGCGCATGCGCGTCAGCGTCGATGCTCCGGCGTCGATGTTCTCCGAGACGCTGCGCAGCGCAAAGATCGCCTTCGACGTCGTCATGGAAGGGCAGGGCAGCCGCGTCATCGGCGTCATCTCGGTCCTTCCCGGCGAAGGCAAGTCGACGGTCGCGGCCAATCTGGCCGGACTGCTCGCCGCCAACGGCGCCAGGACGCTGCTGATCGACGGCGACCTGCGCAATCCGGGCTTGAGCCGCAGCCTCGGCATGGAGGCCGAGCAGGGACTGATGGAAGCGGTGGTGAGCGGCCAGACCTGGCAGTCGGTCGGCAAGATCGACCGGCAGACCAAGCTGGCGATCATTCCGGCCGTGCTGCGCGGCAATTTCTCGCATACCAGCGAGCTTCTCTCCTCGGCCGGCATGCGGCGCTTCATCGACAACGCCAAGGAGACCTTCGAATACATCGTCGTCGATCTGCCGCCGCTGGGGCCGGTGGTCGACGCCAAGGCCTTCGCGCCGCTTGTCGACGGCTTCGTGCTGGTCACCGAATGGGGCCGCACGCCGCGCGCGATGGTGAGATCGATGCTCGAATCCGAACCCTATGTCGCCAACAAGATCGTCGGCGCGGTGCTGAACAAGGTCGATCTCAAGAAGCTCGCCAAATACGGCTCGTTCGGAGCGTCCGAAAAATTCTTCGGCCAGTACTCGAGCTATTATCTCGACAAGACCGAAGTGCGCAGCAAGACAACGGTCTGAGTTCAACCGTGGCGATTTCCGTGCCTGAGTGACGAGGCAGGTCATCGCCTATGTGGCCGCGGCGGGCTACAATGGGAGTCTAAACCCGGGCATCATCCGGCAGGCAATGTCAGCTTACGCGGCCAATAGCGGCTCGCCACCAAAAGACTGAGATGGACGACAACTATTCCGAGGATGCCTGCCAAAGCCTTCAGTGAGCCGTCCGAAAGGCGCGCATGCCGACCGGGTTCGAGGAGCTGCATCAGCTCCAGCACAGTGGCTACGACGACAACTATAGTGACAGTTCCAGCCAAGCGGTTTGGAAAGCCGAGCCCCATTGCCACGCCGAACAGAACGTAGGCGAGGGCGCGTTCGAAATCTGGGTCACCCAGGTGGGGCCGCATCTGGATTGGCGACAGCGTCGCGAAGACAATGACGGCGAGCAAAGCAAGGGCGGCAATGCGAGAGATGAGGGTCATTGCCGTTCGTAAAGCGAACAAGCCGGCGAAACAAGTACGGGCATCTTCAAGGGTCGAATTTATAACGAGGTAGCTTCCGTACTGCTTGGCGGATTCAAGCAGCCGCGCCCGATCCAAAGACCCATGCTAGCCCGTGACGCCCGGTTTCTTTGGCTGATTGGCGATGTCTATGAAATGACATCCGGAGCAATATTGTATTGCGCAGAATCGACGCGCTTTGAGGTTGGCGACATGGATTGGAAGCAGGTCGGCCCCAGAGCAGATCAGTCTATTTCGCTTGCCAGCGATTTCGACGGCAGGTCGATCGTCCGCTCTGGATGGACGGCGGTGCCGGTCCAAGCCCTGGTCAGTTTGAGTTCTGACCGGGTTTCGCAGACAGCGCGATCGGGTCGGTTTCGATAAGCCGAAGCGACCGCACCATGTTCGCCGTTTGCGTCTTGTACTTGAGAAAATGCGGTGTGGTCAGATGGGCTTCGTACGCCGTCTGATCGGCGTAGCATTCGATCACGCGCACCTTTTCAGGCGCACCTTTTTCCGACACGGCATGAAGGAAAAGCACGCCCGGCTCGATTCGCACGGAGGCCTCGATCTCTTCGGCAATCAGGGCCTTGTAGCTGTCGATCTGGTCAGGATCGACTTCCAGTTCGGCTATCCTGACGATCCGCATCGATTGGTCCCTAGCTTTGTACAGGGCCGCGACTCCCTATCCAGGCCTCGGAACCCTGCGGCTGGACAGTGCGCTCCTGCGAGGAAGGCACCGAGGTGCCCGTTGGTCAATCCTCATTGGTCAACAAGATCGCGACTACGCGGCCCTGAGCCGGTAGCGGAACACCGTGTGGTCGAGCAGCAGCCGGATGCGCGGTTCGGCTTCGGTCGCCACCAGCCAGCTTGCCGCGATCATGGTCGCTCCGACCGTTGCCATGGACAACAGATAAGGCAGCCCGGCGCGGACCATCGCGCCGAGCACCGCCGCGCCGATGACGTCGTGGATCAGATAGAGCGGGTAGGTCATCAAGCCGATCCGGCGCCAGCCGCTCCAGCTGAGGTCGAGCCGCAGCGACCACGCCATCAGGGCGATGGCGACCAGGAAGACAAGGATCGGCGGCGCATAGGGCATCGCGGCACCGACCTTGATGCTGTGGACGTCGACCGAGCTGGCGATTTGCAGCACGCCCCCGCCCAGGAACAGCAGGCAGAAGGCTAGGCGCGAGGCCGTCACCGCCTTGAACCGCATCAGCCAGATGAGCACGCCGACGGCGAAAAAAGAGCCATGGTGCACCAGGACGAGCTGCAGCCAGCGTGTCTCGGCGAGGTCGGACCAGCCGAGCGGATAATAGAGGCACCAGAACAGCGTGCTGACGAGGCCGATCACGACTGCCACCGTCTCCATCAGGTGGAAGCGGCCAAGCCGCAACAGGATCCAGACGACAGCGTAGAAGGCGATCTCGATGCCGAGCGTCCAGTAGACGCTGTCCACCCAGGGGCCGTAGGGCGCGAAAAGGCCGGTGCGAACGAGCCTGATCACGGCATCGGTTGGCCAGCTCAGACCGGTGAGCAGCAGCACCGCCGCGGTCACCGGCGCGCAGATCCAGACCGCCGGCGCCAGCCTTTTCACCCTTGCCTCGAAAAACCGCAGCGGCGTCGAATTCTCGGCGCTGAAGGCGATGACGAAACCGCTGATGACGAAGAATATCTGCACGCCGACCCAGCCGGAGCCGACGAAGGCCATTTCGGGATGGGGCGGGATGCCGCCGGTCGCGCGCGCCGAAACCCCGTCAGGGAATGCCCATACCCAGAAGCCATAGTGATAGAACATCACCATGACGGCGGCCAGGAAACGCAATATGTCGACGCCGCCGAATGTCGCCTTGTGCTGAGCCATGCCGTGCCTTTGGAATGGCCCCCCAAGCCAAACCCTAGAGTCTGTTGTTGCATTGCACAACAAAAGATTGGCCAGATGTGACAGTTGGCGCCGACCGCTCAACAAACGGAAGGATCGGGTCTGCTGCGCCCGATCATCTAGACCCCGATGCCGCGCTCCTTCAGCACAGCCGTGATCTCTTCGAGGATGGCCGGGTCGTCGATCGTTGCCGGCATGGTCCAGTCTTCCTTGTCGGCGATCTTCTGCATGGTGCCGCGCAGGATCTTTCCCGACCGCGTCTTCGGCAGCCGCTTGATCGTCACCACCGTCCTGAAGGCGGCGACCGGGCCGATGCGCTCGCGCACCAGCCCCACCACTTCGCTCTCGATAAGGCCGATCTCGCGCGAGACACCAGCGTTGAGCACGACGAAGCCGAGCGGAACCTGGCCCTTCATCGCATCCGCGATGCCGACGACGGCGCATTCCGCGACATCGGGATGCGTTGCCAGCACCTCTTCCATGGCGCCGGTCGACAGCCGGTGGCCGGCGACATTGATGATATCGTCGGTGCGGGCCATCACGTAGAGGTAGCCGTCCTCGTCGACCATGCCGGCATCGGCGGTCTTGTAGAAGCCGGGGAACTCGTCGAGATAGGCCTGGCGGAAACGGGCGTCGGCGTTCCACAGCGTCGGCAGGCAGCCCGCCGGCAGCGGCAGCTTGACCGCGACATTGCCGAGCGTGCCGCGCGGCACCTCGTGGCCGGCATCGTCGAGCACGCGGATGTCGTAGCCGGGCATCGGCACGCCGGGTGAGCCGTATTTTACCGGCAGCAGGCCAAGGCCCGCGGGGTTGATGGTCATTGGCGAGCCGGTCTCGGTCTGCCACCAATGGTCGATGACCGGCACGTTCAGTTTCTGCTCCGCCCATTTGATGGTTTCGGGATCGGCGCGCTCGCCGGCGAGGAACAGCGTTCGGAATTTCGACAGGTCGTATCTGGCGACGAATTCGCCCCTGGGATCCTGCCCCTTGATGGCGCGGAACGCCGTCGGCGCGGTGAACAGGGCGACCACGCCATGCTGCGCGATCACCCGCCAGTAGGTGCCGGCATCGGGCGTGCCGACCGGCTTGCCTTCGAACAGGATGCTGGTGCAGCCATGCAGCAGCGGCCCGTAGACGATGTAGGAATGGCCGACCACCCAGCCGACGTCGGACGCCGCCCAGAACACTTCGCCGGGCTTGACGCCGAACTCGTTTTCCATCGTCCATTCGAGCGCCACCATGTGGCCGCCATTGTCGCGAACGATGCCCTTGGGCTGGCCGGTCGTGCCTGACGTGTAGATGATGTAGAGCGGGTCGGTGGCAAGCACCGGAACGCAGTCGACATTGGCGCCGGCCGCCCGCTCGCGCGCGACCGCGTCCGCATAGTCGATGTCGTAATTGTCCCTGAGCTCGCAGCGCAATTGGTCGCGCTGCAGGATCAGGCAGGCGTCTGGCTTGTGGCGGGATATCTCGATCGCCTTGTCGAGCAGCGGCTTGTAGGCGACGACGCGGCCGGGCTCCAGGCCGCAGGAGGCCGAAATGATCACCTTCGGCCTGGCGTCGTCGATGCGGGTGGCGAGCTCATGCGAGGCAAAACCGCCGAAGACGACCGAATGCACGGCGCCGATGCGGGCGCAGGCAAGCATGGCGATGGCCGCTTCCGCCACCATCGGCATGTAGATGATGACGCGGTCGCCCTTGCCGACGCCGCGGTTCTTCAGCACCGAGGTCAGCGCCACCACTTCGCGTTTGAGCTCGGCATAGGTGAATGTTTTCACGGTGCCGGTGATGGCGCTGTCATGGATCAGCGCGATCTGGTCGGCACGCCCGCCGGCGACATGCCGGTCGAGGGCATTGTAGCAGGTGTTGCAGGTGGCGCCGGTAAACCAGCGGCCATAAACGCCGGCTTCCGCATCGAACACCTTGTCGTAAGGCGTGTACCAATCGATGGCGTTCGCCGCATCCGCCCAGAACTTTTCCGGGTCGCGTTTCCAGCCGTCATAGACCTCGTGATAGCGTGAAGCCATCCATTTCCTCCCCGGGAAGATTTGCCGTCCTGGCAACAGCCTATGCTGTTTTTTCCGGCGATGTCTTCCCTCAATTCGTCTGATCCGGCCCGGTCCTGGCCGCAAAGGTGCGACATCGTGGCCCTCCGGGAAGAAAAGCAACGGTCCGGCCCGGGCGTTCCCATGTGGCCGTGTGCACCGGCGCGTCGGCCGGTGGTCTCGTCGTCGGGCATGGTCACCGCGATCGAGCAGCCGTCTTCCGGGTCAGTCGATCCTTTTTGTGCTCACCATCACCGGCCGGATCGGCGGCGCCGGCGGCAGCAGGTCGCGAATGTCGGCGAAGGGAAACATCGGCTCGAAGCGGAAGGCTTCGGCCTGCGATCCCGGCGCGCCGTTGCACTGGCCGGCGCGAAAAAAATTCTGCGTCCGGGCGATGTCGACGAAGCGCTCCGGATCCTGCGACTGGTGCAGGCGGATCGCCTTGGCCTTGATCTCGGCCTGGGCTGATATCTCGACATAGTGGGTCGGGGAGAATCCGGTGCCGCCCATCGTGTCGGCATGAAGCACCGGTACGGCGAACGACGCCGCGATGCGCACGGCGTCCGACAGCGCGCGGTGGTCGGCGTGATAGTCGTTGGACGCATGGGTAATCACCAGATCCGGTCCGGTTTCGCCAATCAGCGTCTTCAGCGCGCCGATCAGCGCGTTATCCGCCACCAGCCTGCCGTCGGGAAAGTCGAGGAAGCGCGGCGCCGCCCCGAGCAGCGCGGCCGCGGCCGTTGCCTCCTCGCGACGGACACGGGCGAGAACCGTGGGATCGCTCTTGCCGCCCCTGGCACCATCCGTGGCTATGGCAAAAGTCAGTTCTGCGCCTTGCGCCGCATAGGCCGCCATCGTACCGAACATGAATATCTCGATGTCGTCAGGATGCGCGCCGAGCGCCAGTATTTTCAACGCTTCTCTCCCCGGAAATGGAAAAACGTGACGAACGGAATCCTGCTCGCCCTGATCGCCTATGCAAGCTATTCGGGCAGCGATGCCGTTGTCAAAAGCCTGGGTGGGCAGTTCACGGTGTTCGAGATCGGTTTCTTCTCGATATTGTTTGCCGGCTGCTTTCTCTTCTTCACCAGGCCGGCGGACGAGCGTTGGCGTGATTTCTGGCGCACCAAACGGCCTTGGGCGGTGCAGGCGCGCGCCTGGGCCGGCATCGCCTCGGGCGTGCTCAGCGTCTATGCCTTCACCACCATTCCACTGGCCGAAGTCTACGCGCTCGTCTTCCTGGCGCCGCTCTGCGTCACCATCCTCTCCACGGTCGTCCTCAAGGAAAAGGTCGGGCCGTGGCGCTGGCTGGCGGTGGTCGCCGGCTTTGCCGGCGTCATGTTGGTCGTGCGACCGGGGTTTCGCGAACTCAATCTTGGACACCTCGCCGCCTTTGGCGTGGCCTTTCTGGCAGCCGCCAGCGTCATCCTGATGCGCTCGCTGGCAAAGCAGGAAAAGCGCACGACCATGCTCGGCGTGCTGATCGGCTACGGCCTGTTGTTCAACGGCATCGGCATCGCCGCTACCTCGTTCACGCTTCCCGACGCAAGGCAGCTTGCATGGCTGATAATGGCCGGCGCCTTCACCGCATGCGGACAATTGCTGCAGCTGCTGGCCGTCAAATACGCGCCCGCCAACCGGATCGCGCCGACGCATTACTCGCAGATGGTCTGGGCGGTCATCCTCGGTGCGCTGTTCTTCCGGGAATATCCTGACTGGTTGTCGCTGGTCGGCCTCGCGGTCGTCGGCGGGTCCGGCCTGCTCACCATGGTGCGCGAGGAAGTACGGTTGGGCACGGTGCGCTGGAACCCGTTTTCGCGCACCCGGCTTTGATCTGGATGCGGTTGCATGGCGACCACGAGCGCTGATATGCGGGCGCGATGACGACAAAAGCCTTGCCGGAGCTTCCGGTATCCGCCGTGCTACCGGCGCTGGGCCATGCGCTCGGCTCCGGCAACGGCGCCGTGCTTGTGGCGCCGCCCGGCGCCGGCAAGACGACGCTGGTGCCGCTGGCGCTGCTCGATGCGCCATGGCTGGGCACGGGCAAGATCGTGCTGCTGGAGCCGCGCCGGCTCGCCGCCCGCGCCGCCGCCCGCCGCATGGCCGAATTGCTTGATGAGGAGCCCGGCGCCACCGTCGGCTATGCCATGCGCATGGAGAACCGCACTTCGGCCCGGACAAAAATACTGGTCGTCACCGAAGGTGTGCTGGCGCGGATGATCCTTGACGATCCCGAACTGCCCGGAATCTCGGCCGTGATCTTCGACGAATTCCACGAGCGCTCGCTCGACGGCGATTTCGGCCTCGCTTTGGCGCTCGACGTGCAAAGCGCGCTGCGGCCGGACCTGCGCGTCTTGGTGATGTCGGCGACGCTGGACGGCGCCCGTGTCGCGAAGCTGTTGTCGGGCGCGCCGGTGATCGAAAGCGAAGGCCGTGCCTTTCCCGTCGACATCCGCTACGACGAACGGCCGGCCGGCATCGCAATCGAAGATGCCATGGCCAAGGCGATCCGCGACGTTCTTGCCGACGAAAGCGGCAGCGTGCTTGCCTTCCTGCCCGGCCAGCGCGAGATCGAGCGCACCGCCGAGCGGCTTGCCGGCAAGGTCGGCGCCGACACCGATATCGTGCCGCTCTACGGCATGCTCGATGGCAAGGCGCAGGACGCGGCGATCAGGCCGGCGCCGGCGGGCCGCCGCAAGGTCGTGCTGGCCACGTCGATCGCCGAGACCTCCATCACCATCGACGGCGTGCGGGTCGTCATCGATTCCGGCCTGTCGCGGCTGCCGCGCTACGAGCCGGCCAGCGGCCTGACGCGGCTGGAGACGGTGCGCGCCAGCAAGGCTTCCGCCGACCAGCGCGCCGGCCGCGCCGGACGCACGCAATCCGGCGTCGCCATCCGACTGTGGCGCGCCGAACAGACGGCGTCGCTTCCAGCCTTCACCCCGCCGGAAATCCTCGAGGCCGACCTTTCCGGCCTGCTGCTCGACTGCGCCGCCTTCGGCGTCGCCGATCCGACGAGCCTGGCCTTCCTCGATCCGCCGCCGGCCCCGGCGCTCACCGAGGCAAGGGCGCTGCTGCGCGCGCTCGACGCCGTCGACGAGGCGGGGCGGCTGACGGAAGCGGGCGCCGCGATGCGCAAGCTCGCTCTGCCGGTGCGGCTGGCGCATATGGTCGCCGAGGCGGCCCGCGGCGGCCATGCCGGCGAGGCGGCCATGCTCGCGGTGCTGCTGACCGAGCGCGGGTTGGGCGGTGACGGCGCCGATCTCGAACGCCGGCTGATGCGCTTTCGCCAGGAAAGATCGCCGCGCGCCACCGCCGCGCGGCAACTCGCCGAACGCCTGGCGAGGCAGGCCTCTTCACCCTCCCCCTTATGGGGGTCCGAAGGACGGGCGAGACCCGTGGCTCGCCCCGGAACGTCGATCCGCGAAGCGGAGCGGGGCGGGGGGCTTTGGCGCCGCACCCCCACCCCGGCGCTACGCGCCGACCCTCCCCACAAGGGGGAGGGTGGCAGCGCTGGTCCTCTCCTCATCCATGCCTGGCCCGACCGCGTCGCCAAGGCGCGCGGCGAGCGCGGGCGTTTCGTGCTGGCCAACGGCTCCGGTGCCATGCTCGATGCTGCCGATCCGCTTGCCGGCGAGGCGTTTCTGGTTGTCGCCGACCTGCAGGGCAAGGCGCAGAATGCGCGCATCACGGCGGCGGCGGCGATCAGCGAGGACGATATTCGTTCAGCACTGGCGGACAGGATCGAAACCCGCAGGCAAACGAGCTTCGATCGCGAGCGCCGGGCCGTGCGCGTGCGCGAAACCGTACGCCTCGGCGCCATCACGCTGGCCGAGCGCATGCTGCCTCCGCCAACCGGCAATGAGGCCGACCGCGCCATGCTTGACGCCTTGCGCGAACATGGACTTTCGCTGCTGAGCTGGAGCAAGGAGGCCGAGATGCTGCGCCAGCGCCTGTCCTGGCTGCATCGCGGCCTTGGGGCGCCGTGGCCCGATATGTCCGACACGGCACTTATCGATCGCCTCGACGACTGGCTGCTGCCGTTCCTGTCGGGTGCCGCATCCTTCTCGGCCATCGATCCGGGTGTCGTCCCGGCCGGGCTGACGGCGCTTGTGCCGCACGATTTGCAGCGCCGGATCGACGCGCTTGCGCCGACCCATTTCGACGTGCCGTCCGGCAGTCGCGTGCCGATCCGCTATGACGGCGAATGGCCCGTTTTGGCGGTTCGTGTCCAGGAACTGTTCGGCCTCGACCGGCACCCTGCAATCGCAGGCGGCACCGTGCCGCTGACGCTCGAACTGCTGTCGCCCGCGCACCGGCCGATCCAGACGACGCGCGACCTGCCCGGCTTCTGGCGCGGCTCCTGGGCCGATGTGCGCGCCGACATGCGCGGCCGCTACCCCAAGCACGTGTGGCCGGAAAATCCGCTGCTCGCCGCCGCCACCAGCCGCGCCAAGCCGCGCGGGACGTAGTTGCTTGGCGATTGGCGAAAACGCCATCGCTTCGTCATCCACCTAGCGCTCGCCGCTTCGCGGCTGTATTTCATGGCCATGATCAACGTATTGCGTTCTCCCGACTTCCAGCAGAGCCAGCGACTGCGCCTCAACACGCTGATCCGGCTGCGCTGGCTTGCCATTGTCGGCCAGAGCGTGACGGTGCTTTTCGTCGCCTACGGCCTGAAATTCCCACTGCCGGTCAGCCTGTGCTTTGCCCTGATCGCCTGTTCGGCCTGGATGAACCTGCTCCTTGCCTTTCGGTTCCCGGCCGCGCACCGGCTCACGCCGTTCGCGGCCTTCGGCATCCTGATCTTTGATAGCCTCCAGCTTGCCGGCCTGCTCTACATGACCGGCGGCCTTACCAATCCGTTCTCGCTGCTGATGACGGTGCCCGTGGTCATTTCGGCGACGTCGCTGCCCTTGCGCCTGACCGCGGTGCTTGGGGGGCTGGTGATGACGACGGCGACCTTGCTGGTCTTTTTCCACTTGCCATTGCCCTGGCATGAAGGCGCGCCGCTGGCGATGCCCTTCATCTATGTTGCCGGCATGTGGATGGCGGTGCTGTCTTCGATCGCCTTCACCGCCATTTACGCCTTCCGCGTGGCCGCGGAAGCCCGCCTCCTGGCCAATGCGCTCGCCGCCACCGAACTGGTGCTCCAGCGCGAGCAGCATCTGTCGGCACTCGACGGGCTGGCCGCCGCCGCCGCGCATGAGCTGGGCACACCGCTCGCCACCATCACGCTTGTCGCCAAGGAGATGGAAAAGGCGCTCGGCAAGGACGCGAAATACGGGGAGGATGTGACGCTGCTGCGCTCCCAGAGCGAGCGGTGCCGCGAGATCCTCAAGCGCCTGACCAGCCTGTCGTCCGAGGGAGAGGCGCATTTGTCCCGCCTGCCGCTGACCTCGCTGGTCGAGGAGGTCACCGCGCCGCACCGCGACTTCGGCATTTCGATCAAGCTCAGGCCCGGCGAGCGCAGCGGCCCCGAGCCGGTCGGGCGCCGCAATCCCGGCGTCATCTACGGCCTTGGCAATTTGGTGGAGAACGCCGTCGATTTCGCCCGCGAGAGCGTCACCGTGCGCTGGAGCTGGGACGAGGCCACCGTCTCCTTCTCGATCATCGATGACGGTCCCGGCTTTCCGCCCGAGATCATCGACCGCATCGGCGAGCCCTATATGTCGACACGCCAGGGCACGGAGGCCGGCGGCGGGCTGGGGCTGGGCCTGTTCATCGCCAAGACATTGCTCGAGCGATCGGGCGCCACGCTCGACTTTCGCAATTCGAGCGGACTGGGCGAGGGCGCCATGGTGCGGATTTCATGGCCTAGAAATGTTTTCCTGAACCCGGAATCGGCGCCCGCGACGATGTTTGACACCGCGTAAATTGGACAATCGCGACGCAAAACTATATCTGCGTAAAATTAAGGCAGCAGGAATTTCAAGACGATGACAGGCGATGAAAACAGTGGCGCAATGGTTGAGGGCGAGGACACCTCGCTTCTGATCGTCGACGACGACAAACCCTTCCTGACCCGTCTGGCCCGCGCCATGGAAACCAGGGGGTTCGTGGTCGAAACGGCCGAGAGCGTCGAGGAGGCGGTCGGCAAGGCACGCGCCAATCCGCCCGCCTACGCGGTGGTCGATATGCGGCTTGGCGACGGCAACGGCCTCGACGTCGTGGCCGCCATCCGTGAGAAGCGCGAGGATTCCCGCGCGATCATCCTGACCGGCTACGGCAACATCGCCACCGCGGTGACGGCGGTGAAGCTCGGCGCCGTCGACTATCTGTCGAAGCCGGCCGACGCCGACGACGTCTTTGCCGCGCTAACCCGCACGGCCGGCGAGCGCGCCGCGCCCCCGGAAAATCCGATGTCGGCCGACCGCGTGCGCTGGGAGCACATCCAGCGTGTCTACGAAATGTGCGAGCGCAACGTCTCCGAGACCGCGCGCCGCCTCAACATGCATCGCCGCACCCTGCAGCGCATCCTGGCCAAGCGCGCGCCGCGCTAGGAGTGTGCGCGCTGAGCAATTCCTTCGGACCGGTTTCTGCTTACGGGGAAGCATCCAATTGTCGAACTCGGCGCCGCCCCTCACCTGCCTGCCGGCATCCTCTCCCCGTATAGTGACGGGGAGAGGGGCGCTGTCATCGCCGATTTCGCTAACCACCAGCGTTGCAAAAAGGCGCCGACGCTGCGGCCAGCCTCTTTCTCCCCGTCACTATACGGGGAGAAATGCCCGGCAGGGCAATGAGGGGCGGCGCCGGCCTCGACAATAAAGCCTGCCGGACAGGGCGGCATAACGGAGGGTGAAATGCGGGACTTGAAACAGCGGCCGGTTTCCGTCCTGCGCGAATTTCTCGACAGCGAGGCGGCCGGCGGCATCATGCTGATGGTGGCGGCGGCATTGGCCTTGATCGTCGCCAACTCACCGCTTTCCGGAACCTATTTTGCCGTCCTCCACGCCTATCTCGGCCCGCTCAGCGTGTCGCACTGGGTCAATGATGGGCTGATGGCGGTATTCTTCCTGCTCGTCGGCCTGGAGATCAAGCGCGAGATGCTGGACGGCCAGCTCTCGACCTGGCCGCGCAGGGTGCTGCCCGGCATCGCGGCGGCCGGCGGCATGGTGGTGCCGGCGCTGGCCTATGTCGCCATCAACCGTGACAATACGGCCGCGCTGTCCGGCTGGGCGATCCCGACCGCCACCGACATCGCCTTCGCGCTCGGCGTGCTGTCGCTGCTCGGCAATAGGGTGCCGGCCTCGCTGAAGATCTTCCTCACCGCCCTTGCCATCATCGACGATCTCGGTGCGGTGATCATCATCGCGATCTTCTACACGAGCGGCCTGTCGCTTGCCTATCTGGGCGCCGCCTTCGCGGTCATCGCCGCGCTTGTCGTGCTCAACCGCATGCGGGTGATGAGCCTCGTGCCCTACCTCGTGCTCGGTGCGATCCTGTGGGTGCTGGTGCTGAAGTCGGGCGTGCATGCCACGCTTGCCGGCGTGGCGCTGGCGCTGACCATTCCGCTCGAACGCACCGCCGGCATCGAACACGATCTCGACCATTCGCCGCTGCACCGGCTCGAGCACGGCCTGCACGCAATAGTGCCCTTCGTCGTCATCCCCATCTTCGGCTTTGCCAATGCCGGCGTTTCGCTGGCGGGCCTCAGCGTCGGCGCGCTGTTCGAGCCGCTGACACTCGGCGTTGCCGCCGGCCTCGTCGTCGGCAAGCTGGTCGGCGTGTTCGGCTCCTCCGCGCTTGCCATCCGCTTCGGTCTCGCCGACCTGCCGGCCCATGCCGGCTGGCTGCACATGATCGGCATCTCGCTGCTGTGCGGCATCGGCTTCACCATGAGCCTGTTCATCGGCCTGCTCGCCTTCGCCAGCGACACGGCGCTGCAGGACGCGGTCAAGGTCGGCATTCTCTCCGGCTCCCTGGTCGCAGCGCTGCTCGGCGCGGCCGTCCTGCTGATGGCGCCGGCGGCGAGCGGGGCGGATGAAGGCGAGGAGTAGAGGTCCACAAGCGCAGGTTCTGCGAGGCAGCCTACTCGCTCTCCCCCTCCAGCGCCGGCACGGCCACTCCGGCGAGTTCCGCCGCCAAAAGCCGCGCGGCACCGGCCCGCGCGATGCGCAGCATCAGCGCCTTGCGCGTAGCCGCCGCCATGCGGTGCTCGGGCGCCTCGCGCAAAATCTCGGCGCCATAGCCGTCGGAGAGGATGAAGCCGCATTCTTCGGGAAAAATCTCCGCCGGCACGCCGGGATGGGTGGCGAAGAAGAAGCGGTCCGAGTGCAGCCGGTAGTCGGGCCATTTGCGGTCGACACGAAAATCCTCGACCGAGGATTTGATCTCGATGATCCATATGTCGCCGTGGCGGGTCAGCGCGACGAGGTCGGCGCGGCGGCCGGTCGCCAGCGACAGTTCAGGCAGCACATGCGCGCCCATTTCGCGGAGCAGGCGCTGCACCCCGCGCCGCACCAGCATGGCGCGTTCGGACTGGCGACCATCGATGAGCGGGTTCAGGGGAATCGGTGAGATGATTGGCATGACGGGACCATGCCAGATTTTGTTCACGATTTGAACCCGTACCGCTCATTTGGTGGCCACCCAAATCAATGGGTGCTCGATAGCATGAGCAGGCACGGAGAACCGTATGGCCACCTTCACTTTCCGTGATGGGTGAACGTGGCGGGACGACCTACGGCGCGGGAGAAGTCCTGGCGTTTATGAGCGACCAGGCCCCGTCGTTTCGATCGTAACCGGCACGCCCTGGCGCAACGAGTTGCTGACCGTGGAAACCACGCTTGCACGGTCAATGATCCTTTGGGGATCGGACCCGTCCAAGGTCTCGCAGGAAACCGTCATCCTTGCCGCGGTCGCCAGCAGGGGCTTGCCGTCGAGGTCAAGCCTCACCGAGACGGCGATCCTGCCGAGTTTCACGCCGATCTCGTCGGCGACATAGCGAAGGTCGTTGCAGAAGCAGCCGCCAATCGCCAGCGCCAGCAGCTGGCCGCCATTGAAGCCCAGGCCCATGCCGCCGGCCTTGCCCTCGGGCCGGTCGACGACGATCGTGTGGCCGCCGGCCCAGCCCATGGCGGCTTCGGTGCCTTCGACATTGTGCAGTTCGACAGTCATCGAGGCCATCGGCATCCTCCCTCCGTAGCCGAGAGGCGTCGGGCCTGGCCGGCACGGATCTATGCGACCGTGACGGCTTTATCGCCGAGCGGCGCGGTTCCCGCAATGTCATCGATGATCGGGCAGTCCGGCCGGTCGTCGCCATGGCAGGCCTGGACGAGCTTCTGCAGGGTCGATCGCATCGACTGCAGCTCGCGCACCTTCTCCTCGATCGCCCTGACATGGGCGGTGGCGATCTCGCGCACGTCGTGGCTGGCGCGGCTGCGGTCCTGGTAAAGCGCCATCAGCTGGCGGCAATCGTCGATGGAAAAGCCCAGGTTGCGGGCACGGCGCAGGAAGGTCAGCCGATGGATGTCGTCGCCCGAATAGTCGCGATAGCCATTGCCGGCACGCGCAGGCGCGATCAGGCCAATTTCCTCATAGTAGCGGATGGTCTTGGCTGGCAGACCGGAACGCTGGGCGGCGTCGCCGACATTCATGGTTGTTCCTCGATTCCTGCTGGCCCGAGAGTCATGGCCATTGAATTTCCTTCACAATCCGGTGAAGGCTGTTGCCGAAATGCCGCAGTTGCTGGCTTACCGGCAGGTGAGGTCTTGCATATAGGCATCGCGTACTTGGCAAGCAAAGCAAATGCCAGCATGAATGATGGCAAGAAAGCGGCCGACTCGTGCCGCGGATGTTTGGCGGGGCACGGATCACCTCATGCGCATGAAGTCGCTTGCAGTAATTGCCGCACTGGCGCTGTCCACCGCACTCGCCGGTTGCAGCACCATTGGCGGGCAGATATTCTCCAACGACTATGGCGCGGTGACCGACGCCGGCTACCAACTGCCGCGCATCCCGATCGAAAAGGTGCCCGCGAAGTATCACCGGCAGGAGGTGAACTACGACACCAAGGAAAAGCCGGGCACCATCATCGTCGATACGCAGAACAAGTTCCTCTACTTCGTCGAGGGTGACGGCCGGGCAATTCGCTACGGCATCGGCGTCGGCCGCGAGGGCTTCGAGTGGCATGGCACCGCCCATGTCGCCATCAAGCGCGAATGGCCGACCTGGACGCCGCCATCGCAGATGATCAAGCGCCAGCCGGAACTCGCCAAGTTCGCCGGCGGCATGGAGCCGGGCCTGAAGAACCCGCTCGGCGCGCGCGCTCTGTACCTGTTCAACAAGGGCGGTGACATGGGCTATCGCCTGCATGGCAGCCCGGAATGGAACTCGATCGGCAAGGCGATGTCGTCGGGCTGCATCCGGCTGATGAACCAGGACATCATCGACCTTTACGATCGCGCCGAGGTCGGCGCCAAGGTCATCGTTCTCTGACCGTGACCGCGAGGTTCATGGTCAAAACCGTTCGTACGCGGACCGTCTAGGCAACAACGGACGTCCCCAACAAAAAACCGGGCAATTCGGCCCGGTTTTTTGTTGCTTGCATTTGAGAATCGTCGCCCCTTCGGCGAAGGCGAACGGTCAGGCGACCTGTTCGACCTGCTGGACCTCGGGAACGAAGTGGCGGAGCAGGTTCTGGATGCCGTGCTTCAGCGTCGCCGTCGATGACGGGCAGCCGGCGCAGGCGCCCTTCATGTGCAGGAACACGGTGCCGTTCTCGAAGCCGCGGAAGGTGATGTCGCCGCCATCCTGGGCCACTGCCGGGCGCACCCGTGTGTCGAGCAGCTCCTTGATGGTGATGACGAGTTCCTCGTCGGCCTTGTCGTAGAACTCGCCGGTCTGGCTGGTCTCCGCGGCCGGGCCGGCATTGGCCATGACAGGCGCGCCGGACATGAAATGCTCCATGATGGCGCCCAGGATCGCTGGCTTCAGATGCTGCCAGTCGGGCCCGTCCTTGGTCACGGTGATGAAGTCGTAGCCGAAGAAGACGCCGGTGACGCCCGGTATTTCGAACAGCCGACCGGCCAGCGGCGAGGCCGTCGCCGCACTGTCGGCATCACGGAAATCGGCGGTACCTTCCAAGAGCACTTCCTTGCCGGGCAGGAATTTCAGCGTCGCCGGGTTTGGCGTCGATTCGGTCTGGATGAACATGGCCGTCTCCGTGCCCGTCTCGGGCAGATAGTTTGGAATAATTCTAAATAAGCTCTATCGGCTGGACATTCAAGCGAAACGCGTCGCCCGAACGGCTGGCTGGCAGAATGTTTTTGCTACTCCTGCCAAGCATTATGAAGTGCGCCGAGATTCGGGTCAGGCCGAGTCGAAAATGGTGGTTTCCGAGAACCGGAGTGGGGCGTACTTGAACTACATGAGCACCGGAAGCGCAGGAAGCCGGCATTTGCAGGCCGGCATCACCCGGATACCGATACACTTCAGGCGAGGCTGTCGATCTCCTCGTCCGACAGGTTTTGCGGCACCACGGTCACCGGGATAGGGAAGGCGGCGCCCTTGCCTGCCACCGCGCCGACCAGCGGCCCGGGCCCTTCCTTGCCGGCGCCGGCCGCCAGCACCAGGATGGCGATATCCTGGTCTTCCTCGATCAGCTTGTGGATCTCTTCGGTGGGCTTGCCCTCGCGCACCACCATCTCCGGTTCGATGCCGAGCTTCTGGCGCACCTTGTTGGCATAGCTGTCGAGCGCGGTGCGTGCGGTGGCGGTCGCCTCCTCGCGCATGATCTTCTCGACGCCCAGCCAGTGCTGGAAATCGTCCGGTTCGATGACATAGAGCAGCACCAGCACGCCGCTGGTGCTCAGCGCCCGCTTCGAGGCGTAGGCGACAGCGCGCTCGCATTCGGGCGTATCGTCGATGATCGCCAGGAACTTCCGGCGATGTCCGGCTTCGCGGCTGAGGCGTTTGGAGACCATGTCTATTTACTCGATGTCATTCCGGCCGCAATCTGCCACTGCGGCTGACCGGCGGCAAGCCGCCGGTCTTTGGCCGGTATGGTGCGGGGCATAAGGATGCGGATCAGTCCTGCAGCAGCCCGATGATGTCGCGCACCGTCTTCATCGTCGCTTCGGCCAGCACGCCGGCGCGCTCGCCGCCGTCCCGCAGTACCGCGTCGACATAGGCGCGGTCATCGGAAATGCGGCGCATTTCGGCGGCGACGGGAGCCAGTTTTTCGACTGCCAGGTCGGCCAGTGCCGGCTTGAACACCGAAAACTGCTGGCCGCCGAACTCCTTCAGCACCGCCTCTTTCGATATGTCGGCAAGACCGGCATAAATGCCGACCAGGTTTTCCGCTTCCGGCCGGGTGGCGAGGCCGTCCACTTCGCTCGGCAAGGCTTCCGGATCGGTCTTGGCCTTGCGGATCTTCTTGGAGATGGCGTCGGCATCGTCGGTCAGATTGATGCGCGACAGATCCGACGGGTCCGACTTCGACATCTTCTTGGAGCCGTCGCGCAGGCTCATGATGCGCGCCGCCGGCCCGCCGATGACCGGCTCGGTGATCGGAAAGTAGCCGTTCACAATTTCCTCTCCGACCTGCATCTCGACGCCGACGCCAAGACCGGCGATGCGGTCCGAAAAGTCGTTGTTGAATTTCTGGGCGATGTCGCGCGTCAGTTCCAGATGCTGCTTCTGGTCCTCGCCGACCGGCACATGGGTGGCGCGGTAGAGCAGGATGTCGGCTGCCATCAGCGAGGGATAGGCAAGCAGGCCGAGCGAGGCGTTCTCGCGGTCCTTGCCGGCCTTGTCCTTGAACTGCGTCATCTTGTTCATCCAGCCGATGCGCGCCACGCAGTTGAAAATCCAGGCGAGCTCGGCGTGCTGCATCACCCGCGACTGGTTGAACACGATGTGCTTCTTCGGATCGATGCCGGAGGCCAGGAATGCCGCGGTGATGGAGCGCGTCTGGTCCTTGAGGTCGTCATAAACCAGCTGGGCCGTCAGCGAATGCAGGTCGACGACGCAGTAGATGCAGTCGGACGTCTCCTGCAGGGCGACGAATTTCTTGATGGCGCCGAGATAGTTGCCAAGATGCAGATTGCCGGTTGGCTGGACGCCGGAGAAGACGAGTGGCTTGAAGGCGGACATGGTTTCCTCGTGGCTTGTGGAGGGCCGTATAAGCGTGATTCCGAAAAGTTGCAGACTTTTCGGAGCCAATCACGCGGCTGGAAACCGCGTGCGGCGAAAGTCTTGCGACGGCGCGCTTATGGACGAACATGACGCTGCGATCAAGACTGCTATTGCAGTCGGGCTGCCCGGCCTACTCGTCCAGCTCGGCGTTTACGGCTGGTGGTGTCGCTTTGCCTGAGCCGCGCTTCACATTGCGGCGGATCATGCCGAAATCGGCGCCGCCGCTGGCAAAGGCCGTGACGAAGTAGAGCAGCGCCCCGCCGGCCACCAGCCCCAGCAGCGTCGTCGCCTTGACGACCAGCGGCGAGCCGGAGCCGAGGCTGGCGCTCAGCCAGTGTTCGGCGAAATAGAGGGCGACGCCCATCACCCCCGCCGAGAGCACCAGACGCGGAATGCGCTTCAGAAGCGGCACGTCGCGGCCCCAATGGCCGCGCCGGATCAGCACCCCGAGCAGCATCAGCGCGTTGACCCAGCCGGCCACCGCCGAGGCCACGGCGATGCCGGGCGCGCCCATCCTCGGAAACAGCGTCAGCGCGGTGGCGACGTTCACCGCCACCGAGATGGCGGCGAAGATCATCGGCGTGCGTGTGTCCTCGCGGGCGAAATAGCCCGGGGTGAACGCCTTGATCAGCACGAAGGCCGGCAGGCCGAGCCCGAAGATCGCCAGGATCGCCGCCACGACAGGCGTCGAATGGCTGGCGGCGAACGCGCCGCGCTCATAGACCAGCCGCACGATCGGCTCAGACATGACCCAGAGCGCCACCGCAGCCGGCAAGGTCATGAACAAGGTGAATTCGACCGAGCGGTTTTGCAGATTGGCCGCCTCGATCAGATTGCCCGACTTCAGCGCCCGCGACAGTTCCGGCAACAGCACGATAGCAACGGCGACGCCGACCACGCCAAGTGGCAGCTGGTAGACGCGGTCGGCATAGGCGAGCGAGGAGACGGCGCTGTCCTGCGCCGAGGCGATGGCGGTGCCTATCAGCTGGTTGATCTGGGTGATGCCGCCGGTGATCGCCGCCGGCAGCGCCAGGATCAGGAGCCGCTTCACGTTCGGCGTCATCTTCGGCCGGCGGAAACCGATCGAGATGCCGGCGTTGCGAACCGCCACCCAGACGATGGCGAGCTGCACGAGGCCCGCCGCCAGAACGCCCCAGGACAGGCTGAAGCCGACGGCATGCGCATCCAGCCCATGATACCAGGCATAGCCAAGCACGCTGATCAGGATGATGTTGAGAAAGGCAGGCGCGATCGCCGCGGCGAAATAGCGGCGTAGCGAATTCAGCATGCCCGCCATCATGGCGGCCAGCGACATGCAGATGAGATAGGGGAACATGATCGTCGCCAGAGTGACGGTCGTCTCGAACTTGCCCGGCGTGTCGGCGAAACCCGGCGCCACCAGGTAGCGCACGATCAGCGGCATCGCCAGTTCCATGGCGATGGTCAGCGCCAGCAGCGCCGTGAACAGCACCCCGAACACTTCCTCTGAAAAGCGCTTGGCGCCGTCGGTGCCGTGCGTCTCGATCTCCTTGGCGAACAGCGGCACGAAGGCGGCGTTGAAGGCGCCTTCGGCGAACAGCCGGCGAAAGGTGTTGGGAAACTGGAAGGCGGCGTTGAAGGCGTCGGCCACCGGTCCGGTGCCCAGTGCTGCCGCCATCAGCATCTCGCGGCCGAAACCGAGCGCGCGGCTCATCAGCGTGCCGGAAGCGACCGTTGCGAATTTCTTGACGAGGCTCATGCGTTTGGAGACTGCCTGCGCGATTGGGACAAAGTGATGGTGGCGCTCACTCGGCGGCGGCCCTGGTCCTGCTGCCGCGTTCGGAGGCCGTGCCCTCGAGCGTCGCCGTCAGCCGGTTGCGGATGGTGGTGGTGCGTGACGGGCTGTCGATCTTCTGGCCGGTGAGGTCGGTGACATAGAACGTATCGATCACCTTTTCGCCGAAGGTGGTGATGTGGGCCGACGCGATGTCGAGCGACAGGTCGGACAGCGTTCCGGTGATCTCCGACAACAGGCCCGGCCGGTCCAGCCCCTCGACCTCGATCACCGAAAATCGGTTCGACAGTGTGTTGCGGATTTCGGCGCGCGGCGCGATCCGGAAGACCTTGGCGCCGCGCTTGGGCTTGGTGCGCTTCTCGATCATCTCCGGCAGCCAGCTTTTGCCCGACAGCACGTCCTCGATCAGCCGCCCGACGCGCTCGGCACGCCGGCGCTCGTCCTCGTCGCGATCGAACTCCCTCGAGATCAGGATCGTGTCCAGCGCGCGGCCGTCCGAGGTGGTGAAGATCTGCGCGTCGACGATGTTGCCGCCGGCCGCCGCACAGGCGCCGGCGATCACCGACAGCAGGCGCGGATGGTCCTGCGCCAAAACGGTGATCTCGGTCACCGCCTCGAACTGGTGCGTCTTGACCATGGTGGCGAGCTTGTTGCCGGACGCATCCGCCTCGCGGATGAATTCGGCGTGGCGAAGCTGGTCCGGCAGGTCGACGGTCAACAGGTAATTCTCATAGTGCAGGCCGACATAGCGTTTGCGGATCTTGTCGGGCCAGCCGGCGAGGGCTTCGGCCAGGCACTCGCGCGCCGCCGCCGTGCGCTGGGCGCGCGACACTTCCGAGAAGCCGCCGGTGAGCAGCAGTTCGGTCTCGTAGTACAGCGTGCGCAGCAACTGGCCCTTCCAACCGTTCCAGACGCCCGGTCCGACGCCCCTGATGTCGCAGACGGTGAGGATGAGAAGCAGCTTCAGCCGCTCGACGGACTGCACGATCGAGGCGAAGTCCTCGATCGTCTTGCGATCGTTGAGATCGCGCGTCTGCGCCGTCATCGACATGACCAGATGGTTCTCGACCAGCCAGGCCACCGTTTCGGTGTCGGCGGTCGAAAGTCCCATATGCGGGCAGATGCGCCGGGCGATCCGCGCGCCGGCTTCCGAATGGTCCTCCGGCCTGCCCTTGGCGATGTCGTGCAGCAGCACGGCGACGTAGAGCGCTTCGCGGCTCTTTCTCAGTCCCGGCATCAGCGAATGCGACAGCGGATGCACCTTCTCGCCGTCGCCGCGCTCGATCTCGGCCAGCACGCCGATGCAGCGGATCAGATGCTCGTCGACCGTGTAGTGGTGGTACATCGAGAACTGCATCATGGCGACGATCTTGCCGAAATCGGGGATCAGCCGGCCGAGCAGCCCCGCCTCGTTCATGCGGCGCAGATTGAGCTCGGCGTTGCGGTCCGAGGTCAGGATGTCGAGGAACAGCCGGTTGGCCTCCTCGTCGCGCCGGAGCGATTTGTTGACCAGGCCGAGCGAGCGGGTGAGCAGCTTCAGCGCGTCGGGGTGAAACTCCAGCCCGTGCTTGTCGGCGAACCAGAACAGCCTGAGCAGATTGACCGGATCGCGCTCGAACACCTGGTCGTCGGCGATGTTGATACGGTGGTTGTCGACGATGAAATCCGACGTGCCGGCAAGCTTGCGCTTGCGGCGCTGGAAGGTGAGGAAGATGCGGTTGAAGCCCGGCACATGCTTGGCCTGCTCCTCTTCGAGCGCGGCGCAGAAGATGCGGGTCAGGTCGCCGACATCCTTGGCGACGAGGAAATAGTGCTTCATGAAGCGCTCGACCGCCGACAGGCCGGGATGCGTGGTGTAGCCCAGCCGCTCCGCGATCTCGCGCTGGATGTCGAAATGCAGCCGCTCCTCGGCCTTGCCGGTGAGGAAATGCATGTGACAGCGCACGGCCCACAGGAAATCCTCGGCCTTCTGGAACTCGCGGTATTCGGCCTGCGTGAAGACGCCCTTCTCGACCAGCTCCTCGCCGGTGCGCACCCGGTAGAAATATTTGCCGATCCAGAACAGCGTCTGCAGGTCGCGCAGGCCGCCCTTGCCGTCCTTGACGTTGGGCTCGACCAGATAGCGGCTTTCGCCGGCCTTGGCATGGCGCTCGTCGCGTTCGGCGAGCTTGGCCTGCACATATTCCGGTCCGGTGGTGCGCACCACCTCATGGTCGAAGCGCAGCATCAGTTCGTCGTAGAGCTTCTGCTCACCCCACAGGAAGCGCGCTTCCAGGATCGAGGTGCGGATGGTGATGTCGGTGCGCGACAGCCGCAGGCATTCCTCGATGTTGCGGGTCGCGTGGCCGACCTTCAGCCCCAGGTCCCACAGCATGTAGAGCATGTATTCGACTGTCTGTTCGCCCCACGGCGTCTGCTTGTAGGGCAACAGGAACAGGAGGTCGATGTCGGATCCCGGCGCCAGCGTGCCGCGCCCATAGCCGCCGACCGCGACGACGGCCATGCGTTCGGCCACCGACCGGTTCTTTACCCGGTAGACATGGGTCGCGACAAAATCGTAGAGCGCCCGGATCAACTCATCCATCAGATGCGACAGCCGCTCGGCGCAGGCATTGCCGCCGCCATCCTGCTTCAGCATGGCCTCGGCTGTTTTGCGCCCCGCGGCGAGCCGGCCCTTGAGAAGCTGGAGAACCCCGGCGCGGGCGGCCGATCCGGAGCCGTCCCCGGTCGTGGCCGCCGTCAGCGCGGTCATCTCGCGGCGCAAGGCGTCGCCGTCGATCAGTTCATCGAGCTTCAAGGAGATTTTCGCCATGGTACCGGTTGGCCTTGCCTTTTGGGCGGCGTCTATAGCGCGTTTCCGCGGCGCTGGGTATGGGGGCGGGTTGACGCGTTTCCATGGTGCGGGACACCCACGACAATAAAATTCAAGCCAGTCCTTGACCTTCCAGTTACTGGAAGGACTACCTCCGGCTCGAAGCAGTTCGATAGAGGCATTCGAAATGACGCATTCAGATCACGATCATCACGCGCATGGTGGTTGCTGCGCGGCAAAAGGTGCGGCCGTGGATGCGGGCGCCGTCACACGCGATCCGGTCTGCGGCATGACCGTCGATCCAGCCGCCGGCAAGCCGACATCGCAGCATGCTGGCCGTCTCTATCATTTCTGCAGCGAAAGCTGCCGTTCGAAATTCCGGGCCAAGCCGGAAACATACCTGACCGCCACCGACCCCGTCTGCGGCATGAGCGTGGACCGCGCCACGGCAAAGCATTTTCTGCGCCATGACGGCCAGGGCTTCTATTTCTGCTCCGCCGGCTGCAAGTCGAAATTCGAGGCGGCGCCGCAAACCTATCTCGGCGACCGGCAGGCGCCGGAAGCGATGCCGAAGGGCACGCAATACACTTGCCCGATGCATCCCGAGATCATCCGTGACAAGCCCGGCTCCTGCCCGATCTGCGGCATGGCTCTCGAGCCGATGGGCGTTCCGACCGGTGACGAGGGGCCAAATCCCGAACTGGTCGATTTCACCAGGCGGTTCTGGGTCAGTGCGGTGCTCTCGGTGCCCCTTCTCATCGTCGCCATGGCGCCGATGATCGGTCTGTCGTTCGAGAACCTGATCGAGGACCGGACAAAGGTCTGGATCGAGCTGGCGCTCGCAAGCCCGGTCGTGCTTTGGGCCGCATTTCCGTTCTTTCATCGCGGCTGGGACTCGATCCGCAACCGCAGCCCGAACATGTGGACGCTGATTTCGCTCGGCGTCGGTGCGGCCTATCTCTACAGCGTCGTCGCGACGCTGTTCCCGGACATTTTTCCGCATCAGTTCCGCGGCCATGGCGGGGCGGTGCCGGTCTATTTCGAGGCCGCAGCCGTCATCGTCGCGCTGGTCTTTCTCGGCCAGGTGCTGGAACTGCGCGCCCGCGAAAAGACCGGCTCGGCGATCCGCGCCCTGCTCGACCTTGCGCCCAAGACCGCCCGCCGCATAGGAGAGGACGGTTCCGAGAGCGATGTGCCGCTGGACAGCGTCAAGGCCGGCGAGCGCCTGCGCATCCGGCCCGGCGATGCCGTGCCGGTCGACGGTACCGTGCTCGAAGGCCGCTCTTCCATCGATGAATCGATGATCACGGGCGAACCGTTGCCGGTCGAGAAGGCCGAAGGGGATGCCCTCACCGGCGGCACGCTCAACAAGAATGGCTCGCTGATCATGCGCGCCGACCGCATCGGCGCCGAGACCACGCTCTCGCGCATCGTCGAGCTGGTCGCCAAGGCGCAGCGTTCGCGCGCCCCGATACAAGGCTTGGCCGACCGCGTTTCCTTCTACTTTGTCCCGGCTGTCGTTCTGGTCGCCATCGCCGCGTTCGCCGCCTGGGCGGTCTTCGGCCCAGAGCCCAGCCTGATCTTCGCGATCGTCTCGGCGGTCTCGGTGTTGATCATCGCCTGTCCCTGTGCACTCGGCCTCGCCACGCCGATGTCGATCATGACCGCTACCGGACGCGGGGCGCATGCCGGCGTGCTGATCAAGGAGGCCGCCGCGCTCGAACGCTTCGCTTCCGTCGATACGCTGATCGTCGACAAGACGGGGACACTGACCGAAGGCCGGCCGAAACTGACGGATGTCGTGGCCGCCGATGGGTTTTCGGAGGAGGAATTGCTGGGCCTCGCCGCGAGCCTGGAGAAGGGCTCGGAGCATCCCCTGGCCGAGGCTATTGTCGAAGGCGCCGCGACCCGCGGTGTAAGGGTCGCCGAAGCCAATGGCTTCGAGGCGGTCACCGGCAAGGGTGTTTCCGGTGCCGTTTCGGGCAGGAATGTCGCGCTCGGCAACGCCGCGATGATGCGTGATCTCGGTGTCGACGTGTCCACCGTTTCGGCCGTGGCCGAGGCGCTACAAGGCGATGGCAAGACGGCGATGTTCGTCGTCGTGGACAGGAAATTGGCCGGCATCGTCGCCGTCGCCGATCCGGTCAAGGCGACCACCGCCGAGGCGATCAAGGCCCTGCACGACAGCGGCTTAAGGATCATCATGGCGACCGGCGACAATGAGCGCACGGCAAACGCGATCGCCAGCAGTCTCGGCATCGACGAAGTCCGCGCCGGCCTGTTGCCGGAACAGAAGGGCGCGCTGGTCGAGGAATTGCGCGGCAAGGGCGCCGGCGTCGCCATGGCCGGCGACGGCGTCAACGACGCACCGGCCTTGGCCGCCGCCGATGTCGGTATCGCCATGGGCACCGGCGCCGATGTCGCCGTCGAAAGCGCCGGCATCACATTGGTCAAGGGCGACCTCAACGGCATCGTGCGTGCCCGCACACTGGCCCAGGCGACCATCCGCAATATCAGGCAGAACCTGTTCTTCGCCTTCCTCTACAATGTGCTTGGCGTGCCGGTTGCGGCCGGCGTGCTCTATCCGCTGACCGGCACGCTGTTGTCGCCGATGCTGGCGGCGGCGGCGATGAGCCTGTCCTCGGTTTCAGTGATCGCCAATGCGTTGCGGCTGAGGACATTGAAACTTTGAGCCGATCCCCCAAATACGAAACCCGATCAACAGGAGACCATCAATGACCTTGGCCAAAAAAATCGTGCTGCTGCTGATGGCGGCTGGAATGCTGGTTGCCGTCTTTCTCGAAAGCGTTCCCGCACAAAGCGAGGAGATGAAGCACGACATGGCCGGCATGGCGACGGGGGCGGAAGGCCCGTCGACCGCAGGCTACAAGGCGGCGATGAACAAGATGCACGCCGACATGATGGCCTCCAAATACACCGGCGATGCCGACGTCGATTTCGTCCGCGGCATGATCCCTCACCACCAGGGCGCCATCGACATGGCCAGGGTCGAACTCGCCAACGGCAAGGACCCCGAGATCCGCAAGCTGGCCGAGGCGGTCATCGCGGCGCAGGAAGCCGAGATCAAGCAGATGCAGGACTGGCTCGCCGCCCATCCGGTGAAGTAAGCTTTCGCGGCTCGGCGAGAACGCCTCTGAATTTCTCGTCCGGCCTGTGATGCGATCCCGTCTCAACTGGAGCCTGCCATGCCATCGAGCGTCAGAACCACCACGCTGCCCTGCGGCGAAGCCATCCCCGTTCTCGGCCAGGGCACCTGGAAAATGGGCGAGGATTCGCGCCGCCGCGCGGAGGAGGTGAATGCCCTCAAGCTTGGTCTCGATCTCGGCGTCAAGCTGATCGACACCGCCGAAATGTACGCCAGCGGCGGCGCCGAGGAGGTGGTGGCCGAAGCCATTGCCGGGCAGCGTGCCGAGGTCTTCCTGGTCTCGAAGGTGCTGCCGTCCAACGCCTCGCGCGCCGGCGTGCAGCGCGCCTGCGAAAACAGCCTGAAGCGCCTCGCCACCGACCGTATCGATCTTTATCTGCTGCATTGGCCGGGCAGCGTGCCCCTGGCCGAAACCGTCGAAGCTTTCGAGGCGCTGAAGAAAGCCGGCAAGATCCGCCACTGGGGCGTCAGCAATTTCGACACAGGGGAGATGGAAGAGCTGGTCGGCCTGCCCGACGGCGGCAACGTCCAGACCAACCAGGTGCTCTACAATCTGGTCCGGCGCGGCCTTGAGTTCGATCTGGCGCCCTGGAGCCGGAAACGCGGAATTCCTCTGATGGCCTATTCGCCGGTCGAGCAGGGCGCCTTGGCGCGCAACGCCAGTTTAGACGCGGTCGCAGCCCGCCATGGCGTGACACCGGCGCAAATCGCACTGGCCTGGGTGATGCACCAGGATGGCGTCATCGCCATTCCCAAGGCCAGCAGCCAGGACCATGTCCGCCAGAATGTCGCGACACTCGACATCGAGCTTACGCGCGAAGACCTCGCCGACCTCGACCGCGCCTTCCCGCCGCCGAGCCGCAAACGCGGGCTGGAGATGATCTGAGCGTTGTCGGTGAAGCTGCCAATCTCCCCCCTCGAGGGGGAGATGCCCGGCAGGGCAGAGGGGGGCGCTGTCCCGCCAACATATTAATTTTTACAACGACGGCTTCCGCGCTGGCATGCTCCGGCGGGCATCGTCAGGGGGCAAGTTAATCAAGGCCGGCACTCTACGAGGCCCCCCTCTGTCCTGCCGGACATCTCCCCCTCAAGGGGGGAGATTGGCGGTTTCGGCGATACCGCCGTGCCAGCAGGTTCAATTTACGTCCCCGCCAACCCCTTCAACCGATAAAGCGCTTCCAGCGCTTCCCTCGGCGTCATCTCATCGGGATTGATGTCACTGAGTGCGAAGCCCAGCGCGTCGCTCTTGACCGGCTTCTGCGCTTCCCGCTTCACCGCCACTGAAAACAGCGGCAGGTCGTCGACCAGCCGGTTGGTCTTGCCCGAAACCTCGCCTTCCTCGAGCTGGTGCAGCACTTCCTTGGCACGGTCCACCACCGCCTCCGGCAGGCCGGCCAGCCGCGCCACCTGGACGCCGTAGGAGCGGTCGGCCGCGCCCTTGCCGACCTCGTGCAGGAAGACGACGTCGTTCTCCCATTCCTTGACCCGCATGGTGACGTTGTGGAGCCGCGCCAGCTTGCCGGCAAGCGAGGTCATTTCGTGGAAATGCGTGGCGAAGATCGCCCGGCAGCGGTTCTTCTCGTGCAGATATTCCACCGCGGCCCAGGCGATCGACAGGCCGTCGAACGTGGCGGTGCCGCGGCCGATCTCGTCGAGGATTACCAGCGCCCGTTGGCCGGCCTGGTTGAGGATCGCCGCCGTCTCGACCATCTCGACCATGAAGGTCGATCGGCCGCGCGCCAGATCGTCCGAGGCGCCGACGCGGGAAAAGAGGCGGTCGACGACGCCGATATGGGCCGATGTCGCCGGGACGAAAGAGCCGGTCTGGGCCAGGATGGCGATCAGCGCGTTCTGCCGCAGGAATGTTGATTTACCCCCCATATTGGGGCCGGTCAGCAGCCAGATCGCGCCGTTCTTGGCGCTGCCCTCCGGCGACAGGTCGCAGTCATTGGCCACGAACGGCCCTTCGCCGGAGCGCCGCAGCGCCTGTTCGACCACGGGATGGCGCCCACCCGAAATCTCGAAGGCAAGGCTGGCATCGACCAGCGGCCGGCACCAGGCCTCGCTTTCCGACAAAAGCGCGAGCGCCGCCGACACGTCCAGCACGGCGAGCGCATCGGCCCCGGCGCGGATCTTCTCCGCTTCGCCGACCGCTTCCGCCGTCAGCGCGTCGAAGGCCGCAAGCTCGATGCTCAGCGCCCGGTCGGCGGCATTGGCGATCTTTGTTTCCAGCTCCGCCAGCTCCGTCGTGGTGAAGCGCATGGCGTTGGCCATGGTCTGGCGGTGGATGAAGCGCGCCTTGGCGCCGTCGCTGCCGGTCATCACCGCGTGGTGGTTGGCGGTCACCTCGATGTAGTAGCCGAGCACATTGTTGTGCCGGATCTTCAGGGACCGAATGCCGGTCTCCTCGATCAGCGAACGCTCCAGCCCGGCGATCACTTTTCGCGACTCGTCGCGCAGCGCCCGCATCTCGTCGAGCTCGGCGTTGTAGCCGCCTCGGATGAAGCCGCCGTCGCGCTTCAGCAGCGGCAGTTCCTCGCCAAGTGCCTGCGTCAGATGCCCGGCAAGCGCGTGCGGCAGCGCCCGGATGGCGGCGAGCGCCGCCGCCAATTCCTGGGGCAGGGCGGTCGCGGCAAATATCCCCGCGATGGTGCCGGCCGCCTCGAAGCCGGCGCGCAGCGCGCCGAGGTCGCGCGGGCCGCCGCGGTTGAGCGCCAGCCGCGACAACGCGCGCGGCATGTCGGCGACGCTCTTCAGGCTCGCCCGCACCGCCTGGCAAAGCCGCGTCTCGGAACGGAAGAACGACACCGAATCCAGCCGCGCGGCAATTGCCGCCGGATCGGTCAGCGGTGCCATCAGCCGGTCGGCGAGCAGCCTGGCGCCGCCGCCGGTCACCGTGCGGTCGATCGCCTTGAACAATGAGCCTTCACGGCTGCCCGACAGCGTGCGCAGCAGTTCCAGGTTGCCGCGCGTCGCCGGGTCGATGAACAGGGTCGAGCCGGCCTCCTCGCGCTCGGGGCGCGACAGCGGCGGCCGCTCGGCCTTCTGCGTCTTTTCGACATAGGCGATGGCGCCCGAGATCGCCGACAGCTCGGCACGGGAAAACGCACCAAAGCTGTCCGGTGTCGCCACCTCGAAGAAGCGGGCGATGCGCGCGGCCGCCGAGGCCGAATCGAACAGGCTCGGCGGCTGCGGGTTGGCGACGCGGCCGAGCATGTCGAATACCGGTCGCAATTCGGGATCGTGGAACACCGGATCGGCGACGATCAGCTCGCGCGGATCGACGCGGAAGATGTCGGCGAGCAGCCGGTCTGCGGTGGTGTCTGTGACCCGGAAAGCGCCGGTCGAAATGTCGATCCAGGCTAGGGCAAAGCTCCCCTGGTTCCCGGTCGCGCCGCCGCGCTCCCCGCCTCTTGCATCGCTGCTGCCCTTCACCCGTCCCAGCGCCATCAGGAAGCTCGATTCCGACGGCGCCAGCAATTTGTCCTCGGTGATGGTGCCAGGCGTCACCAGCCGCACCACATCGCGGCGCACCACCGATTTGGAGCCGCGCTTCTTGGCTTCGGCCGGATCCTCGATCTGCTCGCAGACGGCGACGCGGAAACCCTGCGCGATCAGTTTCTGCAGATAGTCGTCCGCCGCATGCACTGGCACGCCGCACATCGGGATGTCGTGTCCCTGATGCTTGCCGCGCTTGGTCAGCACGATGCCGAGCGCCCGGCTCGCCTTCTCCGCATCCTCGAAGAACAGCTCGTAGAAATCGCCCATCCGGTAGAACAGCAGCGAATCCGGGTTCGCCGCCTTGATCTCGATGAACTGCTCCATCATCGGCGTGACGCCGCCAGCGGCTGCCGGCGTGATCGCCTCGGGAGCGTCCGGTTCGTTTTGAATGTGCATGTTCATGCGCTCACGCTAGCAGATGTGGCGGCGGGGTTTAATGCCGGCCATTGGAAAAGCAGGGGAAGAACGGAGATCAACCACCATTGAACGCCATGCGTCCTTCCGACGCCAGTTCGGTAACGCTTGGCGGTTTACACGCGGCGGCGCGTAGTCTTAATTCGGAATCACACAAGGCACCCGCCTCAAGGAGGTGCCGCATGGCGAGGAAATCAAAAGCATCATGGCAAGGAAAACCGAAAACAGCGGTCCGTCCGTCAGCGCGCAGGAAGCGCTCGAATTCCACGCCATGGGGCGGCCCGGCAAGCTCGAGATCGTCGCCACCAAGCCGATGGCCACGCAGCGCGATTTGAGCCTCGCCTATTCGCCTGGCGTCGCCGTGCCGGTGCTGGCCATCGCGGAGGATCCCAGCCGTGCCTTCGACTACACGTCGCGCGGCAACATGGTCGCCGTCATCTCCAACGGCACCGCGATCCTGGGCTTGGGCAATCTCGGCGCGCTGGCCTCCAAGCCGGTCATGGAGGGAAAGGCGGTGCTGTTCAAGCGCTTCGCCGACGTCGATTCCATCGACCTCGAGGTCGACACCGAGGACGCCGACGAGTTCATCAACTGCGTGCGCTTCCTTGGGCCCTCCTTCGGCGGCATCAACCTGGAGGACATCAAGGCGCCGGAATGCTTCATCATCGAGCAGCGGTTGCGCGAGCTGATGGACATCCCGGTCTTCCACGACGACCAGCACGGCACCGCCATCATCTCGGCCGCCGGCCTGATCAACGCGCTGGAGATCACCGGCCGCGACATGAAGACCACCAGGATGGTCTGCAACGGCGCCGGTGCGGCCGGCATCGCCTGTATCGAGCTGATGAAGGCGATGGGCTTTGCGCCCGAAAACATCATCCTGTGCGACACCAAGGGCGTGGTCTTCCAGGGCCGCACCGAAGGCATGAACCAGTGGAAGTCGGCGCATGCGGTCAAGACCGATGCGCGGTCGCTGGCCGAGGCGCTGGACGGCGCCGACGTCTTCCTCGGCCTTTCCGCCAAGGGCGCGCTGACCACCGCCATGGTGCGTTCCATGGCCAAGAACCCGATCATCTTCGCCATGGCCAACCCCGATCCCGAGATCACGCCCGAGGAAGTGGCGGAGATCCGCACCGACGCCATCATGGCGACCGGGCGTTCGGATTATCCCAATCAGGTCAACAACGTGCTCGGCTTCCCCTATATTTTCCGCGGCGCGCTGGATGTGCGGGCCACCACCATCAATGACGACATGAAGATCGCCGCCGCGCGTGCGCTTGCCGACCTCGCACGCAAGGACGTGCCCGACGACGTCGCCGCAGCCTACCAGGGCAACCGGCCGAAATTCGGCCCCAACTACATCATCCCGGTGCCGTTCGATCCGCGCCTGATCTCGGCCATTCCGCTGGCCGTCGCCAGGGCGGCGATGGATTCTGGCGTCGCCCGCAAGCCGATCCTCGATCTCGACCGCTACGCGCAGGAGCTGTCGGCCCGCCGTGATCCGATCGCCTCGACCTTGCAGCGCATTTACGACCGTGTGCGCCGCCAGCCCAAGCGCATCGTCTTCGCCGAGGGCGAGGAGGAGCAAGTGATGCGCGCCGCCGTCTCCTATGTGAACCAGCGGCTCGGCACCGCCATCCTGCTCGGCCGCGACGACGTCATCAAGGAGAACGCCAGGCACGCCGGCATCGACCTCGACAAGCAGGGGCTGGAGATCATCAATGCTCGCCTGTCGCGCCGCAATTCGGTCTATACCGATTATCTCTACGAGCGCATGCAGCGCAAAGGCTTCCTGTTCCGCGACTGCCAGCGCCTGATCAACAACGACCGCAACCATTTCGCCGCCTGCATGGTGGCGCTGGGGGATGCCGACGGCATCGTCACCGGCGTCACCCGCAACTATTCCACCGCGCTCGACGATGTCAGGCGCGTCATCGACGCCAAGCCGGGCCATCGCGTCATCGGCGTGTCGATCGTTTTGGCGCGCGGCCGCACCGTGATCGTCGCCGACACCGCCGTGCACGACATGCCGAACGCCGAGCAGATCGCCGATATCGCGGAGGAAGCGGCAGGCTTTGCCCGCCGCATGGGCTATGAGCCGAGGCTCGCCATGCTCGCCTATTCCACCTTCGGCCATCCCCACGGCGAGCGCTCCGAGCGCATCCAGGAAGCCGTGCGCATCCTCGACAAGCGCCGCGTCGATTTCGAGTATGACGGCGAGATGGCCGCCGACGTCGCGCTCAACGCCCGTGCCATGGCGCAATACCCGTTCATGAGGCTGACCGGCCCGGCCAATGTGCTGATCATGCCGGCCTTCCACTCCGCCTCGATCTCCACCAAGATGCTGCAGGAGCTCGGCGGCTCGACGGTCATCGGCCCGCTGCTGGTCGGGCTGAACAAGCCGGTGCAGATCGTCTCGCTGAACGCCAAGGACAGCGATATCGTCAACATGGCGGCGATCGCGGCCTACACGGCGGGGACCTGAGGAAGGTCCGCGCGTCGGATGCGAAAGCTGCGGCGGATCTGGTCGCGCTTAATCCGCGGAAAACACCCGCGCCGCCTCGACGACCTCCTTGACCTGGTCTTGCCGCAGCAGGTCGATGGGAATGCGCTCGTCGAGCAGCGCCGAGGGGCGGGTCAGCCACAGCCATGCCAGCCTCGGATTGCCGATCAACGACAGCACGTCTCGAATGCCCGCCACCGGCCTGCCGTCCACGAACTGCGCCAGCGGGAAGACGTGCTTGCGGCCGCCCTTGCGCAAGGCGACCACCTCGCCCCGCCTTTGCCAGCGGTGCAGGGTCGAGCGGGCAATGCGCAGGTGTTCCTCCAGATAGGTCGAACCGGCGACCCGCCCGGCCCAGTCTTCGATCAGCATCGATTCGAGATCGTCGGACTGGGTGCGCGGAAGCGGGGAGGCGGGGCCGTCGAAACCCGCCGACGGATTTGTGGCGCCCGCGGTGCCGGCTTCGCTGCGGCGCGCGGCTTCCACGGCCAGCGCACGCACGAATTTCGACGCCAGCCCCGGAAGGTCGGCATGGATGGCATCGATGGCGCGCTGATGCTTCGGCGACAACAAGGTGAGGGCGGACGCTATGCTGCCGGCGATCTTGCCGACCGAGACCATGGTGGGTTTGTTGATGGCCTCGTCATAGTGGGCAAGCGCCCGCTCGACCTTCTCCGCGACCATGTCCGCGAAGTCGTCTTGTTTGGTTGTATGAAATCTGTTCATGCGTCTGTCTTCTGGCCGCGAGCGCTCCTCCCCGATCGCGGCCCGTTGCTGAATTTCTAATGTGGAAAGCGGAAATCGCGGCGGCAACAAATCCGGCCGCCCGACAGCTTGCTGTCTTGCATCTTGGCACCCCAACTGGCTGAGGGCGCCCAAATGTCAGTCAAGGACGCCCCGATTGCGTGTAGGTGCGATGTGTGACAGCCGCGCGACGGTGAAGCTGCCGATCTCCCCCTCGTGGGGGAGATGCCCGGCAGGGCAGAGGGGGGCGCGAAGGATCGCTAGGTTGCGGTGGTTCCCTTCCGCGTGCCCATACTCTTCGAACTGGCGCCCCGACATGACAGTACGCTCATGCCGTTCATTTCGGGCTTGGCGGCAGTGTAGAACCCTGGAGATGCCAGCGGGACAGCGCCCCCTCTGGCCTGCCGGCGATCTCCCCCACGAGGGGGGAGATCGGCAGCTTCACCGCCCCCCTACAGCAGCCCCGCCAGTTCGGCCTCGCGACGCAGATTCTGCCTTGGCCTCGGCCCGATCTGCTGGATCACCAGGCCGGCCGCCAGTGAGCCGAGATCGCCGCAGGTCTTGAGGTCGCGGCCTTGCGTGTAGCCATGCAGGAAACCGGCAGCGTAGAGATCGCCGGCGCCTGTCGTGTCGACCAGCTCCTTGATAGCGGTCGCCTGGATGACGACGGTCTCGTCGCCGCGCGCGATGACCGATCCTTTTTCCGAGCGCGTCACGGCGGCGACCTTGCAGTCCTTGCGGATCCGGGCCAGCGCCTCGTCGAAGGACGAGGTCTGGTAGAGCGACTTGATCTCGTGGCTGTTGGCGAAGACGATGTCCACGGTGCCCGAGCGCATCAGCTCGAGGAACTCGTCGCGGTAGCGGTCGACGCAGAACGAATCCGACAAGGTCATCGACACTTCGCGGCCCGCCGCGTGCGCCAGCTTGGCCGTCTGCCGGATCGCCTCCTTGGCGCGCGGCGGATCCCACAGATAGCCCTCGAAATAGGTAACCTTGGCGCCCGACGCCTTGTCGGCCTCGACATCCTCCGGCCCGAGCTCGACGCAGGCGCCGAGATAGGTGTTCATCGAGCGCTCGCCGTCGGGGGTGACGAAGATCATCGAGCGCGCCGTCGGCGGCTCGCCCTGAAGCGGCTTGGTGTCGAAGGCGACGCCCTGGGCATGGATGTCATGCGCATAGATCTCACCGAGCGCGTCGTTGGAGACCTTGCCGAAGAAGGCGGCGCGGCCGCCGAAGGAGGCAACGCCGGCCGCCGTGTTGCCCGCGCTGCCGCCGGACGCCTCGATCGCCGGGCCCATGCGGCTGTAGAGCAGTTCGGCGCGGTGCGTGTCGATGAGGTTCATCGCGCCCTTGATGATGCCATTGGTCTCCAGGAATTCCTCTTCGCACTGGGCGATGATGTCGACAATCGCGTTGCCGATGCAAAGCACGTCATAGTCCGGCATCAATGTCTCCGCCAAAATCCGCGCCGGCTTCTTGCCATGCCGGCCGGGCGCGGGTCTAGCGATTTGCAACCGGTTTGCCTAGGCCATGTTCATATCGCCTGACGCCTAGGCGCTACGACAATTCGGTCGTGGCCGAAGCATTTTACCGCGGCTTTGCCTAAAAAGGGCCGTTCGATCCCGGTCCGAAGGCGGCAAGCCCATGCCTGCAAGAAACGACATGAACACCGATCTGGCGCTGCTCGCCCTCCTGGCGGTGCTTTGGGGCGCCTCCTATACGTTCATCAAGATCGGCGTCGAGACGATCCCGCCGGTGACGTTCATCGCCGCCCGCACCTTGATCGCGGGCGCGATCCTGCTGGCCATCATCCGCTGGCGCGGGCTCGCCATGCCGGGCGATGCAGCGAGCTGGCGTCGTTTCGCCTTCCAGGCGTGCCTCAACAGCGTCATCCCGTTCACCCTGATCGCCGCCGCCGAGCGCTCGGTGGATGCCGGCCTCGCCACCATCCTCAACGCGACGTCGCCTATCTTCACCTTCCTTCTGACGGCGCTCATCACCCGCCACGAACCGGTGACGCTGCGCAAACTGATCGGCGTCGGCGCCGGCATTGCCGGCATCTGCCTCATCGTGGGCACACAGGCGCTGGGCGGCCTCGGCCATGAACTCTGGGCGCAGCTTGCCATCGTCCTTGCAACAGTCTGCTATGCGGGGGCGGCGATCTTCGGCCGAGGCTTCAAGGGCCTCGATCCGATGCTGCCCGCCGCCGGCTCGATGCTTTGCGGCGCCGTTATCCTGGTGCCGCTCAGCCTTGCGGTCGACCAGCCCTGGACGCTCGCGCCGTCGACGGCGTCGATCCTGGCCTTGCTCGGCCTGTCGGTGTTTTCGACCGCGCTGGCCTTCGTCATCTATTTCCGCCTGATCCACACGCTGGGCTCGGTCGGCACGACGTCGCAAGCCTATCTACGCGTGCCGATCGGCGTCGGCATCGGCGCCGTCTTCCTCGGCGAAAGCCTGGGTTCGACGGCCTGGCTCGGCATGGCCTTCGTCGTCGCCGGTGTCGCGGCCATGACCATTCCCACCCGCAAGCCGGCGCTCGCACAATAGGCAGACAGGGCAATCGCCTCAGACCAAATGGCTCCGATTGTCGAGGTAGCGCCGCCCCTCATCCGCCTGCCGGCGTTCGTCACTCGAAAAGCCAAGCAGTTGGCTTTTCGTCCGCTTCGCGGACCGCTCCTCCAACTCCCCGTAAGTGACGGGGAGAAGGGCGCTGTCATCACTGATTTCGCCAATCACCACGTTGCGATGGAGGCACCGGGGTTGCCGCCAGCTCCTCTCTCCCCGTTCTACGGGGAGAGATGTCCGGCAGGACAGTGAGGGGCGGCGCCGGCGCTCGCAAGAGGGGTGATGCGGAGAGTTCGAAACCTGAAACGACCGCCTTGACCCACGGCAGGCAATAGAGCTTGTGACCGGCGAACCTGCTGCCTATCCTCCCAGGGGCAATCCGTCGAAGCGAGGAAGCACCGTGATCTCCAGCGCCGCCCGCGCCGCCGCCGGCCAGTTGTTCTCGCCCGAATTGCGCGCCGTCTTCCTCAAGACGTTAGGCCTGACTGTGCTTGCTCTGGTCGGCCTGTGGTTCGGGCTGACCAGCCTCGTCGAGTGGCTGGCGCTGCCATGGCTGCACACACTCTTTCCCGGCCTGCCGTCCTGGGCCGGTTGGCTGGGCGGCATCATCGCGGCCATCGCGCTTGCCTTCGGCATGGCGCTGCTCGTCGCGCCGGTCACGGCTGTCGTCGCCGGGCTGTTCCTCGACGATGTCGCCGAAGTGGTGGAGCGTACCGACTATCCCGGCGATCCGCCCGGCCGCGCCATGCCGGCGCTGCGCTCGCTGGTGTTGGCGATAAAGTTCTTCGGCGTCGTCGTTTTGGGCAACATCGTTGCCCTGCTGCTCCTGCTGGTGCCGGGCATCAACATCGCCGCCTTTTTCATCGTCAACGGCTACCTGCTTGGGCGCGAGTTCTTCGAATTCGCCGCTATGCGCTTCCGTCCGGAAGAAGAGGCCAGGGCCTTGCGCCGGCACCATGCCGGGACGGTCTTTCTCGCCGGCCTGGTGATAGCGGCCTTCCTTGCCGTGCCGGTGCTCAACCTGGCGACGCCGCTCTTCGCCGCAGCCATGATGGTGCATCTGCACAAGGCGATCTCGGCCCGGCCCGATCGGGGGAGCAAGCCGTCCCGTTGATGCGCCAGTCCCTACCGCAGCAGAAAGCCGCGCCCCAGTTCGTCGTCGGGCTCGACGATGAATTCCGCCCGGCCGCAATAGTAGGCGCGGCCGCCGACGCGGGCGATGATCGCTTCATGCGGTCCGGCTTTCGCCGTCCGCGCCACCGCGCCGGAAAAGCGCGAGCCGGCGATGCTCTCGAAAGTGCGTGTCTGGCCTGTTGCGATCTCGCCCTTGGCATGCATCGCCGCCAGCCGGGCGGTGACGCCGGAGCCGGTCGGCGACCGGTCGACCTGCGCCTCGGCGAAGACGCAGACGTTTTTCGTCGGCTCACCCGAAAACGTATCCCGCCCGTCCGTCAAAATGGTGCCGTAGAGAAAGGCGAGGTCGGCATGGTCGGGGTGCGACAGGTGGAATTCCTGCTTCAGCCTTTCGGACAGCGCCGTCGCCGCATCGACGAAATCGCGCACCCGATCGCGGCCGAATTCCAATCCGAACTGGTGACAGTCGGCCAGGGCATAGAAGGCGCCGCCATAGGCGATGTCGAAGCCGATCGCGCCGTAGCCGGGCAGTTCGATCTTGCGGTCGCGTGCGAACAAGAAAGCCGGCACGCTTTCGAACGACACAGCACCTGCCTTGCCGTCGCGCACCTCGACCGAGGCAATCACCATGCCGCAGGGCGCCTCGATGTTGACCATCGTCACCGGTTCCTGCTTGGCCACCAGCCCTTCGTCCACGGCATAGCGGCCGAGCGCGACGATGGCGTGGCCGCACATGGTCGAATAGCCCTCATTGTGCATGAACAGCACGGCAAGGTCGGCGCCCGGCAAATCGGGCTCGACCAGCAGCGCGCCGTACATGTCGTAATGGCCGCGCGGCTCGAACATCAGGATTTTCCGGAGATGATCGAGATGGTCGCGCACATGGGCGCGCTTTTCCAGGATCGTGCCCTTCGGGATATCGGGGTAACCCCCGGTGACGATCCTCAGCGGCTCGCCGCCGGTGTGCATGTCGACGACGGTCAGCGTCATGTGTTCGGCCCGCTTATCCCGATTTGCCAAACAGCGCCTGCAACTTGCCGAAGGGCATGGCGGCGCGGGCGAAGCCGAACGTGCCGTCCTGCTGGATCTCGCGCGCCGCCGTTTCCAGCATGCCATAGGCGAAGTTGGTGAGCCACGGCCCAAGCGAAACGCGCTTTGCCCCGGCCGCGGTCAGATCGGCAATGGTGAAGTCGGGCCTTGCCATGACGTTGACCGGCTTGCTCACGGCCGAGCAGACCGTGCGCACCATCTCGACGTCGCCGATGCCCGGCGCGTAGAGCACGTCGGCGCCCGCCTTCTCGAATGCCTGCAGCCGCTTGATCGTGTCGTCGAGGTCGGACTTGCCCCAGAGGAAGTTCTCCGCCCGCGCGGTGAAGACGAAATCGCGTTTCAGCGCGCGGGCCGCTTCCGCCGCCGCCGCGACGCGCTCCACCGCGTGCGAAAAATCATAGATCGGCTTGTTCGGGTCGCCGGTGTGGTCCTCGATCGAGCAGCCGGCAAGGCCGGCGGCTTCAGCCGCGAAGATGGTTTCGGCGGCCTGCTCGGCGCTGTCGCCCTTGCCGCGTTCGAGGTCGGCCGAAACCGGCAGCTCGGTTGCCGCCGTCACCTCGCGGCAATGATGGATCATCTGGTCGAAGGTCACCGCGCCGTCCGGCAGGCCGCGCGAGAAGGCGAAACCGGCGCTGGTCGTCGCCAGCGCCTTGAAACCGAAGGATCCAAGCAGCTTCGTCGTGCCGACGTCCCAAGGGTTGGGCATGACGAAGGTCGAGGCATGCAGGTCGCGAAAGATCTTGCCCTTGTTCATGGAAGTTCCCCCATCGTGTTGAGTGCGATGGCGCGGATTTTAGCTTGCCCGCCTTGCCCGGGCAAACGAATGCGGTTGGCTCAGAAGCGTTTCGCGTTCTCTGCTGACAATTCGTCCGGCGCGTCCCTGCAACCCCGTCAAAACCGGCGCCGATCAGTGGATCGGCACCAGTCCGGCCAGTGTGCGCATGTCGTCGAACAGGATGCCGCCGGCTCGCATCAAGCCGTCACGGTCGCTGTAGGGATCGCCATGATAGGAAAATACCCGCATGCCGGCGGCGATGCCGGCCTGCGTGCCGGCGACGCTGTCCTCGATGACGATGCAGTCGGCAGGCGCAAAGCCCATCGTCTTGGCCGCATGCAGGAAGAGGTCCGGAAACGGCTTGCCGCGCGCGACCATGGTCGAGGAAAACATCGCATGTTCGAACAGCGGCAGCAGGCCGGTCTGGCCAAGCGTGATGTGCATTTTCGACACCCTGGCCGAGGTGGCGACGCAATAGGCGATGCCGGCCGCGCGGACAGCCTCGACGAACTCCCGGACATAGGGAATCGCCTCGACCCCATGGGCGAACAGGTCCGGCAGCCCTGCATTCCAGCGCTCGACGAAGTCTGCGCCGAGCCTGACGCTGGTCTCTTCTTCGATCTGCTTCTGCACTGAGACCATGCTGCGGCCGGAGAAGTTCTTGCGGCAATATTCAAAGCTGGTGGGATACCCGGCTTCGCTCAGCCATTCGGCGAGACGCCGGTTGGCCAGGTTCTCGGTATCGACCAGAATCCCGTCGCAGTCGAAGATGACAAGTTTCGGTATGTTCATCAGGCCGTGCCGGTCGAGCCGAACCCGCCCGAACCGCGCGCCGTGCCGCCGGCCAGGTCGCGCTCTTCGACGCCCGCCTGCGTCACCGCGGCGAACACCATCTGGGCGATGCGCATGCCGCGCGTCACCGCAAAATCCTCGTCGCCGAGATTGACCAGCAGCACTTTCACCTCGCCGCGATAGTCGCTGTCGATCGTGCCCGGCGTGTTGAGGACGGTCAGCCCGTGTTTGAAGGCAAGGCCGGAGCGCGGCCGCACCTGGCCTTCCATGCCTTCGGGAATTTCCAGGATCAGTCCGGTCGGCACCAGCGCACGTTTTCCCGGTAGGATCAGCAGCGGCCGATCGTCGGGCACCGCCGCGCGCAGGTCCATGCCGGCGGCGCCGGTGCTTTCATAGGCAGGGAGGGGGAGTCCTTCCGCATGCGGCAACCTTACGAAGCCGACGGTCGGGCCGATGACGGAGGAATTTTGGATGGCTGCGCGCATAAAATCGATCCTATCGGCGCGATTGCCGAGTCGGTCAATTCGCCCGCAATCCTATCAACGGCTTTCTTTCGGGCATCACTATGGCCGGAGCCAACCCTTAGCGCACTTCCATCGGCACCACCGTGGTCTCCTTGATCTCCTCCATCACGAAGGACGCCGAAACGTCCGACAGCGCCACCTTGGCGATCAGCCGCTGGTAGAGCCGGTCATACGCCTTCACGTCGGCGACGCGGGCGCGCAAGACATAGTCGAGGTCGCCGGACATGCGGTAGACTCCCGTGATCTCGGAAAACCCGGTCACCGCCGCCCGGAATTTCTGCAACCACTCGGGATCATGATTTGAGGTCCGAACCAGGATGAACACGGAGAGGCCGAGCCCGAGCTTCTCGGCATCGACCAACGCCACCCGGCCGGTGATGACGCCATCCTCCTCCAGCCGCTTGACGCGCCGCCAGCAGGCGTTGCGCGACAAGGCTACCCGTTCGGACAGCTGATCGACCGACAACGTGCCGTCGCGTTGCAATTCGGCGAGCAATTTCCGATCGATTTCGTCGATTTCGATGGCCATGTGGGATGTTTGTCCCACGAACAAGCAAAATACAAGGACATTTTGAGACCGATGAACCGACGAACCGTGCCAGGATACCCCATATCAGGAACTTTAAGCGCTGAAGGGGAAGCAGCATGTCGGTCGCAAGGATTTTCACCTCCCATCCGGCCAAGGTCGGCGAAACCTATTTCGGTCACATGGCCTTTGCCGCCTGGTTTTCCTCGCGCCTGCTGACGGCCGCCGGGGCCGCCCTCGTTCACGCTTTCTTGCCATTTCTGTTCGAGACTACCGCCAGCCGAATCGTCCGCGAACTTTACGAGCGGACGCACAACAGAGGTTCGCACGCGGTCAAGGAGCCCAAGGCCCTTCCGGACCACGCCTAGGAACGGAAGAAGCGATGTGCCGGTGGGCGGCCTATCTCGGTGAAGCGGTCTTCCTCGAAGACATCCTCACGGCGCCCTGCCACTCGCTGATCGCCCAGAGCCATTGCGCCGAGGAAGCCAAGTCGCCGACCAATGGCGATGGTTTCGGCCTTGCCTGGTATGGCGACCGGTCCGAGCCCGGCCTCTACCGCGACATCCTGCCGGCCTGGTCCGATCCCAATCTGAAGAGCTTGTGCCGACAGATCAAATCCGGATTGTTTCTCGCCCATGTGCGCGCCTCGACCGGCGGCGCCACCAGCCGCATGAATTGCCATCCCTTCATCTCGGGCCCTTGGTCGTTCATGCACAACGGCCAGATCGGCGGCTTCGAGAAGATCCGCCGCGCGCTGGAAAATTCGCTGTCCGACGCCGTCTTCGACCAGCGCGAGGGCACCACCGATTCCGAGCTGTTTTTTCTCCTGATGATCGACGAAGGGTTGGCCGCCGATCCGAAAGGCGCCGTCGCCCGTGCCACCAGCCGCGTGCTGGAGGCTTCGCGGCGTGCCGGCATCAAGCCGGCGCTGAAGCTGACGGCCGCCCTTTCCGACGGGCAGGCGCTCCACGCGGTCCGCTACGCCACGGACGACCACGCGCCCACCCTCTATACCGCCGCCAAGGGCGGCGGCCGCTGCATCGTCTCCGAACCCTTCGACCGTGAAGGCGGCGACTGGCAGGCGATCCCGCCATCGAGCTTCGTCACCATGACCAGGGATGGCGTGAATATTCAGCCGTTTGCGCCGGCCCCGGCGAAGCTGGCGCTGGCCGGGTAGCCTCCTCGCGGCGCGAATTGCCGTAGAGAGCCGTCCACCAAGCTATTGAGCGAATCGATCCAACCCATAGGGCGCCAGCAATGGATCACGCTCGCCGTCGAGGATTTCGCGCGCCGCGAACAAGCCGACCGCCGGCGCCAGCGTGATGCCGGAATGCGTGACCGCGATGTAGAGGCCGTCCATGCCCTCGGCGCGGCCGATGATCGGGAAGCCGTCGATCGGCGTCGGCCGGTAACCGACCGTATGGAAATCGAGTTCCAGGCCATCGCCGCCGCGCAGCATGGCTTGCACCGCCGCAAACAGCTCGCGCGCCGTCGCCGCCGCATCCATCCCCGGGTCGGCACCGCCAAAATCAGACCCGGCGATGATGCGGCCTTGCGCCGTCTGGCGCATGTGCAGCCGCTCGGCCAGCACCAGACCGTTGAGCAATTTTCTGTAAGGTCGCGAATAGACGATCAGGCCGGGCGGCATTTCGATCGGTAGCCTTATGCCGGCCGTCGCGGCAATCTCCGGCGAGCCGACGCCGGCCGCGATCACCACCTCGTCGGCTGCAAACAGCCCATGCGACGTGTCCACGCCCGTCGTCCTGCCGCCGGTTTGGACCAACGCCGTAACCGTGCTGGAGACGAAGCGCGCACCGCGCCGTTCGGCGTCGGCCAGCAGCGCGTTCGTCGCTGCGACCGGCTCGGCGACACCCTCCTCGGCGACATGTAAGGCAAAGTCGGGAAGCCCGGCGAGATTGGGCTCGATGCCGACCGCGCCGGCGCGGTCGACCCGCCTGATGCCATAACCCCAGGACGAATGCTCCGCCGCATAGGCCTCCAATTTGTCCGCCGGCAAGTCCCAGCACAGCCCGCCGCACCAGGCGAGCGGAAGGCCGGGCAGGTCCTGCGCCAGCCGCGACCATTCCGCCATGGAGCGGATGCGCAGCCAGAAATACGATTCCGGATTGCCCCAGCTGGCATTGATCCAGGCAAACGAGTTCGGCGTCGCCACGCCGCCGGCAGCGCTGTCGGCAATGACCGTCACCTGCGCGCCCGCCTTGGCCAGGTGCCAGGCGATCGAGGCGCCGATGATGCCGGCGCCGATGACGATCACTTTCTTGCTCATGCAGGATCTCCATCGAACAGGTCTTCTGATGCCATCGCGTCGTCCCTATCTCAAGAGCCGGCGGACCAATCCGGGCAAATCTGTTCGACAGGCCGGGAAAGCGCTGCTAGAAGCCCGCGCCACAGACAGGATTCCATAAATTGGCTGAAGACATCGAACAGGCGGTATCGCGCCGCCGTACTTTCGCGATCATCGCCCACCCGGACGCCGGCAAGACGACGCTCACCGAAAAGCTGCTGCTCTTCGGTGGCGCCATCCAGCTTGCCGGCGAGGTCAAGGCCAAGAAGGACCGCATCCAGACCCGGTCGGACTGGATGAAGATCGAGCGCGAACGCGGCATTTCGGTCGTCACCTCGGTGATGACGTTCGAGTATGAGGACAACGTCTTCAATCTGCTCGACACGCCCGGCCACGAGGATTTCGCCGACGACACCTACCGCACGCTGTCGGCGGTCGACTCGGCGGTCATGGTCATTGACGCCGCCAAGGGCATCGAACCGCGCACGCTGAAGCTGTTCGAGGTCTGCCGGCTGCGCGACATCCCGATCATCACCTTCGTCAACAAGATGGACCGCGAGAGCCGCGATCCCTTCGAGATACTGGACGAAATCGAGCAGAAGCTGGCGCTCGATACCGCGCCCATCACCTGGCCGATCGGCCGCGGCAGGACGTTTTCGGGCACTTACCACCTGGCGCTGAACGCCGTGCGCAAGGGCGATGACGAGAAGGAACGCACTCCGGTCAACGGTCCCGATTCCAACCGCGTCGCCGGCCTGTTGCCGGAAAACGAGCGCGAGGCCTTCATCGAGGAGCTGGAACTCGCGCGCGAAGCCTGCCGTCCGCTCGACATCGACGCCTTTCGCGAGGGCCATCTGACGCCGGTCTATTTCGGCTCGGCGCTGCGCAATTACGGCGTGCGCGACCTGATCGAGGCGCTCGGCGCTTTCGGGCCGCCGCCGCGCGCGCAGGATGCCGACACCCGGATGGTGGAGGCGACCGAGGAGAAGATGACCTCCTTCGTTTTCAAGATCCAGGCCAACATGGATCCCAACCACCGCGACCGCATCGCCTTCGTGCGCGTCTGCTCGGGCAAGCTCGAGCGCGGCATGAAGGCCAAGCTGGTGCGCACCGGCAAGCCGATGAGCCTGTCTGCGCCGCAATTCTTCTTCGCCCGCACCCGCGTCACCGCCGACGAGGCCTTTGCCGGCGACGTCGTCGGCATCCCCAACCACGGCACGCTGCGCATCGGCGACACGCTGACCGAGGGCGAGGAAATCCTGTTCCGCGGCGTGCCGAACTTCGCCCCGGAAATCCTGCGTCGTGTGCGCCTCGGCGATGCGATGAAGGCCAAGAAGCTGAAGGAGGCGCTGCACCAGATGGCCGAGGAGGGCGTCGTGCAGCTGTTTTCGCCCGAGGACGGCTCGCCGGCCATCGTCGGCGTCGTCGGTGCGCTGCAGCTCGACGTGCTGAAGGAGCGGCTGAACTTCGAATACACGCTGCCGGTCGAATTCGAGATGTCGCGTTTTTCAGTCTGCCGCTGGATCTCGGCTGACGACAAGACGGAAGTGCAACGCTTCATCGAAGCCCATCGCGGCGACATTGCCCGCGATCTCGATAACGACCCGGTGTTCCTCGCCCAGCACGCCTTCTCGCTGAATTACGAGGCCGAGCGCTGGAAGGCGATCCGCTTCGCCACGATCAAGGACTACCAGGTCCGCGACAAGGCGGCTTGAGGCGCGGTCTTCCCTTCTCCCCGCTCACGGGGAGAAGGTGCCCGAAGGGCGGATGAGGGGCAGCGCCGGCCTCAAAAATCAATGGACAGCCCTGCCCTTCGCAGGCTCAGGGCGTTCGAAGCTCGGAAAGCCCAGCAATTGGCTTTCCGTCCGCTACGCGGACCACTTCTCACCCCTTCGCCGCCTCTTCGATCTTGGCGATGTCGATCTTGCCCATCTTCATCATCGCACTCATCACCCGGCCGGCCTTTTCCCGGTCCGGATCCTGGAGCAGGCGCGGCAGCTGTTCCGGCACGACTTGCCAGGAGACGCCGAACTTGTCCTTCAGCCAGCTGCACGGGCCGGGCTCGCCGCCCTCGGTGAGCCTCTCCCAGAAATAGTCGACCTCTTCCTGCGTCTTGCAGTCGATCGACTGCGACATCGCCTCGTTGAACTTGAATTGCGGTCCGCCGTTGAGCGCCTGGAACGGCACGCCGTCGAGCTCGAACGTGGTCAGCAGCACTTTGCCTTCATCGGCGTGGCCCTTGGGCCAACGCATGACGCTCAGCACCTTCGAATTCTTGAAGATGGAGACATAGTGGTTCATCGCCTCTTCGGCCTGTCCATCGAACCACAGGCAGGTGGTGATCTTTTGCATGTCGTGCTCCTCGGTTGCTTCTTGCTGCTACAATGGAACGGCTGTCTGAGAAAATGGTCCCACTCCCTTGCCGTTGATCCAAGGACGGGCGCCCGGTAGGCGATCCGACACGGAAGGCCATCTTTTTTCGCAAACTCTGAATTTTTCTGGAGAATCTGGCGCATTGCAAAAATGTGGCCAGACAATAATTGCCGGTCTATAACGCCTGCGATCCATATTCAGGGCCGCGACGCTCCGCATCGGGCGCAGCCAGCCAGCTAAGGAAAGTTCATGCCTGCCTATCGCTCCCGCACCACCACCCATGGCCGCAACATGGCCGGCGCCCGCGGCCTCTGGCGCGCCACCGGCATGAAGGACAGCGATTTCGGCAAGCCGATCATCGCGGTGGTCAACTCCTTTACCCAGTTCGTGCCGGGCCACGTCCACCTGAAGGATCTCGGCCAGCTGGTCGCGCGCGAGATCGAGAAGGCCGGCGGCGTCGCCAAGGAATTCAACACCATCGCCGTCGATGACGGCATCGCCATGGGCCATGACGGCATGCTCTATTCGCTGCCGTCGCGCGAGCTGATCGCCGATTCCGTCGAGTACATGGTCAACGCCCACTGCGCCGACGCCATGGTCTGTATCTCCAATTGCGACAAGATCACGCCCGGCATGCTGATGGCCTCGCTGCGCCTCAACATCCCGACCGTCTTCGTCTCCGGCGGGCCGATGGAAGCGGGCAAGGTGGTGCTCGCCGGAAAGGCGCAGGCGCTCGACCTGGTCGACGCCATGGTCGCCGCCGCCGACGACAAGATCTCCGACGAGGACGTCAAGGTCATCGAGCGCTCCGCCTGCCCGACCTGCGGTTCCTGCTCGGGCATGTTCACCGCCAATTCGATGAACTGCCTGACCGAAGCGCTCGGCCTGTCGCTGCCGGGCAACGGTTCGACACTAGCGACGCACGCCGACCGCAAGCGGCTGTTCGTCGAGGCCGGACACTTGATCGTCGATCTCGCCCAACGCTATTACGAGCAGGACGACGAGACGGCGCTGCCGCGCAGCATCGCTTCAAAGGGCGCGTTCGAGAACGCCATGACGCTCGACATCGCGATGGGTGGCTCGACCAACACCGTGCTGCACATCCTGGCCGCGGCGCATGAGGGTGAGGTCGACTTCACCATGGAGGATATCGACCGGCTGTCGCGGCGGGTGCCCGTGCTGTGCAAGGTGGCGCCGGCCAAGTCCGACGTGCACATGGAGGACGTCCACCGCGCCGGCGGCATCATGGCGATCCTCGGCCAGCTCGACCAAGCCGGACTGATCAACCGCGACCTGCCGACCGTGCACACATCAAGCCTCGGCGAGGCGCTCGATCATTGGGATATTTCGCGCACCTCAAGCCAGAACGTGCGAGATTTCTTCCTCGCCGCGCCCGGCGGCGTGCCGACGCAGGTCGCCTTCAGCCAGGACCGCCGCTGGGACGAGCTCGATCTGGACCGCGAGACGGGCGTTATCCGCTCGGCGAAGACACCTTTTTCCAAAGACGGCGGCCTTGCCGTGCTCAAGGGCAACCTGGCGCTCGACGGCTGCATCGTGAAGACGGCCGGCGTCGACGAGTCGATCCTGAAATTCACCGGCCCGGCGCGGGTGTTCGAAAGCCAGGATGCCTCGGTCAAGGCGATCCTGTCGAATGAGATCAAGGCCGGCGACGTCGTCGTCATCCGCTATGAAGGACCGCGCGGCGGCCCCGGCATGCAGGAAATGCTCTATCCGACCAGCTATTTGAAATCGAAGGGCTTGGGCAAGGCTTGCGCGCTGATCACCGACGGGCGCTTCTCCGGCGGCACGTCGGGGCTCTCGATCGGCCATGTCTCGCCGGAAGCCGCCGAAGGCGGCACGATCGGGCTGGTGCGGGAAGGCGACACGATTGAGATCGACATCCCCAACCGCTCGATCCGCCTCGCCGTGAGCGATGAGGAGCTCGCCAGCCGCCGGGCGGCGATGGCGGCCAAGGGTGCCCTGGCCTGGAAGCCCGAAGAAAAACGCAAGCGCAAGGTGACGACCGCATTGCGCGCCTACGCCGCCTTCGCCACCAGCGCCGACAAGGGTGCGGTGAGGCACGTTCCGGAATAGCGCTCGAATCGGCCAGGTTCGTGCTGCCCCTCATTGTCCTGCCGGACATTTCTCCCCGTAAGTGACGGGGAGAAAGGGCTATAACCAAAGATTTCGCCAATTGTAGACGTTGCAAAAATGGCGGCGAGGTCGCAGCATCTCCCTTCTCCCCGTCTCTATACGGGGAGAAGGTGCCGGCAGGCGGATGAGGGGCGGCGCCACGTGGCAAGATTTTTCGCCCGCCGCGATCACGGCGGCAGCCGACAGGTGCTGATTCTTCGGGGACGACACAGATGGATTTCGACCTTATCGTTCGCGGCGGCACATTGCCTGACGGCAGGGTTGCCGACATCGGCATCGTCGGCGAGACGATCGCGACGATCGAGCCGAAGCTCGATGGCAACGCCGGCACGACGATTGACGCGCGGGGCAATCTGGTCTCTGCGCCGTTCGTCGACCCGCACTTCCATATGGATGCGACGCTTTCCTACGGCATTCCGCGGATAAACGCCTCGGGCACGCTGCTTGAAGGCATTGCTCTGTGGAGCGAACTGAAGCCGCTTCTGACGCATGAAGCGGTGCGCCATCGCGCGCTCGCCTATTGCGACTGGGCGGTGTCGATGGGATTGCTCGCCATCCGCACCCATGTCGACGTTTGCGACGACAGGCTGCTGGCGGTCGAGGCGCTGCTCGATGTCAAGAAGACGGTGGCGCCCTATATCGACCTGCAATTGGTCGCCTTTCCGCAGGATGGGCTCTACCGCTCGCCCGGTGCACGGGAAAACACCATCCGCGCGCTGGATCTGGGTGTCGATATCGTCGGCGGCATTCCGCATTTCGAGCGCACCATGGCCGACGGCACCCGCTCGGTGACCGAGCTTTGCGAGATCGCGGCAAAACGCGGCCTGATGGTCGACCTGCATTGCGACGAGACCGACGACCCGCTGTCGCGTCACATCGAGCAACTGGCCTATGAGACGCAGCGTCTCGGCCTTCAGGGCAAGGTGGCCGGCTCGCATCTTACTTCGATGCATTCCATGGACAATTACTACGTCTCGAAACTCCTGCCGCTGATCGCCGAGGCGGGCGTCTCCGTCATCCCCAATCCTTTGATCAACATCATGCTGCAGGGGCGCCACGACACGTTTCCCAAGCGCCGCGGCATGACGCGGGTCAAGGAGATGCTGGCGCTGGGCATCCGCGTCGGCTGGGGCCAGGATTGCGTGCTCGATCCCTGGTATTCGCTGGGCACCGCCGACATGCTCGACGTCGCCTTCATGGGGCTTCACGTCGCCCAGATGTCGAGCCCTGCCGACATGGCGCGCTGTTTCGACATGGTCACCAACGTCAATGCCGCCATCATGGGGCTCGATCATCTAGGCCTCGCCGTCGGCAAGCGCGCCAGCCTGGTCGTCCTCGACGCTGGCAATCCGGTCGAGGCCATTCGCCTGCGCCCTGAACGCATTTGCGTCATCGCCAGGGGCAAAGTGGTGGCGGAACGAACCAGGCAGGACACCCGGCTTGCCATCCCCGGCAGGCCGGCACTGGTGAACCGGCGGCACACATCGTCCTAGACCCAGCCGATTCCCGGCGCTGGCCTTGCCGATTCCCGGATTTCTCCTCGTCAAAGCGGCCGCTTCCGTCTACGACGCGGCTTGGACAGGCAAGGGATCGGCATGACGCAACCCGTGGCGCAGAATACCACAATCAGGAACGTGCTTCTGGCCGGCATTCTGCTGATGCTGGCCGGCGACTTCCTGTTTGCGCTCAACGACGCCATGGGCAAATGGCTGGTCGCCAGCTTTTCCGTCGGCCAGGTGGTTCTGATCAGGTCGATCGGCGCGTTTTTCGTGCTCGGTCCGATGATCGCCCACCAGGGCGCCGCCAAGCTGTTCCGCATGGAAAGGCCCGAATTGCAGGTCCTGCGCGTCATCATGACCACGCTCGATACCGGGCTCTTCTATGCCGCCGTCGTCTATCTGCCGCTTGCGGATGTGATGAGCTTCTATATGGCCGGGCCGATCTATGTGGCGGCACTCTCGCATCTCCTGCTTGGCGAGAAGGTCGGCTGGCGCCGCTGGATGGCGATCCTGCTCGGCTTCTGCGGCGTGCTGATCATGCTCAAGCCCTCCTCGGCGGCTTTCTCGCTGTCGTCGGGCTTCGCGCTGGCGGGCAGCGTTGCCTTCGCCTTCGCCATTATCCTCAACCGGCGCTTGCGCGGCACCAGCGACACCAATCTGGTGACATGGCAGACCATCGGCACGCTAGTGGTCGGCGGCGCCCTGACCATCGGCGCCTGGCAGACGCCGTCGGCGCTCGATTTCGGCGCCATGCTGCTGCTCGGCATCGTCTCCTGCGGCGCCCATCTGATGATCACGCGGGCGCTCAAGCTGGCGCCGGCCTCGACGCTGGCGCCGCTGCACTACACGCTGCTTCTATGGGCGGTGGTCTTCGGGCTGGCGTTCTTCGGCGACGTTCCCGGCCCGCGCATCCTCATCGGCTCGGGCATCGTCGTGCTGGCTGGCCTGTTCATCTTCCACCGCCAGAAAGTGGTCGACACGACGGTGCCGCCTGAAAACGTGCCGAAGGGTGTGAATTAGCCCTCGCGGATCGTTGCCAGGTGCCGCGAAAATTCCGGCGTCTCCATCAGCGCCTTGCAGCGCGCGAAGCGGCCGTCGGCATAGGCCCGAAAATCGTCGACAGGATTGTGATTGGCGAGTTGGATCAGTCCCCACAGCGTCCACAACAGGTCGCACATCGCCTTGTAGATGACGATGCGCCCTCGCTCCGCCGGTTTCGCCTCGCCGCCGAAATAGGCGCGGATCATCTCCTCGTCCTGCGCGGCATCGAACTTGCCTTCGACGGAGAGGTCGCCAAGATCCCAGAGCGGATCGTTCATTCCTGAATATTCCCAGTCGACGATCCACATCCTGTCACCCGCATCGAGAAAATTCTCGCACAGCGGGTCGCAATGACAGGCGACGACGGGCAGCGGGTGGGCCGACAGCGCCGCGCGCACGCCACCGGCCTCGCGCACCACGTCGTGATAGCCGGCGGGCAGGGCGACCTCCTTGGTCGACAGCACCTTCAGATAGTCATCGATCATCGCGAACAGTTCGAAACGGAACGGAAACACCGCACCGGACGAATGCAGCTTGCGGAAGGCCGCTCCCGCACGCGCCGGGCTGCCCGGCCGAACCCTGAATTTTTCCGGCGACATGGTTACGGCGCCGGCGATGAAGCGCGTCACCATCACGCCGGTGCCCGGATCGACATGCAGCACCTCGGGGCTGACACCTGCCTTAGCCGCTTCGCGCGCCGCCACCGCCTCATTGGCGCGGTTGATATATTCCTCGGTGCCTTTGCCTGGAATGCGCAGGCAGAAGTCCCCGGCCTTGAAAACCAGGTTGGTGAGGCCGCCAAGCCGCTCCAGCGTCCCGTTATAGCCGGCCAGCATGGGAATGGCGGCAAGTTTTGTCCGTGCCTCGTCCATTGTCATGCCCGCTCCCCCGCTGTTATTTGTCGCAGAGACGGTTCCACAAAATTCGTGCTTTGGCTATCATCCGTGCGAGACCAATTTAGGGCATGGCGGACAGGACGAAAGTGACCGACAGCAAGCATAAGGGCGCGCTTGGCGCTGCCTACGCGGCCAAGCGCCCGGAAGACGTGGCGGCGCTCTATGACCGTTGGTCGCAGACCTACGACAGCGACATGTCGGCCGCCGGCTATCGTCATCCCACCATCTGCCTGGCCTTGCTGGCAAGGCATCTGCCGCGTGGCTCGGCCCCGCTGCTCGATGCCGGGGCCGGCACCGGGCTCATCGGCGAATGGCTCGACATTGCCGGCTATCCCGAGGTCGAGGCGCTCGACATCTCGCAAGGCATGCTGGATCAGGCAGAGCGCAAGGGCGTCTATTCGGCCCTGCATTGCCTGGCGCTTGGCGGGCCGCTGCCCTTTGCCGACAATGCCTATGCCGGGGTGATCTCGGCCGGCGTCTTTACCTCGGGCCATGTCGGTGCCGAAGGGCTGGACGAACTGATCCGCATCTGCCGGCCGGGCGGCGTGATCGTGCTGACGGTCAAGAACACGATCTGGGATCTGGGCTTTAACGCGCGGGTCGCGGAGCTGGAGGCGCAGGGGCTGGTCACCCGCATCGAGGAAACGCGCCCGTACGTCTCGATGCCGGGCGAGGCCGACACGGTGCCCAGCCGCTGCCTCGCCTTGCGTGTGAACTGATCAGGCTTTGATCCTGTTCCCGGCCGGATCATACATCGGCTCGAGATGGATCTTTGCCGGCGTGCGCTGCATCGCCACGACCAGCTCATAGCGGCCCGAGGCGAGAAAATCGTCGCTCACGCCGTCGGCATTGCGCACATAGCCGTAGCCGATGTTCTTCTCCACGGTGTAGCCGTAGCCGCCGCTGCTGAGATAGCCGACCGGCTCGCCATTGCGCAGGATCGTCTCGCGCCCGACGAGCACGATGTCCTGATCGTCGACCGTGAAGCCGGCGAAACGCTTCTTCAATGGCCCGCCAGTGATTTTCTCCAAGGCGCGCCGCCCTACGAAATCCGTGTTCTTGCGAAGCTTCACCGCCCAGCCGAGGCCGGCTTCCAGCGGCGTGTCGTTGGGGGTGATATCGGAGCCCCAGGCGCGATAGCCCTTTTCCAGTCGCAGCGATTCCAGGGCCCGGTAGCCGACCGGGCGGATATCATGTTGCTTGCCTGCCGACATCAACGCGTCGAAGATCTCGCCGGTTGCGGAGATCGGCACGTGCAGCTCCCAGCCGAGTTCCCCGACATAGGTGACGCGCAACGCCCGCACGGTGTGGCCGGCAACGACAATCTCGCGGGCATGGCCGAATGGGAAACCGCTGTTGGAAACGTCGGCATCGGTCACGCCGGCCAGCACTTCGCGGGCGCGCGGTCCCATCAGCGACAGCGTGCCGAAATCCTCGGTGACGTCGGTGAGCGTGATGTCGAGCTCCTTTTCGACATGGTCGCTGATCCAGGACAGGTCATGGGTGCGGAAGCCCGTGCCGGTAACGATATAGAACCTGTCCTCGCCGAACCGCGACACGGTGAGATCGGCCTCTATGCCGCCGCGCGTGTTGAGAAGCTGCGTATAGGTCAGCCCGCCGGCCGGCTTGTTGACGTCGTTGGCGCAGATCCAGTCCAGCGCCTTCGGCGCGTCGGGCCCGGTCAGCTCGTATTTGGCGAAGGACGACTGGTCGAAGATGCCGACCTTCTCGCGCACATGGCGATGTTCGTCGCCGACGGCTGAAAACCAATTCTGCCGGCCCATGGAATAGACGTCACGCGGGTCGACGCCTTCGGGGGCGAACCAGTTCGGCCGCTCCCAGCCGAGCTTCGAACCGAACACGGCGCGATGCTGTTTCAGCCTGTTGTACAGCGGCGAAACGATGCGCGGCCTGCCGGAAAGATACTCCTCATGCGGAAAGCCGATCGTGTAGTGCTTGCCATAGGCTTCCAGCGTGCGCTCGCGGACCCAGTGCCGGTCGCGGTGCAGGCTGGAAAAGCGCCTGATGTCGACGACCCACAGATCGAACGGCGCCTCGCCATCGACCACCCATTGCGCCAGCACCCAGCCGGCGCCGCCGCCCGAAGCGATGCCGAAGGCGTTGAAGCCGGCGCCGACGAACATGTTGGCGCATTCGGGCGCCACGCCGAGGATGAAATTGCCGTCCGGCGTGAAACTCTCGGCCCCGTTGATCATCTGCTTGACGCCGACGGTTTCCAGCGCCGGCACGCGCGCGATCGCCTGGCTCATATGCTGTTCGAAATGATCATAGTCGTCGTCGAACAGCCGGAACTCCCAGTCATTGGGCACGTCGCCTCCGGGGAGATCTGTCGTCCAGGCCTGCGGGTTTGGCTCATAGCCGCCCATCACCAGCCCGCCGACCTCTTCCTTGAAATAGGTGCGCCGGTCCGGGTCGCGGATGGTCGGGACATCGGTCGCCAGCCCGTCGATCTTCTCGGTGACGATAAACTGGTGCTTCACCGGCTGCAGCGGCACGTTGATGCCGGCCATGGCGCCAACCTGCCGTGCCCATTGTCCTGCGCAGTTCACCACCTTGTCGCAGGCGATGTCGCCCATGTTGGTCTTCACCGCAATGATGCGGCCGCCTTTGATCTCGAAGCCGGTGACGCGCACTTCCTCGTAAAGCCTTGCGCCATGCATGCGCGCGCCCTTGGCCAGCGACTGGGTGACGTCGGATGGGCTCGCCTGACCGTCGGTCGGCAGCCAGGAAGCGCCGACGAGATCGCCGGTTTCCATCAGCGGCCACATGTTCTTGACCTCTGCCGGCGACAGCAACTCCATGTCCATGCCAAAGCTCTTCGCTGTCGTCGCCAGCCTCTCGTACTCGGTCCAGCGGTCGGCATTGGTGGCAAGGCGCAGGCACCCGCTCATCTTCCAGCCGGTGGCAAGGCCGGTCTCGGCCTCCAGGCCCTTGTAGAGGTTGACCGAATATTTGAGCACGCGGGTGATCGAGGCCGACGAGCGCAGCTGCCCGACCAGGCCGGCGGCGTGCCAGGTCGAGCCCGAGGTCAGCTTGCCCTGTTCGAGCAGCACCACATCTGCCTTGTGGTCGCGGGCCAGATGGTAGGCCGTCGAGCAGCCGATAATGCCGCCGCCGATGACGACGATCGCTGCCTGGGTTGGCAAGGTCATGAATTCAGGTCCCGTATTTTGTCCGGTAGTTTTCCAGCGCGGCATCGAGCCGCGTCAGGTTCTCTTCCGTGTAGGCGACGTAGTCGATGCCGGGCACGTCGAGGTAGAGTTCCGAAACCATGCTCCACATCGCCTCGCGCAGCAGCGAGGCGCATTGCATGGCCGCATGCGAGCGGCGGATCGCCTCGTCCGGCTCCTTCATGAAATAAGCGGTCAGGAAGGCGAAGGATTCCTCGTCGCTCATGCCGGCGTTCGAGGCGACGCCGGCAAGGTCGAACATCGCGGTATTGAAGCCGGCATATTCGAAGTCGATCAGCCATAGCCTGCTGCCGTCGTCGAGAATATTCGCCGGCAAAAGATCATTGTGGCCGAACACGATCGGCAGCAGTTTCTGGGCGCGTTCGAGCTCGTCGGCCAGCATCAGCAGACGCGGCAGGTCGCTCGCCTTGCGGCTGCCGGCGTCCTCCAGCGTGCGCGCATAGTCGCGGATGACGTGGAACACCCAGAACATGAAGCCGGCACCGGAGACGTGGTTGGGCATCTCACGGTGGAAGCCGCGCATCAGGGCGGCGACACGGCCGAGATTGGCGCGCACGTCCTCAGCCAGACAGGTCTTGGCGCCGAGATACTCCGTCACGAGAATGCCGGGTTCGGCATGGCGGACCGCCGGCGCGAAACCGGCGGCATGCGCGGCGCGTGCGGTCATCACCTCACGCTCGCGAAAGACGTGGTGGAAGGGATAGTCCCTGCCGAAACGCACGACATGCCTCCCGGCCGCGTCCTTAACCCGATAATTGGCATTGCTCAGCCCGCCGGGCAGCGGCTCGATCTCGACGCTGCCTGTCCAGCAAGGCAGGGCGCGGATGCGGTCCTCGGCCGTCATGAATTCGCCCTTCGTCCGGCAAGGCGCCGACGGGGCGGCACCACCGTGGCGACCCGCCGTTTGTCCGGACGCTCGTTCTGGCAAAGACCTCGCCGGCGCGGCATTCGGGATCGGTATCCCGCGCCGCACCGACGAGCCCCACGTGCCGGGCTCTTCGAGGCCGGCATCCGCCCCCGCGGATGAGAAAATTCTTCCAGTCGCCCTCGCGTCAGGCAGTTTCCAGACCTTGGGGCACACAAATTCGGATCAGGCTCCGCTATCGCTTTTCCGTGGCAGTGCGAGCCTGACACGGCATCAGTGTCACGCCGGGTAAGCCACGTTGTCAACGAGATTCTGTGGCTTTTTCTGCTTTCCTGCCCGTATTCTTTCGAGATTCCTTGTAATATGCGGCAGATTTGCCATAGAAGCGGTCACTGCATCATGGCGCGACTGGAAATGACCCGATGAGCCATTCCAAGCGGCACGGCGAAATCCTGCGGTTTCTGCAGGAGGAAGGCACCGTCACCATCGCCAGCCTGGCCGACCGGCTAGGCGTCTCGCTGGAAACCGTTCGCCGCGACGTCAAGCCCCTCACCAGCGACGGCTCGCTCCTGAAGATGCATGGCGCCGTCGGCCTGCCGTCGACGATCGGCGAAGCGCCGTTCGAACGGCGCATGCGCGAGAACGCCGAGGCCAAGCGCCTCATCGCCCGCATGGTCGCCGCCACCATCCGTGACGGCGAATCGATCATGCTCGACACGGGAACGACCACCTCGTTCCTGGCGCGTGAACTGCTCGGCCATCGGCGGCTGACGGTCGTCACCAACTCATCCGACATCGCCCGCACGCTGGCCACCGTCAACGGCAACAAGGTCTACATGGCCGGCGGTGAGCTGCGCAGCGATTCCGGCGCCGCCTTCGGCGCCTCGGCCATCGACTTCGTCAGCCGCTTCTCGGTCAGCCATGCGGTGATCTCGACGGGTGCCGTCGATGCGGTGACGGGTGTCATGGATTACGATCTCGACGAGGCCGAGTTCGCCCGCATGGTGCTGTCGCGCGGCCAGCGTTCGCTCGTCGTCACCGATCATTCCAAGTTCGGGCGCCAAGGCCTGGTCCAGGTCTGCGGCTTCGATGGCTTTTCCGAGCTCGCCACCGACCGGCCGCCGCCGCGCGACATCGCTGCCGGCCTGGCGCAGGCCGGCGCGCGGCTCAGCGTCGCGGGCGAGGCAGCCTGAGCTAACCGAATACCAGCGACTGGTGGGCGCATATGCCGGCGAAGGCGCCGCCCGATACGGCGAAGGCGATGTTGTGCATCGCGCGTGACGCGTCCCCGGCGGCGTAGACGCCGGGAACCGTCGTCTGCTGCCTGTCATCGATTGATATCACCGGGCCAAGGGGACCGTCCGTGAAGCCGCAACCGAGCTGTTCGGCCACCGGGCTCGCCATTGTATTGCGCGGCGCGGTGAATATCGCGCGAACCCCCGCCTTTCGGCCGCCGTCGAGGATCACCGTCAAGCCGCCCGCGCCATCCTCCCGCAGTTCGGCGACCGCAGCGGGTTCGAACCTCACATTCTTGCCTTCCAGGACAGACATCTGTTCGGCATCGGGCTCGATCAGGCGATTGCCGAACAGCGTGACGTCGCCCCAGTCGGCGATCAACTGCGCCTGATGCTGGGACATGGGCCCGGTCGCCAGCACGCCAAGCGGCCCGCCGGAAACCTCGTAGCCGTGGCAATAGGGGCAGTGCAGCACGGTCTTGCCCCACTGCTCGGCAAGCCCGGGAACTTCCGGCAGGATGTCGCGCACGCCGGTGGCCAGAACCAGCCGCGCGGCGCCAAAGGTCTCGCCGCCCTCTGTGCTGATTTCGAAGTCGCTGCTGCTATTGGCGACCGCCTTGTCCGCACGTCCCTTGACAAGGCGAGCCGTCGGATAGGCTAGCAACTGCCGTCTTGCCTCCTCCAGGATGGCGCCTGGCGTGCGCCCGTCTTGGCCGAGGAAGCCGTGCGAATGCGCGGCGAACCGATTTCGGGGCCGGCCGGCGTCGATCACCAGGACGTTGCGCCGGGCCCGGGCCGCCTGGATGGCGGCGGACAAGCCGGCAAAGCTGCCGCCGACGACGGCAAGATCATACTGCATGGCTGGAGACTCCGATGAGGTCGTAACGGCGGCGGAAGTCGGCGGTCAGGTCGGCCAGCGTGATACGGCTGAGCTTCTCCGCCAGCAGCTTCTCCGCCGCGATCCGAAAATCGTCGAGGACGGCGATGACGGCCTGCTCGACAAGGCAGCCGGGGCTCTCCGGCTCGGTGCCGAACTGCAGCAGCGTCTCGCCAAGCGCGGCGCTGATTTCGGCCAGCGAGATCTCGTCGGGCGGGCGCCCGAGCAGCCAGCCGCCGCCATGTCCGCGTGAAGAGGTGACGATGCCGGCATCCCGCAACCCCGCGATGGTGCGGCGCACCACGACCGGATTGGTATGGATGAAGGTGGCAAGCTGCTCCGAGGTCAGCGCCCGCTCGGGCTTCTCGGCCATGTGGACCAGAATGTGCAAGGTGGAAGACAGCCGGCTGTTGCGTTTCATGTAACTTATTTAGTTACAATTCTGGGGGCCGTCAAGTTGCCGATCCGTTTCCACTTCCCAGTGTCGTCCCCGCCGTGTTTAGTCCGGCCATGGCTTTCACCATCCGCCAGTTGCAGTTCTTCATCGCCGTCGCCGAGCAGGGCACGGTGTCGGGTGCCGCGCAGAACCTCTCCATTTCGCAATCCTCGGTCACCGAAGCGATCAAGGAACTCGAAGGCGATCTCGGCGTCGAATTGTTCGACCGCCATCCGCGCGGCCTCAACATCACCCACAAGGGCCACCAGTTCCTGCGTCACGCCACCAAGATCCTGGCCGATGTGTCCGATGCGCGCCGCGCCTTCCTCGGCGAGCAGGCGACAGTGGGCGGCCGGCTGCAGCTCGGCGTCACCTCGCTGGTCGCCGGCTATGTGCTGTCGGACCTGCTTTCCCGCTACCGCCGTGCCTATCCCGGCGTCGAGGTCTCCGCCATCGAGGACAATGGCGACTATCTCGAGCATCTGCTGATCGGCGGCAAGCTGGACATCGCCGTGATGGTCACGTCCAATCTGCGCGACCGAACCGCGCTGCAATCCGAAATCCTCGAAGTCTCGGCTTACCGCCTGTGGCTGCCGCTCGGGCATCCGCTCGCCGGCGCCGACATCATCGGCATCGGCGACATCGCTTCGGAGCCGCTGATCATGCTGACCGTCGACGAGATCGAGGAGAACACCGGCAAGCTGCTGACGGCAATCGGCGCCAAGCCGCATGTCGCCTTCCGCACCCGTTCGGTCGAAGCGGTGCGCAGCCTTGTCGCCACCGGCGCGGGCGTGGCGCTGCTGCCCGACCTCGTCTACCGGCCATGGTCGCTGGAAGGCGACCGCATCGAATCGCGCGACGTCTCCGGTGCCCTACCCGTCGTCCAGGTCGGGATGGTCTGGCGCCGCGGCTCCGGCCTGCCGCAGGCTGCGCGCGATTTCATCGGCCTCGCGCAGTCGCAGCGCATGGTTCGCCAGCGCCCCGACAAGAACGGCCGCTGATCTATCGGAAAAACCGATATCCCCCTTCTGATAAATGAATTTGCGAAACCGGGATTTTCACAGCACCTTCGCGTCAGGGAACAAAGCCGCCGCCGAAGCGCGGGCCCTATCAATGGGAGATCGACGATGAATTCATTCCTGAAGTCATGCACTGCATTGACGGTCGCGCTGACCTTCTCCGGCCAGGCCATCGCTCAGGTCACGGAACTCGGCAAGGGTGAAGGCGAGGTCAATATCGTCGCCTGGCCGGGCTATATCGAGCGTGGCGAGACCGACAAGGGCTATGACTGGGTCACCGCCTTCGAGAAGGAAAGCGGCTGCAAGGTCAACGTCAAGACCGCCAACACGTCGGACGAGATGGTCTCGCTGATGAACGAGGGCGGCTTCGACCTCGTCACCGCTTCGGGCGATGCATCGCTGCGCCTCGTTGCCGGCAAGCGCGTGCAGCCGATCAATACCGATCTCATCCCGAGTTGGAAGACGGTCGACGACCGCATCAAGGACGCCCCCTGGTTCACCGTCGACAAGGTTCATTATGGGGTCCCCTACCAGTGGGGGCCGAACGTCCTGATGTACAATACCGATGTCTTCAAGGAAGCGCCCAAGAGCTGGAACATCGTCTTCGAGGAGATGAAGCTGCCGGACGGCAAATCAAACAAGGGCCGCGTCCAGGCCTATGACGGCCCGATCCACATCGCCGATGCCGCCAACTACCTGATGTTCCACAAGCCGGAGCTCGGCATCAAGGACCCCTACGAGTTGAACGAGGACCAATACAAGGCCGCGCTCGAGTTGCTGCGCGTCCAGCGCACGCTGGTCGGCCGCTACTGGCACGACGCCGCCATCCAGGTCGACGATTTCCAGAACGAAGGCGTGGTTGCCTCCGGTTCGTGGCCATACCAGGTCAACACGCTGGTCGCCGCCAAGAAGCCGGTCGCCTCGACCGTGCCGGAGGAAGGCGTGACCGGCTGGGCCGACACCACCATGATGGAGGCCGACGCGGCACATCCGAACTGCGCCTATATGTGGCTCGAACACTCGCTTTCGCCCAAGGTGCAGGGCGACGTCTCGGCCTGGTTCGGCTCGCTGCCGGTCGTCCCCGCCGCCTGCAAGGGCAACGAGCTGCTGACCGACGAAGGCTGCAAGACCAACGGCTACGAAAATTTCGACAAGATCAAGTTCTGGAAGACGCCGGTGACCAAATGCGCCACCCAGAACGACCAGTGCGTGCCCTATTACCGCTGGGTGTCGGACTATATCGGCGTCATCGGCGGGCGGTGACCTAGCCTTACTTTGCCGAAGCCGGCGCCGCCCCTCACCCTTACCCTCTCCCCGTGAAGAACGGGGAGAGGGTATCGCCAGCGTTGGCGCGCGTCCCTTCCCCTGTCCTTCACGGGGAGAAGGTGCCGGCAGGCGGATGAGGGGCGGCGCCGCCTGAGATCGATGAGCCCGGCAGATCAGGACACTCCATGACCTCAGCCGTTTCCTTTCAAAAAGTCTCGCGCCATTTCGGCAGCGTGCGCGCCGTCGACACGGTCGACCTCGAAATCGTACCTGGCGAGTTCTTCGCCATGCTCGGGCCGTCCGGTTCCGGCAAGACGACCTGCCTGCGCCTCATTGCCGGTTTCGAGCAGCCGACGGCGGGTTCGATCTCGATCTTCGGCGAGCGCGCCGAGGGCGTTCCGCCTTATCGCCGCAACGTCAACACTGTCTTCCAGGACTATGCGCTGTTCCCGCATCTCAATGTGCTCGACAATGTCGCCTACGGATTGATGGTCAAGGGCGTCGGCAAGGCCGGGCGGCACAAGGCAGCGGAAGAGGCGCTGTCGCTGGTCAGGCTGCCCGGCTACGGCGCCCGCCGCCCCGGCCAGCTTTCCGGCGGCCAGCGCCAGCGCGTCGCGCTGGCCCGCGCACTGGTCAACCAGCCCAAGGTGCTGCTGCTCGACGAGCCGCTCGGCGCGCTCGACCTCAAACTGCGCGAGAACATGCAGGAAGAACTGAAGTCGCTGCAAAAGGCGCTCGGCATAACCTTCGTCTTCGTCACTCACGATCAGGGCGAGGCGCTGTCGATGGCCGATCGCGTCGCCGTCTTCAACGACGGCAGGATCATGCAGATCGGCACGCCGGAAGATATCTACCAGCGGCCGAGCACTCGCTTCGTCGCTGATTTCGTCGGTTCCTCCAACGTGCTGCCGCCGGATTTCGTCCAGCGTTATTGCGGCCAGCGCGGCTGGGGCAGCCTGCGCCCCGAATCCATCCGCGTCGGCCGCGCGGCGAGCGGCGAGGGCGTCGCCGCGCGCCTCGTCTCAACTAACTATCTCGGGGCGACCACCAGGCTGGCGCTCGATGCCGACGGTCTGAAATTGCACGCCATCGTGCCTGCCGGTACGGCCTTGCCCAGGGAAGGAGAGGCGGTGGTGCTCACCTTCAACCGCGAGAGCCTGCATTTGATGGACGAGCCGGTGTGATGAAGGCTTGCGCGAAGCACCCCCCTCTGTCCTGCCGGACATCTCCCCCTCAAGGGGGGAGATTGGCTGCCCTTTCGGGTTTCGCCAATTTCCAACGTCGCAGAATTGGCGAGGCCGAGAAATTGCCAATCTCCCCCCGTGAGGGGGAGATGTCCGGCAGGACAGAGGGGGGCGACGCAGAACGCGGCCTCTCATATAATTCTCTTCAGCACACGGCGGCCCCATGACCATTGCCGCGCTCACCCCCAGCCCAGCCCCTGCCATCCTGCCCGGCAGCGGCGGCATACGCGGCGCGCTCTCCGACCTCTTCTGGCGCAGGCCGCAACTGCTCCTTCTGCTTATGCTGCTGCCGCCGGTCCTGTGGCTCGGCATCGTCTATATCGGCTCGTTGTTCGCTCTTTTGGCGCAGAGCTTTTTCTCGATCGACGAGTTCTCCGGCCTCATCAATCGTGAGTTCACGTTGAAGACCTATGGCGACCTGTTGCAGGCCGCCAATCTGGACATCATTCTGCGCACGGTGACGATGGCGGCCCTGGTGACGCTGGCCTCGGCTGTCGTCGCTTTCCCCATTGCCTATTACGCGGCGCGCTATGCGCGCGGCCGCTGGAAAGCGCTGTTCTATCTCGGCGTCATGCTGCCGCTGTGGTCGAGCTACCTGGTCAAGATCTACGCCTGGAAATTGATCCTGGCCAAGGAAGGCATTCTCACCTGGCTGCTCGCCAAGCTGAACCTGTTGGGGTTGCTCGATGCGTGGCTGTCGCTGCCGGTCGTCGGCGGCAACTCGCTGTCGGTGTCCTTCACCGGCACCTTCATCGTCTTCGTCTATGTCTGGCTGCCATTCATGATCCTGCCGGTGCAGGCAGCCCTCGAGCGCGTGCCCGGCAATTTGGTCGAGGCCTCTTCCGATCTCGGTGCCTCGCCAGGCCAGACCTTCCGCAATGTGCTGTTCCCGCTGGCGCTGCCGGGGATCGTCGCCGGCTCGATCTTCACCTTTTCGCTGACATTGGGCGACTACATCATCCCGCAGATCATCGGCACGTCGCGCCTGTTCATCGGCCAGGCCGTTTATTCGCAGCAAGGCACGGCCGGCAACATCCCGCTCGCCGCCGCCTTCACGGTCGTGCCCATCGTCATCATGGGCTTCTATCTCTGGGGCGCCAAGCGCATGGGGGCCTTCGATGCGCTCTGACCGTGCCCAATCGGCTCCGCTTGGCCTGAAGATCGCCGCCGCTTGCGGGTTGCTGTTCCTGCATCTGCCGATCCTGCTGATCTTCGTCTATGCCTTCACGACGGAGGAGAAGAGCTTCGTCTGGCCGCCGCCGGGGCTCACCACGCAGTGGTTCGCCGTCACCTGGAACCGGCCGGACGTGTGGCAAGCGCTGTCGCTCTCGGTGCGCGTCGCCGCCATCTCGACGGCCATCGCGCTGGTTCTCGGCACGCTGTGCGCCGCCGCGGTGTCACGGACGAAATTCTTCGGCCGTGAAACCATTTCGCTGCTGGTCATCCTGCCGATCGCGCTGCCCGGCATCATCACCGGCATTGCGCTGCGTTCGGCTTTCGCGCTGGCCGACATTCCGTTCTCGTTCTGGACAATCGTGCTCGGCCACGCCACCTTCTGCGTGGTTGTCGTCTACAACAATGCCGTTGCCCGCTTCCGCCGCACCTCGGGCTCGATGATCGAGGCCTCGATGGATCTCGGCGCGGATGGTTTCCAGACCTTCCGGCATATCGTGTTGCCCAACATCGCCACGGCGCTGCTTGCCGGCGGCATGCTGGCCTTCGCGCTGTCGTTCGACGAGGTCATCGTCACCACCTTCACCGCCGGCCAGCAGCAGACGATGCCGATCTGGATGCTTGAAGAACTGATCCGCCCGCGCCAGCGCCCGGTCACCAATGTCGTGGCGATGGTGGTGGTGCTGGTGACGCTGCTGCCGATCCTCGCCGCCTACTACCTGACCCGCGACGGCGACCAGATCGCCGGCAGCGGGAAATGAAAACAGCGAATAGGGAATAGCGGGTAGCACTATTCGCATTCGCTCCTCTTCAAGGAGAAACCAATGGACACCCAGATGCTGATCGGCTCGAAGTTCGAGAAAGGCACCGAGACCGAGGAGTCGGTCCTCAATCCGAAGACCGGGGCGACCATTCTCAATCTCCCCGAGGCGAGCCCGGCGCAGATCGAGGCGGCGGTGGCGGCTGCCGGGAAGGCGTTCACGGCTTGGTCGCGTACCACGCCCGCGCAGCGCTCGGGCTATCTCCTTAAGATCGCCGACCGCATAGAGGCCGAAGCCAGGGAATTCGCGGCGCTCGAGGCGCTGAACTGCGGCAAGCCGATCAATGCCGTGCTCAATGATGAAATCCCGACGATCGTCGACTGCTACCGTTTCTTCGCCGGCGCCGTCCGCTCCATGCCAGGCCAGGTAGCCGGCGAATACCTGCCGGGCCACACCTCGATGGTCCGGCGCGATCCGATCGGCATCGTCGCTTCCATCGCGCCGTGGAATTACCCGTTGATGATGATGGCCTGGAAGCTGGCGCCGGCGATCGGCGGCGGCAATACGGTCGTCTTCAAACCGTCGGAACAGACGCCGCTGACGGCGCTGAAACTGGCGAAGATCCTGGCCGAAATCCTGCCCGAAGGGGTCGTCAATGTCGTGCTCGGACGCGGCGACAGCGTCGGCAATACGCTGATCAACCATCCCAAGGTCAACATGATCTCGATCACCGGCGATGTCGCCACCGGCAAGAAGGTGCTGCAGGCGGCCGCCAAGTCGGTCAAGCGCACGCATCTGGAACTCGGCGGCAAGGCCCCGGTCATCGTCTTCGATGATGCCGACCTCGGCGCCGTGGTCAACGGCCTGCGCGCTTTCGGCTACTACAATGCCGGCCAGGACTGCACCGCCGCCTGCCGCATCTATGCCGGCAAGAAGGTCTACGACAAGCTCGTCGCCGATCTCTCCTCGGCCGTGTCGACCATCAAGTACAATCTGCCGGACGATGCCGAGAACGAGATCGGCCCGCTGATCTCGCGCCGCCAACGCGACCGTGTCTCGAGCTTCGTCGAGCGCGCCTCGGAATTGAAGCACATCGAGATCACCACCGGCGGCAAGCCGGGCGAGGGCACCGGCTTCTACTACCAGCCGACCGTCGTCGCCGGCGCCTTGCAGGAGGACGAGATCGTGCGCCGCGAAGTCTTCGGCCCGGTGGTCTCGGTCACCCGTTTCACGGAAGTCGACGAGGCGGTGAACTGGGCCAATGACAGCGATTATGGGCTGGCATCGTCGGTGTGGACCAGGGACGTCTCGCGCGCCATGGCGACGGCCGCTCGCCTGCAATATGGCTGCACCTGGATCAACACCCACTTCATGCTGACCAACGAGATGCCGCATGGCGGGCTGAAGCAGTCCGGTTACGGCAAGGACATGTCGCTCTACGCGCTGGAGGATTATACCGCCGTGCGCCATGTGATGGTGGCGCACGGGTAATCTGTCTCCTTCCGGCAAAGGCAGATCTTATATGGCTGTGGCCGGCGCCGGCGACCCCGCTTGAGAGGGTCGTCAGCGCCATTCCACTTCGCGATTGCGCTGCATTTGACAGGCACGGCCGCCGAACGGCATCAGCGGCGAGACCCCGGCACTACGCGGCCGTCCGGCCCGGCATCGCCGATGTCGCAGGCTTGATGTTCAGGTTGACCCGGAAGACATTGGATGGGTCGTAGGTTCGCTTAACCTGGCTCAGCCGCTCGTAATTTCCGCCATAGCTCGCCTGCAAGCGCGCGTCTCCTTCATCGTCCATCATGAAGTTCACGTAGCCGCCCTCGCCATTATGGGGATGGACGCTCGCCCAGTAATTCCGTGCCCACGCGGTCAGGTCGGCGGCTTTGCCGGGATCGGGGTCGATGGCGGCGATGACCATCGACCAGCTTGCGTCGCGCGCGTTCCAGGCGGTCTCGTCCTTGCCGACGCGGCGGACGGCGCCGTCAATCGGGTATAGATGCATAAGCGACAATTCGCTGGGCGCCTGGGCGGCCTGTGCGATATGGGTCGCGATCGCTTCGTCGGGAAGCGACTTGACGAAATCGCCCTTCCAGTACCATTGCAGGCCTTTCGGAAGGAGCGGGTCGAATAGCGACTGCATCGCCGGGAACGGCATTACGCCCATCCAGTTGAACATTGGCGGCGGCAAGGTGTCCAGCAGCGGAGCCATGGCCTTGCGCCCGTCCTCCTCCGTGCCGTTGTAGCACGAGATGATGGCACAGGCGCGCTTGCCCCAATGCTCGCGCGGGAAAGGATCGCTCGAAGGGACGGATTTGAGGCCGACGAAAGCGCCGAGGTCTTCCGGCGCTTCCGGCAGGTAGTCGCGATAGGTACGCATGACCGCCGACGCGTGCCTGGCGTCCCAGAACACCGGACCGCCGAAGATCATGTTCACCGGATGAGCCTGGAACAGGAAGCTGGTTACCACGCCAAAATTGCCGCCGCCGCCCCGGAGCGCCCAGAACAGGTCGGGATTCTCGCTTTTGCTGGCCTTCGCCATGCTGCCATCGGCCAGCACCAGATCGGCCTCGATCAGATTATCGATGGTGAGGCCGTATTTGCGCGTGAGATAGCCGGTTCCTCCACCGAGGGTAAGGCCGGCGACGCCCGTGGTCGAAACGATGCCGAACGGAACGGCGAGCGCGAAAGGATGGGTGGCGTGGTCCACGTCGCCCGAAGTGCAGCCGGGCGCGACCCTCACGGTGCGGGTTTTCGGGTCGACATGGACGCCTTTCATCATCGACAGGTCGATGACGAGACCGTTGTCGCAAATCCCCAATCCCGCGCCGTTGTGGCCGCCGCTGCGCACGGCGATGAGGAGGTCGTTTATGCGCGCGAACCTTACAGCGGTGATCACGTCGGCGACATCGACGCAGCGTGCAATCAGCGCCGGACTCTTGTCGATCATGCCGTTGTAGACCTTGCGGGCCTCCTCATAGCCGGCTTCGCCGCGCAGGATCAGCTCTCCGCGCAAGCCTTCACGCAGTTTTGCATAGGTTTCGTCGGTCATCGGTTTCCTCCCTGATCGCGCCCGCGCCATATGGTTTCGACGCGACGATTTATCTTGTGGCTTTGCTTGTGCCGTCCATCCGTCGGGTGCGCAGGATGGTGCAGGAGAGCACATTGCACCGATCCGGCTCCTCGCTGCTTCGCCCGAAAGGGCCAGTGGGGAAATGGCCCGGGAGAGCCATAGCGGGCAGGCGGAAGCCGTCATGGTAGCGAAAGCGCGTCGCGTCGAAAGGGACCGATGCGGCGCGCTTCAGATCGTTGTTCTATGGGCACCTTTGGGCGACATGCATTATTCGACGATGCGGAAAATCTGCCAGAGGCTGGTGCCCGACACGACGTAAGGCTCGATCTCCTTGCCCCATTTGGCATGCGCGTCGATCTTGCCGATCCTGGCGAAGAACTCTTCCAACTGGGCCAGGCTTTCGACCTGGTGGTGAGATTCGACCGTCGCCTCCCGCGCGCCGATCGAACCCGTCATGATCTGGAACTTCAGGTCGGCGACGCCGACCTGCGAACCGATCTCGGATTCCCATTTCCGCAAGAGGTCGAGCACGGTCTGCTTGTGTCCGAACCTGGCGTCGATCTGCCATCTGGCGCTGAACATGTTTTCCTCCTCCGAAGATGCGGCTGATGCCGCTTACTCGTCCCAGGCCTGCACGACGGTCTGCCGTGCAATCCGCCCGCCCTTGAGTTCCAGCATCGCCGCACAGAACACCTTGGTCCCGTCCGGGTAGGCGCAGGCTTGGGTGAAGGCGAGATTGTCGCCATCGGCAATGGTGGTATCGACCTTGTGGGTCATTGCCCGGCTGCAGATGTCGTCCCAGAATGTGCTGATCGCCGCTCGGCCGCGGATCTCGCGCGGCTTGCTCGGCGGATTATTGCGGTCGACGACCCGCAACACCGCATCGTCGGCGTAAAAGCTCGACAGCATCTGTCCGTCGCGCCCTTCGATGGCTTTCTTGATTGCCGCGCCGTCAACGGTCTGTGTCTTGGTCAGCATTTCGTCCTCCATGGGCCCGTCTTCCCGATCGGGCGGTTGATGAGCAAAGTGCTGCCCGGCGGTCATCGCCGTGCAGCGATAGTGTCACTGCGACTTGGCCTTCACGGCCGCGAACACGTCGTCGGTCTGCTTCTTGAAGGCTGTGAGGTCGACCTGGCTGCCGTTGAGCATCGTCGACCAGTGGCGAACGATCGCCGCCATCGCCACCGCTTCCTTGATCTCCTCGTCGGTCGCGCCGTTGAGCTTGGCGGCCTCGGTGTGGAAGTAGACGCAGTACTGGCAAGGAATCTGCGAGGCGACGGCAAGCCCCATGAGTTCCTTGGTCTTGCCGTCGAGTGCGGTCTTGGGGTTGAGCTGCATCGACTTTATCTCGGCCCAGGCACCGGCGACCGCCACGTCAGGCAAAGTCCTGAACATGTCCGGTATGGAGCCGAGCGTGGCCTCTATGTCCTTGTATGCTGCCGTCGCCGAGGCCTCCTCGGCCCGCGCCGGAGCCAGGGCCAGCAAGGCGCCGACGCCGGCCGCGATGACGAGCAATCTGGTCTTGCGACTTGATTTCACCATTTCATCCTCCCTTCGCAGTACCGTCACGGCGATATCGCCTGGCCTGCATGGGAAGAATTGATAATCCCCGACGCCATCGGCCGCTTCGCCCGAAAGCGCCATGGCCTTTATGGCCCGTGCGGGCCAGGGTTCCGTGCCGAAAACGCGGCCGCCGCCGCCCGCGACGGCAGGTCGAGCTTGAGCAATATGTTGGCGACGTGACGCTTGACCGTATGCTCGCTGAGGTTGAGCTCGGCGGCGATCGCGGCATTGCTTTTGCCGTCGGCGATCAGGCTCACCACCTCGCTTTCGCGCGCCGTCAGCGCGGCCGGTTCGGCAGGCCTGGGCTTGGATCGGCAGGCGGGTTCCAGATGCTGCTCGGACGTCGCAAGAACAAACGCCAACGGCTCGTCCAACTCGTCGAGCGCAATGCGTCCGCCATCGATGAAGTGTAGGCCGGAGCCGGTCGCCAGGTCGGAAACCAGCCGCGACGCCAGGATCTCGCCGCGGCTGGCATGGGCCGCAAGTTGTATGGTCACGCGTGCAGTCAAGCCGACCGGCGGTCCGCGCATCTCGATCTCGCCGACATGCACGCCCTGTGCACTGGCCACACCGATCTCCTGCGCCGCTTCGCGCAATGCCGCCGCGCAGCGTATGGCGCGCGCCGGACCGTCGAAGCGCGAGATCATCAGCTCGCCATGCGTGCCTGCGACACGTCCGCCATGGCGCCCCACCAGCAATCGCCAGGTCTCCTGGAATCGCTGGCTGCGCTCGCTCCACATGCGGTCGCCGAGGCGCGCCGTATCGTAGATACGCGTCACCAGCAATGCGGCGAGCACGCGCTCGCTGTCGGCCACGGCCGGCTCGCCGGTCAGGAATTCCTCGATTAGGTCGGCGACCCGGTCGACGTCACCGGTCCATACCGGGTGGTCGCGCCCGGGGATTTCGACAAGCCGGGCGTTCGGGATCTTCCGGGCGAGAAAGCGGCTGGCATCGGGATCGACGCGCGCGTCGTTGCGGCGGTGGATCAGCAGCGTCGGCGCGCTGATCGCCGAGAGTATGCCGCGCACGTCTATGCCGGCATTCATGCGCGCCAGCGCCGCCGCCGCCGTTGGACTTGCCGACAGCCGCTCGAACCGCGACCACCAGGCGGCAAAGTGACTGTCTTCGACGCGGCCGGGCGCAAAATGCGGCAAGGTGGCGCCTGTGCCCCAGGCGGTTTCCGTCGTCGCGATGAATGCGTCCAGCCGTTCCGGCGGCATCACCCATCGGTGGAAATGGGCATAGCCGCCATAGAGCGCCAGGGCGCGCGTCCGCTCCGGATACGTGGCGGCGAACAGCATGGCCATCGGAGCGCCTTCCGAGGCGCCGAGCAGGGCCGCGCGGCCGCTGCCGGCCGCGTCCATCACCGCACGCACGTCGTCCATGCGCGTTTCGAGGCTGGGGAGATGGTTGGCATCGACGCGGTCGGACAGGCCGGTGCCGCGCTTGTCGAACAGGATCAGCCTTGAGAAGGCGGAAAGCCGTTTCAGCAGCCTGCTATAGCCTTCATCCTCCCAATGCAGGTCGAGATTGGAGATGAAGCCCGGCACGAAGACGAGATCGAACGCGCCTTGGCCGACCACCTGATAGGCGATCCGCACATCGCCGCTACGGGCGTATCGGGTCTCGATCGGCCTCACGAGTTGTTCCGCCCGGCCTGGCGATTTCGGATCGCTGACCATAGCAGAGCTGCGTCGCGTGCGGCAGCTTAAACTTTAGCGGAAGGAAATATAAGCGGACGCGAACCAATGGCTATTTTTGCGAGGCGGCTACGTCGCCTGGGGGAAGCTTGAGCCCGAGCTTCAGATCGGCCTCGGCGGGCGAGACCGGCTGCTTGATCCTGGTCGAGGCAGCCACGACGAGTTCATCGAAGCCGTCGCCGCCGCTGTCCAGCATCTCGAAGAACTGACGCCGCATCCTCGGCTCCCAGAATTTGTTGATATGCTCGGCCACCCCGGCCACGCCTTCTTCGCGCGGCCTGGAGTGGAAAAAGGCCGCGATCTGGTTGGCCATCCGCACCAGCTTCTCGCTGGTGCTCATGATGTGGTCTTCGTCATGCGACATGTTTGGCAACTCCGCGAACCACCCGGTCCGGATGGGTGAAAATATCGAAATCGTCGCCGCGAACCAAGGCCACCAGCGTCATGCCGGCCTGTTCGGCGGTGCGGACGGCGAGCGCGGTCGGCGCAGAGACGGCAATGATGAAGGGCGAGCCGATCGTCGCCGTCTTCTGCACCATCTCGACGGAGACGCGCGACGTCACCACTACCGCGCCGGTCGCGCCGTCGATGCCGGCCTTGGCCAATGCACCGGCCAGCTTGTCCAGTGCGTTGTGACGGCCGACATCCTCGCGCGCAATGACGGTGCCCTTGCCGGGGATATAGAAGCCGGCGGCGTGCACCGCGCCCGTCTCGCTGTGCAGCGGCTGCATCCTGGAGAGAAGCTTGACGGAACGGACGATGTCGCCGGCATCAAGCGTAAGTTTAGACGCACCAACCGAATCGACCGCGCGCATCGCTTCCTCGATGGATTCGATGCCGCAGAGCCCGCAGCCAACCGGTCCGGCGAGCCTGCGCCGCCGCGCCTCGAAGCGCGTGTTGGCCTGGTCCTTCAGTCGAATCTGGATGTCGATGCCGGCGCCTAGATCCTCGACCTCGATCGCCTCGATCTCTTCGGGTGAAGCGATGATGCCTTCGGTCAGCGAGAAACCGAGCGCGAAATCCTTCAAATCGGCCGGGCTCGCCATCATCACCGCGTGCGCCGTGCCGGCAAAGGAGAACGCCACCGGCGTTTCTTCCGGCACCATGCGGCGGGCCGCTGCCGTGCCGCTGGCGCGGCGAGCGAGACGGGACATTTCGGTGATGGCGGGGCGTTTGCGAGTCACGAGACGCACCCCTCGCGCCTTTCTTCTCCCCCGTCGATCGGGGAAGAGGTGTCGAGCGAAGCTCGACGAAGTAGGGGGCGATCAACCGTCAAGATTGAAGCTCTTATTGTCGAATGTCTCGTCCAAGTTCTACTCCGCCGCTTCCAGCGGGGCGATGCGGCGGCTGTTGCGCGCTTGCTCGTCATAGTCGCGTTGCCATTCCGATGGTCCGTTGGAGGCACCGACCTGCACTGCCGTCACCTTATATTCCGGACAGTTGGTCGCCCAGTCCGAAAAGTCCGTGGTGATGACGTTGGCCTGCGTGTCGGGATGGTGGAAGGTCGTATAGACCACGCCCGGTGACACCCTGTCGGTGATCTGCGCGCGCAGCGTCGTCTCGCCGGAGCGGCTGGTCAGCCGCACCCAGTCGCCGTCGCGCAGGCCGCGGTTCTCGGCGTCGTGCGGATGGATCTCCAGCCGGTCCTCGGAGTGCCACATGATATTGTCGGTGCGCCGCGTTTGCGCGCCGACATTGTACTGCGACAGGATCCGGCCGGTGGTCAAAAGCAGCGGGAAGCGCGGCCCGGTTCGCTCGTCCGTCGCCACATATTCGGTGCGGATGAACTTGCCCTTGCCGCGCACGAAGCCGTCGACATGCATGATGGGGGTGCCGAGTGGCGCCTTCTCATTGCAGGGCCACTGCACCGACCCGAGGCGGTCGAGCAACTCGAACGAGACGCCGGCGAAGCTCGGCGTCGTCTTGGCGATCTCGTCCATGATCTCGGACGGATGCATATAGTTCCAGTCGAGCCCGATGGCGCGGGCAAGCTCCTGCGTCGCTTCCCAGTCGGCGTAGCGCGCCTTCGGCTCCAGCACCTTGCGCACCATGTTGATGCGGCGCTCGGCATTGGTGAAGGTGCCGTCCTTCTCGAGGAAGGTCGAGCCCGGCAGGAACACATGCGCGTAGTTCGCCGTCTCGTTGAGGAAGAGATCGTGCACGACCACGCATTCCATCGCGGCCAGGCCGGCGGCGACATGCTTGGTGTCAGGATCGGACTGCAGGATGTCCTCGCCCTGGATGTAGATGCCCTTGAAGGAGCCGTCGACGGCTGCATCCAGCATGTTGGGGATGCGCAGCCCCGGTTCGTCGTCCAGCTTCACGCCCCACAGGCTTTCATAGATGTCGCGCACCGCGTCGCCCGAGACATGGCGATAGCCTGGCAGTTCGTGCGGGAAGGAGCCCATGTCGCACGAGCCCTGCACGTTGTTCTGGCCGCGCAGCGGGTTCACGCCGACGCCCGGGCGACCGATATTGCCGGTGGCCATGGCGAGATTGGCAATCGCCATCACCGTGGTCGAGCCCTGGCTGTGCTCGGTGACGCCGAGGCCGTAGTAGATCGCCCCGTTGCCGCCCTTGGCGTAGAGACGTGCCGCACCGCGGATCAGTTCGGGATCGACGCCGGACAGCTTGCCGACGGTTTCGGGGCTGTTCTCCGGCAGGGCGACGAAGGACGCCCAGTCCTGGAATTCCGTCCAGTCACAGCGCTTGCGGATGAAGGCCTCGTCGAACAGGCCTTCGGTGACGATGACATGTGCCAGCGCCGTCAGCACGGCGACATTGGTGCCGGGCTTCAGCGGCAGGTGGTAGTCGGCTTCGACATGCGCCGACTTGACCATCTCGGTGCGGCGCGGGTCGAGCACGATCAGCTTGGCGCCCTGGCGCAGCCGCTTCTTCAGCCGCGAGGCGAAAACCGGGTGTGCGGAAGCCGGATTGGCGCCGATGATGACGGCGACGTCGGTGAATTCGACGGAATCGAAATCCTGCGTGCCGGCCGAGGTGCCGTAGGTCTGGCCGAGCCCGTAGCCGGTCGGCGAATGGCAGACGCGCGCGCAGGTATCGACATTGTTGTTGCGGAAGCCTTGGCGCACCAGCTTCTGGACCAGATAGGTCTCCTCATTGGTGCAGCGCGACGAGGTGATGCCGCCGATCGCCGTGCGTCCATACTGGTACTGGATGCGGCGGAACTCCTTGGCCGTGTGGGCGATCGCCTCCTCCCAACTCACTTCGCGCCAGGGATCGCTCACCTTCTCGCGGATCATCGGCGACAGGATGCGGTCCTTGTGGGTGGCATAGCCATAGGCGAAGCGGCCCTTCACGCAGGAATGGCCGTGATTGGCCTTGCCCTCCTTGTAGGGCATCATGCGGATGACCTCGTCATCCTTCACTTCGGCCTTGAACGAGCAGCCGACGCCGCAATAGGCGCAGGTGGTGACGGCCGAGCGTTCCGGCAGGCCCTTGGCGAGCACTGTCTTCTCACGCAGCGCATCGGTCGGGCAGGCCTGCACGCAGGCGCCGCAGGACACGCATTCGGAAGCAATGAAATCCTCGTGCATGCCGGCGACCATGCGCGATTCGAAGCCGCGGCCCTCGATCGTCAGCGCGAAGGTGCCCTGCACCTCTTCGCAGGCCCGCACGCAACGCGAACAGACGATGCATTGCGCCGGATCATAGGTGAAATACGGGTTGGATTCGTCACGCGCGATGTAGTCGACGGCCAGCGAGCCGTGGCCGGGCGCGACGCCATCCTCCTTGACGTGATTGCGGCCTTCGACGCCGTAGCGATTCTCGGAAAGGCCGACCGACTTCGCCACCGCGTCGAACTCGCTGGCGCCGGTGCCGGCCTTCTCGTTCCAGCCCACCGGATGGTCGGAGACATAGAGCTCCATGACGCCGCGGCGAATGGCATCGAGCCGCTCCGACTGCGTGCGCACCACCATGCCTTCGCCGACGGGCGTCGTGCAGGACGCCGGCGTGCCGCCGCGGCCATCGATCTCGACCAGGCAGACGCGGCAGGAGCCGAAGGAGTCCAGCATGTCCGTGGCGCACAGCTTCGGGATCTCGACCCCGCTTTCCATCGCGGCGCGCATGATCGACGTGCCTTCCGGCACGCTGATGCTGCGGCCGTCGACGGTCAGCGTGATCCGCTTCTCAGCTTTCGATTGCGGAGTTCCGTAGTCGATCTCTTCGATGAGCGTCGGGAAGTCGGCCTTGATGTTCATCTGCCAGGTCCTATTCAGCAGCCACGCGCGCCGGCGCGGGCTTGAAATCCTCGGGGAAATGCGTGATCGAGCTCATCACCGGGTAGGGCGTGAAGCCGCCCAGCGCGCAGAGCGATCCGAACTTCATCGTGTTGCAGAGATCGGTGACCAGGGCGAGGTTCTTCTCCGGCTCGATGCCGGCGGCGAGCCTGTCGATGGTCTCCACCCCGCGCGTCGAGCCGATGCGGCAGGGCGTGCATTTGCCGCAGCTTTCGATGGCGCAGAACTCCATGGCGAAGCGCGCCTGTTTCAGCATGTCGGCGGTGTCGTCGAACACGGTGATGCCGGCATGGCCGATCAGTCCATCGCGCTTGGCGAATTCCTCGTAATCGAACGGCGTGTCGAACAAAGCGCGCGGAAAATAGGCGCCGAGTGGACCGCCGACCTGCACCGCTTTCACCGGCCGGCCGGTGGCCGTGCCGCCGCCGATATCGTCGACGATTTCGCCCAGTGTCATGCCGAAAGCCGCCTCGAACAGGCCGCCACGCTTGACGTTGCCGGCGATCTGGATCGGGATCGTGCCGCGCGAGCGGCCCATGCCGAAATTCTTGTAGTAGGCGGCGCCCTTGTCCATGATGACAGGCACCGAAGCCAGCGAGATGACGTTGTTGATCACCGTCGGCTTGCCAAAAAGGCCCTGGATTGCCGGCAGCGGCGGCTTGGCGCGCACCACGCCGCGTTTGCCTTCCAGACTGTTCAGAAGCGAGGTCTCCTCGCCGCAGACATAGGCGCCCGCGCCGACGCGGATCTCCATGTCGAAGGCGTTGGGCGAACTGAGCACGTTGACGCCGAGCACCCCGGCCTTGCGGGCGACCTCGACGGCCTTGTTCATCACCGCCACCGCATGCGGATATTCCGAGCGGATGTAGACGAAGCCCTTGGTCGCGCCGGTGGCGATGCCGGCGATCGCCATGCCTTCGATCAGCACGAAGGGATCGCCCTCCATGATCATGCGGTCGGCGAAGGTGGCGCTGTCGCCCTCGTCGGCGTTGCAGACGATGTATTTGCGCTCGGATGTCGTATCGAGCACCGTCTTCCATTTGATGCCGGTCGGGAAGCCGGCGCCGCCGCGGCCGCGCAGGCCGGACTCCGTAACCTGGCTGACGATCTCTGCCGGGGCCATGGCCACCGCGTTCTGCAGGCCCTTCAGCCCGCCAAGCGACTTATAGGCGTCGAGTGACAGCGGGTCGTTGATGCCGCAGCGCGCGAAGGTCAGACGGGTCTGCTTGGCCAGGAACGGGATCTTGTCCGGCGCGCCCAGCCAGCGCTTGTGATGGCCGCCGGTGAGAAAGCCATTGTCGAACAGGCTCTTGACGTCGGAAGGCTTCACCGGCCCGTAGGCGACGCGGCCGTTTGCTGTGGCGACCTCGACCATAGGCTCTAGGAAATAGGCGCCGCGCGACCCGTTGCGGACGATCTTGGCCTCAACGCCGCGCTCGGCGAGTTCAGCGCGAACTGCCTTGGCGACCCTTTCGGCACCGAGCGCCAGCGCGCCGGAGTCGCCGGGAATGTAGATGCGCGGGATCATGAGCGCACCTTTGCGACGATTTCTTCGATCTTCTCGTTGTCGAGCCGCCCGATCACCTCGCCATCGAGCATCGCCGAGGGCGAGCAGGCGCACAGTCCCAAGCAATAAACCGGCTCCAGGGTCACCGAACCGTCTTTCGCCGTCTCGTGGAAATCAACGCCGAGCAATTGCTTGATCCTGGCGGCCACCGCATCGGAACCCATCGACTGGCAAGCTTCGGCCTGGCAGAGCTTGAGCACATGCCGGCCTGCCGGGCGGGCGCGGAAATCGTGATAGAAGGTGACGACGCCGTGCACCTCTGCTCTGGAAAGGTTCAGTCCGTCGGCAATGACCGGGAGTGCTGCCTGCGGCACATGGCCGAACTCTTCCTGAATGTTATGGAGGATCGGCAGCAGTGGACCTTCGAGGTCTTTCAGATCCTGGATGATCGCGGCCGTGCGCGATGCGATCTCGGTACTTGCAGGCTGCATCGTCACGCAGCGCCCTCCCTGGTCGGTGGCTTTATCGCTAAGTCTTTACAAAATCAGGAGAAACCCCTGAAATCAATAAAGCGGATCCGTCGCTTGATAGAAATTTTCTATCGAATTCCAGCACCTGCATTTCCTAACCTAGCGGGGGGCGCGGAAATCGTCTGCAAGCGCCATCGCCTCGTCCAGCAGCGCCGAAACCAGCGGCGTGTGCGGTTCGCGCAACGCGGCCACCAGCCCGACCGTGTGGCTGGCGTCCGGCTCGACGATCGGGATAGCCCTGATAGGTTCGGAAAAGCCGAACGTTTCCGTGAGGTTGAGCGGCATGATCGAGGACCATTTGCCCGTGCGGATATGCGAGAACAGCACGATCATCGAATTGGATTCCAGCGTCGGCCGGACCTCGACACCGGCCTCGGCCAGGTGCTGGTCGATGATGCGGCGGTTCTGCATGTCCGGGGTTAGCAGGCAGAGCGGCAGGTGGCTGATCTCGGCCCATGTCACCTTGTCGCGGTCGGAATAGGGGTTTCCGATGGCGGTGATCAGCTGATAGCGCTCATCATAGAGTGGTACGCTGGTCACTCGTCCGAGCGGTTCGTTGTCGAGATAGGTGATGCCGGCGTCTATATCGAAATTGCCGAGCAGCGACAGCACTTCGATCGAGGTCCGGGACAGTACCGAGAAGGTGACGCCGGGGTGTTTTTCGCGGAATGGCGTCGTCAGCCGCGCCACCATGGCGAGCGCGGTGGGAATGGCGGCGATGCGGATACGTCCCGACAAGCCGTGCCGCGCCGCCCGCATCTCCTCGCGCATGGTTCTGGTATCGCCGACGATGCGGCGCGCCCACACCAGCACCTGCTTGCCCTCCGGGGTCAGGCCCTGGAAGCGCGAGCCGCGCAGGACCAGCATCACGCCCAGCTGACCCTCAAGTTGCTTGATGCCGGCCGACAAGGTGGGCTGGGTGACGCCGCACACTTCGGCAGCCCGCCCGAAATGCTCTTCCTTGGCCAGCGCGATGAAAAATTCCAGCTTGTCGATCATATCTGAAGCTAACCGCCGCCGCCGCACCGCGCCAGAGGGCTGCCGGCCACTGCGATGTCGATCGCCCCAAGCCGATGCTTGATCGCAGAAACCTATCGGTCGACGAGATTGAGGATGTTGCCGTCCGGATCCTTGAACCAGGCGACCTTCATGCCGTGACCGACATGGATGTCGCCTTCCAGTGTCAGGCCGGGCATCTCGTAGTGCTCGAACGCAACGCCTTTCGATTTCAGCCCGCTGACGACGGTGTCGATCTCATCGCCGACCGTCCACGTCACCGCCGTCGCCTTGTTGGTTCCGGCGAACTGAGAGCGATAGACATTGATCGTGGTGTCGCCGCTTTTGTACACGATCAGTTCGCCACCCTCGTCATGCACCTGTTTCAGGCCGAGCGTCCCCTCGTAGAAAGCCTTTGCCTTCGCCAGCTCTTTCACCGCGAGGTTGGCCGTCGCGTTGCTGTTTGCAAGCATGATCGTTTCTCCTTCGCTGCTTGTCGTCCCCGGCGTCTCCTTGGAAATAGGTCGCCCCCGTCGCTTGACGAGCCCCGCTTTGCCGGCGATGGCCGGTAATTGCCGTTCGCGAGCGGTGCTTGCAATTGGCTGCATCCACATCTTTCAGCCGGCTTACTGTTCCCCATGGGCGCATGCGGCGCTATGTGGATGGAACTGATGCGCCGGGAGGGACGAACATGCTGGGCTGGTTCCGCAAGCTGTTGCCGCGCGAAGATCGCTTCTTCGACCTGTTCGAGCGGCATTCCCGCACGGTGGTCGGCGGCGCGGAGGCCCTGCAGCAGCTCCTCCTAGGCAAGGACATCGAGCATTGGTGCGAAAAGATCGTCGATCTCGAGGACGAAGCCGACCATATCACCGCCGAAGTCCTGCTTGCCGTGCGGCGCTCATTCATCACGCCTTTCGACCGCGGCGATATCAAGGACCTGATCATGTCGATGGATGACGCCATCGACATGATGCACAAGACCGTCAAGACGGTGCGGCTGTTCGAGAAGAGGGAATTCGATCCGCTGATGCAGGAAATGGGCGCCGTCATTGTCGATGCCGCCAGGCTCGTCGCGGAGGCGATCCCGCTGCTGGCCAAGGTCGGCGCCAACAGTGCGCGCCTGAACGAACTCGCCGAGGAAGTCATGCGTGCCGAAGGCCGAGCCGACGATCTGCATGAGCAGGGCCTGAAGGATCTCTTCAGGCGGCACGGCCGCAGCGATGCGATGGCCTATCTGATCGGCTCGGAGATCTATGGCCAATTGGAGAAGGTGGTCGACCGCTTCGAGGACGTCGCCAACGAGATCAGCGGCATCGTCATCGAGAACGTCTAGGCGATGGAAGTCGCGATCGCCTTTCCCCTGCTGGTCGGCCTCGTCGCCGTCGCGCTGTTCTTCGATTTCCTCAACGGCCTGCACGACGCCGCCAACTCGATCGCCACCATTGTCTCGACCCGGGTGCTGAGACCGCATTACGCGGTGTTCTGGGCGGCCTTCTTCAATTTCATCGCCTTCATGTTCTTTGGCCTTCATGTCGCCGAAACCGTGGGCAAAGGTATCATCGATGCAAGCATCGTCACCCCGGCGGTGATCTTCGCCGCCCTGGTCGGCGCCATCGTCTGGAATATCGTCACCTGGATCGCCGGCATCCCGTCGAGCAGTTCGCATGCGCTGATCGGCGGATTGGTGGGGGCAGGCGTCGCAAAGGCCGGCACGGGTGCCATCGTCTGGGCGGGGCTCGGCAAGACGGTCGCCGCCATCGTCCTGTCGCCGGCGACGGGCTTTGTCCTGGCGCTTCTCCTGATCCTGGTGGTTTCCTGGCTGTTCGTGCGCCAGACGCCGTTCGCCGTCGACAGTACCTTCCGTGTCATGCAGTTCTTTTCCGCCTCCCTCTATTCGCTCGGTCATGGCGGCAACGATGCGCAAAAGACCATGGGCATCATCGCCGTGCTGCTCTATTCCCAAGGCATGCTCGGAACGGATTTCTACGTGCCGCTCTGGGTGGTCCTGACTTGCCAGTCGGCATTGGCGCTGGGCACGCTGTTCGGCGGTTGGCGCATCGTCCACACGATGGGCTCGAAGATCACCAGGCTCAACCCGATGCAGGGATTCTGCGCCGAGACCGGCGGCGCCATCACCCTCTTCGCCGCGACATGGCTCGGTGTTCCGGTTTCGACCACGCACACCATCACCGGCGCCATCATCGGCGTCGGCGCCGCCCGCCGTGTCTCGGCGGTGCGCTGGGGCATAGCCGGCAACATCGTCATCGCATGGGTCGTCACCTTGCCGGCGACGGCGGCGATTTCGGCACTGACCTATCTGGCGGTTCGCCTGGCAGGCTGATGTCGCGGCCTGGCGCTTGGAGCCGCCGGCGATCTGCACTATGTGAGCAGCAGCCGAACGCCAGGGAAGCAACAGCCATGTCCGTCACCAAGGAAACCGTCATCGAGCGCCTGAAAACGGTCAATGGCCCCGATTGCACCGGCAACATCGTCGACCTCGGCATGGTTTCCGAGATTTTCATCGCCGATTCGAAAGTGTTCTTCTCGATCACCGTTCCGGCCGCCAGGGCGCAGGAGATGGAGCCATTGCGCGCCGCGGCCGAGCGTGTCGTGAAAGCTATTCCAGGTGTCGCCGGCGCCGTCGTCGCCTTGACGGCGGAGAAGAAGGGCGGCGGCATGGAGGCGCCTGTCGCGGCGCGCCCGGCGCCACGTCCCGCCCCGCCCGTTGCCGCGCCGCACCCGGCGCCCCATGCGCCTGCCTCGCACAGCCAGGGCAAGCGCGGCGTGCCCGGCATAGAGGCGATCATCGCGGTTGCGTCCGGCAAGGGCGGTGTCGGCAAGTCGACCACTGCCGTCAACCTGGCCCTCGGCCTCGCCGCCAACGGGCTGAAGGTGGGCGTGCTCGATGCCGACATCTATGGCCCGTCCATGCCAAGGCTGCTCAACATTCACGGCCGGCCGCAGACCGTCGACGGCAAGATCCTGAAACCAATGCAGAATTACGGTCTCAAGGTGATGTCGATGGGCTTCCTCGTCGACGAGGAAACGCCGATGATCTGGCGCGGGCCGATGGTGATGTCGGCGCTGACGCAGATGCTGCGCGAAGTCGAATGGGGGCCGCTCGACGTGCTCGTCGTCGATATGCCCCCCGGCACCGGTGATGCCCAGCTCACCATGGCCCAGCAGGTGCCGCTGGCCGGCGCGGTCATCGTCTCGACGCCGCAGGATCTGGCCCTTATCGATGCTCGCAAGGGCCTCAACATGTTCAGGAAGGTCGACGTGCCGCTGCTCGGCATCGTCGAGAACATGAGCTATTTCCTCGCCCCCGACACCGGCAAGCGCTACGACATCTTCGGCCATGGCGGCGCACGCCGCGAGGCCGAGCGCCTCGGCGTCACCTTCCTTGGCGAGGTGCCGCTGGAGATGGGCATCCGCGAAAGCTCGGATGAAGGTGCGCCGGTGGTGGCATCGAAGCCCGACAGTGCCGAAGCGAAGATCTATCGCGATATCGCTTCGAAGGTCTGGGACCGGGTCAACGAAGAGCGCGGCGCGGCCGCGGACGCCGTCCCGAGCATCGTCTTCGAGTAATTTTCGTCCAGGCGGCGCTAACGCTGGATAGACCAGCTAAGCAGCACCCACCTTCTCGCCGAAGCTCGAAAAGAATTGTCCCGCCAATTTCTTCGAGGTCGACTCGATCAGCCGGCTGCCGAGTTGGGCGATCTTGCCGCCGACCTCGGCCTTGGCCGCATATTTCAGAACGGTGGTGCCAGGTCCATCCTCGGTCAGCGTCACGTCGGCGCCGCCCTTGGCGAAGCCGGCGATGCCGCCCTTGCCTTCGCCCTGGATCGTGTAGGCATGCGGGGGATTGAGATTTCTCAACGTCACCTCGCCGTTGAAGGTCGCCTTGATCGGGCCGATCTTCAGCACCACCGTCGCCGCCATCTCGGTCGGCGACTTCATTTCCAGGCTTTGGCAGCCGGGGATGCTTTCTCTCAGCACCGCCGGATCGTTCAGCGCTTCCCAAACTTTCTGGAGGGGTGCGGCGATGCGCTCCTCGCCCTCGATCACCAAAGCCATCAGAACCTCCCGGACGACCAATGTCGGATTGTTGGTAGCGTGCGGCCCGATTGATGTCTATCGCACCAAAGTCCGGATTCAGATCACGCGTGCCCCTTGCCTGCATCCGCGCGTTGTCATATCGATTTGTCATACAAATACGGAGACCATGATGGCTGGCGCCCCCACAGGAAAGAAAAAGTTTCGCTCGCAGGAGTGGTTCGACAACCCCGACAATCCGGGCATGACGGCACTTTATCTGGAGCGCTACCTGAATTACGGGCTGACGCGCGCCGAACTGATGTCGGGCAAGCCGCTGATCGGCATTGCCCAGACCGGTTCCGACCTGTCGCCTTGCAATCGCCACCACATCGAGCTCGCCAAACGCGTGCGCGAAGGCATCGTCTCGATGGGCGGCATTCCTTTCGAATTCCCCTGCCACCCGATCCAGGAGACCGGCAAGCGCCCGACCGCAGCTCTCGACCGCAACCTTGCCTATCTCAGCCTGGTAGAAGTGCTCTATGGCTATCCGCTTGACGGCGTCGTGCTCACCATCGGCTGCGACAAGACGACGCCGGCGCTGTTGATGGCGGCGGCGACCGTCAACATTCCGGCCATAGCGCTGTCGGTCGGTCCGATGCTTAACGGCTGGCACAAGGGCAAGCGCACCGGTTCGGGCACCATCGTCTGGGAATCGCGCCAGCGCCTGTCGGCCGGCGAGATCGGCTACGACGAGTTCATGGACATCGTCGCCTCCTCGGCGCCGTCCACCGGCTACTGCAACACCATGGGCACCGCCACCACCATGAACTCGCTGGCCGAGGCGCTCGGCATGCAGCTGCCGGGCTCGGCCGCGATTCCGGCTCCTTATCGCGAGCGCGGCCAGATCGCCTACGAGACGGGAAAACGCATCGTCGATATGGTGCACGAGGATTTGAAGCCCTCCGACATCATGACGCGCAAGGCCTTCGAGAACGCCATCGTCGTCAATTCGGCGATCGGCGGCTCCACCAACGCGCCGATCCATCTCAACGCCATCGCCCGCCATCTCGGCGTGCCGCTCGACAATGACGACTGGCAGAAGATCGGCCTCGACGTGCCGCTCATCGTCAATCTCCAGCCGACGGGCGAATATCTGGGCGAGGACTACCATCACGCGGGCGGCGTGCCGGCCGTGGTGGCGGAGCTCATGAAAGCCGGGCTGCTGCCGCATCCGGATGCTCTGACCGCCAACGGCAAGACAATGGGCGACAATTGCCGCGATGCCGTCAACGAGAACCGCGAGGTCATCCGCACTGTCGCCGAGCCGCTGAAGGCCAATGCCGGCTTCATCAATCTCAAGGGCAATCTGTTCGATTCGGCAATCATGAAGACCAGCGGCATCTCGCCCGAATTCCGCGAGCGCTATCTCTCCAACCCGAAGGACCCCGAGGCCTTCGAGGGCAATGCCATGGTCTTCGACGGTCCGGAGGATTACCACGCCCGCATCGACGACCCGGCGCAAGGGATCGACGAGCACACCATCCTGTTCATGCGCGGCGCCGGTCCGGTCGGCTATCCCGGCGGCGCCGAGGTCGTCAACATGCAGCCGCCGGCCTATCTCATCAAGAAGGGCATCCACGCGCTGGCCTGCATCGGCGACGGCCGCCAGTCCGGCACGTCAGGCTCGCCCTCCATCCTCAACGCCTCGCCGGAAGCCGCCATCGGCGGCGGGCTTGCGTTGCTCAAGACAGGCGACCGCGTTCGCATCGACCTGAAAAAGGGCACGGCCAACATTCTCGTCACCGATGACGAGATCACCCGCCGCCGCGCCGAGCTGCAGAACAATGGCGGCTACCATTATCCCGAGCACCAGACGCCGTGGCAGGAAATCCAGCGCGGTATGGTGGACCAGTTCTCGGGCGGCATGGTGCTGAAACCGGCGGTGAAATACCAGGACGTCGCTCATACGAAGGGCGTGCCCCGGGACAATCACTGATTATTCCCCGGGACATTCATCGATTGTTTGAAGCGACAATTGACGGATAGCGATCGACGATCGGCGGCCTGATCGGCCGCCGGTCGTTTTTTCGTTTCGTGGCCCGCTATGGACCGAGGACATTGCGTCCTTGACAAGCCTGCCCAACAAATCCACCATCGCTGCAAGGGGTTCATCGCGACGACCCCGTGAGGCGTCAGCCCAACGTTCGCGTCCAGGCTTCTCTTTCAGGAGGTGGACGCCATGCCGTCAACAACCGCTGTCACCGTGCCGCAACTGATCCGTATGGTCGGTTTGCCGGGCGCGCCTGCAATCCTCGATATCCGTACCGAGGACGACTACAACGCCGATCCACGTTTGCTGCCGGCGTCGTACCGGCGCGATTTCAAAACCGTCCAGACTTGGGCAGCCGACTTCGCCGGTGGCCGCGTGGCGGTCGTCTGCCAGCAGGGAAAAAAGCTCTCGCAAGGCGTCGCCGCATGGTTGCGTCATGAAGGGATTGCCGCCGAATCGCTCGAAGGCGGCTTCGAAGCCTGGCGGGACGCCCACGGCCTTCTGGTCCGTGCCGACAGGATGCCGCCTCGTGACGACAAGGGCCGCACCGTCTGGGTGACGCGGGCCCGGCCCAAAGTCGATCGCATCGCCTGCCCCTGGCTGATCCGCCGTTTCGTCGATCCTCAAGCGGTCTTCCTGTTCGTCGACGCCGCGGAAGTGCCCGATGTCGCCGATCGTTTTCAGGCCGTGCCTTTCGACATCGACAATGCGTTCTGGAGCCATCGCGGCGAGCGCTGCACCTTCGACACGATGCTCGAGGAGTTCGGGCTCGAATCCGAAGCGCTCGACCGCCTCGCCGTGATCGTGCGCGCAGCCGACACGGCCAGCCTCGACCTGGTTCCGCAGGCGGCGGGATTTCTCGCCGCCTCGCTTGGCTTGTCGCGCATGTTTCGCGATGACCTGCAACAATTGGATGCCGGCATGCTGCTTTACGACGCGTTCTTCCGCTGGTGCCGCGACGCCACCGACGAGACGCACAATTGGCCGGCGGGAGCGAAGGCGTCATGAACTCCCTCCTTTCCGAGGAAAGTGCCGACCTCATCGAGGCGCCTGCGGTCCCGAGCTTCCGCGAGGCCACGAAACTCTGGGCGAAGATCGGGTTGCTCAGTTTCGGCGGACCGGCCGGGCAGATCGCGCTCATGCACAGGGAATTGGTCGAGGAAAAGCGCTGGATCGGCGAGCAGCGTTTCCTGCATGCGCTGAACTACTGCATGCTGCTGCCTGGCCCCGAGGCCCAGCAACTCGCCATCTACATTGGCTGGCTGCTGCACAAGACGGTCGGCGGTCTTGTCGCCGGCGTCCTCTTCGTCGTGCCCGGCGCGCTCGTCATGCTGACCTTGAGCATTCTCTATGCGCTCTATGGCGATGCGCCGCTGGTCGAGTCGCTGTTTTTCGGGGTGAAGGCGGCGGTGCTGGCGATCGTGGTCGAGGCCGTGATCCGCATCGGCCGGCGCGCCTTGAAGAACCGGGTGATGGCGGCGATCGCGCTTTGCGCCTTTGTCGGCATCTACGTGCTCAACGTCCCCTTTCCGCTCCTCGTCCTGTTTGCAGGACTGGTGGGGTGGGTCGGAAACGGCATCGCGCCGGCCCTGTTTTCTGGCGCCGCGCATGGCAAGGACGAAGCTCCCGACGCCACGGGCGCGGTCGATCTGATGTTCGAGCGCGGCGAACTGGCCCACACCAGGCCGACGCGATGGCACGCGCCGCGCACCATCGCGATCTGGCTGCCGATCTGGCTTGGACCGGTTGTGCTGATCTGGGCGTTCACATCGGCAAACAGCGTCTGGACGCAGATCGGCGGCTTCTTCAGCCTCATGGCGGTCGTCACTTTCGGCGGCGCCTATGCCGTTCTGGCCTATGTCGCGCAAGCGGCCGTCGGTTCTCTTGGCTGGCTTGCGCCAGGCGAAATGGTCGATGGCCTGGGCCTTGCCGAAACCACGCCAGGACCGCTCATCCTGGTCCTGCAGTTCGTCGGCTTCCTTGCAGGCTTGCGCCATTCCGGATCGCCATATCCGTTGTTTGCCGGATCGCTTGGAGCGCTGCTTACGCTGTGGGTTACCTTCACGCCGTGCTTCTTCTGGATATTCCTCGGCGCGCCCTACATCGAGGCGCTGCGCGGCAACAAGGCATTGTCGGCGGCATTGGGCGCGATCACCGCGGCGGTCGTCGGCGTCATCATGAATCTGGCCCTGTGGTTCGCCTTGCACGTCATCTTCCGCGACGTGCGCGCGACGGGGCTCGGAACGGAGATGCCGGTACTGTCCTCGATCGACTGGCGTGCCGCGCTGCTGTCCTGCGCTGCCATGATCGCCATCCTCAAACTGAAAATCGGCATGCTGCCGACGCTTGCCGGATCGGCCCTGGCGGGTGTTCTGCTTTTGGCGGCAACTGGCTAATATCTGCCTCCCTTTGTATTCCGCTGGCGAACCACCTAATTGGTTGAAAACGGGATCGGAATATCATGGCCGCACGGCGCTCTTCCCTCGGTTTCCTCGGCATGTTCGGCCGTTCAAGCGACCTCAGGCAGCTCGATGCCGCATTGCGCGGAGCCGACTTGCATCCCGCCCTTGTGCCGGAGGGCGTAAAGCTCACCATCGTCAACCTGATGAAGGATCACTGGCCCGACGAGCCGCCGCCGCAGGCTTATGCGCAAGTGGCGTGTTTGTTCAGCTATTGTATTGCTGGGCCTGAGGCATTCGAGCGCTCTCATGGCGCGCAGCCGCGGCAGGACGTGGAGCGTCGGGTAGAGGCCGCGGTCGATGCCGGAGACAGTTTCGACGCCCAGATCGTGCTGATGGCGCTACACGCCAAGCTGGTCAATACCGAGGTCGTCGAACATTATGGGCTGAGCGCGGATTAACCTATTTTCAAAGGGGGGCTTTCTCAGCCGCCCATGCCGTTGCGCGGCAGCTTGATCATGTCGCCGAAGCGGGCGCGCAGCCTGTCGTCGAGCGGCTTCGGCACATGGCGCGGGAAGCGTTCGGCGAGGATGCGCTTCTTCTCGACGATCGCCCGCTGCAATATGTCGGGTCGGCCCTTCTCGTTCCATTCCTTCGGCGAAAACCGGTCGCCGACGGCGGGGTAGAAATATTCGGTCTGCATCAGCTTCAGCGTCTGCTCGTTGCCGAGATAGTGGCCCGGGCCTTTCAGGCAGACATCAGCAATGGTGTCGATCGACAGCGCGTCGTCCGTCACCTCGATGCCGCGCACGCAGCGCAGGCAATGGCCCAGCATGTCGTTGTCGATGATCAGGCTTTCCAGGCAGAAGCCGAGCAGGGACGCATGCATGCCGGCCGATTCGTAGACCAGGTTGAGGCCGGAAAGGCCGGCCATCACATTGGTAATGCCTTTTTCATAGCCGGACTGGATGTCGGGCAGTTTCGAATCCGTCATGCCTGCGGCCGAACCGCCTGGCAGGTCGTAGAACTGCGCCATCTGCGCGCAAGCCGCGGTCAGCACCGCCTGTTCGGCCGAGCCGCCGGACATGGCGCCGGTGCGCAGGTCCGACACGAACGGCCAGGTACCGAAGATCGCCGGATGGCCCGGCTTGATGGTGTTGACATAGACAAGGCCGGCCAGCACTTCGGCCACGGCTTGCACCACCGCACCCGCGATCGCCGCCGGAGCGGTGGCCCCGGCCTGTCCGGCCGAAAGCAGCAGGATCGGGATGCCTCCTTCGACGCAGGCCTCGAGCACGCCGCAGGCGTCCTCGGCGAATTTCATCGGCGGCACGACGAAACAGTTGGAGTTCGACACGAACGGCCGGGCCCGGAAATTCTCCTCGCCACCGGCGATCGCGTAGAGCATTTCGAGCGCCGGTTGCACGTTCTCCCGCACCGTGAAGGACGTGCCGACATGCTTGGACGTGCCCATCACGCAGGCATAGAGCGTGTTGAAGTCCATTTCGAGCGGATCGGGAATGTCGCGCGGCACCATGGGCCGCTGGAAGAAATGGATGTTGTCGAGCCCGTCGACGATGCGCGCGGCATCATAGATGTCCTGCAGCAAGGATTCGCGATACTCGCGCTTCTCGACGTCGACAAGATGCACGGCAGCACCCGCCGTGCCGTAATGCACGCGCTTGCCCTGGATCACCATGTCGTGCTTCGGGTCCTGGCCGTGGAGCGTGAAATGCCGCGCCGCCCGCTTGATCGTGTTGAGCACCAGTGCGCGCGGGAAACGGATACGGCCGTCGTCGCCATGGCTGGCGCCGGCCTTGGTCAGCGCCTCGATGCAGGACGGGATTGCGTTGGCGAAGCCGACCGTCTCCAGCAGGGTCAGCACCGCTTCGTGGATGCGCTCGCAATCAGTGCCGCGCAGGGGGCCATAGCTCCCCCCCTCAAGGCCGGCGCGAACCGGCCTGATGTCGTCGGCGAGCGGCGCCGCCCGCATGGCGCGACGCGCTTCGCGTCCGCCGGAGCGGCGCGAACGCTGGTCGGCCGCTTCCTGCTTTTCGACAGCCACTGACATGGAAGCACTCCACCTTTTCTCGGAAGCAGGGCGGCGGTTGGTCCACCATCGGCTGCTTCGTCCCCTTTAGGCCTCGACTATGCCGCCGGCATTGGCACAGCCTATGAGCCAGCCGGTCCGGTTGCATATGCCAGTGCTAAAGAAGCAGGAGCCGCTGTTGCGCGGCTCCCGGGAGGTGGTCAGGCCCAGGTGATCAGGCGGCGGCCGGCCTGCGGCCCGCGGCGGTTGCAAGTTCGCGGATACCGGGCTCGATATGCTGCAGCGCGATCGAGGAGATGCCCAAGCGCATGAAACGCGAAGGCTTTTCGGTGCGGTCGAAGAAGCGGTCGCCCGGCTCGATGATGACGCTGCGCGAGGCGGCGGCCTCGGCCAGTCCGCGGGAATCGGTGCCGCGCGGTCCCTCCAGCCACAGCGACGTGCCGCCGGCCGAGTCGGTCGAACGCCACTCGGGCAGGAAAGCGGAAATCGCATGGACCAGGCGCTTGCGCCGCTCGTCGAAGGCGCTCGACAGCCGCCGCACCAGCGCTTCGTGGTGGCCGAGCGACAGGAACAGCGCGACCGCGCGCTGGTTGTTGGCCGGCGGATGGCGCAGCATGAAGCGGCGCAGCGCCCTGAGTTCGGCGATTAGTCCAGCCGAGGCCACGATGTAGCCAAGCCGCAGGCCCGGAGCCAGCGTCTTCGACATCGAGCCGACATAGATGACGCGGCCCGAGCGGTCGAGGCTCTTCAAGGCCTGCTGCGGCGCCTCGTCGAGAAGCTGGCTGTCATAGCCGTCCTCGATGATGATCTGGTTGTAGCGGTTGGCGCGCGCCAGAAGGTCCTGCCGGCGTTCCGCCGACAGCGGCACCATGGTCGGGCAATGATGGCTGGGCGTGACGAAGACAAAGCCGGAATTGTTGGGAATCGAAGAGGTTACGATGCCGGACTGGTCGACCGGCACCGGCTGGATGTCGGCGCCGGCGAGCCGGAAGATCGAGCGTGCGTCGGGGTAGCCCGGATCCTCCATCGCCACCTTCGAGCCCTTGGTCATCAAAAGCGTCGCCAGCATGTAGAGCGCGTTCTGGGCGCCCAGCGTGACGATGATCTCGTCGGGGTTGGCGAAGATGCCGCGCCTGGGCAGCAGCCGCGCCTGGATCTGCTCGATCAGCAGCGGATCGTCGCGATCGACCATGTCGGAGGCCCAGTTGCGGATCTCCAGCACGGCAAGCGCCATGCGGTTGCACTCGCGCCACTCGGCGGTCGGGAACAGCGCCGGATCGAACTGGCCATAGACGAAGGGGTAGGACGACTTGATCCAGTTCTCGTGCTTGGCTGGCGGCGGCATGTCGCTGGCCGCGATCTGCCGGCGTGCCTTCCAGTCGATCTCGTTGGCCTGGTCGGGCGCCTTCTGGTGCGGCTTGGCCGGCGTCGCCAAAACGTCGGGATTGACGAAATGGCCGCGCCGCTCGCGCGCCACCAGGAAGCCCTGGTCGACCAGTTGCTGGAAGGCCAGCACCACGGTTCCGCGCGCCACGCCGAGTTTTTCGGCCAATATCCGGCATGACGGAAGCGGCATCGAAGCGGCGATCTGGCGGTCGAGAATAGCGGCCACGATCGCCTGGCGGATCTGTGCCTGCAAAGTCTGGCCGGATTCGGCCGAAATCCGGAACAGGCCGGACCATATGGCCGTGTCGTTGCGCTGTGGCATGGGAAATGTTCCTCGATGGCCAGCTTTTTTCGTTTGGCTGGACCAGTCGAATGTAACGGTGGCACAAGGGGTTGCGCCAATCAATTTTTCTGATCTTTGGGATTTATGCCAGTGATCTTTCGGCCTTCGCATCCCAGTGCGTCATCGCCGCGTATTGACCGGACGGAATTCGGCTCAATAGTTTGGCGCGACGACACGCGCCGGAAACATCCGGTCTGCTAAGATAATTTAACAGTCCCAGGAGCCCGCCGGTGGATCAGTCAGCCTTCCAAAAACAGCTTGCCGCCTTGCGCGACCATCGCGCCGCGGCAGCCGGCGATATGCGCCAGGCCTTCGCCGCCGATCCGCAGCGGTTCAAGACGTTCTCCGCCAGCTACGGCGACCTGTTGCTCGACTGGTCGAAATGCGCCGTCGATGCGCGCACGATGGACCTGCTGGAGAATCTGGCTGACGCCGCCGATCTCGAAGGCCGCCGCGCCGCCATGTTCGCCGGCAAGAAGATCAACGTTACAGAGGGCCGCGCTGTTCTGCACACCGCCCTGCGCAACCTGACCGGCAAGGGCATCGTGCTCGACGGGCAGGATGTGAAGGCGGAGGTCATTGCCGTATTGGACGCGATGGGCGCCTTCGCCGACGCGGTGCGTTCCGGCAAGGCGACGGGCGCCACCGGCAAGAAGATCACCGACATCGTCAATATCGGCATCGGCGGCTCCGATCTCGGCCCGGCCATGGCGACGTTGGCGCTGGCGCCCTATCATGACGGTCCGCGCGCGCACTATGTCTCCAACATCGACGGCGCCCATATCCACGACACGCTGAAGGGCCTTTCCGCCGAGAGCACGCTTTTTATCGTCGCCTCCAAGACCTTCACCACGGTCGAAACGATGACCAATGCGCAGACGGCGCGCGACTGGGTCCAGAAGGCGCTCGGCAAGGAAGCGATCGGCAAGCACTTCGCCGCTGTCTCGACGGCACTCGACCTGGTGGCGAAGTTCGGCATCGAGCCGGACCGCGTCTTCGGCTTCTGGGATTGGGTCGGCGGCCGCTATTCTGTGTGGGGCGCCATCGGCCTTCCCGTGATGATCGCCATTGGTCCACGCGATTTCCGCGCCTTCCTCGATGGCGCGCACGAAATGGACGAACACTTCCGCACAGCGCCGCTGGCCAAAAACCTGCCGGTGCTGCTTGGCCTTTTCGGCTGGTGGCATCGCGTCGTTTGCAAATACCCGGCCCGCGCGGTCATCCCCTATGACCAGCGCCTGTCCAGGCTGCCGGCCTATCTCCAGCAGCTCGACATGGAATCGAACGGCAAGAGCGTCACCCTGGACGGCGGCCCCGTGGCGACGCCGACCGGGCCGCTGGTCTGGGGCGAGCCCGGCACCAATGGCCAGCACGCCTTCTTCCAGCTCCTGCACCAGGGAACCGATTTCATTCCGGTCGAATTCCTCGCCGCGGCGAACGGCCACGAGCCGGAGCTGAAGCACCATCACGACCTGCTGCTCGCCAACTGCCTGGCGCAGTCGGAAGCCTTCATGAGGGGCCGCACGCTGGAGGAAGCGCGCGCGCAGATGCTGGCCAAGGGCATGAAGCCGGCCGATGTCGATCGTATTGCCCCGCACCGCGTCTTCTCCGGCAACCGGCCCTCGGTGACCATTCTTTATCGCAAGCTTGACCCGCGCACGCTCGGCCGCCTGATCGCTCTCTACGAACACCGCGTCTTCGTCGAGGGAACGCTGTTCGACATCAACTCCTTCGACCAATGGGGCGTCGAGCTCGGCAAGGAACTGGCCACCGGCCTTCTGCCAGTCGTGGAAGGCAAGGAAAGTGCCGCAAAGCGGGATGCCTCGACCGCCGGCCTGGTGGAACACATCCACCATTTGCGTGGTTCGGAGTGACTGAGTTGGCAGACATCAAGGGAATATTGTTCGACAAGGACGGAACGCTTGTCGACTTCAATGCGACCTGGCTCGGGGTTGCCGACTTCATGGCCATGGACGCCTCCGAAGGCGACCGCTGGAAGGCCGACAGGCTGCTTGCGGCCGCGGGCTTCGATTTCGCCAACAGGCGCTTCAAGCCCGATTCCATCTTTGCCTCCGGCACCAATCTCGACGTCGTTGAATTGTGGTTTCCGCGCCTGTCCGACGAAGACCAGATGCTGGCCGTCGCCCGCTTCAACCAGATCACCTCGGTGCAGGGCTCGGCGATGGCGGTGGCTCTGCCGGGCATCGTCGAAACGCTCGGCACCTTGCACGCAAGGTCCTATCGGCTCGGCGTCGCCACCAACGATTCGACCAGCGGCGCGGAAAAAACGCTGGTAACGCTCGGCGTCGCGCAGCTGTTCGACGCCGCCTACGGCTATGACGCGGTGGCCAATCCCAAGCCGGCGCCGGATACGATCCAGGCCTTCTGCGATCTCACCGGCCTGAAGCCGACGCAGGTCGCCATGATCGGCGATAACCGCCACGATCTCGAAATGGCGCGTGCCGGCGGCTGCGGCCTGGCGGTCGGCGTGCTTTCGGGCACCGGCACCCGTGAATCTCTGGCCGGAATTGCCGACGTGATCCTGGATTCGGTTGTCGACCTGCCGGATTTCCTTTCAGCGCGGGTCAAGGAGACGATCTGATCTCGTCGCTAGCGGCGTCTCGGCTTCGAAGGAAAAGACGCCGCTCGGCCTGCTTGCGGCGCCCTTCGCGTCGCCGAAATCCGGCACCTGATATTCGGCGAGCAGCCTGAGCCGCGACAATGGTAGATCGGCGCGGCGCGGGTCGCCGATCAGGACCTCGACGCCAGCGGCAAGGCAGCGGTCGAGGAAGGGGATCATGCGTTGGGTGACATCGGGTCCGTAGAACACGTCGCCAGCCAGCACAAGGTCGACCGCCGGTGGCGGACCGGTGGTAATGTCTTTGCAGATCACCGAGATCGTGACGCCGTTGTCTTTTGCATTGAGACCGAGCGCGGCGACGCCGTTTCGGTCGATCTCGGCGGCGATCACTTCGCGGGCCCCGGCCTTCGCGGCAGCGATGCCGACAATGCCGGAGCCGGCACCAAGATCGAGCACGCGGCGTCCCGCCACGGTCATCGGATGGTCGAGGACATAGCGCGCGAGCACGGTGCCGCCGGCCCATGCATAGGCCCAATAGGGCGGTTGTGGCTCCGGCGCATCCTCGTCGGCTTCGTCGTGCGGCTCCACAAGCCGCCTCAATCCTGTGCCTGGATGGGGTGCGTAAAGCCAGATCTCGGGAAGCGCGGGAACAGGCACGAGGCGCATGTTGGCCTTGATGAACTCGGCCGGGTCGAGGCGCTGGCGCCGGTCTGGCGCATCGTCGCCGGCAAGATCGTGGTCCAAGCCGGCTCCTATTCGCGCAATGCGCGCCGCAGGATCTTTCCGACCGGCGTCTTCGGCAGTTCTGTCCTGAATTCGATGTATCTGGGCCGCTTGTACCCGGTCAGGTTCTCACGGCAATAGGCGGTGATGGCCTCGGCGGTCAGCGCCTGGTCCTTCTTGACGATGAACAGTTTCGGCACTTCGCCCGAATGCTCGTCCGGCACGCCGATTGCCGCCACTTCGAGCACGCCGGGATGCAGCGCCACGACTTCCTCGAGCTCGGTCGGATAGACGTTGAAGCCGGAAACGAGGATCATGTCCTTCTTGCGGTCGACGATCTTGGTGTAGCCGCGCTCGTCCATGAAGCCCATGTCGCCCGACTTGAAGAAGCCGTCCTTGGTCATCACCTTGGCGGTCTCGTCAGGCCGGTTCCAGTAGCCCGCCATCACCTGCGGCCCCTTGATGCAGATTTCGCCGACCTCGCCGAGCGGCAAATTGTTGTCCTCCTCGTCGCGGATGGCGATCTCGGTAGACGGCAGCGGCAGGCCGATCGTGCCGGTGAATTCGCCGGAGCTGAACTTGTTGGCCGTTGCCACGGGCGACGTCTCCGACAGGCCGTAGCCTTCACTGACCGGGCAGCCCGTCAGCGCCTTCCAGCGCTCGGCGACGCCCTTTTGCACCGCCATGCCGCCGCCCAGCGTCAGGAGCAGCGGCTTGAAGTCGAGCTTGCGGAAATCCTCATTGTTGAGCAGCGCGTTGAACAGCGTGTTGAGGCCTGGAAAGATATGGATCGGATACTTGCCCATTTCCTTGACGAAGCCGGGGATGTCGCGCGGATTGGGGATCAGTATGTTCTGTCCACCCATTTGCATGCCCATCAGCGCATTCACGGTCAGCGCGAAGATATGATAGAGCGGCAGTGCGCAGATGAGGTTGAGATGGGCGGGTTTTGGCTTGACCGTGTAGGCGTCCTGCAGCCACAGCGAATTCTGCGCGACATTGGCCAGCACGTTGCTGTGCAGCAGGATAGCACCCTTCGAGATTCCCGTGGTGCCGCCGGTATATTGCAGGAACGCGATATCGTCGGCCGCTACCTTGGCCGGCTTGAAACCCATGCCGCTGCCCACCTTCAGCGCCGCGTTGAACTTGACATGGCCGGGCAATGACCAGGCCGGCACCATCTTCTTGACGCGGCGCACCACCAGATTGACGATGCTTCCCTTGAGCCCGCCGAGCATGTCGCCCATGGCCGCGACGACGACGTGCTTGACCGACGTCCTGGCGATCACCGCTTGCAAGGTGCTGGCGAAGTTCTCCAGGATGATGATCGCTTGTGCCCCGGAATCCTTGAGCTGGTGTTCCAGCTCGCGCGGCGTGTAGAGAGGGTTGACATTGACCACCGTGTAGCCGGCGCGCGCCACCGCCATCATCGCCACCGGATATTGCAGCACGTTCGGCATCATCAGGGCGACGCGTGCGCCTTTGGGCAACCCGGTCGATTGCAGGTAGGCGCCGAACGCCGCCGAAAGCCGTTCGAGTTCCGCATAGGTGATCGACTTGCCCATGCAGGTGAAGGCCGGCTGGCCGGCAAATTGCTTGCAGGCGGCAACGAGGAAATCGCCGATGGAGCTGTAGGGCAGGGCGCCGATCTCGGCCGGCATGTTCTTCGGGTAGCTTTCCAGCCAGGGCTTTTCCGGCAAGCCTGCGGCAAGGGCGGTGAGCGCTTTCGGCAATCGCTTGGCGGCCGCCGGTCTCGAGGCCGCCGGTGCCGGCTTGGCCACGGATGCGGCTTGTGCGGCCCCAGTCTTGCTAGTCCGGGTCGCCCCGGTCTTGCTCGCGCCAGTCTTCGTCGTCCTGGCCTTGGTCGAACTGGTCTTTGTCGTCCCGGTTTTAGCAGTTCCGGCCTTCGCCGACGTCTTTGCGGGGACGGCTTTGGCCGCCGGCTTCGCGGCCGGTTTGACAACAGCGTCCGCCTTGCCGGCGGAAGGTTTCCCTGCGGCCTTTGCCTTTGTGCTCTTTGCGTTCTTGGCGGAGGGCGTTGGCTGCTTGTCGGCGCCCGCGGCCGGCTTCAGGGTCGCCTTGGCCGTCTTCGGCGGAGCCGTCCTGTTCGATGCTTTTGCCAACCGTCCCTCCCTGTTTTGTTCGCCCCTGCCGCGCTCGCCTCCTGCTAAGAGAGGCGTCCCCCGCTGCCGACGGTGCCTTGTCTATGTATGGCCTCTATCGGCGGGCGTGCAAGCCTTGCCCCAGCGGCAAGCCGTCGAAAGATTTGCCGCCGAAAATCTTTCCCGCCACGGGCGCAGCGGCCCTGCATCTCCGGCATCCCCGGTCATATGAAAGCGGGCGCGACGTTGATCTCGTAAGATTGGTGATCAATAAAAAAATGCGGTCGTTAATAATGTCGTGAATAGAAAAAAATACTGAATTTTTCCATTTTTTTGCGGAGAGGAGGATTTTTTTCCCGCTTACCATGGGGTAGGCAAACTGGGTGTTCCAAAGCCGGAGAAACGGTGCTTATATGCGCGCTTCGCGAGCCTGATAGAGGGGCTTGGAAAAACATCAGGGAGTGCTCAATGAGGAAGAAACTGACTTTTGCAGCCGCGTTGCTGGCTGCAAGCGTCCTGGGCGGCGTGGCCAACGCAAAAACCTTGGTCTACTGCGCCGAAGCTTCGCCGGAAGGCTTTGACCCGGCGCCCTACACCGCGGGACAGACGTTCGATGCGTCTTCGCGTACGGTCTTCAACCGCCTCGTCGAATTCGATCATGGCAAGACAACGGTCTCGCCGGGCCTGGCCGAAAGCTGGTCCATTTCCGACGATGGCAAGGAATACACGTTCAAGCTTCGCAAGGGCGTGAAGTTCGCCGCTACCGACTATTTCACCCCGACGCGCGACTTCAACGCCGACGACGTGGTGTTCTCGTTCCAGCGTCAGGTCGACAAGAACGGCCCCTGGTTCCAGTACATACCGGGCATTGCCTACCAGTATTACAATGACCAGTTCGGCGACAACATCACCAAGGTCGAGAAGGTCGACGACCTGACGGTGAAGTTCACCCTCAAGGAGCCGGCGATCACTTTGATCCCGACGCTGGGCATGGACTTCGCCTCAATCGTTTCCAAGGAATATGCCGACAAGCTGCAGGCGGACAAGACGCCTGAACTGTTCAACCAGAAGCCGATTGGCACCGGCCCGTTCATCTTCGTCGATTACCAGACCGACGCTGCCATCCGCTACAAGGCCAACCCCGACTATTGGGGCGGCAAGCAGAAGATCGACGACCTTGTCTTCGCCATCACCACCGATCCGGCGGTCCGTGCGCAGAAGCTGAAGGCCGGCGAATGCAACATCATGTCCTACCCGGCGCCGGCCGACATCGCCGGCCTGCAGGCCGATCCGAACCTGAAGGTTGACGAGCAGGAAGGCCTCAATGTCGGCGCGCTGATGTACAACACCCAGCAGAAGCCGTTCGACGACGTGCGCGTGCGCAAGGCGCTCAACATGGCCATCAACAAGAAGGCTATCATCGACGCGGTCTTCCAGGGCGCCGGCCAGGTGGCCGTCAACCCGATCCCGCCGACCATGTGGTCCTACAACAAGGACGTGAAGGACGATCCGTACGATCCGGATGCGGCCAAGAAGATGCTCGAAGAGGCCGGCGTCAAGGACCTCAAGATGAATGTCTGGGCCATGCCTGTGTCGCGCCCCTACATGCCGAACGCGCGCCGCACCGCCGAGCTGATCCAGGCCGACTTCGCCAAGGTCGGCGTCACAGTCAACATCGTCAGCTACGATTGGGGTGAATACCTCAAGCGCGCTTCGGCGGTCGATCACGACGGCGCCGTCATCGTCGGCTGGACCGGTGACAATGGCGATCCGGACAACTTCCTCGGTGTGCTCTTGAGCTGCGCTTCCGTCGGTTCGAACAACCGCGCGGAATGGTGCAACAAGGACTTCGATGCGCTCATCAACAAGGCCAAGACGGTTTCCGACCAGGCCGAGCGCACCAAGCTCTACGAACAGGCGCAGGTCATCTTCAAGGAACAGGCACCGTGGGCGACGCTCGCACACTCCAAGGTGTTCATGCCGATGCAGAAGACCGTCTCCGGCTTTGCGATGGATCCGCTCGGCATCCATCGCTTCGACGGCGTCGATATCGCCGAATAAGGTTCGCGAAACGGGGCGGCGCCACAGCGCCGTCCCACCTCGCCCGCCATGCTGCGTTATATCCTCGGCAAGCTCGCCCTCATCGTCCCGACCTTCATCGGGATAACCATCCTCGCCTTCGGCTTCGTGCGCATCCTGCCCGGTGATCCGGTGCTGGTGCTCGCGGGCGAACGCGGCCTGTCGCCCGAACGTCACGCTGCGCTGATGCACCAGTTCGGCTTCGACCTGCCGATCTGGCGACAGTACCTGACCTATCTGGCCAATATCCTCAGCGGTGATTTCGGCACCTCGTTTTCCACCAAGACGCCGGTGCTCAAGGATTTCCTGGTGCGGTTCCCGGCGACGGTCGAACTTGCCATCTTCGCCATGATCTTCGCCATCGTCATCGGCGTCGCCTTCGGCATCTTCGCCGCGATCCGCCGCGGCTCCTGGTTCGACCAACTGACCATGGGAACGGCGCTGGCAGGCTATTCCATGCCGATCTTCTGGTGGGGGCTGCTGCTGATCATCGTGTTCTCCGGCATGCTGCACTGGACACCGGTTTCCGGCCGCATCGACCTTCTCTATTTCTTCAAGCCGGTAACCGGCTTCATGACCATCGATTCCCTGATCTCCGGACAGAAGGGTGCATTCCGCTCGGCCCTGTCGCACCTCGTCCTGCCCACCATCGTGCTCGGCACCATTCCGCTTGCCGTCATCGCCAGGCAGACGCGGTCGGCCATGCTCGAGGTCCTCGGCGAGGACTATGTGCGCACCGCGCGCGCCAAGGGCCTGGCGCCTCGCCGCGTCATCGGGCTGCACGCTTTCCGCAATGCGCTGATCCCGGTCGTCACCACCATTGGCCTGCAGGTCGGCACGCTCCTGACCGGCGCCATCCTGACCGAGAGCATTTTTTCGTGGCCAGGCATCGGCAAATGGATGATCGACGCTATTTCCAAGCGCGACTATTTCACCGTGCAAGGCGGGTTGCTTTTGATCGCGCTTATCGTCATGTCGGTGAACCTCATCGTCGACGTGCTCTATGCCGTCATCAACCCGCGTATCCGGGCGAATTGACATGACCAACGAAGGCCCTGCCACAATCGAAGCCGCGACCGTCGTCAGGCCGCAGGACGCCCGGCTGCAGATGTTCGCCGAGTTCTGGCACTATTTCTCGATCAACAAGGGCGCGGTGATCGGCCTCTTCGTCTTCGCGCTGCTGATCCTGATCGCGGTCTTCGCGCCGCTGCTCGCCCCGCATTCGCCGGACGACCAGTTCCGCGACTTCTTCCTGACGCCGCCGGCCTGGCAGGCGGGCGGCAGCGCCCAGTTCCTGCTCGGTACCGACGCCGTCGGCCGCGACATTCTCTCGCGCCTGATCTACGGCTCGCGCTTCTCGCTCGCCATCGGCTTCGTCGTCGTCACCACGGCGCTGATCTCCGGCGTCATCCTCGGCCTGCTCGCCGGCTACTGCCGCGGCTGGGTGGATACGCTCATCATGCGCATCATGGACATCATCCTGGCCTTCCCGTCGCTGCTGCTGGCGCTGGTGCTGGTCGCCGTTCTCGGACCTGGGCTGGTCAACGCCATGATCGCCATTGCCTTCGTGCTGCAGCCGCACTTCGCCCGGCTCACCCGCGCCGCCGTGATGGCGGAGAAGAACCGCGAATATGTCATCTCGGCCAAGGTCGCGGGCGCAAGCCATCTCAGGCTGATGCTGGTCACCATCCTGCCCAACTGCATCGCGCCGCTGATCGTGCAGGCGACGCTGTCCTTCTCCAACGCCATCCTCGAAGCCGCCGCCCTCGGCTTCCTCGGCATGGGCGCGCAGCCGCCGACGCCGGAATGGGGCACGATGCTGGCCGAGGCGCGCGAGTTCATCCTGCGCGCCTGGTGGGTGGTGACCTTCCCCGGCCTTGCCATCCTGATCACCGTCTTTGCCATCAACCTGATCGGCGACGGCCTGCGCGACGCGCTCGACCCCAAGCTGAAGAGGTCGTGAGCATGTCCCTGCTCGAGATCAAGAACCTCACCGTTTCCTTCGACACCGCCGCCGGTCCGTTCATGGCCGTGCAGGGCATCGACCTGTCGATCGAGCCGCGCGAAGTGCTGGCGATCGTCGGCGAATCCGGTTCCGGCAAATCGGTGGCGATGCTGGCGGTGATGGGGCTGCTGCCCAACACCGCGACCGTCAAGGCCGACCGCATGGCCTTCGACGGCGTCGATCTGCTGAAGCTCAGCCCGTCCGAGCGGCGCAAGATCGTCGGCAAGGATATCTCCATGATCTTCCAGGAGCCGATCGCCAGCCTCAACCCGTGCTTCACCGTCGGCTTCCAGATCGAGGAGGTGCTGCGCTTCCATATGGGCATGGACCGCGCCCAGCGCCGCGCGCGCGCCATCGAATTGATGAAGCTCGTCGGCATTGCCGATCCGGAAGAACGGCTGAGCTCGTTTCCGCACCAGATGTCGGGCGGCCAGTGCCAGCGCGTCATGATCGCCATCGCCATCGCCTGCAATCCGAAGCTCTTGATCGCGGACGAGCCGACCACCGCGCTCGATGTCACCATCCAGAAGCAGATCCTTGATCTCCTGGTTTCGCTGCAGGCCAAATACGGCATGGGCCTGATCATGATCACCCACAATATGGGCGTGGTGGCCGAGACAGCCGACCGCGTCATCGTTCAGTACAAGGGCCGCAAGATGGAAGAGGCCGACGTGCTGTCGCTGTTCGAGAGCCCGAAAAGCAACTACACGCGCGCGCTGCTGTCGGCGCTGCCGGAGAACGCGGTCGGCGACCGGCTGCCGACCGTTTCCGACATGCTGTTCGAGCCGGCGCCCTCGGCCGCGGGAGCCTCCGCATGAGCACCACCGTCCTCGAAGGCAAGAACATCGTTCGCGACTACCATATCGGCGGCGGCCTGTTCAGCGGGCCGCGCACGGTGCACGCGGTCAAGGGCGTCTCGTTCACCGTGGATAAGGGCAAGACGCTCGCCATCGTCGGCGAAAGCGGCTGCGGCAAGTCCACGCTCGCCCGCATCATCACGCTCATCGATCCGGCGACATCGGGCGAACTGTTCATCGACGGCAACAAGGTCGACATCGCCAGGGGCGGATTGACCAGGGAGATGCGCCGCAAGGTGCAGATCGTCTTCCAGAACCCCTACGGATCGCTCAACCCGCGCCAGAAGATCGGCGACGTGCTGGGCGAGCCGCTGCTGATCAACACCGACAAGACGGCCGCCGAGCGGCGCGACCTCGCCATGAAGATGCTGAAGAAGGTCGGCCTCGGTCACGAGCACTACAACCGCTATCCCCACATGTTCTCGGGCGGCCAGCGCCAGCGCATCGCCATCGCCCGTGCGCTGATGCTGAACCCGAGCCTTCTGGTGCTGGACGAGCCGGTCTCGGCGCTCGATCTTTCGGTGCAGGCACAGGTGCTCAACCTGCTCGCCGACCTGCAGGACGAATTCCAGCTGACCTATGTCTTCATCAGCCACGATCTCTCCGTGGTGCGCTACATCGCCGACGACGTGATGGTGATGTATTTCGGCGAGGCGGTCGAATACGGCTCGCGCGACGAGGTCTTTTCAGACCCCAAGCACAGCTACACCAGGACGCTGTTCGCCGCCACGCCGCGCGCCGATGTCGCCAGCATCAAGGCGAGGCTGGCGAAGAAGAAAGCGGCGTGACTCCAATTCGTCATCCTAGGGCGGAGCGCCGCAACGCGGTGCGGAGATCCTAGGATCCATGCCGTTATCTCAGCCGAAAAGCGCTGCGGAGCAGGTTGTGCACCGTGGTAACGCTCGCATATCACGGCATGAATCCTCGGGTCTGCGCCGCGTCGCTCCGCTCCTTGCTCCGCCCGTGGATGACGAAACGGAGGCAGTCACGCCTCCGGTTTCTCTCGCGAAAAGGGTCGAGCGCTACGACAGCTTCGCGATGACAGCCCGCAGCGCTTCACCGAAACGCCTGACTTCCTCGACCGTATTGTAGTGCACCAGCGAGGCGCGGATGGCGCCGCTGTCCATCGACAGGTTGAGGCGCTTCATCAGGCGCGGGGCGTACATGTGGCCGTCGCGAATGCCGATCTGCATCTCGGCCATTTCCTCGACGATCCGCTGCGGCGACAATTTGCCGATGTTGAAACAGAAGGTCGGCACGCGTTCGTTGATCCGGGCCTCCTCGGAAACGCCGTAGATTGTTGCCCCGCAGCTCTTCAGCACAGCCAGCATCTCGCGCGCCAGCACCAGCTCGTAGTCGCGGATGGCGCCCATGCCGGCGACGATGTTTTCGCGCCGCGAGCGGTTGTTGGACGGAGCAAGATTGCGGCCGATGAGCTCGAGATACTGCACGGCCGCATCCATGCCCGACACGTTCTCGTAAATGAAGGTGCCGGCCTCGACCTTGTAGGGCGGCTCGTCGGGGATGAAGTCCTCGCGGAAGGTCGGCAGTCGCTTCAGCGTTTCGAAGCGGCCCCACAGGAAACCCATATGCGGCGAGAAATTCTTGTAGCCGGAACAGACGAGATAGTCGCAATCCCATGCCTGGACGTCGATCAGCCCATGCGGCCCGTAATGCACGCAGTCGAGGAACACTTCGGCGCCGGCGGCGTGGGCAATCCCCGCCACTGAAGCCACGTCGACGATCGAGCCGATGGAATGCGCCGTCACCGTGCAGGCGACAAGCCGGGTGCGTTCTGAAACCAGCGGGCGCAAATCGTCGACATGCAAATTGCCGTCCTCGCGCATGCGCCACCACTTGAACTTGGCGCCGGCGGATTCGAGCGCCAGCCATGTCGCGATGTTGGCGTCGTGGTCCATGTCGGTGACGACGATCTCGTCGCGCTCTCCAAGCATCTGGCCGATGCCGAGGCTGACCAGGCGGATGAACGAGGTGGCGTTCATGCCGAAGCAGATCTCGGATGGGCTGTAGGCATTGATCAGCAGTGCCACGCTTGTCCGCGCATCGGCGACCGATTGGTCAACGGTGACGCTGCGCCCATAACGGCCGCCGCGCTGCACATTGTGCGAAACCAGATGGTTGGTCACCGCATCGAGCACGCTCTGCGGAATCTGCGCGCCGGCGGCGTTGTCCAGGAAGATGAAGTCGCCTGCCCGCTGCAAGGCCGGGAACATCGCCCGGATTCTTTCAACAGGGAACGCGCCGGAAGTGCCGGTCGCATTGGCGGCTTGATGCTTGTTCATGGTCGTCTCCTGCGAAGTGCTCGGTAGAGGGGAAATTGTAGGCGCGGTCAGCGCGTCTTCTCGGTCTTGAAACGGTCTTCAAGCAGGCTGACGAGGCGAACCATCGGCCACAGGAAGATGAGATAGACCAGGGCTGCGCCGATCAGCGGCGAGGGGTTGGCGTAGAGCGACTGCGCATTGGTCGCTTCCTTCAGGAGTTCCGGCAGCGCCACGGTGGAGGCGAGCGAGGTGTCCTTGAACATCGAGACGCAGTTGCTGGTCATCGGCGGGATGACCACGCGCACCGCCTGCGGCAGCACCACCTTGCGCAAGGTCAAAAGGAACGGCAGGCCGAGCGCCTGCGACGCCTCGAACTGGCCGCGCGGAATGCTTTCGATGCCGGAGCGGAACACTTCCGCCGAATAGGCCGACATGATGATGGCGAAGGCCGTCACGGCGGAAGCCCAGGACGACAGGCGGATGCCGAGGAAGGGCAGGGCATAATAGATCAGGATCAGCACCACCAGCACCGGCAGCGCGCGGAAGATGTCGGTGTAGCCGACCGCCAGCCATCTGAGCGGCTTCGGCGCATAAAGCCGCAACAGGCTGATCACCAGGCCGATGGGGATGCCGATGCCGATGCTGAGCAGGCCGAGCAGCAGCGTGTTGAGAAAGCCGCGCAGCAGCGCCGGCAGACTGGACGCGATGACGTCGGCGTTGAAGAAGGTATCGAGCAGCGACATGGGAGGCTTTCCCGAACCGTTTGGCGTCCCTTGACGCCGGAGCAGAGGTCCGGAACAGCGAAAGCGGTTTTGCCGCGCCGCGCTGGTTCCGGGAGACTATGTATCAAACGGAACGTGCCGGCCTTTCGAGCCGGCACGTTCTCCTTGGCGGCCGCCGCTCAGGCCTTCGGCACCGGCATTTCCTTGGCGGTCGAGGAATCGGCGGGCGCGTCGCTGCCGAACCACTTCTTGTGGATCGCGGCCAGCGTGCCGTCCTTCTTCATTGCCGTCAGCGCGTCGTTGAGCTTGCCGAGCAGCGGGTGGTCCTTGGTCATCATCAGCCCGTACTGTTCGCCGGTCTTGATGCGTTCCTTGACGGTGAGATCCTTCATCTTGGTGAAGGAGTACTGCATGCCCGGAATGTCGCTGACAGCCGCGTCGATGCGCCCGGCGCTGAGGTCGAGCAAAAGGTTCTGCTGTGTGTCATAGCCCTTAACATCGCTGAGGCCATCGGCCTCCTGATGCGCCTTGACCCAGGTCTCGCCGGTCGAGCCGGACAGCACGCCGACGATCTTGCCCTTGAGGTCGGCCTCGGCCTTGATCGGGCTGTCGGTCTTGGTGGCGATGCCCATGTCGGAATCATAGTAAGGCTGCGTGAACGACTGCGACTTCAGCCGCTCCGGCGTGATGGTGATCGACGAGATGGCGACATCGATGCGCTTCGAGGTGGTGGCGGCGAACAGCGCCTGGAAGCCGAGATCGGCGATGTCGGTGGTCATGCCGACGCGCTTTGCCGCTTCGTTGACGATGTCGACTTCAAAGCCCTCGAAAGTGCCGCTCTCGTTCTTGTACTCGAACGGAGGGTTGGTCGGGTAGGCGCCGACATTGAGCACATCGGCGGCATAGGCGGTTGCCGGTCCGGCGGCGATGCCGATGGCGGCCGCGAGGAGGATGAGATTGCGACGGGTCAGGCTCATTGTTGGTCCCTCTGGGGTGTTCCCTCTGGTTGTTGATCGGGCGGGCTGATGCCCGCACGGTTTCTTGCCGCCCCACCTCCCAGCGGGGCGTCAATTCATGCTCGCCGCCATACGGTCGGGCGCTGTCCGGTCGCGGCAGACGCACATGGGCGGGAAGGCAAGGTTGGCGATGCTCTCGGTATGCGGATCGCGGATCTGGCGCGCGCACGCCATCGCACGCATGGCGCGTGTCGGAGGATGACTGGGGGCAGCATGAACGACAAGGACTGAAACCCTTTGATCCCACCCGATGCACCGATGGATGTCCGGCAAGCCCGTCCGGAACGGCAGTCGCCATCGATCGAGGAATGCTTATCCAAACCGCGGCAGTTTTCAAGGCAAAAGTTTTAAGCTTAAAAAGTTGGCGGCGACGGCGCCTGGCAAACCTTTCGATAGCGCTAGCTGCGGCCGCTACCGCCCAGCTCAGCATCCGCGCCGGCTTTGCCGGCGGCAGCGCCAGCCCCCAGAAACATCGTGTCGCTGGCCAGGATAAAGAAACTGGCGCCGAGTGTCGCCCATTGGGCGACATCCTGCGGCCTCGCGCAGAAGATCCCGGATGTCCTGCCATGCGCGATCGTCACATCGATGATCCTGTGTATCGCTTGCGCGAGCTTGTCGGCGCCTTTCGGGCCGATCGCATCGATCGATACGGAGAGATCGCCGGGCCCGACGAAGGTCACGTCGACACCCTCGACGGCGGCGATCGCCTCGATATTGGCCAGCCCTTCCGATGTCTCGACCTGAACCGCCACGACGATGCTGTCATTGGCCTGAGCGAGATATTCGGAGATGCGGTAGCCATAGCCGGCGGCCCGCCCGGGCCCGACGCCGCGCTCGCCGGTCGGCGGATAACGCGAGGCCTTCACCGCCGCCTGCGCCTGGGCAGCGGTCGAGACGCGCGGGACGAGCACGCCTTGCGCGCCGCTGTCCAATGCCGCGGCGATCGCTTCCGGTGCATGGCCGGGCACGCGCACAATGGCCGGCACGCGATGGATATCGGCCGCGCGCACCATTGTTTCGATCATGTCGCGCGAAATCTGGGCATGTTCCCAATCGATGCAGAGGAAATCGAGACCGGACTGCGCCATCACTTCGACCGCAACGGGATGCGGAATGGCGGCAAAGGAGCCGACGAGGCTTTCCCTGCCGATGCATTTGTTGCGAAACCCGCTCATCGCTCCATCCCTTTGTTGTCGTGCCGGAATTCATATCCGCAAACAGCGGCGAGGCGAAGCTATTTCAGGCTTGAAATATTTTCGCGCGGGCCTAGCGTGTCGATCTCCCGCCGCGAGTTCCGGACATGATCAAAGCGCATCCCCTGCACCGCCCAAACAGACTGAAGCTCGGCGTCTTCTCGACCAATGCCGATGGCGGCCTTGCCATATCGGATGTGCCTGAACGCTGGACGGCAAGCTGGCACGACAATCTGACGGCGGCGCAGATCGCCGACCGCGCGGGGCTGGAATTCCTGCTGCCGATTGCGCGCTGGCGCGGCTTTGGCGGCCGCAACAGGGTGCGCGAATGGTCGTTCGAGACCTTCACCTGGGCGGCGGCGCTCAGTGTGGCCACCCAGCAGATCGGCCTGTTCATGACCGTGCATGTGCCCCTCGTGCATCCGCTGTACGCCGCCAAGGCGCTGGCGACGGTCGATCATATCAGCCAGGGCCGTGCCGGCCTCAACATCGTCTGCGGCTGGAACCCGAAGGAATTCGGCATGTTCGGCACGCCGCTGGTCGAGAAGGGGTATGATCAGGCCGCCGAATGGATCGAAATTCTGGAAAGGCTTTATGCGTCGGCTGAACCTCTCGACTATGAGGGCACTTATTATCGTCTCAAGGAGGCGGTCAGCCGGCCGGCCAGCCTGCAAGTTCCGCGCCCGGTGACGATGAACGCGGCTTTCGGCGGTCCGGGCCGCGATTTCGCCGCCGCCCGTTGCGACTATCTGTTCACGACCTTTTCCGAAATGGACGATGCCGGCAAACATGTCGCCGATATCAGTGAGCGGGCCGACAAGGCTGGCCGCGAGGTCGGCGTCTACACCGTGGCGCATGTCGTCTGCCGGCCGACGATGGAGGAGGCGCAGGCCTATTACACGCGCTATGCCGTCGATCTGGCCGACCGTGAGGCGGTCGATGCCCATATGGCCGGCAAGAAGGAATTCTCGCGGTCGCACGACCCGTATGCCTATGACCGCTACCGCCAGCGTTTCGCCGGCGGCGCCGGCACCTATCCTTTGGTCGGAACGCCCGAAACGATCGCCGCCGATATGGTCGCCATTGCCGGGCATGGCTACCAGGGCATTGCGCTGTCCTTCGTCAACTACACGCAGGAACTCCCCTATTTCTGCGATCACGTGCTGCCGCTGCTGGAGCGGGCCGGCCTTCGCGGAAAATAGTCTGGCCGATGCCTTCCTGATTTCTCATCCTGGGGTCTGCGCCGTATCGCTACGCTCCTTGCTGCACCCAGGATGACGAAGCGACGGCCGATTATTCCGGAATAACCGCGGTGGCCTGGATCTCCACCTTGGCTCGGTCCTCGACCAGTGCCATCACCTGCATCGCGGCCATCGCCGGGAAATGCCGGCCGATCACCTTGCGATAGGCCTCGCCTATACCCCTGAGATTGGCCAGATATTCGCTCTTATCGGTGAAATACCACGTCATTGACGTGATGTGCCGCGGCTCAGCTCCGGCCTCCGCCAGCACCGCGACGATATTTTGAAGCGTCTGCCGCACCTGGCCGACGAAATCGTCGGTCTCGAACTGGCACTGCCCATTCCAGCCGACCTGTCCGCCGACGAAGACAAGCCGCCCGCGAGCCGCTACGCCATTGGAGTAACCGACCGGCTTGGCCCAGCCATCCGGCTGCAGAATCTCGTGCATTTCAAACTCTCCGCAATATCCGCGTTCGAAACCGTCCAAACCTTGACGTGACCGGAGTCAGGCCGCCCCCATCACCTGTCGCGCGATCACCACCTTCTGCACGTCGGAAGCACCCTCATAGATGCGCAGCGCGCGGATCTCGCGATACAGGCCTTCGACGATATGACCCTTGCGGACGCCGTCGCCGCCATGCAGTTGCACCGCTTTATCGATCACCTCTTGCGCCTTGTCCGTGGCGAACAGTTTGGCCATCGCCGCCTCGCGCGTCACCCGCGCCGCGCCCATGTCCTTGGTCCAGGCGGCGCGGTAGACCAAAAGCGCCGCGGCATCGACGTCGAGCGCCATGTCGGCGATATGGCCCTGCACCATCTGCAGCTCGGCCATCGGCGCGCCGAACAGCTTGCGTTCGGCCACCCGCTTGATGCTTTCATCGAGTGCGCGGCGAGCAAAGCCGAGTGCCGCCGCGCCGACGGTCGAGCGGAACACGTCGAGCACCGACATGGCGATGCGAAAGCCGTCGCCCGGTTTGCCGATCAGCGCCGAGGCGGGCAGGCGGACCTGATCGAAAGACAGTCGTGCCAGCGGATGCGGCGCTATGACTTCCAGGCGCTCCGCGATGCCGAGGCCCTTGCTGTCCCCGGGCACGATGAAGGCTGATAGCCCCTTGGCGGCGGGTGCCTCGCCTGTGCGGGCAAAGACGACATAGAGATCGGCGATGCCGCCATTGGAGATCCAGGTCTTTTCGCCCGACAGGACATAGCCGTCACCATCGCGGGTCGCTGTCATCTCCATATTGGCGACATCCGATCCCGAGCGCGGCTCCGACAGCGCAAAGGCGGAAATGACCTTGCCGGCGCGCGTCTTCAAAAGCCATTGCTGCTGCTGCGGCGTGCCGAACAGGCTGAGCGCTCCGGTGCCGAGCCCTTGCATGGCGAAGGCGAAATCCGCGAGCCCGTCATGCCGCGCCAGCGTCTCGCGCGTGATGCACAAGGTGCGCACGTCGAGCGGTCCCGGATTGTCGGTGTCGAGCGCCGTCGGTTTCAGCCAGCCGTCCCGGCCGAGTTTTTGCACCAGCTCGCGGCAGGCGGCGTCGACGTCATGGTGATCGACGGGTAGGTTCTTCGCGCACCATGCTTCGAGGTGCTCGGCCAGTTCGCGATGACGGTCTTCGAAGAAGGGCCAGTCGAGGAAGGAGCGGTCAGGCATGCCTATCTCCTTCTGCGCCGAGTTCCTTCACACCCCCCTCTGGCCTGCCGGCCATCTCCCCCGCAAGGGGGGAGATCATCTGGCGGTCATGTTTTCGCCAATAATAGACGTTGCCGAAGGAGCGGCGACGCTGAGGCTGCCAATCTCCCCCCTTGCGGGGGAGATGGCCGGCAGGCCAGAGGGGGGTGCCTGGGCAAAAACCGCTCATCCTCAATTCCCCTCGAACACCGGCTTTTCCTTGGCAACGAAGGCCTTGTATGCCCGCTCGAAATCGCGCGTCTGCATGCAGATCGCTTGCGCCTGAGCTTCCGCCTCGATCGCCTGGTCAAGGCCCATCGACCATTCCTGGTTCAACTGCGTCTTGGTGATGCCGTGGGCGAAGGTCGGGCCGGAGACGATGCGCGCCGCCATGTCGAGCGCGTCGGCCTCGAGCGATGCGGCATCGACCAATCTGTTGTAGAACCCCCAGCGCTCGCCTTCGGCAGCCGTCATGTTGCGGCCGGTGTAGAGCAGTTCGGCGGCGCGGCCCTGGCCGATGATGCGCGGCAGGATCGCGCAGGCTCCCATGTCGCAGCCGGCAAGACCGACGCGGGTGAACAGGAATGCCGTCTTGGCGTCCGGCGTGGCGATGCGGATGTCGGAGCTCATGGCGATGATGGCGCCGGCGCCGACCGCCACGCCGTCGACCGCCGCGATGATCGGCTTGCCGCAATTCAGCATCGCCTTTACGAAATCGCCGGTCATGCGGGTGAAGGCCAGGAGCTGCTTCATGTCCATCTTGACCAGCGGGCCGATAATATCGTGGACATCGCCGCCGGAGCAGAAATTCCCGCCATTGGACAGGAACACCACGGCATCGACATCGTCGGCATAGACGAGGTCGCGGAATGTATCGCGCAGTTCCGCATAGCTGTCGAAGGTCAGCGGGTTCTTGCGCTCCGGCCGGTCGAGCCGGACCTTGGCGATCCGGCCTTCGACCTGCCAGAGGAAATGCTTCGGCTTGAAGCCGACCATCTTGCTCATTCGCGTCCCTCCCAGTTGCTGCGGAACGAGGTCAGCATGCCGGTCAGCCGGCGTGCGTCGTCCTCGCTCACCTTGCCCAGCAATTCGCCGACCCAGCCCTCGTGAGCGGCAGCGATGACGGCGAAGGATTTGGAGCCTTCATCCGTCAGCCGCACCATCGAGGTGCGGCGGTCGCCATTGCGGCGGGCGCGGGCGACCAGCCCCTCGGATACGAGCCGATCGACGATGCCCGTGACATTGCCGTTGGACACCAGCAGGAAGCGCGACAGATCGCTCATCAGCATGCCTTCGGGCGCACGGTAGAGCGCGGCCATCACGTCGAAGCGCGGCAACGTCGTGTTGAATTCCTTCTTCAGCCGCTCGCGCAGTTCGGCCTCGATCGTGCGCGAGGCGCGCAGCAGCCTGATCCACAGCCGCAAGCGGTCCTTGCCGGGTCCCGACGGCGCGGGCAGGGGGCCGGCTACCATGTTTCGCCTCCTGAGATCGAAATTGCCTGTCCGGTGATCGACGCCGCCGCATCGCCGCACAGCCACAGCACGGCAGCGGCAATTTCCTGCGGCCGGATGAAGCGGCCTTGCGGATTGGTCGCGGCAAGGCTCGCCCGCGCCTGTTCAGTCGAGCGGCCGGTTTTTTCCACGATCCGCTCAATGGACTCGTCCAGCATGTCCGTCTCGACAAACCCCGGGCACACCGCATTGACGGTCACGCCGGATTTCGCCGTCTCGGCGGCCAGCGCCCTCATCAGACCGACGACGCCATGCTTGGCCGCCACGTAAGGCGCGACATACGCGTAGCCCTTCAGTCCGGCGGTAGACGCGATGAAGACGATGCGGCCTGCCTTGCGCGCGGCCATGCCGGCGAGCGCTGGCTTCACCGTCAGAAAGGCGCCGGTCAGGTTGACATCGAGCGTGCGCTGCCAGTCGGCCAGCGTGGTCCTGTGCGCCGGCGTGCTGCCCGCCATGCCGGCATTGGCGACGACGATGTCGAACGGCCCACGCGCGGCCTCCGCCGTCTCGTAAAGCGATGCCATCGCCGCCTCACTGGTGACATCGGCAGTGATGGCGAAAATGCCTTTGCTTTCGCCAGCTACCTTGGCCAGCTCCGCCTCGCGCCGGCCGCAAATCGTGACGTCCATGCCGGCACCAGCCAGCGCCAGAGCGATCGCTCGGCCGACACCAGACCCGCCGCCGGTGACAAGGGCATGGCTGCCGGCGATCATCGCGGCGGCCGTCATACTTTCAGCCCCGCTGAGGCGTCGCGTTCGGCCAGTCGGTAGATCTGGTCGCGCCCCGGCAGATAAGGATCCGGCCATTTCACGCCACGGTCGCCGAGCGCCACCGCCGCATGCAGCGTCCAGTAGGGATCGGCCAGATGCGGCCGTGCCAGCGCCACCAGGTCGGCGCGGCCGGCCATCAGGATCGAATTGACATGGTCCGGCTCATAGATGTTGCCGACCGCCATCGTCGCCATGCCGACCTCGTTGCGGATGCGGTCGGAAAACGGCGTCTGGAACATGCGGCCATAGACCGGCTTTGCCAGCACCGAAGTTTGTCCTGCCGAGACGTCGCAAATGTCGACGCCGGCCTCATGCAACAGCCGCGCGATCTCGACGGCGTCGGCGGGTGTTACGCCTTCGATGCCGACCCAGTCATTGGCCGAAATGCGCATTGAGATCGGCTTCTGCGCCGGCCAGGCGGCGCGTACGGCGCGAAAGATTTCAAGGGGATATCGCATGCGGTTTTCCAGCGAACCGCCATACGCATCCGTGCGCCGGTTGGTGACCGGCGTGATGAAGGACGACAGGAGATAGCCGTGCGCGGCGTGGATCTCGAGCATGTCGAAGCCGCAGCGGTCGGCCATCTCAGCCGAAGCCACGAACTCGTCGCGCACTCTGTCCATGTCGGCGCGGTCCATCGCCTTCGGCACCTGATTCTGCGGCGACCAAGCGACCGCCGATGCCGCCATGACTGGCCAGTTACCCGAGGCGAGCGGCACGTCCGTGCCTTCCCACCCAACCTGGGTCGAACCCTTGGCGCCGGAATGGCCGATCTGTGCGCAGATCTTCGCCTCGGTCTCGGTATGGACGAAATCGACCAGCCGTTTCCACGCCGCCTCATGTTCGGGCGCATAGAAGCCCGGGCAGCCGGGCGTGATCCGCCCTTCGGGGCTGACGCAGGTCATCTCGATATAGATGAGCCCGGCGCCGCCCTTGGCACGCTCGGCATAGTGCGTGAAATGCCAGTCCGTCGGGCAGCCGTCGACGGCCTTGTACTGCGCCATCGGCGAGACGACCACGCGGTTGCTGAGCCGCATGTCGCGCAGCTTGAAGGGCGCGAACATTGGCGCGCGGCGCAGCCTGTTGGCGCCGGCGCCCGCCTGGCGCTGGAACCATTCCTCCGCGCTTTCAAGCCACTCCGCGTCGCGCAGCCGTAGGTTTTCGTGGCTGATGCGCTGCGAACGGGTCAGCAGCGAATAGTTGAACTGCACCGGATCGAGGCCGAGATAGCGCTCGACTTCCTCGAACCATTCGAGCGAATTGCGTGCCGCCGACTGCAGCTTCAGCACCTCGGTGCGGCGCGCATCCTCATATTTGCGGAAGGCGGCGTCGAGGTCCGGTTCGGTTTCGACATACTCGGCCAGCGCAACCGCGCTTTCCAGCGCCAGCTTGGTGCCGGAGCCGATCGAGAAATGCGCTGAAGCCGCCGCGTCGCCCATCAGCGCCAGATTCTCAGACGACCAGCGCTCGCACAGCACGCGCGGGAAATTGATCCAGGCCGAACCCCTGATGTGGTTGGCATTGGTCATCAGCTTGTGGCCGCCAAGATGCTTTTCGAAGATGCGCTCGCAGACGGCGATGGATTCCTGCTGCGTCATGGCGCCGAAGCCGAAGGCGGCCCAGGTCTGTTCGCTGCACTCGACGATGAAGGTCGCGGTGTCGCTGTCGAACTGGTAGGCGTGCGCCCACACCCAGCCATGCTCGGTCTTTTCGAAGATGAAGGTGAAGGCGTCGTCGAATTTCTGGTGGGTGCCGAGCCACACGAACTTGCATTTGCGCGTGTCGATGTCGGGCTTGAAGATGTCGACGAAGCTGTTGCGCGCCCTGGAATTCAGCCCGTCTGCGGCGACGACCAGGTCATGCGTCTCCATATAGGGCCGGGGATCGGCGATGTCGGTCTCGAACATCAGCCTGACACCGAGCTCGCGTGCGCGCCGTTGCAACAGGATCAAGAGCCGCTTGCGGCCGATGCCGCAGAAGCCATGGCCTGAGGATACAGTGCGCACGCCGTCATGGACCACGGCGATGTCGTCCCAATACGCAAAATGCTTCTTGATCCAGACGGCGCTGACCGGATCGTTCCTGGCCAGATTCTCGAGCGTTTCGGCTGACAGAACGACGCCCCAGCCGAACGTGTCGTCGGCGCGATTACGCTCGAAAACCGTCACATCGTGCGCGGCGTCCCTCAGCTTCATCGAAATGGCGAAGTAAAGGCCGGCTGGTCCGCCGCCGAGAACCGCAACCTTCATCTGTGCGATCTCCTCTTCGCTTGCTTGGTTTCAGTATCGCGCCGGGGCCAAGATATTTCAAGCTTAAAGTTTTATATCGAAACGATTATGCGAAATAGCGGGCCGCGCGCTCGCGCATCGCCGCGCGCGGCCCGTGGGGTCACTTTTCCGGGTTCTTCGGGCTCCACAGCACCGTCTCGGCACCCTTCTCGTAAGCCATGCCGTCGGGATAGCTGATCGCTTCCAGCTGCAAGCCCCAAGGCGCCTGGAAGTAAAGGATGGTCTGGCCGGCGGCGGGTCCTTCCTTGACCGGCAGCGGCCCCAACCTGGTCTTTACGCCCTTGGCCTCGAGATAGGCTTTCGCCGCCGCGACGTCGTCGACATAGAAGGCGATGTGAAAACCGCCAATGTCGCTGTTCTTCGGTGTCAGGTCCTTCTGGTCCGGCGCGGTGTATTTGAACAGCTCTATGTTCGACCCCGTGCCGCAGCGAACCATGGTGACCTGCTCGATGACAGCCTTCGGATCGACGCCGAGAAGATCCTGCATGAAGGTGCCCTTGTCGTCGGCGAACGGGCCGAACGACATTGCCTTCTTGCAGCCGACCACGTCGGTGAAGAAATCGACCGCCTGCTTCATGTCGGGAACCGTGATGCCGGTGTGGTCGTGCCCGCGCATGCCGGGGATCGAGCTTGCTGCCGCCATACCGGTGCTGCCGAGGATGGCGGCAGCGAGTGCTGCATTTCGAATTATTGTCTTCATGTCAGTTTCTCCTCCATTTGGCGGGGCTTTGTCATTGGCCGGTCGCACATCCGAGCCCGCTTTTCGGCGTGCGTATGCATTCATGTCGGAGCCTTGGCAGCGGAAGGAATATCCAGCCAGCCGTCGTCGATTTCGGGCAGTGGGATGGCCGCGATCAGGTCGCGCGTGTAGGTCTGTCGGGGATTTTCGAAGAGAGCGTCCGTCGCGCTCGCTTCGACGATCCTGCCTTCGCGCATGACGATGACCTGCCGGCACAGCCGCCGGATGACCGACAGATCGTGGCTGATGAAGGCGACCGTCAGCCCCATCTCCTCCGCCAGTTTCTCCAGAAGGGTGAGGATCTGCGCCTGCGTCGAGACGTCGAGGCCGGAGACGATCTCGTCGGCCAGCACGAATTTCGGCGCCAGCGCCAGCGCGCGCGCTATGCCGACGCGCTGGCGCTGGCCGCCCGACAGTTCGTGGCGGTAGCGGCCGGCGAAGCTCTGCGGCAGGCCGACGCGCTGCAAGGCCTCGGCCACGCGGTCCCTGAGATTGTCGCCAAGCCCGTTCTGCTTCAGCGGCGCGGCAATGATGCTGGCAATGGTGCGGCGCGGGTTGAGCGACGACATAGGATCCTGGAAGATCATCTGCAGATCGCGGCGCAGCGGCCGCAACTCCGCCTCCGGCAGATGCGTGATGTCGAGGCGCTCGAAGCTGATGCTGCCGGCGCTGGGCTCCAGCAGTCGTACCAGGGCACGGCCGAGCGTCGACTTGCCGGATCCGGACTCGCCGACGATGCCGGTCACCGATCCCTTGGGCAGGTCAAAGTCCAGGCCTTTTAGGATTTCCGCCAGCGGCGCGCGGCCGATCAGCGGCTTGCGGGTCATGTCGGGCAGCGCGACTTTCAGGCCGCGCACGGAAAACAGCGGCTCAGCCATGCGGTCGCCTCCACGCCTGGTCCGCGGCCGCAATCTCCGCGGCAAGCCCGGCCAGCACTGCCTCGTCGACCGGCTTTAGCGAGGCGAGGGGATCGGTGTAGCGCGGCGTTGCCGCCATCAGTGCCCGTGTGTAGGGGTGCTGCGGTGCCGCGAAGAGGGCAGCTGTTGCGGCCTCTTCCACGACCTTGCCGGCATAGAGCACCGAGACCTTCTGGCTGATCTTGGAGACGACGCCGAGGTCGTGGGTGACGAACAGGATCGCCGTGCCGTGCTCGCGCTGCAACGCAGCGATGAGCCGCAGGATCTGCTTCTGCACGGTGACGTCGAGCGCCGTGGTCGGCTCGTCGGCGACGATCAGCCGGGGCTCGGCGGCGAAGGCTGCGGCGATCAGCACGCGCTGGCGCATGCCGCCGGAAAGCTCGTGCGGGTAGCTTTTCAGTACCCGGTCGGGGTCACGGATCTGCACCTCGTCCAGCAATTGCCGGATGCGGGTTTCGGCCCTCTTGCCGCTCCAGCCGAGGATGCGCACCAGCCGGTCGGTCGTTTGCGGGCCGATGCGGCGCGACGGGTTGAGCGCGGTCAGCGGATCCTGCGGGATCAGTGCGGTGCGCGCGCCGATCAGCGTGCGCCGTGCCTTCGGGTTGAGCTTGCCGAGGTCTTCGCCCTCGAGCCGCATATCGCCCTCGACGATGCGCACGCTCGACGGCAAGACGCCAAGTACCGCCTTGCCGATCATCGTCTTGCCGGCGCCGCTTTCACCGACCAGTGCTCGCACTTCGCCGGGCTGCACGGCAAGCGACACCGAGCGCAGCACGCGCTGGCCGTTCGGCAGCACGGCGCTCAACTCCTTGATATCGAGACAGGCGCTCATCGCAGCACCGGATCGAAACGTGTCTTCAGCGCCTCGCCGAACTGGCTGAACGACAGCACGGTCAGGATCAGCGTGATCAGCGGGAATACCAGCACCCACCAGGCCTGGTGGATCGACAGCCGGCCCTCGGCGATGATGCCGCCCCAGGTCGGGTCGTCGGTCGAGATCGACAGGTTGACGAAAGACAGGATCGCCTCGACGATGACGGCGATGCCCATTTCCAGCGACAGCAGCGCCACGATCGATGGCACCACATTGGGCAGCACTTCGCGCAGCATGATGCCGATGCGGCCATAGCCGGCGATGCGGGCGTTCTCGACATAGTCCATGCGCGACTGGCCCATCGCCTCGGCGCGGATGACCCGGCAGAAACGCGTCCAGTCGATGATCGCGATCGCCAGGATGACAGAGCTCAAACCCGTGCCGAGTACAGCAACCAAAAGGATGGCGAACAGCACCGGCGGGAATGCCATCCAGACATCGACGATGCGCGAGATGATGCGGTCGGCCCAGCCGCCGAAATAGCCAGCGATCAAGCCCAGGGTCGAGCCGACAAGGCAGGCGGCGCTGGCGGCGGCGAACGCAACGATGAAGGCGATGCGCCCGCCGAAGATCAGGCGTGACAAGAGATCCCGGCCGAGGCTGTCGGTGCCCAGCCAATAGCCGGGCTCCGCGCCATCGAGCCAGAACGGCGGCAAACGTTCGAGCATAAGATCCTGCGCAAGCGGGTCCTGCGGCGCGACCAGCGGCGCCAGGATCGCCGCCAGCAGCGCCAGCAGCAGCCAGCCGCCGGCCAGCCAAAGCCTGGCGCTTGAGCCGTGTCTCGAGATGCGCCTCTCATCCATGGCGCAGCCTCGGATTGAGCAGCGCATACATCATGTCCACGGCGAGATTGATCAGCACGAACAACAGCGCGAAGACCAGCACGATGCCCTGGATCAGCGGCAGGTCGCGGTTGATGACGGCGTCGATCGCCATGTTGCCGAGGCCCTCATAGGAAAACAGCCGCTCGACGATGACCGTGCCGCCGATCAGGAAGGTGAACTGCACGCCGACCAGCGTCAGCGTGGGCAGGGCGGCATTCTTCAGCGCCTCGCGTAGGATGACCTGCGTTTCCGAAAAACCCTTCACCCGCGCCAGCACGACATAGTCGAGGTCGAGCACTTCCTTCAGCGACTGTTTCAACAGCTGCGAGATGATCGCCCCCAGCGGCAATGCCAATGCCACCGCCGGCATCAGCATGTGCTTCAGGAGATCCCATGTGAGATCGAGGCGCAGCCGAAGCAAGCTTTCGAACAGATAGAACTGGCTGACGAAGGGCAGGTCTAGCTGCGGCGAGACCCGCCCGGAAATGTCGAAGATCGGCACCAGCACGCCGAACAGCAGGATCAGCACCAGGCCCCAGAGGAAATCGGGAATGGAAAGTGCTGCCCCGCTGGCGATGTCGATGCCGGCTTCCACCGCCGTGCCTCGTTCGCGGGCGCCGAGGATGGCCGTCGTCCCCCCGATCGCCACCGCCATGACAAGCGCGACGATGGCAAGCTCCAGCGTTGCCGGCAGCCGGTTGAAGACAAGCCCGAGCACGTCTTGCCGAAGCGAGATCGAGGTGCCGAAATCGCCTTTGACGACGCCGGACAGCCAGATGAAGAACTGCTCGATGATCGTCTTGTCGAGGCCGTAGAGCGCCCGCAGCCGGGCGATATCGGCATCGGATGCGCCGGGCGGCAGCATCATGGCTATCGGATCGCCGGGAGCGATGCGGATCACGACAAAGACGACGACGGCCACGCCGAACAGCGTGATCAGCATCGTCAAAAGACGGATCAGGAACCGTTGCAGGAGCATGTAAATCTTTGCTGGAGCCCGGAGGCTCGTATGCCGAAAGAAGATGCGCGCCGACGCTATGGACGGCGCGCGGCAAGCCCGGCCGATATCAGGCCGGGGTCATCAGGGCCGGCAACAGCGCGCCGGACACATGCTGCACGACGTTGACGCCCTTGGCATGCACGATCGGCTGCGCATACTGCATCAGCGGCAGCACATAGGCTTGCTCGGCGATGTATTTGTCCACCGCCTTCCAGCCGGCGATGCGCTTGGCCTCGTCCTTCTCACCCCACAGCGGGTTGATCATGTCGATCAGATCCTGGCTGTCCCACACCGAGTGCGGGCTCGGTCCATACATGGCAAAGCCGGTCGAGGTGGTCGGGTCGCCGATGGCGTTGCCCCAGTTGTAGAAGGCCGCCGGCGCCAGCTTGTCGGCGGCGCGCAATTCGTAATGCTTGGCGATCTCGTAGACTTCAATGGTGGCCTCGATGCCGACCTTGCGCCACATGCCGACGATCGCCTGGATCATCTCGTAGTCCTTGGGCTTGAAGCCCTTGGTCGTCTGGATGGTGAACTTGACCGGCTTCTCCGGCGAATAGCCGGAAGCGGCCAGCAATTGCTTGGCCTTTTCCGGATTGTGCTCGACCTTGATCGACGCGTCGTAGGCCGCGTATTCCGGCGTTTCCAGCGTGGCGAGCGGCTGGCCGTAGCCGCGCAGCAGCCGCTTGACCAGAAGCTCCTTGTCGACCGCCATGACGGCTGCCTGGCGCACGTTCTTGTCCAGCATCGCCTCGACGTCGTTGAAGAAGATCATGCCGATGTCGGAAACATTCTTGATCGAGCCGGCAAGACCGTCCTTGGCGATCAGGCGGTCATACTCCTCATAGGGAATCTCGAGCGTCACCTGCGAGGAGCCGGACTCGATTTCGGCGACACGGCTCGCCGCGTCTGTGACGAATTTGATCGTCACGTTCTCGAATGCCGGCTTGCCGCCCCAGTACTTCGGATTGGCCTTCAGCCGCAGGAAGGCGTTGCGTTCGAACTTCTCGACCATGTACGGGCCGGTGCCGATCGGAGCCTTTTCGAAACCTTCGGCGCCCACCTTCTCGTAATAGGCCTTCGGCATGATGTAGCCCGTGAGGAACGACATCCACTTGAAGTAGACCGGGTCGAACTGCACGACATCGCCCGTGATCTTGTTGCCCTCGATCTTGAAGTTGTTGACGTTCTTCCACACGAACTGGATCGGGTTGCCGGTCTTTTCATCGCCGGCCCGCTGCAACGACCAGACCACGTCCTCGGGCGTGAACGGCGAGCCGTCATGCCAGGTTACGCCCTCGCGCACCGTCATCATGATCTTGGTGCGGTCGTCATTCCAGCCCCACTCGGTGAGCAGCCCCGGCGCGAAGGACAGGTCCGGCTTCTGCGGGATGAACTGATCGAACACCGACTGGTAGAGGCCCTGGATGGTCGGGTTGACCGCCGAAGGTCCGGTGGTCGGATCCCAGGACGGCAGGTTGACATTGTAGGCGATGGTCAGTTCGCCGGCCGCCGCCCCGGCGATCTTCGGCAGGCCGATGGCCGTCGCCCCGAGTGCGGCGGCACCGTATCCGAGCAATTCGCGTCTGTTGATTGTCATGGTCGTTCCCCTTGTTGGTTTTTCTGTTTTCCGTGCACGGCTTCGTTGTTTGATCAGTGGGTTCCCTGGGCAACCGTACCTTGCCTTGCTCCACCCCAATGCCTTTCGGCTGCTACCTCCCGCCAAGCTGTTGCGCCAGCATGAAGCCCGAGGCGGCACCCGTGCCGGCGCCCGGCCATGTGGCGGCACCGGTGAGATGCAGATTGGCCACAGGCGTGTTCCAACCGGCGTAGCCGCGTGCCGGGCGAAACAGGAAATTCTGTGCCAGGTGGTGGCTACCACAAACCTGGTCGCCGCCGACGAGGTTCGGGTTCTCGCGCTCGAGGTCGATGGGCGAGAACACGGCCTGGCCAAGGATCTTGGCTCGCAGGCCGGGCGCGTAGGTTTCGACGATGTCGAGCACGCGCTCGGCATAGCGATCCTTGACCTGATCCCAATGCGCGGGCGTGATCTTGCCGGCGGCGTCGCCAAGGATTTCTGCCGGCAGCATGCGCACCTGCACCCACAGCACATGCTTGCCTTGAGGCGCGCGCGACGGATCGACCGCGGTTGGTTGGCCGAGGACCAGCACCGGCTCGTCCGGCAGCACGCCCGCCATCGCCTGCTGATAGGTGCGCGACATGGCGTCGAGCGACGGTGACAGATGCACATAGGCGAACTGCCGCAACTCGGCGCCGGCGCGCCAGTCCGGCAGATCGTCCAGCGCCAGATGGATCATCATGGTGCCCGGCGCGTGGCGGAATTTTTGCATCGCCGTGTCGAAGCCGGCGTCGCCGGAACCGTTGGGCAAAAGCGTGCCGGCCAACGCCTTGGGTGCAACGCCGGCAATGACCGCCCTGGTGGCCGTGTGCGTCTCACCGGACTTGAGCCGCACACCCGTCGCCTTGCCGGCCGAAACCGTGATTTCGGCCACCTCGGCGTTGGTGAAGATCTTGCCGCCGGCGCCCGTGACCATCCCCGATAAGGCACGAATGATGGTGTGGGCGCCGCCCTTGCCCAGCACCATGCCGAAACTCTGGTTGGCCATGGATTCCAGATAAGGGAACACGGCACCGCCTGCGATGTCGGGCGCAAAGTCGAGATGCATGCCCCAGGTGGCGAGCGTCGCCCGCACATGGGGCGACTCGAAAGTCTCCTCCAGCCACGCGCGGGGCGAGGAAAGCAGCAGGCGCCCGGTGTCGAGCGCGCCGGCGAGGCCCTTCTTGCGCCAAAGGTTCCACACCGTGCCGGCAAGGGCGCGGGCGCTCATCGGTGACCCCAAGAGGCGAAACAGATGCTCTGCTTCCGCCGGGAAGGCGGCGACCAGCTTGCGCCACGTGGCGGCATCGGCGGCGGAGAAGGCAGCCATGCGCGCGGCCGTCTTTTCCAGATCGTTGCTGACGCCGAACCAGCGTCCGTCCGGGAAGGCGCTGGCGAAACAGTCGGCGACCGGCGCGAATTCCAGCCCGTGGGCGTTCAATTCATTTGCATATTTCCGGTGGAAGGCCGAGCCGGCGAACAGGCTCAGATTCATCGCACCGAAATCGTGCCGAAAACCCGGCAGCGTGAACTCGCGGGTCTGGACGGCGCCGCCGATCGTTGCACTGCGCTCAAAAACCCCGGTTTTCCAGCCTTTGAGTGCCAGATGCGCGGCGCAAGCCAGACTGTTGTGGCCCGCCCCGACAAAGATGGCGTCGAACTCGCTCACGCCCCGCACCCATTTCCTTTATGCTTAAAGATAATTGCAGATGCATATGTTTTCGTCTAGTAGGATATTAAGGGCCGAAACGAGTCTTCAGCACATCAGACAAGAGGGAACAGAGACCATGGACACGCAACAACTCCTCGGCGAAGTCGCCGGCCAGCTTCTTTCAGGCGCCATCAAGGTGGTCGACCTGTCGGCGCCGCTCGGTCCTGACACGCCGCTGATCAAGCTGCCGCCGGAACTTGCCGTCGACACGCCGAAGGTCGAGATCCATAACATCTCCCGTTACGACAAGAATGGTCCCTGGTGGGCCTGGAACTGGCTGAAGCTCGGCGAACACTCGGGCACGCATTTCGACGCGCCGCAGCACTGGATCAGCGGCAAGGATTATCCGGATGGCGCCACCGACACCATTCCGGCGCAGAACTTTATTGGTCCGGTCAATGTCATCGACTGCTCCAAGGAAGCCGCCGCAGACCATGATTTCCTGCTCACCGTCGATCACATCAAGGCGTGGGAAGCCAAGCATGGCGCCATCAACGCCGGCGAATGGGTGGTGATGCGCACCGACTGGTACAAGCGCAACGGCTCGGAAGCCGAATTCCTCAACGCCAACGAGACCGGCCCACACACGCCCGGCCCGACGGCGGAAGCAATCCAGTTCCTGATCAGCAAGGACATCAAGGGCTGGGGCTCGGAGACGATCGGCACCGATGCCGGCAAGGCCGGCGGCATGGAGCCGCCATTCCCGGCCCACACGCTGATGCACAAGGCCAACCGCTATGGTCTGGCCAGCCTGTGCAACCTCGACCAGTTGCCGCCGAAGGGGGCCATCCTGATCGCCGCGCCGCTCAAGATCGAGCACGGCACCGGCAGCCCGATCCGCGCCCTGGCGCTGGTGCCGGGCAAATAGGGCGAAGTGGATCTTCGGGAGAAGATCATGCGCGCGGGCGATTATGCAGTGACGAGGTGGGAGAAGGGCAACGCTGGCGCTCTACGGCGCCCCCCTCTGTCCTGCCGGACATCTCCCCCACGAGGGGGGAGATTGGCTGCTTCCGCGCCCCGCTCATTCCTTCAGCGCTGGAGATTGGCGAAATCCGAGACGACATTCGATCTCCCCCCTTGTGGGGGAGATGTCCGGCAGGACAGAGGGGGGCGCGACGGAACTCGACATCGCGTGTTTGAACCCTACCTTCGGCCGGCCGGGGGCAGCCACCCATGAACGCCCCCGACCACATCATCGTCGGCAGCGGCATCAACGCGCTGGTGTGCGCGGCGATGCTCGGCGGCAAGGGCGCCAAGGTGCTGGTGCTGGAGCGCAACGACCGCATCGGTGGTTGCATGCGCACCGAGGAAATCACCGCGCCCGGCTTCATCCATGATGTGATGGCGACGACCTTCGTGCTGTTCATCACCTCGCCGGCCTATGCGGCGCTGGGCAAGGATCTCGCGCGGCACGGGCTGGAATTCTGCCACGCGACGACGCCGACCGGCGTGCTGCGCCCGGACGGCAGCCATGTGGTGCTTAGAACCGACCGCGCCGCCAACATCGCCGCCCTCAACGCCCTCGCGGCAGGCGACGGCGACCGGCACGCCGAGGATGTCGGCGGCATCGAGCGCAATGCCGGGCTGCTGTTCGGCCTGCTCGGTGGCAGCCTTTGGTCTTATCCGACAATGACGCTGCTCGCCGGTGATGCCTGGCGGCGGAGCCCGCGCGGGCTGGCCGCCTTTCTCGGCGATGCGCTGGTGCCGGCGCGCGGATGGCTGGAAAGCACCTATCGGTCCGAAACCATACGGGCGCTATGGGCACCGTGGGTGCTGCATGCCGGACTTGGGCCGGAAGATGCTTTCTCCGGCCAGATCGCCAAGGTCATCGCCTTCGCGCTGGAGGCTGCGGGCGCGCCGATCGTCAAGGGCGGGGCGAAGAACCTGCTGTCGGCGTTCGAGGCGCTTGTCAAAGAGCGCGGCGGGGTCATCTCCACCGAGGCCGACGTTGCCTCGATCATCCTGACCGAAGGTCGCGCCACCGGCGTGCGGCTGGCCTCGGGCGAAACCGTCCATGCGAAGAAGAGCGTCATCTGCTCGGTCACGCCAACGCAGCTTTACGGTCGGCTGCTCGGCAGTGACGGCCCCAAAACCGACGTCGAAGCGACGCAAAAATACCGCTACGGCAAAGGCAATTTCCAGATCCACTATGCCCTCGACAAGCCGCCTTCATGGCGAGGCCAGGGGTTGGACAAGGTGGCGCTGCTGCATCTGACGCCTGGGTTGGACGGGGTATCGAAGGCCTGCAACGAGGCGGTGCGGGGCATGCTGCCCGAAGTGCCGACCATCTGCGTCGGCCAGCCGCACGCGCTCGATCCCTCGCGTTGCCCACAAGGCAAGGCGATCCTGTGGCTGCAACTGCCCGAGGCGCCCCGTCACATCAAGGGTGATGCCGCCGGCAAGCTGCAGGCGCCGGCGGACGGGCAATGGACCGACGCGCTGCGCGAGGCCTATGCCGATCGCGCCGAAGCGATCCTTGCCAGTCATATCGATGGCTTCAAGGACAGCGTCATCGCGCGCCGCGCCTATTCGCCTGCCGATCTCGAAGCGATGAACATCAATCTGGTCGGCGGCGACCCCTATGGCGGGTCCTCGACCGTCGACCAGTCCTTCCTGTGGCGGCCGTTCAAGACCAGCCGCAATCACCAGACCGGCATCAAGAACCTCTACCATATCGGCGCCTCGACCCATCCGGGCGCGGGCCTCGGCGGCGGCTCCGGCTTTCTCCTGGCGGGGAGACTATGATGGAGCAGAAAATCGCGGAAAAGCGCCAGCGCATATCGACCTTGGGTCAGATCGGCCTGCAGCAATTCGCGCCCTATCTGATGAACCGCATCATGGGCCGCTACAACGCCACCTTGCGCGACGATTTCCGCAAGCAGGGCCTGACCATTTCGCAGGTGCGGGCGCTCGCGGTGCTGTCGGTCACCGACGGCGTCACCGTCAACGACCTCTCGGTCTATACGGTGATCGAGCAGTCCACCTTGAGCCGCACGCTCGACACGCTTGAGGGGCAGGGGCTTGTGCGGCGCGAGCAGGGGGTTAGCGACAGTCGCATCCGCCATGTGTTCCTGACCGACGAAGGCCGCACCGAGTTCACCCGCGCCTGGCCGGCCATGCATGACGCTTTCGAGGCCATGTTCGACGATGTCGACGACGCCGAATATGCAGCGCTGATCGCGACATTGCAGAAGATGCTGAAGAACATTCGCAAGCACGACATCTAGAGCTACGCGCCGCCGAAGCCGGGCGGCAACGGAAGGAGGCCAAAAATGGCCGAACGGTCTTTTGCCAAGGAAGTCGAAAAGCTGAGGCTCGGCGCCGGCGAGGAATTTGCCGGCGAAGGCATCCTCGCCATCACCAAGGCGCTGCTGCAATGCGGCGTTGGCTATGTCGGCGGCTACCAGGGTGCGCCGATCAGCCATCTGATGGACGTGCTGGCCGACGCGCAGGGCATTCTGGGCGAGCTTGGCGTGCATTTCGAGGCCAGCGCCTCGGAAGCCACCGCCACCGCCATGCTGGCGGCCTCGGTGCATTATCCGATCCGCGGCGCGGCGACCTTCAAGTCGACGGTCGGCACCAACGTCGCCTCCGACGCGCTCGCCAACCTCGCCTCCGGCGGCGTCACCGGCGGTGCGTTGATCATCGTCGGCGAGGACTATGGCGAGGGCTCCTCGATCATGCAGGAGCGCAGCCATGCCTTCGCCATGAAGAGCCAGGTCTGGCTGCTCGACCCGCGCCCGAACCTGCCCTCGATCGTCAAGGCCGTGGAAGACGGCTTCGAGTTGTCCGAGGCCTCCAACACGCCTGTCATGCTGCAGGTGCGCATCCGCTGCTGCCATGTCCACGGTCATTTCACCGCCAAAGACAACAAGCGGCCGCCGATGACGGTGGCCGATGCGCTGGAGGCGCCCCGCCGCGACACCGGCCGCATCGTGCTGCCGCCCGCTTCCTTCCTGCACGAGAAGGAGAAGGTCGCGAAGCGCTGGCCGGCGGCGGTGGATTTCATCAAGAGCCGCAAGATCAACGAGATCTTCGGTTCCGATCACGGCTCCGTCGGCATCGTCATGCAGGGCGGCATGTACAATTCCGTCATCCGCGCTTTGCAGCGGCTCGGCCTTGCCGACACCTATGGCGAGACCGACGTGCCGCTCTACGTGCTCAATGCCGTATATCCGTTGATCGACGACGAGTTTCTGTCCTTCTGCGAAGGCAAGCAGGCGGTGCTGGTCGTCGAGGAAGGCCAGCCCAACTACATCGAACAGGCCTTTGCCGCCATGCTGCACAAGGCCGGGCGTGGCACCCGCCTGGTCGGCAAGGAGCACCTGCCGATGGCCGGCGAATATACCGGCCAGGTCATGCTCGACGGCATCGGCGCCTTCCTGCGCACCGAGGCGCCGCATCTTCTGCCCGGCGAAGTGCGGGCTCCCAACAAGGTCGGCGACGGCGTCGACACGGCGGACCTGATCAATGTCGTTCCAGGTCGACCGCCCGGTTTCTGCATCGGCTGCCCGGAGCGGCCGATCTTTGCCGCGACAAAACTGGTCGAACAGGAACTCGGCAAGCACCATATCGCGTCCGACATCGGCTGCCACCTGTTCTCGATCATGCCGCCCTTCGAACTCGGCGCCACCACAATGGGCTACGGGCTCGGCCCGGCCTCGGCCTCGGCCTTCAATTCGCCCGACGCCAAGCGCCGCTCGATCTCCTTCGTCGGCGATGGCGGCTTCTGGCACAATGGCCTGACCTCCTCGATCGGCAACGCGGTGTTCAACAAGAACGACGGGGTCATCGTCATCGTCGACAATTTCTACTCGGCCGCGACGGGAGGGCAGGACATCCTGTCGTCCCGCGCCGGCAACAAGACCAAGTCGACGAAGCATCCCATCACCGAGGCCGTGAAAGGCATGGGCGTCAAGTGGCTGCGCCATGTCGACCGCACCTATGACGTCGGCAAGATGCAGGACACGCTGCGCGAGGCGCTGACCACGGACGAGAAAGGCCCGAAAGTCGTCGTCGCCTCGTCGGAATGCATGCTCAACCGCCAGCGTCGCGAAAAGCCTCTGGTCGACAAGGCGATCAAGGGCGGGACGCGCGTCGTCAAACCGAAGTTCGGCGTCGATGAGGATATCTGCACCGGCGACCACGCCTGCATGCGGCTGTCCGGCTGCCCGTCGCTGTCGGTGAAGTCGCTCGACGATCCGCTGCGCGACGATCCTGTCGCAAGCATCGACCAGAACTGCGTCGGCTGCGGCAATTGCGGCGAGGTGGCGGACGCGGCGGTGCTGTGCCCGTCCTTTTATCGCGCCGACGTCGTGCACAATCCGAGCCGTTGGGACCGCGTCCTCGAGAGCACCCGGCGCGCGGTCATTGGCCTTTTGCAGCGTCGCCGCGAGGGCCGCCGTCTGATGTTCGCCGATGCTTGATCCCAACGCTACACTGCGCCCGAAGGCTGGCGCCGCCGCCGACGAACGCGTTATCAAGCTTGCGGTGCTTGCCGTCGGCGGCCAGGGCGGCGGCGTGCTTGCCGACTGGATCACCGACGTCGCGGAGCGCAACGGTTACGTCGCGCAATCGACCTCGGTGGCCGGCGTCGCCCAGCGCACCGGCGCCACCATCTACTATGTCGAGATGGCCCGTGACACCGGCCGCCTGCCGGTCTTCGCGCTGTCGCCCTCACAAGGCGACGTCGACATTTTGATCGCTGCCGAGCTGATGGAAGCCGGCCGCGCCATTATCCGCGGCTTTGTCACTCCCGACCGCACGACGCTGATCACTTCCTCGCACCGCATCGCCGCCGTATCGGAAAAGATCGAGCCCGGCGACGGCAGGGCGTCGTCGTCGAAGGTGCACGCGACGGCTGAAGCCGCATCGAAGCGCTTCATCGCTTTCGATATGGAAAAGATCGCCGCCGACAGCGGCTCGATGATCTCGGCCAGTCTGCTTGGCGCGCTGGCCGGCTCCGACGCTCTGCCGTTCACGCGCGAAAGCTACCAGGAGGCGATCGGCGCCGGTGGCCGCGGCGTCAAGGCCAGCCTCGCCGCCTTCGCCGCCGCCTGTGATCGCGCGCGCGGCACGGCATCATCGGCTGCGCCAAAACCGGCGGAAGCAGCTGTCGTCGGCTCCGCCCTGGCCGCTGGACAGGTGAGTGGCCCGCAAGACCTCCTGCGGGGCTGGCAGGCCCTGGCCGCCCGCATCGACGTGATGCCCGTGGCGGTGCGCGACATGGCGCTGCGCGGTCTGCGAAAGGTCGTGGACTATCAGGACATTGCCTACGGACGCGAATATCTCGACCGCCTGGACAAAGCCGTCGTGCTGGACGGGCCTGATCGAGCCTATGCCCTCTCGATCGCCGCCGCCAAGCATTTGGCGAACGCCCTATGCTACGACGACATGATCCGCGTCGCCGACCTGAAGACGCGCTCGACCCGCGACAGGCGCGTGCGCAAGGAGGTCGGCGTCAGGGATGGCTCGGTCCTGCAGGTGACCGAGTATTTCCATCCGCGCATCGAGGAGTTCTGCGGCACGCTGCCGGCGGGGCTGGGCAGCTACATCGAGAACCGGCCGAAGCTCGCCGCCTTCCTTGACCGTCGCATCAATCGCGGCCGGCGCATCCGTACCGATAGTTTTGCCGGTTTCACCGCTCTGTGGTTCATCGGCGGCCTGCGCCGCTGGCGCCGCCGCCTGCTGCGCCACAAGGTAGAAGCCGCGCATCTGGAGAGCTGGTACGCGCTGGCGCTGGGCCATGCGCGTGAGGACTATGCGTTGGCCGTCGAGATCCTGAACTGCCGCCGGCTGATCAAGGGCTACAGCGACACCCATGTCCGTGCCCAGTCGAAGTTCGACCGCGTGCTGTCGGCGCTCGACCTGCTCAAGGGGCGCGCCGACGCCGCTGACTGGATCAGGCGGTTGCGCGAGGCGGCGCTGAAGGACGAGAAGGGCGACATGCTCGACGGCGCCCTCAAGACGGTGGCGACGCTGGGGGCCGGGCCGACACACTGAGGCCGCGTCGCGCCGTCACCGTGTTTCGACTTGTGAATGAAGCGGCGCAGCTTGCGGGAAAAGATGCAGCAGTCCTGAATCGGCGCGGCGGCGCAGATGTGCATCCACCTCGGCCCGGTCAGCACAGCCATGGAACCTGCCGCCGCAATGGTCACGCAACCGCACCAGATCAGACATGACGGGTGACATCGGCAGGCCGGCGGCATCGAGCAGGCTTGCGCTGAGAAAGGCAATATCGAGCGACGCCATATCGGGCATCGGGTGACGCAGTGGATGATGGAACGTCGTGAGGGTGTAGAAGGTGCGATAGGCGAGCGAGTCAAGCTTGGCCAGCGCGTCACTGCCTGCGGTCGCATCGACAAACGGTTTGGTCGCCGAGGACTGGTGGTCGCCGAATTCGAGCACCACGGCGCCGCGCGTGCCGGCCTCCGCTTCCCGTTGCTTGAGAAAATCCTGAAGGTCGCCGCGCGCGATCGCCATGCGGCGCAGATATTCGCCGACCTGGAAATCGTCCGCGAAAGGCTCGCCTTCCATCTTCAATCCCGGCTCCATCCGCCCCTCATAGGGCGAGTGCGGAAACATGGTCTGGATTTCGAGGAACAGTGGCCGGCCGTCTTCCCGGCGGTGCCTGGCGATGAATGCCTCCGCCGCGTGGTAATAGAAACTGTCGCGCAGATGGTAGAAGGGCGCGGCGATATCCTTGATGTCGAGGACGTTCTCGAACCCGATCGACTTCAAGAAAGGCCCCTCGTTGACGAAGGTAAAGTCCATCGGCGTCATGGCGGCCGTTCGATAGCCGCAGCGCGCCAGCAACTCCGGCAACGCGCCGGCGACCTTATCCTGTAGCGTGATCGTCAGATAGGGACTTCGCCAGCCGAAATCGCTGGCCGAAACCCCGGTCATCAAGGACAAATTGCTGATCCAGGTGCCGCCGCCGAACGTCTCGACCTGCATCGGGCGGGGCTCGCCGGCGGCAGGTGCAAATCGCTGCAGGAATCCCGGGCCACTGGCGATCTGCGGAAAATAGCTTGGATCGGACTGGCTTTCGCTCAACACGAAGAAAATATCGGGAAGCGCTGCCCGGTCGCCGCAGTCGACCGTGTCGGCGAAGGGTGGCTGTGGCGCGACGGCCTGCAGCCGCTGCTCGAACGCCGGCTCGACGACCAGGTTGCGCAGATCCACCAGTGAGATGAAGAAGGCCGACATGTGCCGGCCCTGCATATAGTAGAAGTACCGGTCCTTCGAAGCCTCGGCGGGAAAGGTCAGCGGCACCAGCGTGACGAGGACGGCCAGAAGCAGGGCGCGCGCCGATGCGGGCCAGCCAAGCTTCCGGTCGGCGCGAAAGATCAGGATCGCTGCGGCGATGCCAAGCACCAACACCGCGGCGACAGGCAGGATGAGGTGGAGATAGGAGCCGAGCAGGAAGCGATACACTCCCGGATCCGTGGACACGAAGATCGTGTCGTAGAAGTGCAGCGAGAACCCCTTCATCCGGAATTTGACCGCCGAGATCAGCGTCACCAGGGCAACGGCCATCCAGGCGAGATAGACGGAAAAGGCAAGGCGCCCCGATGTCAGGAACACCGCTCCCGCGAGCGCCGCCACCAATGTCAGCGAGAACGGCACCGACAGCCATTCATGCTCGGCCCGGCCGGCGCCAAAAACGCCCGCAAGGCTGATCAGCACCAGCGCCAGCGGATGGCAGAAGGCCCGCAAAGACCCTTGAAGTCGAGATATGGCTTTCCCCACGAACATGTCTGTGCGTTCCTTTGGGGGGAGCTTTGTGTCATTTGCAGCTTTCGAACAATTCCATAGTAAATTTAACCTTAATCGCCGTGTGCAACGGCAATTCAGACGACCAGATCGCGCATCGGCTTCATCGCCGCGGACTCCGGGAACACCTTGTCGCCGAGCACCGCCGCCGAAAGCCCGAACTGGTCGGCGAGCAGGCCTTTCAGCACCGCCCTGACATCGCTGGTCGGCGCCAGGTCGCGCTGCTCGTAGAGCTGGGCCGGCTTCAGGCCCGGCCAGTCGGCTATGACGCGGCCGCCCTTGATCGCGCCGCCGGCGAGCAGCACCACCGACCAGGGCGGCGTCCGGCGGCATGGAGCCTTTGGCCGGGATAGCCACGTCAGCTCCTTGTTCAGGCCCAGCGCGGCGCATGAACCCGTTTTCGGCGCGATGCGCTCAGGTCGGATCGGTTGCTGCGGTCGAGGGGGCCAGGCCGGTGAAGCGGCTGGCCCCCGCGCACGCTTACCAGTGACGCCAGCGGTGCCAGACCCGATGTGGGTGCCAGACAGGATGGGGGTGCCAGACGTGGAAGACCGGGCCGGGCCGGTAATAACGCGGATACACAACCCCCCGATTGGGCACGCAGCGCCCCCAGTGGTTGGGATGCCAGCCGGGGCCGCAACCCCATGCCACATGCTCGATCAGCGCCGGGGCGCTTGGCTGGGCCAGCATCGGCGTGGCGGATGCCGCCGCAACGGTCGCGGCCGTTCCGGTCAAGGCAAGCGCGGCGGCGGCCGCGTATTGTGTCAGACGGTTCATGACGATACTCCAAATGGTCTCGAAGTTGAAAACCTGTTCGCACCAAGCTGTCCGGCAGGTGTGCCCTTCTTGCCTTAAACGGCGGCTTCGGCGCATTCCGTCGGTGCTTATGGCGATTTTTTTGGCGCCGGCGGCAACCCGGCGCGTCTTGTCAGCCCCTCAGCCAGAACGCCGCGATCCTCTGCCGAACTTGCCGCGGCGAACTCGACGATGCGCTGCTCCAGCCGCATGCGCATGGTGACGTCGGCGTTGCGGGCCCGCTCGAGCGCGGCTGTCAGGGCTGCCGTGTCGAGGGTGGGCTGCCGCAGCAGGTCGGCGGCCTCGCGCCTGGCCTGCTGGCCGTCGAGGATGACCTGGCGGGATTCGCGCCGGACCTCACGCAACGCCTTGCGGAATATCCTGCGTTCCTGGTCCGGAAGCCGGCCTCCGACCGCTTCCAGCGAATAGCCCTGGCCCGCCTTGCCACTTCTCAGCCAGACTGCGCCGCCGGCAAGGGCGCCGGCCAGGAAGACGTTCAGCGCCACGGACGCGATGAGGAGCTTGCGGCCCGTGCTCATAGGTTTTCCTCGATCGTGTCGTCGGGACCGGCATCGCCGAACGCCGTCGTATTGGCGTCCAGCACATACTGATCGGGCTGAACCTCAGGCGTGGCGACGATCACCAAAGCCGATCCGGCAACCGCGCCGGCCAGGCCGATGCCGGCAAGTCCCAGTCCCAGCCACCACAAACGCTGGCGCGAGCGTTGGGCAAGATGCCGGTCGGCAGCCCTCACTATGCCGCCGTGCAGCGCCTTGCCGGGCGCCTCGACGCGATAGCTGTCGAGCAGGGCGTCGAGCTTGCCGGCATTCCTCAGAATAGCCGCGCCCGCGTCGCTTGCGGCAAGGATGCTGCCCGCCGCGCGTTCGGCCTGTGGCCATCGCCGCAAGTCGCCGCCATAGGCTGCCGCCAGCACGGCAAAGCGTTCGGCATCCATCGTCGGTGCGTCCCTGGATCGGTCAGACATCGGTCTTTCCCTTGCCTGTTGGCCCCTTGCCCGCTGGCATCGCGTGCCCGCACGGCGCGGCGATCATCGGAGCCGGCCGCCAGGCGGTGTCGGCAAGGCGCGAACGCTGCGCCTTCATGGCGGCGCGGTTTTCATTCATGGACACCGTCCCTGGCCAGGATCGCCTGCAACGCCCTGCGGCCGCGCGAAAGCAGGCTCTCCAGGGCATCGACGCTGATCTCCAGGGTCGTGGCCGCCTCGATGTTCGACATGTCCTGATAGTAGACCAGGATGATGGCTTCGCGCTGGCGCGGGGCGATGGCTTGCAGGGCCTGTTCGACGCGCTGCGCGTCTTCCCGCGGCTGGGCATCCGGAAGCGGCGCCGGGTCCATCACCTCCGGCAGATCGTCTGTCACCCATTCGCGGCGGCGGCGCAGCCGGTCGTAGCAGAGGTTCAGCGTCACCCGGTGGATCCAGGTGTCGAAGCGTGCATTGCCGCGCCGCCAGCCCGAGGCATGGCGCCAGATTCGGACGAAGGTCTCCTGCGCGACATCCTCGGCTTCTGCCGTGTCGCCCAGCATGCGCACGGCAAGCGCCAGGATACGCGGCAGTTTGCGCGCGACGAGCGTTTGCACGGCCGCCGGATCGCCGGCGCCGACACGGCGAACCAGCTCCTCGTCCGGATCCGCGCTCATCGGCTGGCGCACCCCTGATGGTCATCGCGTGCCATTACCCCCGTTCATTGCTCCGCCTTGGGAGCGGTTTTATGGCCCGGCATTTCGTCGACGCTCAGAACGCCGTCGCCATTCTTGTCCAGCCTGGCGAAGCGCTGGGCGAAGAACGCATCGAGCTCGGCGCGGTCGATGAAGCCGTCATGGTTCGAGTCCGCGCGCGCGAAGGACTGTGTCGGGTCGCCCTTGGTGCCGCGCTTTGCCTGGAGGGCCTCCCATTCCAGCAGGCTGATCTTGCCGTCGCCATCCGTGTCGGCGGCCATGATCGCCTTCTCACGCCGCTTCTGGAACTTGGCCAGCGTGATTTCGGGCCTGGTCTTTGACGTGGCTGGCGCGGCAGCGGGGGGCGGTGCAGAAGGGGACGTCGCGGCCGGAGGCTGTGTCGCCGTCTGGGCGAACGCCGTGGCGGTCAGCAGGCTCAAGGCAGCGGCAAGGATCGAACGGCGTATCATGCTGGCGTCTCCGGTTGGCGCGCTGCCATGGCATTGTGCCGTGGCGACGCTTCTCCCGTTAAACGCAGCGGCGGTAGAAATCCGTCGGTGACTTTTGGGCCAGCAGGCGCATGCCGCAACAACGCGCCCGATCGGGCGCTGCTTGCGCCATGTTCGAACCCTTCAGCCGAAGGGCAGGAACTAGAGCAATTCCAAGAAAAGTGTGTACGGTTTTCCCGGGAAAAGCGCGTAGCGCTTTCCCTATGGAATTGCGTAAAAACAAAGAGATAGAGCGTTTCGCCGCTTCCGCGAAACGGTGAACCGTTCTATGTCGATTGGTCCGCCACCACCAGCTGGTCCGGCTTGAAGCCGGCATGCTGCGGGGTCCATACATCGCCCTCGCGGTTGAACCAATGGCACATATATGTGCCGGAGGCGGCACCGTCGCTTATCGTCATCTTCGGGCCTCCGGACTTCAGCTTGACGACGTCTCCGGTCTTGAAACTGTTGGGCATTTTGACCTCCCATGCTGACGCCGGGAGTTTCACATCAAACCTCGGTCTCGACAATGGCGGATGCATTCGGCCAGCATCGCGATCCACAGTGCCAGGCGGCGTTTTGAGGTCGGGTCTCGGTCCCAGTTGTAGATTCGGTCGCAGTTGCAGCAATGTGTCTTGCCGTTTGCTGTCGAAATTGGATGTTGAAATTCCTGTTCGGCTGGTGGAGATTGATCCTCTGCTGAGTATTGAGCGCGGCTATCGCTTCGGCGATGCTGCCGATCTGGCACCATGAGTTTCGGACGGAGTTCTATCGAACCGTGATCAGAAGCAACAAACAACAGCAACCCGCATGCAGTCTCGTGCCGAATACAGTAGAGTTGCGACATTGAGTGAGAGAGGCTTGAAGCGCTTGGGGAAAAGCGAAGGGTTCCCATCAGAGCGCCGGAGGAAATGATTCGTCACGTTATGGTTGCTGCCTGCCCCAACGATCAAGCCGCTGATCAACGCCGGCTGGCAGGGGGGAGTACATGCCCGGGAAAGCATTGAGAGGAGGCCGGTTTGGCGAAGGCCAAGGGGATCGCTCTGGAGATTGCAGAGCATAGCGCAGCGAATCCCGATGCACAGAAGCCGCTGCGCAAGCGCTTGTTCGATCACCCGCTTCTGGTGGTTAAGCGGAAACTGTTATATCGCCTGCTGCATCCCCAGGCGCCACGGCACCCTGTGCCGCTTACAAAGCCGGTCCTCATCGTAGGCTCCGCGCCGGTCTCACACCCGCCGGTGGGTTTTCAGCGCGATGCTTTCACACTCTTTACCGTGAATGGCTCGCAGACCGTCACGGCCCGCTGGGGGATGGGTACCCCTGACGCGACATTTCTTTACGTCAACCAGCTTGACGCGACCAAGCCAAACGCTGTGGCCGTGCGCGCCGTCTTGACCGGCCAGGAGACCGATCTGCTCTGGATTGTGCGCGCACACCGCACGATGGAGGAATTGCGCTGCAACATCGCGGCCTTCAACTACCGCTGTCGCGACCTGCGCACGATGACCCGTCACCAGCGCATGGCGCTCTACGAAGCAGTGATGGGTGTGCCCAATTTCGAGATGCATCTGGAGGAGAAGTTCTCGACCGGGATCACGGCGGTCCTTTACGCCTTGCATAACGGCGCGCCGGCCGTGATCATCACGGGTATTGACCCGGGTTCGCACGGCCATGTGTACAACAAACTGAACATCGACCGGATGCACGTCGGTTCCGACCGTGCCACCCTGCTGGCGCTGTTGGCGCTCGGTTTCCCCCTTTATACGAGCGATCCGCATGTGGCGGGCTCGCTCGGTCTGCCACTCTGGACAGGCCAGTTCGGGAGATGTGAGGTCAAATAACAACGGTCGATGTGGCTTGCTGGTGAGCTGTCTCAAATGTGAGTGCGACGATCCGCTCGACAGCTCCGTCGTGAAGAGGTGCGATGCCGGTTGCTTGGCACTTGTCGCGCAAAAACACCATCGACACCTTCAGAGATGAAACGCTCGTGGCAACCCGGACACACGGCATTGCGAATGTGCTTCTGGTCTTCCGCGTGCAGTGCTGCCATGCTAGATTCGTCTAAATTCACATCAGATTATAGAACTGCCACATGATACCAATCTACATTGGCTATGATCCGCGCGAATCCCGAGTTCTGGACGTGGCGCGATGGAGCGCCTATCGGCGGACAAGCACCCCGTTGCAGATACAGCCGCTCGTGCTCAAGGACCTTGTAGCCCAAGGAATCATGACGCGACCGATGGAAGTACGTGACGGTAAGCTCTGGTGCCCGATTTCCGAGGCGCCGATGGCGACCGAGTTTGCCATATCGCGCTTTGCCGTTCCGTTCATGGGGCAAAGCGGCTGGGCCATGTTCTGCGATTGCGACGTCCTGTTTCTGAAGGATCCGGTCAAACTGCTCGATCTGCTCGATCCTTCCTACGCGATCATGGCGGTCAAGCACCAGCAACGCGAATCCGAAGCGGTCAAGATGGACGGACAAACGCAGACGTTCTATCGCCGCAAGAACTGGTCGTCGGTCGTTTTATGGAATCTGGATCATCCCGCCAACAAGCGGCTGACCAACGAGATGCTCAATACGTGGCCCGGACGTGACCTCCACGCCTTCAAATGGCTTGAGGACCACGAGATCGGCGAATTGCCCCTGGCGTGGAACTACCTCGTCGGGGCTTCGGCTTCCGAACTCGATCCCGCCGATGTCTCGCTGGCGCATTATACGCTCGGCGGCCCTTGGTTTGCGGGTTGGTCCGGCACCACGCAATGGGACGAATTGTGGAGCCGGGAAGAGAGCATCCTGCGCGCGTTTGAGGAACAGGCGGTTCAGATTCCCGGATGAAAACTCCGCTTTCGGATCTCTTGCCAATCTTCCAAAAACCAATTCTTCGCCTGCCCAGGGCCACAGGTCCCGCCTTGGTGATGGGGTCGGCGCCGAATTTTCGCCTCCCGCAGGGATATGATGCCGATTGGGCACTTGTGACCGTCAATGCTTCCCAGCTTTTGGCGGAAACCGTCGGCCTCCCCGTTCCTGATATCGCCGTTATCCGCCGCGGCATTTTTGTCGACGCCAGCGAACAGGATTTCTACAAGCGTGATCTGTTAAACGGACGCCAGGCAAAGCACCTGATCATCCCGGTTTGGCCTGATGTCGAGGACAAGCTGAAAGCCGGTTGTCGCACCTTCGACTATCGTTATGAAACCTTGCAGGCGCTTACCAAATGGCAGCTTGCCAACGTCGTCTGGCAGCTTAGCGGCAAGTATCATATGTTCCGCGGCTGGCACCGGAAAATCTCCACCGGAGCCTTCGCGATCATACTGGCGCGTTTCGCCGGTTTCGCCCCTGTGGTGGTCAGCGGGTTTTCCCTGTCCCAGGCCGGGCATGGATACGACACCCGAAATGCCTTTCGATATCACGCCAACGAAGATGCGGCCCTGCTTCGACGGGTGGTGAGAAGAGGCGAACCGATCTACGCGGAGGACAAAGACTTCGCTGCCGAAAGTGGATTACCCTTGTGGCAGGGACAGATGTCATGACGACGACAGCAATGGCTGGGGAAGTGGTGCCGCTTGCGTGACTCGAACACGCGACCCCATCATTACGAATGATGTGCTCTACCAACTGAGCTAAAGCGGCCCGGGAAGCGTTAGGCCTCCAAGATGGGCTGGGTGATAGACTCAACCGACGGCGAATTCAAGATGGACGATTGCGAATTCAGGATGCGGCCCGGCAATTCGTGTTGCGCGTCGTTCCGCCCCGACGCATCGCCGACAAAGCCGGCTGCACGCCCTTTGCCCGTCGGCCGGTACATGGCGCCTGTCCCGTGCCTCCATCCCGGCAAAGATCGATGAAGCATGTTGATTTCGTTGCCGGAATACCGCCAAGATGGACTTTGGACACTCCAACGAGGCAGAATGCGGACGCTCGCCCGTTGATTGATTGGTCGGCTGCGGCTAACGATCATGGCGAGGTTTGGGCAACGCACAGAGGGATCTCGCTTGGACGCAATCGAAAAAGCGATCCGGAACGCCCTCGAAAGAGGCAATGCCGAGGACCGCGCGTACCGCGAGAAGGTCTATCGCTCGGCTTTCGCCGCGCTCGACCGTGCGCTCCAGGCCAATCCCGGCGTGACGGTGGAAGTCGCCATCAAGCGCCGCAAGGCGATCCAGGCCAAGATCACCGAAATCGAATCCGAGTTTCTGCCGGCGGTGCCGGATGTCGCTCCCCAGGCTGAGTCCGATGCACCGGCGGTCGAGCTTCCGGCGAGCCCGGCCGCACCCGCCGCAACCGGCGAGAGCGCCGCACCGCCCGCAGTTTCCGTCGACGAGCCTGCGCAGCCGGCTGCCGATGCCCCGCGCTCACGCGTCTTGCCGGTCGTTCCAGACATCATGCCCGACGCGACCCTTTCCGGCGTGCCGTCCATCGACATGTCGGCTCCCGCTTCGTCCGAGGCGACGGCTGAAGTGGCGCCCGATCGCGACGAGAGGCGCATCAGGGGCCGGCGGCTGCCGCTGACCGCCATCTTCCTCACCGTGACGCTGCTCGCCGCGGTCGGCATCGGGCTGTTTTTCGCCATGCAGACCGGCGTCTTCAAGACCCAGGCTCAGCTCGACACCGCGCCGCCCGAAGCGCCGCCGACCGTCGAGGACGACGATTTCACACCGGCCGATGGCGAGACCGGGCCGGAAAAGCCTGGCGCTGCCGATCAGGCGCGCAACTGGATCAACGTGTTTTCGCCCACCGACCCGGCGCATGTCAGCGCTCCGTCGGACGCCAAGGCGGAAACGATGAAGGACGATTCCGGGCCATTCCTGCGCATCCAGTCCGGCGCTTCCGGTTCGGCGATCAGCTTCGATGTCGGGCAAGGCGTGCTGGAGAAGCTCGCCGGCAAGCACGCCGTGTTCGATATTGTCGCCCGCGCCGAGGACGGCAAGGACACGCAGATCTCGGTCGACTGCAATTTCGGCGAGCTTGGTGATTGCGGCCGCAAACGCTATGCGGTCGGCCAGCAGCGCAACGAATATCTCTTCGACGTGAAATTCCCCGACAAGCGGCCCGGCTCGGCCGGAACGATCGCCATCAACTCCGATTTCGACAAGCAGGGCAAGGCGGTCAACATTTACGAGATCCGCGTCTCCGTCGAGCCTTGAGCGCCGGCACCGGAGAGGGTGCGATCAACGATCGAGCAGCGCCTGCAGCGTCTCGATGCGGTCGGCCTCGTTGGCGGGCTTGTCCCAGCGCAGCCGCGAGATGCGGGGAAAGCGCATGGCAACGCCGGATTTGTGACGCGTCGAACGGTTGAGCCCTTCGAAGGCGACTTCCAGCACCAGCCCGTTGTCACGGTCGGCGCGCACCGAGCGCACAGGCCCGAAACGCTCGATCGTGTTGTCGCGGACATATTTGTCGATCTGCCTCAATTCCTCGTCGGTGAAGCCGAAATAGGCCTTGCCGACCGGCACCAGTTCCTCCTCGCCTTCCGCTCCGGACCAGACGCCGAACGTGTAATCGGAATAGAAGCTCGAGCGCTTGCCGTGGCCGCGCTGGGCGTACATGAGCACGGCGTCCACCGTGTGCGGGTCACGTTTCCATTTGAACCAGGGCCCCTTCGGCCGGCCGGCGACATAGGGCGAATCCCAGCGCTTCAGCATCACGCCTTCGATGATCGGGTGCGGCGGCGCCCGGCGCAGTTCCTCCAGCGCCTGCCAGTCCGAGAACGCGACGAATGGCGAAAGATCGAAGCGGCTCGGGTCGAGCGTTTTCACGAAGTTTTCAAGGCGGACGCGCCGCTCCCGGAAGGGCAATCCCCGCAAATCCTCCGCGCCGACCTGCAAAAGGTCGTAGCAACGCATGAAAGCCGGATATTGCTGCTGCATCTTCAGTGACACCGTCTTGCGGTTCAACCGCTGCTGGAGATCCGAGAATGTCCCTGTCGCTTCCCGGGGATCGCCGACCAGCAATTCCCCGTCGAGCGTGGCCGAGAAAACCATCGCCTCGGCGAGGTCGGGAAAGGCGCCGGAGACATCGTCGCCGGTGCGCGAATAGAGCCGGCGGATGCCGCCTTCCGACACCGCCTGGACGCGGATGCCGTCCCACTTCCACTCGGCCGCGTAATCGGCGGGGTCGAGCCTCTCGAGATCGCCGTCGCCGACCGGGTTGGACAGCATCACCGGCCGGAACAGTGCCCGCGCGGCCCTCTCGGGCTTTGCGGCCTTGCCTTCCAGCCATGCGAACAAGGCTGTGTACGGCGGCGACAGCCCGTGCCAGAGTTCCTCGATCTCAGCGACGTCGACCTTGCCGAAATCCGCCAGCGCCTGCTTGGCCAGCCGCGCCGACACGCCGATGCGCAACCCGCCGGTGACCAGCTTGATGATGGCGAAGCGGGCCGAGATGCCGGCACTGTCGAGCAGGTTTGCCAGCACTTTCGGCCCGTCGGAGCGGCTCGCCGCCTGCAGCTTCGCAACCACCTCGCCGAGCGTCGGCTCACGGTTCGGTATGGTTCCGGGCATCTGCGGCCAGACCAGCGACACGGTCTCGGCGAGATCGCCGACATAGTCGTAGGAATAGCCGAACAGCACCGGGTCCATGCGTTCGGTCACCAGCATGCGCAGCATCGCCGGCTTGATCGCGGCGATGTTGAGATCGCCGGTGATGGCAGCCAGCGCCAGCCCGCGATCGGGATCCTCGACGCTGCGGAAATAATCGGTCAGCAGCGTCAGCTTGCCGTTGCGCGACGGCGTCAGCACAAGGCGGTCGAGCAGTTCGGCGAAGCGATTCATGCCATCAATCGCCCTCGTCCTCATACCCCACCAGATGCAGTGGCCGCGCCGCGATGCCTTCGAGTTCGCACCAGCGCACCAGCGCCTCCTCGCGGCCGTGTGTCACCCAGATTTCCTCTGCGCCGGTCTCCTTGATCGTGGCGGTCAGTTCGTCCCAGTCGGCATGATCCGAAATGATCAGCGGCAGCTCGACGCCGCCCTGCTTGGCGCGCTGGCGGATGCGCATCCAGCCCGAGGCGAAGCAGGAGATCGGATCGGGAAAGCGCCTCGCCCAGCGATCGGCGAAGGCGGCCGGCGGACCGACGACGATGGCGCCGGTGAAATCATCCTTGCTGGCGCTCTCCACTGTCGCCGGCTCCAGCGTACCGAGATCGATGCCCTGGCTCTGGTAGTAGTCGCTGAGCTTGGCCAGCGCGCCGTGGATATAGATCGGCCTGTCGTAGCCGGCGTCGCGCAACAGACGCATCACCCGTTGCGCCTTGCCCAGCGCGTAGGCTCCGATGAGATGCGAGCGTTCGGGGAACTGCGCCGCCGATTTCAGGAGCCGCGCGATCTCCTCCTCGTCCGGCGGGTGGCGAAACACCGGCAGGCCGAATGTTGCCTCGGTGATGAAGACGTCGCACGCGATTGGCTCGAACGGCAGGCATGTCGCGTCCTGCTGCCGCTTGTAGTCGCCGGAGGCGACGATGCGCATGCCCTGATGCACGACCGCGATCTGCGCCGAGCCCAGCACATGGCCGGCCGGATGAAAGCTGATGTCGACGCCGTTGAGGGCAATTCGCTCGCCCAGTCCTGCCGTCTGTGTCGTGCCTGCAAAACCCTCGCCATAGCGAAGCTCCATGATGTCCAGCGTCTGCTGCGTCGCCAGCACCGACCCGTGGCCGGAGCGTGCGTGGTCGGAATGGCCGTGCGTGATCAGCGCCCGGTTGACCGGCCGCACCGGGTCGATGAAGAAGTCGCCCGGCGGGCAGTAAAGGCCCTCGGGCCGGGGATGGAGCAGGTCGCTGGCGCGCATTGTTCCAAGATAGTGGCTAATTCGGGCGCGGGAAGCCTGTTGCAAGAGACTGCTGACTCGGCCTACAGCCAAGCGCCGGGCAGCAGTCAGGCGACGCGGTCTGAGGCCTGTGGGTGCCTCTGCTGCGAAAAAGCCCCAATCGCATGCCGGATTATGTCGGGGCAGTGTCGTACGGAGGGATTTTCCATGCGCTGGAACATGATGGCCTTGGCCTCTTGCCTCGTTATGGCGGGCTGTGTCGGCAACTCCATGTCCGAGCGCCAGGACGAAAACGTCCAGTCTTCACTGCAATATGACAGCGTGCCTTGCGGCCAGTTGCTGGCGCAACGCAACGCCCTGGCTCGGCAATACAATCTGTCCCAGCAGGCCAAGCCGACATTCTCCAACCCCGCGATGGGCTTCGGCCCGTTCATTCCGGATATCCGCTCCAAGACCAAGCGCGATGCCGACAAGGCAAGCGGCGAGATCGACGCCATGAACCGGTCTATCGAGCGCCGCGATTGCGGCAAGCCGGACAAGCAGAAGAAGTTCGCTCTGCCCGGCTGACGCATGTCGCCTAAGGCGATCCCGATGACCACATGCCAGCGGCCTAATATCCCGCTTTGCGGTCCACCAGGTTCTCCAGCTTTTCGCCCCGCTCGAAGGCGTCCATCTGGCGCAGCATGATCGGCGCCAGGTGGACGGGATCGGACGTGGCCGCGGCATGCGGCGTCACGAATACTTTCGGATGGGCCCATAGCGGGCTGGTCTTCGGCAGCGGTTCGACCTCGAACACGTCGAGGCTCGCTTCCTTCAGCGTGCCGTCGTCCAGCGCGCGCACGATGTCGGCATCCTTCTGCAGGCGGCCGCGACCGGCATTGATCAGCACCGAGCCACCAAGACCGTTGCGCTTGCGCAATTCCTTCAGCACGCCGTAATTGATGATACCCTTGGTATCCGGCGTCAGCGGCAGCAGCACGACCAGTATGTCTGTGGCATTGAGGAACGGGATCAGCCCGGCCTCGCCGCAATAGGTCGCGACACCTTCCATCGGCCGGTCGGTGCGCGACCAGCCATTGACCGCGAAGCCGAGCGACAGCAGCGCCGACGCCGCCGCGCGGCCGAGACTGCCGAGCCCCATGATGCCGACAGAGATATCTTCAGCGGTGCGCTGCGCCGGCTCGCGCCATATCTTCTTCGGCTGCTGCGACCGGTACAGCAGGCCCTGGCGGTGATGATCGAGCACCCGCCAGACGACATATTCGGTCATGTGCTGGGCCAGGTTGCCGGCGACGACCTTGACGATCGGCACGTCCGGCAGGCTGGGATCGGAGAAGATGTGGTCGACACCGGCGCCGATCGAGAAGATGGCGCGCAGATTGGGCAGCGACCCCAACAGGTTCGGCCGCTGTTTCCACACCACCGCATAGGTGATCGAAGGATCGCTGGCGCCGTCCGGCTCGAGCACCACCTCGCGCTCTGCGGACAGCAGTTCGCGCCAGCGCTGCGGGTGAAAGCCGGTGACGGCAAGCAGGATTTTGCCTTTTTCCATTTATGGATTTTGTCCTGTTGTTCGGTTTGGAGCAATTGCGGGAAGGCGCAAGGCGGCTTTCCGTCCGGAATTGCGAAGGAAGGAGTCACTCGCTGACGACCCCCGTCGGGGCGGTTTCTATCTTGAAGGCGGCCGAGATCAGCGCCCGAGTATAGTCGGTTTGCGGCTTTTCAAAAATCTGTTCGGAAGGACCGGCTTCGACGATCTGGCCATTGCGCATGACGATGACATCGTTGGCCAGGGCCCGGATGACCTTGAGGTCATGGCTGATGAAGAGATAGGCGAGGTCATGCTTGGCCTGCAGGCCGCGCAGGAGGTCGACCACCTGCGCCTGCACGCTCATGTCGAGCGCCGAGGTAGGCTCGTCCAGCATGACGAAACGCGGGTTGAGCACCATGGCGCGCGCAATGGCGACGCGCTGGCGCTGGCCGCCGGAGAATTCGTGCGGATAGCGGTTGCGCGTGGCCGGGTCGAGCCCGACTTCCTTCAGCACGTCGACCACCTTGTCGTCGCGCTCGTCGAGCGACAGCTTCGGCTCGTGGATCTTCAAGCCTTCTTCGATGATCTCGGCGATGGACATGCGGGGGCTGAGCGACCCGAAAGGATCCTGGAAGACGATCTGCAGTTCGCGCCGGAGCGGGCGCATGGCGTTGAACGAGAGCTGGTTGATGTCGCGCCCGTTGAACTGGATGGTTCCGCTCGACGAGATCATCCGCGCCAGCGCCAGGCCGAGCGTCGTCTTGCCCGACCCGGACTCTCCAACCACGCCCAGCGTCTGGCCGGCCCGCACGGTGACATCGATACCGTCGACCGCCTTCACATGGTCGACGGTGCGCCGGAAGAACCCCTGCTTGATCGGAAACCAGACTTTGATGTCCTTGCCGGTCATCACGGGTGCCGCGGCGCTGTTGGCCGCGGGTGGCTTGCCCTTGGGCTCGGCCGCCAGAAGATGGCGCGTATAGGCGTGCTGCGGATTGGCGAAGATGTCCTTGGTAGGCCCCATCTCGACGATCTTGCCCTTGGTCATCACGCACACCCGGTCGGCGATCTTGCGCACGATGCCGAGGTCGTGGGTGATGAACAGCATCGACATGCCCTTGCGGCTCTTCAGGCCGGCCAGCAGCTCGAGGATCTGCGCCTGCACGGTGACGTCGAGCGCGGTCGTCGGCTCGTCGGCGATCAGGAGTTCCGGCTCGTTGGCCAGCGCCATGGCGATCATGACGCGCTGGCGCTGGCCGCCGGACAGCTGGTGCGGGTAGGCGTCGAGCCGTTTCTGCGGATCACGGATGCCGACCTCGTTGAGCAGGGCCAGCGTGCGCGCCTTGGCCGGGCGGTCGGCCATGCCCTGGTGCAGCTTCAGGATCTCGACGATCTGCTGCTCGATCGTGTGCAGCGGATTGAGCGAGGTCATCGGCTCCTGGAAGATCATGGTGATCTTGTTGCCGCGCACCTGCCGCAGTTGCTTCTCGTTCATGGCGAGCAGGTCGGCGCCCTGGAACAGGATCCTGCCCGAGGGGTGGCTCGCGCTGGGGTAGGGCAAGAGCTTCAGCACCGACAGCGCCGAGACCGATTTGCCGGAGCCGGATTCGCCGACCAGCGCCACCGTCTCGCCCTTGGCGATGTCGAAGGAGATGTGATCGACGGCCAGCGACTGCTGTCCGCCTTGCGCAAAGGCGACGCTGAGGTCCCGGACCGAGAGCAGGGGAGGCTCGCTCATCGGAACGTCTTGCGCGGATCGAAGGCGTCGCGTGTCGCTTCGCCGACGAAGACCAGCAGCGACAGCATCAGCGAGATGACGACGAAGCCGGAAATGCCGAGCCACGGCGCGTTGAGATTGCGCTGCGCCTGCTTGAGCAATTCCCCAAGCGAGGCCGAGCCCGGCGGCAGGCCGAAACCGAGATAGTCTAGCGAGGTCAGCGTCGAGATCGAGCCTGAGAGCAGGAACGGCAGGAAGGTCAGTGTCGCCACCATGGCGTTGGGCAACAGGTGCCGGAACATGATGGTGCGGTTGCGCACGCCGAGCGCGCGCGCCGCGTTGACGTACTCGAAATTGCGCGCGCGCAGGAATTCGGCCCGCACCACGCCGACCAACGCCACCCAGGAAAACAGCAGCATCAGCCCGAGCAGGATGAAGAAGCCCGGCGGCAGTATGGCGGCGACGATGAGCAGGAGATAGAGCACGGGAATAGCCGACCATATCTCGATGAAGCGCTGGAACAGCAGGTCCGTCCAACCGCCGAAATAGCCCTGTAGGGCGCCGGCCGCGACGCCGATCAGAGCCGAGCCGGCGGTCAGGATCAGTCCGAACAGCACCGAGATGCGGAAACCGTAGATGACCCGCGCCAGCACGTCGCGCGCCTGGTCGTCGGTGCCCAGCCAATTCCAGTTACCGACGCTGCAGGCCGGATCATCAGCCCCTTGCGGGTACTGGTTGCAGCGCGTCTTGGCGTCATACTGCCAGGACGGCTTGGCCGGGGCTGCTTCGGGAATGGCGTTGTTGACGGTCTGGTATGAATAGCGGATCGGCGGCCAGATCATCCAGCCATTGGCGTTGATCTCGTCCTGGATCACCGGGTCGCGATAGTCGGTGACGGCATAGAAGCCGCCGAACTTCTCTTCGGGATAGGCGACCAGCACCGGAAACAGGATCTCGCCCTTGTAGGAGGCGATGATCGGCTTGTCGTTGGCGATGAATTCGGCGAACAGCGACAGCACGAACAGGACAAGGAAGATCCACAGCGACCAGTAGCCGCGCCGGTTGGCCTTGAAGTTCTGCAGGCGGCGCTTGTTGAGCGGCGACAGAAACGGCCGCGGCATCCGCTCCGGCACGACCCCGGCGGTAACACTTGCCTCCGACATCAAACGTCTCTCCGCTCGAAATCGATGCGCGGATCGACCCAGGTGTAGATGAGGTCGGACAGCAATCCGACGAACAGGCCGAGAAGCGAGAAGATGTAGAGGTTGGCGAACACCACGGGATAGTCGCGTTCGACCACCGACCGGAAGCCGAGCAGGCCGAGCCCATCGAGCGAGAAGATGTTTTCGATCAGCAGCGAACCGGTGAAGAAGGCCGAGATGAAGGCGCCGGGAAAACCGGCGATGACGATCAGCATGGCGTTGCGGAAGACATGGCCATAGAGCACCTGCCGTTCCGAGAGGCCCTTGGCGCGGGCGGTCACCACATACTGCTTGCGGATTTCCTCCAGGAAGGAATTCTTGGTCAGCAGCGTCGTCGTGGCGAAAGCCGACAGCACCAGCGCCGTCAGCGGCAAGGTCATGTGCCAGAGATAGTCCCCGATCTTGGCCGGCCATGACAACTGGTCCCAATTGTCCGAGACGATGCCGCGCAGCGGGAACCAGTCCCAGAACGAACCACCGGCAAACAGCACCATCAGCATGATGCCGAACAGGAAACCCGGAATGGCATAGCCGACGATGACGACGCCGCTGGTCCAGATGTCGAAGGGGCTGCCGTCCTTCACCGCCTTGCGGATGCCGAGCGGGATCGAGATCAGGTAGGACAGGAGCGTGATCCACAGCCCGATCGAGATCGACACCGGCATTTTTTCCAGGATCAGGTTGAGCACCGAAATGTCGCGGAAATAACTGTCGCCGAAATCGAACCGGATATAATTCCACAGCATCAGGCCGAAGCGCTCGAGCGGCGGCTTGTCGAAGCCGAACTGCTTCTCCAGCTTCTTGATGAATTCCGGATCGAGCCCCTGCGCGCCGCGATATTTTGAACCGACGTCACCGGCGGCATCGAAATTACCGCCGCCCGCATCGCCGCCGCCACCGCCCAGACGGTCGCTGCCGCCCTGGTTCGTCAGCTTGGCGATGACCTGCTCGACCGGGCCGCCGGGCGCAAACTGGATGACGGCGAACGAGATCGCCATGATGCCGAACAGGGTCGGAATCATCAAAAGGATGCGGCGCAGGATATAGGCGCCCATCAGATGGTGCCCTCCCGACGCATGTGATTGGCGAAACCGTCGATGAACGCGCCTCTTTCCCCGTCACTATACGGGCCGAGGATGCCGGCAGGCAGGTGAGGGGCGGTGCTTACGCCCGCAAGAAATTCAGCCTTTGCCAATTTTTGCCGCCTTGCCCTTGTCGAACCACCACAGCGTCTCGACCGGAAAGCCGAAATCGGGCTTTTGCTCGACGAAGCCGAACATGTCCCAATAGGCGACGCGGTGATTCGCCAGATAGTATGTTGGAATCCAGTCCAGCCGCGCGCGCAAGACCCGATCGAGCGCTCTGAGCGCGGTGACGAGTTCGGACCGGCTTTGCGCCTTGCCGGCTGCCACGATCAACGCGTCGATGGCCTTGCTTTCTGTTCCGGGGTAGTTGCGCTGCCCCGGGATTTTCGCCATTCGAGAATCATAGAGCATCTCCAGGCTGTCGTCAGTCGGCGTCGCCCCGATCGACCAATGCAGCACGGTAATATCGAAGTCGAAATCGCTCTGCCGCTGTTCATATTGCGCCGAATCGACCTGCCGGATCGAAGCGTCGATCCCGATCGCCTTCATATTCTCGGACCATGGGGTGTAGATGCGAACGATGCCGTCATCCTCCGTCAGCATTTCCACCCGCAGCCGCTCGCCCTTGTCGTTGACGACGAAATTGCCCGCCCGCTTCCAGCCGGCTTGCGCGAGCAATCTCGAAGCCTCGCCCAGCAGCTTGCGGTCATGGCCTGACCCGTCGGACAGAGGCTGCGTCACGGCTTCGCCAAAAACCTCCGGTGGCAACTCGGCCCGGAATGGCTCCAGCAGGACCAATTCCTCAGGCGAGGGCAAGCCTTCGGCCTTGTAATCCGACCGTTCGAAGTTCGATTGAGAGCGCTCGTAAGAGCCATAAAACAACGCCCGCTTCATCCATTCGAAATCGAAACACCGGGCGATCGCCCGTCGCACCCGCTCATCGCGGAATTGCGCACGACGCTGGTTCAGTGCGACGCCCTGCATGTCTGGCGTCTTCTCGCCGGGAAATTCCCGTTTGACGACCTTGCCGTCCTTGAGCGCCGGAAAATCGTAGCCGGTCGCCCAGACCCGCGCGGTAAACTCCTCGCGAAAATGCGTGTCACCCTTCTTGAAGGCTTCGAACGCCGCCTGCCGGTCGAGATAGAAGTCGATGCGGATACGGTCGAAATTATACTGGCCGCGGTTCACCGGGAGGTCGCGGCCCCAATAGTCGGCCACGCGCTCATATTCGACTGTCTGTCCCGCGGCCACTCGCCCCATTTTGTATGGTCCCGAGCCGAGCGGCGGCGTCATCGTCGAAGCATTGAAATCATTGGCCGCATAAAAGGCCTTGGACACGATCGGCATCGCCACGATCCTGAGGATGTTTTGCGCGGACTGTTCGCCGTTGAAGGTAAGGTTGAGGGTGAGCGGATCCTCGGCGACCGCGTCGGTCATATACCGCAACGCCTGGGAAAGGTTCGGATGCCCTTGCTCTTTGTAAAGCTTCAACGCGAAGACGACGTCTTCGGCGGTCAGCGGCGAGCCGTCGTGGAAACGCGCTTGCGGTCGCAGCGCGAAGCGGAAGCCGTTGCGGTCTTGCGACAAGGTGACAGACTCGGCAAGCAGGCCGTAGACCGCATCCGGCTCGTCGAGCGCGCTTGCCATCAAGGAATCGAAACAGAGTTCGGTGCGCGGCGGCGCATCTCCTTTCAATACCAGGGAATTCAACGTGTTGAAGGTCAGGAAGCTTTGGTTGAGCGTGGCGTTCGGCGGCGCGAAATTCATCTGGCCGCCCTTGGGTGCATCCGGATTGACGTAGTCGAAATGCGTGAAATCCGGTTTGTATTTGAGGTCGCCGTAGGCGGACAGGCCGTGCAGTTTGGTGCCGGTCGCAATATTGGCAAAGGCTTTTCCGGGCAACAGGGCGGCGACAGCGGCGGCACTGCCCAGGCCCAGGAAATCGCGACGGGGCAGCACCGCCATCAATTGTTGCCCTTGTATTTGGCCGCCAGCGCCTTTTCCTTCTCCGGATCGATCCACCAGGAATTCTGGTCGGCGCCGATATAGCTCGGCTGTTTGGCGGGAATGCCGAATTTGTTCCAGTAAGCCAGCCAGACCACGGCTCGATAGTACTGCGGCACGACGTAGTAGTTCCACAGCAGCACGCGGTCGAGCGCGTGGGTGGCGGCAACCAGGTCCTCGCGGTCGGTGGCGAAGATGATGCGATCGACCAGGGCATCGACGACCGGGTTCTTGATGCCGGCGTAGTTGCGCGATCCCGGCCTGTCGGCGGCCTTGGAACTCCAGAAGTCGCGCTGCTCATTGCCAGGCGATTCCGACTGGCCGAGTTGCCCGATAATGACATCGTAGTCGAAATTGTTGACGCGGTTGACGTACTGGGTCTGGTCGATGATGCGCAACGTGGCGTCGACGCCGATCTTGCGCAGATTGGCGATATAGGGGCTGGAGATGACTTGGTCGGTGTCGTTCCAGCCGAGTATCTCGAACTTGAACGGCTCGCCGGTCTTGGCATTGACCATCTTGCCGCCCTTGATCACCCATCCAGCCTTGGCGAAGAGGTCGACAGCCTGCTTCAGGTATTTGCGCTCGGCTTGCGGCGAATCGTAGACCGGCAGCTTGAATTCCTGGGTGAACAGTTCGGGCGGCAGCTTGTCGCGATACTGTTCAAGAATTTCCAGCTCCTTGCCTTGCGGCAAGCCGCTGGAGGCCAGTTCAGTTCCCTGGAAATAGCTGCTGGTGCGAGTGTTGAACCCGTAGAACAGCGTACGGTTCATCGTCTCGAAGTCGAAAGGATAGGTCAGCGCGGCCCGCACCAGGCGGTCCTGGAACAGCGGGCGCCTCTGGTTGAGCATGAAAGCCTGCATCGGCTCTGGCGAGGTGGTCTTGAATTCCTGCTTGATGACATCGCCGGCCTTGACCGCCGGGAAATCATAGAATGTTTTCCAGCGCTTCGAACTGTTTTCCGGTTTGATGTCGTCAAGTCCGCCCTTGGTGAAGGCCTGCCAGGCGGCATTGTCATCAAGGATGTAGGTGAAACGCTGCCTGTCGAAATTCTCGCGGCCGACCTTCACCGGCAGCTTGGCACCCCAATAGTCCGGCACGCGCTGCCAGACGATTTCCGAGCCAGGCTTGAAGCTGGCGATCTTGTAGGCGGCGGAGCCGAGCGGCGGCTCCAGCGTCGGCCTGGTGACGTCGCGCTTCTTGCCGTTGGCATCCGTGCCTTCCCACCAATGTTTCGGCAGCACGGCGAGGTCACCCAGGATTTTAGGCAGCTCGCGGTTGCCCTTCTGGCTGAAATGAAACTCGACTTCGCGATCCGAGACGGCCACGGCATCCGTGACATTCTCGAAATAGCGGCTGTACATCGGGCTGTTCGCCTTCAGCACCTGGAATGACCAGATCACGTCGTCGACGGTGATAGGCTGGCCGTCATGCCATTTCGCGCGGGGGTCGAGCCGGTAAGTCGCCGAGGAAAAGTCGGCCGGGTATTTGTAGGCGTCGGCGATCAGCGGATGGCTGACACTGCCTTCGTCGGTCGCCTGCTCCATCAGCGTGTCGTAGAGCAGGCCGCCGCCGAACCCGACCAGGCCGGCGGCCGGTGAACCCTGCACGATATAGGGATTGAAGCTGTCGAAAGTGCCCAGTACCACCGAATTCAGCGTGCCGCCTTTGGGTGCGTTGGGGTTCACGTAGTCGTAGTGCTGGAAATTGTCGCCATATTTGGATTCGCCGATCAGCGATGAGGTGGTGCGCCACTCATCGGCCAGGGCCGCCTGCAACCCCGCGGCCAGCAGGGCTGCCGCCAGCAACGATTTGAGAAGCACTGGGCCAAGCGTCATCCACTGTCCTCTTCGCGATGCGTGCCATCATCCAGAAAGGCAATCTAGATGATTTGCCGCGCGTGAAAACCGCCATGCGCGGCTTTGTCGCCGTAGAGGCGGTTTTCCTAACGAAAAAGCCGGGCAGAACCCGGCTTTTTCAAGGTCGTCGAGACTATATCCGATTTATTGAGCAGGCGCCGGTGCCGGGGCGGCCGGAGCTGGTGCGGCGGGAGCCGCAGGCGCCGCTGGCTTGGCAGGAGCTGCGCCTTCGGCCGGCTTGGCCGGTGCGGCCCCTTCGGCGGGCTTGGCGGGGGCGGATGCATCGGCGGCAGCGCCCGGCGCGGGCAGCGGCTTGGGATTGTCCGACAGCGTGCGCAGATAGGCGATGACGTTGGCGCGGTCTTCTTCCTTCGGCAGGCCGGCAAAGCCCATCGCCGTGCCTTTCACGAATTTTTTCGGCGAGGTGATGAAGTGGTTGATGTTGTCGTAGGTCCACTTCTCTGTGCCGCCCTTGGAAAACTCCTTCATGCCGGCCGAATAGGCGAAGCCCTCATGCTCGGCGACCGGGCGGTCGATGAGATCCCACAAATCCGGGCCGACCTTGTTGGGGCCGCCCTTCTCGCCGGAGTGGCAGGCCTGGCATTTCTTGAAGATGGCAGCGCCCTGTTCGGCACTTGCGTTGGCCAGAAGATCCGCGATCGGCTTTTCGGCGGCTGCCGGAGCGGCGGGGCCGCCCTCGGCGGGCTCGGCGGCCTCGATGGCGAAGCCGGGCTTTTCCGGAGCGGGCGAGGCAAACAGCGCGTCCGACACGATGCCGACCGAGAACACCACGAAAACGGTTCCGAGCAATCCGGCGAGCAGCTTGTTGACTTCGTTGGAATCCATACGCCCCTTGCTCCCTTTTCCGGCGGACCGATCCGTCCACTCCGTCCGTCGGTATCGAGACCTGCCCTCCAGAGCCGGTCAAATCGCGCGGAAACTAGGTCTTTTGCTCCGGTGTTGCAACACCTATAAGGGCGCTTCCAGTGAGACCTTTTGCCACTTTCCCCTCCTCGTTTCGAACGCCCGCCAAACCGATGTCCACCTTGATCCTGATCCCCGCCCGCATGGCCTCGACCCGGCTCCCGGGCAAGCCGCTGGCCGACATTGCCGGCGCCCCGATGATCGTCCATGTCGCGCGCCGCGCCGCCGAGGCCGGGCTTGGCCGTGTGGTGGTGGCGACCGACACGCAAGGCGTGGCGGAAGCGGTGCGCGCGCATGGTTTCGAGGCGGTGATGACGCGCTCGGACCACGAATCGGGTTCGGACCGGATATTCGAGGCCCTGACGGTGCTGGATCCGGCAAACAAGGTCGAAACCATCGTCAATGTGCAGGGTGACCTGCCGACCATCGATCCCGCGATCATCGTGGCCTCGCTCAGGCCGTTCGAGGACAGGGCGGTGGACATCGCCACGCTCGGCGTCGAGATCGAGCGCGACGAGGAAAAGACCAATCCCAACGTCGTCAAGATCGTTGGCTCGCCATTGTCGGCCACCAGGCTGAGGGCGCTTTATTTCACCCGCGCCACCGCGCCCTGGGGCGAGGGCGCTCTCTATCATCACATCGGCCTCTATGCCTATCGCCGCTCGGCGCTCGAGCGCTTCGTGGCGCTCAAGCCGTCGCCGCTGGAGCGCCGCGAGCGGCTGGAGCAGTTGCGGGCGCTGGAAGCCGGCATGCGCATCGACGCCGAGATCGTGCGGTCGCTGCCGCTCGGCGTCGACACGCCGCAAGACCTGGAACGGGCCAGGACGATCCTTTCAAACTGAGCGCCGAACCGACACCCCTTCAACGAGAATTGGCCATGCCTGAAAAGACCAACAGAATATCCTTCCAGGGCGAGCCCGGCGCCAATTCCGACACCGCGTGCCGTAACGTCTATCCCTCGATGCAGCCGCTGCCGTGCCCGACCTTCGAGGATGCGTTCAACGCGGTCGAGACCGGCAAGGCCGATCTCGCCATGATCCCGATCGAGAACACCATCGCCGGGCGCGTCGCCGACATTCACCATCTGCTGCCGGAATCGAGGCTGCACATCGTCGGCGAATATTTCCTGCCCATCCATTTCCAGCTGATGGTGCTGCCAGGTGTGAGGCGTGACGAGATCAAAACCGTGCACAGCCACATCCATGCGCTCGGCCAGTGCCGCAAATACGTCCGCAAGAATGGCTGGAAGGCGGTTGTCGCCGGCGACACGGCGGGCGCGGCCAAGATGGTCTCCGAGGTCAAGGACCGCACCATGGCCGCCCTGTCTCCGGCATTGGCCGCAACGCTCTACGGCCTAGACATCATCGAGGAGAATGTCGAGGACACCGATTCCAACGTCACGCGCTTCGTCGTCCTGACCAAGAACAAGCAGTGGGCCGAACGCCCGTCGCCTGACGCCAAGATGATGACGACCTTCATCTTCCGCGTCCGCAACGTGCCGGCCGCGCTCTACAAGGCGATGGGCGGTTTCGCCACCAACGGCATCAACATGACCAAGCTCGAGAGCTACCAACTCGGCGCCTTCACGGCGACACTGTTCTATGCCGACATCGAGGGCCACCCCGACGATCCGCTGGTCGAGCTGGCGCTGGACGAGCTTCGCTTCTTCTCGCGCGAGGTGCGGATCCTCGGCGTCTATCCGGCGAGTGAGTCACGCGAGCAGTGGAAGGTAGCGGATTGAGCTACCAGCCAAGGGGCACATAGTCGATCTCCATGAAGGTCTCGACTTCAGGAATCCAGCGGTCGCGCACGAAGGCGACGTGGTCGGGATGGTCGTTGTACCTAGTATAGGCGGCCTGGTCGGCGAATTCCATGGAGAAGCCGAACTGGTAGTCGTTCTTGGGGCTGACCTGACGCAGCTGTTCGAAATGGGTGACGCCCCTGATCGCCGAGAGGATTTTCCTGGCGTCGACCAGGAACCTTTTTTCCTCCAGCGAGTGCGGCGGATGCTTCAGCGTGAACACGACGGTATGGCGGATCATTTCCCTCTCCTGATTTCCCTTATTCGCTGTCGACCCAGGCGCGGATCAGGTGATGCGCTATGGCTCCCTTCGGCGGCGTGATCAGATTGCCCGGATGCTCCCTGGCCAGCATCAGGCGGACCTCGTCGCGCAAGAACCAGCGGCAGTCTTCCAGCTCGTTGAGGTCGGCCTGGATGTCTTCATTGAGCGGCTCGCCGAAGCAGCCGATCATCAGCGAATAGGGGAATGGCCAGGGCTGGCTGGCGTGGTAGACGACGCGGCCGAGCCGGATGCCGGCCTCCTCCAGCGTCTCGCGGCGCACCGCCGCCTCGATCGTCTCGCCCGGCTCGATGAAGCCGGCAAGGGCGGAGTACATGCCCGGCGCGAAATGCCGGCCGCGCCCGAGCAGGCATTTCTCGCGCGTCGCCGTCAGCATGATCGCCACCGGATCCGTGCGCGGAAAATGCTCGGTGCCGCAATTCGGGCAATGGCGCTTGTAGCCGCCGGCCCGCATTTGTGACTCGGTCCCGCATTTGCTGCAGAAACGATGGCTGGCGTGCCAGGCGAGCAGTGCGGCGCCCTGCGCCATCGCTCCGGCGGCCGCTTCGTCGATCAGGCCTTGCATGTAGACCGAGCGGTAGTCGATGGCCTTGACTGTTTCGGGAAGCTGTTCCGGCTCGAGACCGGCGGTCACCGCCAGCACCGGGCCCTGGTCGGAGAATCCAAGCAGCACACCGCTGCCGGGCAAGGTCTGGAAGGGCAGGCTTTCGGCGACGCCGAACCAGGGATCGAAGCTGCCGTCACGAACCTTCAGGTAGAGCCGGCCGCCCTGCATCAAAAGCAGCCTGGTTCCGGGATCGGCGAGCGCTTTGTCGACCGAATCGTCGGCGCGGTTCTCGGATTGTCGGTCGATACTGTTGCCGGCGAAGCCGACGAATTGGCTCGGCTCGCGCAAGGGCGCGTCAAACAGGCTAAAGCTCATGCGGACTCTGGGCGTTCGGGATGGACATGTTCGGGATGGACACGGGAAGGCTTATAGCGCCGCCCTTATCGTTTCGGCAAACCGGCGCAGCTCGGAGCGCTGATAGGGCTCGCGCAGGCCGTGTCCCCACACCGGGCCGGGCCAGCCGGGATCGCCTTCCGAACGGGCGATGACGTGGATGTGCAGCTGGCGCACGATGTTGCCGAGCGCGCCGGTGTTGATCTTGGTGCAGCCGGTCACCTTCTTCAGCGCCTGCGCCACCATATTGGTCTCGAAGGTCAGCATTGTCTGGTCGAGCGGCGTCATGTCGTGGATTTCCTCCACGCCCGGCCGCTGCGGCACCAGAAGCAGCCATGGCCAGCGGCGGTCGTTCATCACGCGCAGTTCACACAGCCCAAGCCACATCAACTGCTCGCTGTCCGCCTCCAGCCGGGTATCCAGCGTGAATCCGGCCTTCAGGCCCGGCAGCATCGGCGTTTCCCTTGCTTTTGGTGTTTTCCTCAGAGTCATGAACGCTAGAGCGGCTGCATCGAGGCTGCAAGCGAATCTCGTGGCTGATGCAGCCGATTTGCCTGCGCCCTTGCATTTCGTCGCCGAATTGCCGATATGGACGGCGGGAGGTTGGTGGTGGACGATCCACTCGCCAACCGGGTCAGGTCCGGAAGGAAGCAGCCCTAACGAGCCCGGAACGGGTCATTGTTCCAGCCTCCCACCTCATCGGCCCTTCTCGCGACGTTGACGACGCATTGCAGCGCGGGCGAAACTATGCGCAGGAATCGGCCGCCTTTTGGCGCGGCCATTTGGAGTTTTGCGGGCGAATGAGCGAAGCCGGAAATTCGGGACCAAAAAGCCTGGAGATAGGCAAGGCCGGCGCCTATCGCGTGCTGGCTCGCAAGTACCGTCCGGCGAATTTCTCCGAGTTGGTCGGCCAGGAGCCGATGGTGCGCACGCTCACCAACGCTTTCGCCACCGGCCGCATCGCCCAGGCCTGGATGTTGACCGGCGTGCGCGGCGTCGGCAAGACCACGACCGCGCGCATTCTCGCGCGGGCCCTGAATTATAAAACGGCAACAATCGACCAGCCTTCCGTCGACCTTGCCGTGCTCGGCGAGCACTGCCAAGCGATCATGGAAGGCCGCCATGTCGACGTCATCGAGATGGATGCCGCCTCGCACACCGGCATCGATGATATCAGGGACATCATCGAACGGGTGCGCTACGCGCCGGTCTCGGCCCGCTACAAGGTCTACATCATCGACGAAGTGCACATGCTGTCGACGCAGGCCTTCAACGGCCTGTTGAAGACGCTGGAAGAGCCGCCGCCGCACGTCAAGTTCATCTTCGCCACCACCGAAATCCGTAAGGTGCCGATCACCGTGCTGTCGCGCTGCCAGCGCTTTGACCTGAGGCGCATCGATGCGGCTGTGGTGAAGGCTGATCTCGCCCGGATAGCGGGCCTGGAAGGCATCGAGGCGGAAGACGACGCGCTGGCGATGATCGCGCGCGCGGCCGAGGGGTCGATGCGCGATGCTCAATCGATTTTCGACCAGGCCATCGCGCATGGCGGTGGTGCGGTCAGCGCCGAAGCCGTGCGCGCAATGCTGGGTCTCGCCGATCGCGCCCGCGTCGTCGATTTGTTCGAACATGTCATGAAGGGTGACGTTGCCGCGGCACTGGCGGAATTGCGCGCGCAATACGACACCGGCGCCGATCCGGCCGCCGTGCTGACCGACCTTGCCGAATTCAACCATCTCGTCACCCGGCTGCGTTTCGTGCCGGCCGCCGCCGACGACGCGGCGCTGTCGCAGGACGAGCGCGAGCGCGGCGCAGATTTCGCTCGGACGCTCTCGATCAAGGTGCTGTCGCGGACGTGGCAGATGCTGCTCAAGGGCATCCCGGAGGTGCAGTCGTCCAACCGCCCTGTAAGTGCCGCCGAGATGGTGCTGATCCGGCTGGCACACGCGGCCGACCTGCCGACGCTGGACGAGGCATTGAGGTCGCTGGAGAACGGCCTGCCGGCGCCGGGCGCCGCGCCGCGTTCGAACGGCGCGCCGGCGAGCCCCGGTAATGGCGGCGCTCCTGGTGGCAACGGCGCCAGCGCAGTGGCGCAGGCGCGCATGCCCGGCGGGTCGGGCGGCGCGCAGACCATGCGGCTGGTGGAAGCCGCGCCCGCTCCGGGCGCCTTCATTGCGCCTGTGCAGCCGGCGCCGGAGGCGCAGCCAATTTCGCTGAAATCGCTGGCCGATATTGTCGCCCTTGCCGACGCGCAGCGCGACATCGCCTTCAAGGTGCTGGTCAAGCGCTGCATCCGCCTCGTGCGCATCGAGCCCGGCCGCATCGACGTCAGCCTGACCGACGATGCGCCCAAAATGCTGCTCAACGATTTGACGACCAAGCTGCGCGCCTGGACCGGCCGCAACTGGCTGGTGTCGCTGTCGAAGGAAGAGGGCGGCCAGACGCTGGCCGAAATGGAATCGACCAGGCGCGAGAACGCTTTGCTCGATGCCAAGAGCGATCCGACGGTCGCCGCCATCCTGGCGCGTTTTCCCGGCGCCAGGATCATCGACGTGCGCATCCCCGACGCGCCGGAAGCCGACGCGGTCGAAGCCGAAGTGCCGGTCGAGCCGCCGGCGGACGACGACGAACTCTGACGAAACCACGACTCTGCAAAGGATCGGACCATGAAAGATCTTCTCGGCCTCATGGGCAAGGCGAAGGAAATGCAAGCCAAGTTCCAGGCTATGCAGGACGAGATCGCCACGGTCGAAGCCGTCGGCCAGGCCGGCGGCGGCCTGGTCATTGTCACGTTGACCGGCAAGTTCGAGATGAAGTCGCTGAAGATCGACCCGTCTCTGTTCAAGGAGGATGAGGTGGAGATCCTCGAAGACCTGCTTCTGGCCGCTCACAATGACGCCAAGGCCAAGGTCGAGCAGATCATGCAGGAAAAGACCAAGGCGCTGACCGCCGGCCTGCCGATTCCGCCGGGAATGAAACTGCCGTTCTAGATGCATGTCGCCCAAGAGTGTGCGACGGTTTTGGGGATAACGACATGCATAAAGCCAAAGACTAGTTGGCCATGGCCGAAGAGCCGTCCGAAAGGCTGATCGAGCAGCGTATCCGCAACAGGATCTACGAGATCCTGGAAATCCTGGCCGATTCTGATGCCGGCGTCGATCTCGTCGGCATCAAGGGCTATTTCAACCTGTTCGAGGATTTCGTGCATCGCCCCTCGATCGAAGCCGGCACTTCGGCGCTCTCGAAGGAAGAACGCGCCATCGTGCTGGAGATCGCGGATTTCCTGGAGGCTGCCGGGGAGGCCAACCCCGATTTCACCAGGTCCGAGTTCATCGACAGCGACTGGCCGGGAAAGATCGCGCCGGTCGCCCGCAATGCGCGAGCATTGTTCCTGAGGCGCGGGCTGTTCTCGGAGAAATTCGAAGAAATTGAGCCAGGACGGCCGGCTGCGATTTCAGCCGGGCGATAATGCATGTCGCCCAAAAGCGGTCTCGGCATGGACAAGGGCGTGCATAAAACAAAGGCTTGAAGCCCGGATCTTGCCACGTAACTGTGCCAGTTTGGCAACAGCATCTCGCCAATAACGTTTTAGCCATCATTTTGCCCGAAAGTGTCTCATTCTTGCCGCAGCCTGGGGGCGGGCATCGAAGTGAGAGGGTTACCTGTTGATTGCCACGCGATGGAAGACGCCGCTGTTGCTCGGCGTCGTCACGTCTCCCCTGTTCCTGGCCGCTTGCAGCCAGACCGCGTCACACGGCATGTCCAGCCTGACCGACGCCATCACGCCGAGTTTCCTGAGCTCCCGCGGCTACCACACGCCGAAGGACAGGGAATGCCTGGAAAGGGCGATGTTCTTCGAATCCAACCGGTCGAGCCGCGATGGCATGATCGCCGTCGGCACTGTCGTGATGAACCGGCTGCGCTCCGGCAAACATGGCGACACCATCTGCGCGGTGGTGGGCGAGCGCGGCCAGTTCGCGCCCGGCGTCATGACCAGGCCGATGAATTCGCGTGCCATGCCCGATGTCGAGGAAGCCGCCGACGCCGTGCTCAAGGGCGAGCGCAAGGCCAAGCTCAAGAACACGATGTATTTCCACACCGCGGGCCTGCGCTTCCCCTACAAGAACATGCATTACACCATGGTCGCCGGCGGCAATGCGTTCTACGAGAAGCGCGGCCGCAACTGGCAGCCGCTGCCGGACGAGCCGACGGTCGCGGTCGCCTCGGCCGAGCAGCCAGCAGCCTTGCCCGGAGTTGCCGCGACTCGCGTCGCTTCCGCCGAGCCGACGGCCAAGACATCCGATCGCACCGCTGCGGCGTACGTGACTGCCGCGGCGGAGCCGATGCGCTCCGGCAAGGCGGCCCAGCAGACCTACGTGACGGCATCGGCTGCGCCGGCCGCAAAATCCACGCGCGTCCAGGAAAAGCCGACGATGGTGGCGATGCAGGAGCCGATGGAGGAACCCGATGCCGCTCGCTTTGGCGGGACCTTGAACACAAAGGTCATTTCCTCGGTGCAGGGCGCGCCGCAGGAAGCGGCGATGGGGTTCCAGTCGACGCCTGAGAACACCGATGCCATCGGCGCGATGATCGTCAGCCAGAGCCGTCCGCTCGAAACCAACTGAGGCGGGCCGCACTTGACGGCCTGCCGGTGCTGGTTGGAGATGCGGTCCGGACGCAAAACCGCTTCGCACTTTTCGCGGAATTGCTCTAGATCAGGGCAATGTCCAAGCGAATCGCGGGTCCCGAGATCGAACGTCTCATCCAGCTCCTGGCCAAAGTGCCGGGGCTCGGTCCCCGCTCGGCCAGGCGCGCCGCGCTGCATTTGATCAAGAAGAAGGAACAACTGCTGTCGCCGCTCGCCGCCGCCATGGGCGAGGCGGCCGACAAGGTGCGCATCTGCTCGACCTGCGGCAATGTCGACACGTCGGACCCCTGCATGATCTGCACCGATCCACGCCGTGACGCCGGCACGCTGATCGTCGTCGAGGACGTCTCTGATCTGTGGGCGCTGGAGCGGGCGGCGGCGATGAACGTGCGCTACCATGTGCTGGGCGGCACGCTGTCGCCGCTCGACGGTATCGGCCCCGATCAGCTCAACATCCGCTCATTGGTCGACCGCGTCGCCGGCGGCGAGGTCAAGGAGATCATCCTGGCCGTCAATGCCACGGTGGAGGGCCAGACCACGGCCCATTACCTGACCGATCAATTGTCCGGTTTCGAGGTGAAGATAACGCGGCTGGCGCATGGCGTGCCGGTCGGTGGCGAACTCGACTATCTCGACGAAGGCACGCTGGCGGCAGCGCTGCGCTCCAGGACGGCGTTTTGACGCGATTGCGGGGAAGGATGCTTGTCACGATGATCCCGCATCCTCAAAAGTTGGCGTTCCGTGGCGCCCCCCTCTGTCCTGCCGGACATCTCCCCCTCAAGGGGGGAGATTGGCAATTTCGCAGCCGCCATTTCCTTTTCAACGGCGGTGTTTGGCGAAGGCAGAGACAACAGTCGATCTCCCCCCTTGAGGGGGAGATGGCCGGCAGGACAGAGGGGGGCGCCACGGAACGCGGCCTCCGCAAGTTCTGCTTTGCGTTTTTCCTGGCGATACTGGCTGCACTGTTCCTCTCCACCCCCGCCTCGGCCGCCAAGATCGACGACCAGTTCCGCGCCTGGCTGCGGAGCGATCTGTGGCCTGACGCCAAGGCCAAGCGCATTTCCAAGCAGACCTTCGATGCCGCTTTCGACGGCGTCAAACCCAATCTCAAGCTGCCCGATCTTGTCATGCCCGGCGAGAAGCCGAAGACGCCGCAGAAGCAGCATCAGGCCGAGTTCGGCTCGCCCGGCGCCTATTTCGCCGAGAAGACCATCCGCGCGGTCACATCGGGCGGGCGGACGCGCGAGGCGGCCAACGCCAGGACACTCGCCGCGATCGAAAAGCGCTATGGCGTGCCGGGCGAGGTCCTTTTGGCGATCTGGGGCCGCGAAACAGGGTTCGGCGCGGCGAAGATGCCTTACGACGCCTTCGAGGTGCTCGGCACCAAGGCGTTCATGTCGACGAGGAAGGACTTCTTCCGCACCGAGCTGCTGGCGGCGCTCGAGATCGTCCAGCGCGGATTGGCCCCGGTGGATGCGATGAAATCGTCCTGGGCCGGCGCGCTCGGCCAGCCGCAATTCATGCCGACGTCGTTCCTCAAGCATGCCGTCGATTTCGATGGCGACGGGCGCGTCGACATCTGGAGCTCGACGCCTGACGTGCTCGCCTCCATCGCCAACTATCTCGTCCATTATGGCTGGGTGAGGGGACGTGGCTGGGGATTCGAAGTGACCGTTCCCGAGAGCGTCTCCTGTTCGCTCGAAGGCCCCGACCAGGGCAAGACAATCTCGCAATGGGCCGCAATGGGCATCAAGCGTGTCGGCGGCAAGGCATTCCCGGCGAGCGAGCTGAAGGCCGAGGGCTTCCTGCTGATGCCGGCCGGCCGCAGCGGCCCGGGCTTCATCGCCACGCCCAATTTCTACGTGCTGAAGCAATACAACACCAGCGACCTCTATGCCCTGTTCATAGGCCATGGCGCCGATCGCATCGCCCATGGCGATGCCAATTTTTCCGGCAACTGGGGCGCGGTCGGTGACCTCCACCGCTCCGATATCGCCGCCCTGCAGCGGGCGCTGGAGGCCAAGGGCTATGATGTCGGCAGCGCCGACGGGCTGCCCGGCTTCAAGACCCGCCGCTCGATCGGCGCCTGGCAGGAAAAGAACGGCAAGCCCGCCACCTGCTTTCCCGATGCCGGCCTGGTCGCTGCTCTGAAGTAACTCTCAAGTCAGGGTTTTTTCTCGACTGCTGGCCTCTGTTGGCCTTCGCATGCTCCCGCTCGCCCGCCTGCCACTATGATCCAGTGAGCCGACGCATAAATGCTCGTTGCCCGCCGCGAGGCCGCCGGATATGCTGTTGACCAACTGGACAAAAACCACGACGGTAAGTGGTCAAAGGGGGCCCTTGTCGGCCTGGAAAAACACCGCAACCCTGAGCCGGGAACTCAGGTCAACAAAACAGGGAACAATCACCATGATGATGGAAAAGCTTGCTCTACGATCCCGCATTCTGCTTGCGGGTGCCGCAATGTCGGCGCTGCTTCTCGCGGGAGCGCCGGCTGGCGCGGTCACGCCAGCCGACACGCTGGTCGAAGGCTTTGCCATCGACGACATCATCTCCATGGATCCGGGCGAGGCGTTCGAGCTGTCGACCGCCGAGGTCACCGGCAACACCTATGACCTGCTGGTCCGGCTCGACCTCAGCGACACCTCCAAGGTCAAGGGCGACCTCGCCGAAAGCTGGACCGTCTCGGACGATGGCCTGACCTACACGTTCAAGCTCAAGCCCGGCCTGAAATTCGCCTCGGGCAACCCGATCACCGCGGCCGACGTCGCCTATTCGTTCGAACGCGCCGTCAAGCTGGACAAGAGCCCGGCCTTCATCATCGACCAGTTCGGGATCAGCGGCGACAATGTCGCCGAAAAGGCCAAGGCGGTCGATGACACCACCTTCCAGTTCATCGTCGACAAGGCCTATGCGCCGAGCTTCGTGTTGAACTGCCTGTCGGCCACCGTCGCCTCGGTCGTCGACGCCAAGCTGGTCAAGGAACATGTCGCGGCGGTCACGCCGAGCGCCGACTACAAATGGGACAATGATTTCGGCAATGCCTGGCTGAAGACCGGCTATGCCGGCTCGGGCGTCTACAAGCTGCGTGAGTGGCGCGCCAATGAGGCCGTCGTGCTCGAACGGAACGACAATTACTACGGCGAAAAGGCAAAGCTTGCCCGCGTCATCTACCGCAACATGAAGGAAAGCTCAGCACAGCGCCTGGCGCTTGAGGCCGGCGACATCGACGTCGCCCGCAATCTCGAGCCGAACGACCTCGACGCCATTGCCAAGAACGCCGACCTCACCACAACCAGTGCGCCGAAGGGAACTGTCTACTACATCAGCCTCAACCAGAAGAACCAGAACCTCGCCAAGCCCGAAGTCCGCCAGGCCTTCAAATATCTGGTCGACTATGACGCGCTGAGCTCGACCATCCTCAAGGGCATCGGTGAAATCCACCAGACTTTCCTGCCCAAGGGCGTGCTCGGAGAACTGGACAAGAACCCGTTCAAGCTCGACGTCGCCAAGGCCAAGGAACTGCTGGCCAAGGCAGGCCTGCCCGACGGCTTCAGCGTGACCATGGATGTGCGCACCGGCCAGCCGACAACCGGCATGGCGGAATCGATCCAGCAGACGCTCGGCCAGGCCGGCATCAAGCTTGAGATCATTCCCGGCGACGGCAAGCAGACGTTGACCAAGTACCGCGCCCGCAACCACGACATCTATATCGGTCAGTGGGGCCAGGACTATTTCGATCCGAACTCCAATGCCCAGACCTTTGCCTCGAACCCGGACAATTCGGATGAGGGCAAGTCCAAGACGCTGGCCTGGCGCAACGCCTGGGATATTCCGGACCTGACCAAGCAAACCGAAGCCGCTTTGCTGGAGAAGGATTCGGGCAAGCGCGCCGACATGTACAAGGATCTGCAGCAGAAGATCCTGGACACCAGTCCCTTCGTCATCATCCATCAGCAGCTGGAAGTCGCCGGGTTGCGCAAGAACCTCAAGGGTTTCGCGCTCGGCCCGAGCTTCGACACCAATTTCGTTGGGCCGGTTTCCAAGGAATAGCGCCGGCGGATGAGCGTAGCTGAAAATCAGGCGGCGGCAGGGCGCGGCAGCGCCCGCGCCGTCACCATTTTCTCATCGATCGGCCGCTTCCTGGTGATCGCGATCACGACCTATCTCGGTCTGCTCGCGGTGACCTTTTTCATCGGCCGCGTCATCCCCATCGACCCGGTATTGGCCGTGCTCGGCGACCGGGCGCCGGCCAATGTCGTGGAGCGCACGCGCCGCGAGATGGGTCTCGACCTGCCGCTGATCGAGCAGTTCTACATTTACGTCAAAAATGCTCTCAACGGTGATTTCGGCACCTCGGTGCTGACCACCAATCCGGTCATGACCGACATCCGCCGCGCCCTTCCGGCAACGACGGAACTGGCGACGTTGGGGACACTGATCGGCGCGCTGTTCGGCGTGCCGCTGGGTGTGCTGGCTGCCGTCAGGCGCGGCAGCCTCATCGACCAGGTGGTCCGCGTCATCGGCTTGATCGGCTATTCCGTGCCGATCTTCTGGCTTGGCCTGCTCGGGCTCGTCCTGTTCTACGCCAAGCTGCAATGGGTGGCTTTCCCGGCGCGGCTCGACGTCGTCTACGAATACACCTTCACGCCGATCACTGGCTTCTACCTTCTCGATTCGGCGATGCAGGGGCAGTGGGATGTCTTCTGGGACGCGTTCCGCCACATCATCCTGCCGGCCTCGCTGCTCGGCTATTTCTCGCTCGCCTATATCAGCCGCATGACGCGCTCCTTCATGCTCAACGAACTCACGCAGGAATACATCGTCGCCGCGCGCGCCAAGGGCCTGTCGGAAACCCGCATCATCTGGGCTCATGCCTTGCGCAATGCCGCCGTGCCGATGGTGACCGTGATCGCGCTCTCCTATGCCGGACTTCTGGAAGGCTCGGTGTTGACCGAGACGGTCTTCTCCTGGCCCGGCATCGGCCTCTACATCACCAATTCGCTGCAGAATGCCGACATGAACGCGGTGCTCGGCGGCACCATCGTCATCGGCTCGGTGTTCATAGCCATCAATCTTCTGTCCGACCTGCTTTACCGCGTGCTCGACCCGAGGACCAAGGTAAGATGAGCAGAGGAATCCCACTTTCAGGCTCGGCTGCGGCCCACCCCGGCCCTTCGGGCCACCTTTCCTCTCCCCCGTCGAACGGGGCAGAGTTGGTCTGCGAAGCAGACCGGAGTGGGGGCCGACAGCGCCAAGAGGCATCGTCATGACCGCCTCCGACGCCGCCCCCCTCTCCCGCCGCGACTGGCTGCTCAGCGAGCGGCCGGCCTCGCGCATGCAGGCGAGGCTCGGCCGTGCCTATGTCGCGTGGCGGCGTTTTTCCGCCAATCGGCTGGCCTTTCTCGGCCTGCTCATCATCATCGCGCTGCTGGTCATTGCCGCCCTTGCAGGGGTACTGGCGCCTTATTCGCCGACCTTCGGCGATCTGAAGAATGCGCGCCTGCTGGCGCCAAGTGCTGAGCACTGGTTCGGCACCGACGATCTCGGCCGCGATATCCTCTCGCGCATTCTCTACGGCTCGCGCTGGACGCTGTACGTCGTCATCCTGGTCGCCATCATCGCCGCCCCCATCGGCCTCGTGGTCGGCACCGTCGCCGGCTATGCCGGCGGCTGGACCGATGCCATACTGATGCGCATCACCGACATCTTCCTCGCTTTCCCCAAGCTGATCCTGGCGCTGGCCTTTGTCGCGGCCCTCGGCCCCGGCATCGAGAACGCGGTGCTCGCCATCGCCATCACCTCCTGGCCGCCCTATGCCCGCATCGCGCGTGCCGAAACGCTGACTGTGCGCAATTCCGATTACATCAAGGCGGTGGAGCTGATGGGCGCCTCGCCCTTCCGCATCGTGCTGCGCCACATCATGCCGCTCTGCATCTCCTCGCTGATCATCCGCGTGACGCTCGACATGGCCGGCATCATCCTCACCGCCGCCGGCCTCGGGTTCCTCGGCCTCGGCGCGCAGCCGCCGCTGCCCGAATGGGGCACGATGATCGCTTCGGGCCGCCGCTTCGTGCTCGACCAATGGTGGGTGGCCGGCGCGCCGGGCTTCGCCATCCTGATCGTCAGCCTCGGCTTCAACCTGCTGGGTGACGGCCTGCGCGACGCGCTCGACCCGCGGAGCGGCGACCAATGAACGGCGAAACGAGGACACGGCCGGAACGCGCATTGCTCGAAGTCGACGATCTGCGCGTCACCTTCCCGACGCGCACCGGGCTGATCGAGGCGGTGCGCGGCGTCTCTTTCTCGCTCGGCCGCGAAAGGCTGGGCATTGTCGGCGAGAGCGGCTCGGGCAAGTCGCAGACCGGCCGTGCCATCATGGGGCTGACGCCGCCACAGGCGCGGATATCAGCCAATAAATTGGCCTTCGACGGCCTCGACCTGCTCGGCGTCTCGGCGCGCGAGCGCCGCGCGCTGCGGGGCAATCGCATCGCCATGATCCTGCAGGATCCGAAATATTCGCTCGACCCGGTGATGAGCATCGGCCGCCAGATCGTCGAGACGCTGCGCACCCATGAGAAGGTCTCCAAGGCCGAGGCGCGGGAGCGCGCGCTGGCCATGCTGGAGGCGGTGCAGATCCGCGACCCCCGGCGTGTCTTCGACCTGCATCCGCACGAGGTCTCCGGCGGTATGGGCCAGCGCGCCATGATCGCCATGATGCTGATCGCCGGGCCGGAAATGATGATCGCCGATGAACCGACCTCGGCGCTCGACGTCACCGTGCAACTCGACGTGCTCGGCATTCTCGACCGGCTGGTCGGCGAGCGCGGCATGGGGCTGATCTTCATCTCGCACGATCTGCGCCTGGTCTCGTCCTTTTGCGACCGCGTCATCGTCATGTATGCCGGCAAGGTGGTGGAGCAGCTCAAGGCCTCCGAACTCGGTCGCGCCCAGCATCCCTACACGCGCGGCCTGCTCAACTGCATGCCCAAGATCGGCGCCGATCGTCACCCGCTGCCGGTGCTCGACCGCAAGCCGGAGTGGGCGGCATGACGTCAGCAATTGCCGTCGACGGGCTGGAGGTCATCTTCGACCGCTTTCGCGCACTGAAGGGCGTCAGCCTGGACGTGCAGCCGGGCGAATCCTTCGGCCTGGTCGGTGAATCTGGCTCCGGCAAATCGACGCTGCTCAGGGCGATCGCCGGCCTTGCGCCGGTCGCTTCGGGCAGCATCACGGTCAACGGCAAGAAGCTCGGCGCGCGCCGCGACAAGGCCTTTTACCGCGAAGTGCAGATGGTGTTCCAGGATCCGTACGGTTCGCTGCACCCGCGCCAGACCATCGACCGCCTGCTGCAGGAGCCGCTCGCCATCCATGGCTTTGCCGACGGCGAAAAGCGCATCCAGCGGGCGCTCGACGAGGTCGGCCTCGGCAACGGCTTCCGCTTCCGCTACTCGCATCAATTGTCGGGCGGCCAGCGCCAGCGCGTGGCGATCGCGCGCGCGCTGATCCTCGAACCGTCGGTCCTGCTGCTCGACGAGCCGACCTCGGCGCTCGATGCCTCGGTGCAGGCCGAGGTGCTCAACCTGCTCGAGGAAGTACGCCGGCGGCGCAAGCTGACCTTCCTGATGGTCAGCCACGACCTCGCCATCATCACCCATATGTGCGAGCGCCTGATGGTGATGCAAAGCGGCGAGGCGGTGGAGAATTTGACGGCGGGTGACTTGGTCGAGCGGCGCGTGACGAAGGATTACACGCGCAATCTCTTGCGGGCCAGCGACGGGTTTGTGAGGGTGTAGCTGAACTTTCAACGCGACGCTGATCGCCCCTTGTCTTCAGGCCCTGCCGCTTTCCGGGATGGCATCATCGGCCGGCGCAGTGCTTTCCTGCCCTCGCTTCGGCTCCTTGATCCTGAACCACGTCACATAAAGCGCCGGCAGGAACAGCAGCGTGATCGCAGTACCCGCGATGATGCCGCCCATCATCGCGTAGGCCATCGGTCCCCAGAACACTTCGCGCGCGATCGGGATCAGCGCCAGGCTGGCGGCGGCGGCCGTCAGCGCGATCGGCCGCATCCGGTGTTCGGTCGCCTCGATAACGGCGGCCCAACGGTCCTTGCCCTCCGCGACAAGGTCCTCGATCTGCACGATCAGGATGACCGAGTTGCGGATCAGGATGCCGATCAGGGCGAGCACGCCGAGGATGGCGACGAAGCCGAGCGGTGCGCCACTCGGCACCAGGGCCGCCACCACGCCGATCAGCCCGAGCGGCGCCACCGCAACGACCAGAAACAGGCGCTGGAAGCTCTGCAGCTGGACCATCAGGATGGTTGCCATCACGAAAAGCATCAGCGGCACGACGGCCGCGATCGGCCCCTGGCTCTTGGCGCTTTCCTCAACGGAGCCGGCGGTCTCGATCGAATAGCCCGGCGGCAGCTTGGCGATGAAGGCATCGACCGAAGGCTTCAATTCGTTGACCACCGTTGCCGGTAGAACGTCGCCGACCAGGCCGGCCCGCACCGTGATGGTCGGGATGCGGTCGCGTCGCCACACCGTCGGCTGTTCGAGCTCGTAGCGGAAGTTGGCCACCGCCGCGAGCGGGATGGCCTCGCCGGTGCTGGTCGGCAGTTGCATGTTCTGCAACGTCTCGATCGAACCGCGTTCGGCCTCGCGCGAGCGCGCCACCACATTGATCAGATAGGTGGCATCGCGCACTTGCGTGATGGTGGCGCCGCCGACGGTGCTGTTGAGCGCGCTGGCGATGTCGGAGGAGGTGATGCCGAGCTGCCGCGCCTTGTCCTGCAGCACGTCGACCCTGAGCACGCGCTGCGGCTCGTTCCAGTCGAAGGTCGGCGCGGCGAGCTTGGGATTGGCCGAGATGACGCCGGCGAATTGCTGCGCCAGCGCGCGCACCGTCTGGATGTCGGGCCCGCCGACGCGGTACTGCACGGGGCGGCCGACAGGCGGTCCGAGTTCGAGCAGCTTCACGAAGGCGTCGGTGCCGACGAATTCCTCGCGCAGCAGCTTTTCCAGCGCCGGCTTCACCCGGTTGCGAGCCTCGATGCTTTTGGTGACGATGACCGTCTGGCCGAAATAGGGATTGGCCGGTTGCACGTCATAGGCGAGCACGAAGCGCACCGCGCCCTGGCCGATATAGGACGAGAAATGGTCGATGTCGGGATTGCCGACCAGCGCCCGCTGCTCGAACCGCTCCATCTGCTCGCGCGTGTCGGCGATCGAGGAATTCTGCGGCAGATTCCAGTCGACGATCAGCTCCGGCCGGTCCGATGGCGGGAAGAACTGCTGCTGCACCAGGCCGAAGCCGGCGATCGACGCGGCAAACAACAGCACCGTGGCGATGATGGTCAGCCAGTGATGGCGCACCGAGCCGACAAGGGCACGCCGGAACAGCGAGGTGAAGCGGCCCGGCTGGTCGTGATGCTTCGTCTTCATCGTCGCCGGCAGAATGGTGACGCCGAGCAGCGGCGCGAACAGCACCGCCACGATCCACGACACCAGCAGCGACACGGCGATGACGACGAACAGGGTGAAGGTGTATTCGCCGGCGGCGCTGTTGTTGAGGCCGATCGGAATGAAGCCCGCGACGGTCACCAGCGTGCCGGTCAGCATCGGGAAGGCGGTCGATGTGTAGACATAGGTCGCCGCCTTGCGCAGGCTATCACCGACCTCCAGCCGCGCCACCATCATCTCGACCGCGATCATCGCGTCGTCGACCAGAAGCCCGAGCGCGATGATCAGCGCACCGAGCGAGATGCGCTGGAGCGAGATGCCGAGATAGGACATGACCGTGAAGGTGATGGCCAGCACCAGCGGGATCGACAGCGCGACGACGAAGCCTGCGCGCATGCCGAGACTGATGAAGGACACGGCCAGCACGATGGCCACCGCCTCGAACAAGGCGCGCGTGAAGCCCGAGACCGCTTCTTCGACGATGACCGGCTGGTCGGCGACCAGATGCACGCCGACGCCGACCGGCAGGTCTGCCAGCACCTTGTTCATCGCCTCATGCAGCGCCTCGCCGAATTTGAGCAGATTGGCGTTGGGCTTCATGCCGATGGCAAGCCCGATCGCGTCCTGGCCGTTGAAGCGGAACAGTGCCGTTGGCGGATCGGCATAGCCGCGCGTGATCGTCGCCACGTCGCTCAGCCGGAAGAAGCGGTCGTTGACGCGAAGATTGATGGCGCGAAGGCTCTCTTCGGAGGTAAACTGGCCGCCGACCCGTACGCTGATGCGTTCCGGGCCGGACTGGATGACGCCCGACGGCGTGATCGCGTTCTGCGCCTGCAGGCTTGCCACGATCGCCTGCTGGTTGAGGCCGAGGGCCGCGATCTGGCGGGTCGAGAATTCAAGATAGATCGCCTCGTCCTGGGCACCGACCAGGTCCACCTTGCCGGCATTCGGCACGGTCAGGATTTTTGTCCTGACATCTTCGACATAGTCGCGCAGCTGGCGCGGCGTCAGCCCGTCCGACGTAAAGGCATAGATGTTGCCGTAGACGTCGCCGAAACGGTCGTTGAAGAACGGTCCCTGGACGCCTTGCGGGAACTGCGCCTTGATATCGTTGACCATGTTGCGCACCTGAATCCAGTTCGGCACGACGTCGCGCGCCTTGGTAGTGTCCTTCAGGTTGACGAAGATGACGGTCTGGCCGGCTGTGGTGACGGATTTGGTGTAGTCGAGGCTGTCGAGTTCCTCGAGCTTCTTCTCGATGCGGTCGGTCACCTGCTGCACCGTCTCCTTGACCGAAGCGCCGGGCCAATTGGCCTGGATGATCATGGTCTTGATGGTGAAGGCGGGGTCTTCCTCGCGGCCGAGGTTGAGGTAGGAGAAGATGCCGGCCGCAACGAAGACCAGCATGAAATACCAGACCATCGAGCGGTGGTTGAGCGCCCAGTCGGAGAGGTTGAAGCCCTTCATGAGGCCCCTCCCGCGGGCAGTTTGACCTTCTGGCCTTCGGTCAGGCTGTGGACGCCGGCGGTGACGACGCGCATTCCCGCTTCCAGTCCCTGAGCCACCGTGAAGGTTCCGCCGTTCCTGGAGGCAACCTTGATCTCGCGCGTGCTCACGCTCGATGTCTGCGCATCGACGATCCACACCCTGTCGGAGCCGTTCCTCTGGAAGAGCGCCGACAGCGGCAGTTCGATCGTCGGCTCCACCGTGGTCATGCGCGTTGCGGTCACGGTCGAGCCGAGCCGGAAGGCCTGCGGCGGATCGGTAAGCGTCAGCCGCACGCGCCGCGTGCGCGTCGAGCCCTCGGCCTGCGGCGCGATCTCGCGCAGCTTGGCCTCGGTCCGGATCGTCGGCAGCGATTGCAGGATGACCTGGAACGGCGTGCCGGCCGTGAGATCGCCGGTCAACTGGTCGGGAATATCGACCACCGCTTCGCGCGGGTCCGAGCGCGCCACGGTGACGACCGTCTGGCCGGGGGAGACCGTCTGGCCGACCTCGGCGCCGACAGCGGTGACGACGCCGTCGAAATCCGAGAACAGCCTGGCATAGCCGAGCTGCTCCTGCGATTTGGCCAGCGAGGCCTTGGCCCGCTCGACACTGGCCTCGGCCGCCTTCCTCGCCTGCTGCGCGGCATCGAACACGGCTTGCGTGGTGTTGGCGCTGGCAAGCAATTGGCGTTGGCGCTCCTCGCTGGCGGCGGCGTTGGCAAACTGTGCCTCGGCATTGGAGAGCTCGGCCTTGGCCGCCTGGACCGACAGCTCCAATGCGGTCGGGTCCAGTGCCGCGATCGTCGTGCCCTTGCTGACGATGTCGCCGACATTGACGTCGCGGGACACGACCCGGCCGAGCAGGCGAAAGGCGAGATCGGCGCTGACCTGCGGCTCGACCGATCCGGCGAAGCCGAAGACCTGCGTGGTGCGCGGCTCGACCACCACCGACAGCACCGGGCGGATGATCTCCGGCGGCTTCTCCTCCGATTTCGAGCAGGCGGCGAGCGCGCCAAGCGCGATCACGCCAAGCAGGAGGCGCGGCAGCCGGCTCATTGGCCCGCTCCCGATATCTCGATTTTCTGACCCGCACTGAGCAGCTGTCCGCCCGCGGTGACGACGCTTTGGCCCTCCTCCAATCCCCTGGCGATGACGACGGTGCCGGAATTGAAAGCCAGCACCTCGACCGGTGCCATCGTCACCGTACCGGTCGAGGGATCGACGATCCAGACCGCCGGCTTGCCGGCGCTGGACGTCAATGCCTGCCAGGGCAGCAGGATCGCCTTGGCCGGTTTGGCGCCGACCGAGCCGATGACGGCCGCGCCCAGCGGCATGCCGGCGGGCGTATCGGCAATGCCGACCTTGACCCGGATCGAGCCCGACGCCGGATCGACCGCCGGGGAGATTTCGCGCACCTTGCCCGTTGCCCTGATCTGCGGGTCGGACAGGAGCGTGATCGTCACCGCCGGCGACGTCGGCGTCCTGGCGACCAACGTCTCCTGGACGTTGAACACCGCGTCGCGGTCGCCGTCCTCGGCGACGGTGAAGACGGTCTGCGCAGCCTGCACCACCTGGCCGGTTTCGACTTGGCGGGCGGTGATGACGCCCGCGGCGCCAGCCTTGAGTTCGGTGAAGGACAGGTTCTGCTTGGCATTGGCGAGCGCGCTCTGCGCCGCGTCGAGGCTGCCTTGCGCCACCTTCAATGCCTGATCGGCGGCGTCATAGTCGCGCCTGGTGGTGTAACCCTGGGCAAGCAGCGTCTTTTGCCGCTCGAAGGCGGCGGCGGACTGGGTCAACTGCGCTTGCGCCGCGTCGAGATCGGCCTGCGCCGAGCGCAAATCGGATTCCTGCTCCTGCGGGTCGATGCGGGCAAGCACCGCGCCCTTGTCGACATGCTGGCCGACATCGGCAAGCCGTTCGGCGACGCGGCCGCCGACCCGGAACGACAGATTGTTCAGCGTGCGCGCCGCGATCACCCCGGTCAGCGCGGTTCTCGGCGCATAGTCGGCCATCGCCACGGTCTCGGTGCGCACCATGATCGGCAGCTTTTTCTCGGCCGCTTCCTGTTTCTGGCAGCCGGCCAAAAGCAGGGCGGCCGTGCAAGTGAAAAGCGCTACGCCGATGGAAAAAGTCGAAAAATTGGAAGGTTTGACCGATGGCGGCGAGACGGACGATGTCGCGTTCCTGCTCATGGGCTCCCTCAGCCGCAGGCCGCTCGCCGATCGCGATGCCTCGCGGATCCCGGCACGATAGTCGATCTCCCGAAAAAGGAAACCGGACTCGTACCCGTGTCAGGCATCCGACTCGGGTTTGCAAAGGCCTGACGACGGCCAGTCCCGGCCGGGCAGCTTTTCGTGATAGGAATTTTTTCCTTGACGAGGTGAAGGCAACTATGATAGATATTTGGATATGGTGCTGAGTTGCGCCAGGGACCCGCCGCACAGGCGGTTTTTCCGCTCAATGATCCTCAACAGCGCGCCGCGAGGGCTCCGAACCCTTCAACGCAGTCCGTTGCCTGGTAGGGATATCGCCGGCTGGTCAGGCCCGATACCTCAGGCCCAATCGCCTGCCGGCGGTGCCGACTTGAGGAAGCATGAAATAAGCCCAGAAGACATCTGATCAAGCAGAACGGGCGCCGGCCCTATGAGGGACATCATGAAGAACTCAGCCATTTCCGAACGCAAGAGCCAGTCGATCTCGCGCGGCGTCGGTATGACCACGCAGATTTACGCCGACCGGGCCGAGAACTCGGAGATCTGGGATGTCGAGGGCCGCCGCTACATCGATTTCTCCTCCGGCATCGCCGTCGTCAACACCGGCCATCGCCACCCCAAGGTCATCGAGGCGGTCAAGGCGCAGCTCGACCGCTTCACCCACACCTGCCACCAGGTGGTGCCCTATGAGAGCTATGTAAGGCTGGCCGAACGGCTGAACGGCATTCTTCCGGGCAAGTTCGAGAAGAAGACAATCTTCGTCACCACCGGCGCCGAGGCGGTCGAGAACGTCATCAAGATCGCCCGCAATGCCACCGGCCGCCAGGCCGTCATCGCCTTTGCCGGCGGCTTCCATGGCCGCACCTTCATGGGCATGGCGCTGACCGGCAAGGTCGTGCCCTACAAGGTCGGCTTCGGCGCCATGCCGGCCGACGTCTTCCACGCCCCGTTCCCGGTGCCGCTGCACGGCGTGTCGGTGGCCGATTCGCTTGCCGCGCTCGATCGCCTGTTCAAGGCCGACGTCGATCCGGCCAGGGTCGCGGCCATCATCGTCGAGCCGGTGCAGGGCGAGGGCGGCTTCTACGAAGCGCCGCGCGATTTCATGACCGCGCTGCGCAAGATCTGCGATCAGCACGGCATCCTGCTCATTGCCGACGAGGTGCAGACCGGCTTCGCCCGTACCGGCAAGATGTTCGCCATGGAGCATCATGAAGTGACCGCCGACATCACCACCATGGCCAAGGGCCTGGCCGGCGGCTTTCCGCTGGCTGCGGTCACCGGCCGCGCCGAGATCATGGATGCGCCTGGCCCCGGCGGGCTGGGCGGCACCTATGGCGGCAGCCCGATCGGCGTTGCCGCCGCGCATGCGGTGCTTGACGTGATCGAGGAAGAGAAACTGTGCGACCGCGCCAACTCGCTCGGCGCCAGGCTGAAGCAGCGCCTGGGATCGATCCGCGACGACGTCCCGGAAATCGTCGACATCCGTGGCCCCGGTTTCATGAACGCGGTCGAGTTCAACGACGTCAGGAAGGGCTTGCCATCGGCGGAGATGGCCAATGCGGTCAGGCTGAAGGCACTCGACAAGGGGCTGATCCTGCTCACCTGCGGCGTCCACGGCAACGTCATCCGCTTCCTGGCGCCGCTCACCATCCAGGACGGCATCATGAATGAGGCGCTCGACATTCTGGAAAGCTCGATCCGCGAGGTTCGCGCTGCCTGAAAGGGCGGCGCCCATTTCTCCTGACGGCTTACACCGGACCCGGTGAACGTGCCGTCAGGAGCTCGGATTCTGTAACCAGGCTGGAATGTCCATCTTGGCGTGCAGCACCCGCCAAACATCGATATGGTCGGTCTGTTCAAGATAAAAAATCAGGTATGGATAGCGCCTGACTTGCACGCTACGCAGACCAGGCAATCCAATTTCGTAGCCATATCTCAGAGAGCCCGATGCCGGATGGCTGGCTAGCAGTTTGTAGGCGTTTTGAAGCTCCTCGATGTAGCCCAATGCCGCGCGCGAACCAGCTTCTCGCGTATAGTAATCGACAGCATCCTCGACATCCCGCAGGGCTAGTTTTCGAGGAATGATCGCCTTTATGGGCACTTACTCTATTGGCCCTGCGCCCGTTTCCGCAGCGCGGCGAAATAGTCGTCGTCAACCGGAGCGCCCGGGGCGGACGATGCGCCCTCAAGGAGCAAGCCGCGCAGAAGCTGACGATCCTGATCGCGGCGGATCAATTCACGCACATACTCGCTGCTCGTGCCATAGCCGCGATCGGTCACTTGCTGATCGACAAAATGCTTCAAGCTTTCCGGCAGGGAGATGTTCATGGTGCTCATTCAGGCATTTTATAGTCTATGACAAAAATTGGCAATCTTAGGCACTGGCCTCGGCTGACTCTTTGTTCTGGAACGCGGCCAGCGCCGCTTTCAGTCCGTCCGGCCCCGCAGCCACCGTCTGCGGCGCCGGCGAGAAGCCGGCGCTCAGCATCTTGCGGCCGAGCATGTGGTCGCCGGGGCGGTTGACCGATTCGATGCCGAGCAGCCTGTCTGCGGCATAGTGGTAGATCGAGAACTTGTTGTCGGCGAGATCGCCCAGCACGACATGGCTGTCGCCGCCGGATGTCAGGCCGACCATCTGCAGCTTCATGTCGCCGATGTCGGACCAGAACCAGGGCACGGCCGAATAGGCGTCGGCATGGCCCGTTATGGTGCGCGCGGCAAGCCGCGCCTGGTCGGTGGCGTTCTGTACCGATTCCAGCCGCACGTCGCCGCCGGTGAACCAATGCCGATAGGAGGCGGCGTCGCCGATGGCGAGGATTTCCGGCACCGAGCTACGCATCTGGTTGTCGACGCGAATGCCGTTGGCGATGGTGAGGCCGGCTTCCCCGGCCAGTTCGACATTGGGCACGGCGCCGATGCCGACGACGACCATGCGCGCCGGCAGCCTTTCGCCTGACGAGGTGATCGCGGCCGTGACATGGCCGTTTTCGCCTTCGAGCCTTGCGATCGTGGTGCCGGTTAGAATGTGCACGCCGGTCGCTTCCAGCCGCTGGCGGACATGGCCCGCCACGATCGGCGCCACGGCGCGGCCAAGCAGCCGGTCGACCGCTTCCACGACCGTTACGGTGCGGCCGGCCGCGCGCAGCGTCGCCGCGATCTCCAGCCCGATGAAGCCGCCGCCGAGGATGACGACGTCTTCGCTCCGTGTGCTCAAGTCCCGGATCAGCCGCGCATCGGAAAGCGAGCGCAGCGACACTACACCGGACAGATCCGCGCCGGGCAGCGGCAGCAGGCGCGGGCGCGAGCCGGTGGCGAGGATCAGATGATCGAAGGCAAGTTCGCCGCCGCCTGATATCTCCAAACGGCGACGTCCGGCATCGATGCGGTCGATCCGAACGCCCGGCCGGTAGTCGACGGCGCTGCCGGTGTAAAATGCCTCGCCACGCAAGGGTTGTGGCTTGGCCTCGGCATCCTTGATGAAGGTCTTCGACAGCGGCGGCTTGTGATAGGGCAGCTCGTTCTCATCGCCGACGAGGATCACCGGCCCGTCATAACCGTCCTCGCGCAGGCTTGCCGCCGCCTGCACGCCCGCATGTCCCGCACCGACAATGACCACGCCGTTCTTCATCGCATTCCGATCCCGAACTTGATTTTAGGATGTCTCGCCACGTGGCAATTGTCTGGCGCCGCCGCAAGGGGGCATTTGCGGGTCGCACCCGGAACGGCGGCTGTCAATCGGACAGTTCGGCGATGAAGTCGGCACACGGGGCAGGCGGCTAAAGTTGACTATTGCAGTTTAGAATAATTCTAAACTGTTGTTTCGATTGAGTTTTCCTGTCGATTTTCGTTGACTTCCATCGGTCCTGAAGCTTTATGGGGCCTCGCGCATCGGCGCATCCCTTTGATGTCTGGGCCTTGAACCCTTTCGATTGGAGGCATTTTGGTGTCTTTCTTCTTCGACCCGCGCGACAGCGCGGCATGCCCCGCGAATGACGGCCTGCACATGGCCTGGCGCCGGTTGTCGCGCGCGCCGTTCACAAAATTCCCGAAAAACTGGAGAGCGATAATGACGGCACGACATGGCAGCAGGCTTGCGGCGATCGGGGCCACGGCGCTGCTGACGGCGGCGGTGTTCGTGCTGCCGGCCAAAGCCGAGAGCGATCCCAAGGCGGTCATCAAGACCTATGCCGACATCGCGCTTGCCAAATACGAGGATTCGCTGACCACCGCGCAGGCGCTCGACAAGGCGGTCGACGCGCTGCTGGCCAAGCCTTCGGCCGAGACGCTCAATGCCGCCCGCGAGGCCTGGAAGGCATCGCGCGTTCCTTACCAGCAGACCGAGGTCTACCGCTTCGGCAACAAGATCGTCGACGACTGGGAAGGCAGGGTGAATTCCTGGCCGCTGGACGAAGGCCTGATCGATTATGTCGCCAAGAGCTACGGCACCGAATCCGACGCGAATTCGCTCTATACGGCCAATGTGATCGCCAACAAGGAGATCGAGATCAACGGCAAGAAGGCCGACGCCTCGAAGCTTTCGCCGGAATTCCTCGCCGGCACGCTGCAGGAGGTGGGCGGCGTGGAGGCCAATGTCGCCACCGGCTACCATGCCATCGAGTTCCTGCTCTGGGGCCAGGACCTGCACGGCACCGGACCGGGCGCCGGCGAGCGCCCCTACACCGACTATGATCTCAAGAACTGCACCGGCGGCAATTGCGACCGCCGCGCGGAATATCTGAAGTCAGCCAGCACGCTTTTGGTGTCCGACCTCCAGGAGATGGTCGGCGACTGGAAGGAAGGCGGCGCTGCGCGCAAGAACCTGGTCGACGGCGAGCCGAACGCCGCCATTTCGGCCATCTTCACCGGCATGGGCTCGCTCTCCTACGGCGAACTCGCCGGCGAGCGCATGAAACTCGGCCTGCTGCTGCACGATCCGGAAGAGGAGCATGACTGCTTCTCCGACAACACCTACAATTCCCATCTCTATGACGCCGTCGGCATCCGCGCCGACTATCACGCCAGCTACACCAGGCTGGACGGCACCGTTATTTCAGGGCCGTCGGTGGCGGACATGGTCAAGGCGGCTGATCCGGCCATCGACAAGGAACTGTCAGACAAGCTCGATGTCACCGTCGCCAAGATGGAGGCGATCAAGGCCCGCGCCGAAGGCGGCGAGGCTTACGACCAGCAGATCGCCGAAGGCAACACCGAGGGCAACGCCACGGTGCAGGCGGCAATCGACGCACTGATCGACCAGACCAAATCGGTCGAACGCGCCGTCGGCGCGCTGAAGCTCAACGCCATCGCCTTTGAGGGTTCAGACAGCCTCGATGCGCCGGACAAGGTGTTCCAGTAAGCGTCGAAGCCTGGAAGCCCGGGCCGAAGTCACAAAGGGCTTCGGCGCGGGGAAGATAGAGTCAAGCCACACGGCGCGGAAGGCGCCGTCAGCCATCCGAGCAAGTTTATGCTGATCTGCCATTGCAACATCATCACCGAGAAGGAGATTGAGCAGACGATCGTCGGGCTGCTGGACCAGGATCCCTGGCAGCTCATCGTGCCGGCAAAAGTCTATCACGCCATGCACAAGCGCGGTCGCTGTTGCGGCTGCTTCCCAAATGTGGTCGAAGCGATCATTCGGGTCACCGAGAACTACCACGCCCGCTCGCAGGCGAGCGGCGTGGACATCGTTTCACATCTGGATCGCGTCAGAGGCCTGCGCGTCCAATACGGGAGCAGAACCCATGAAAGGCGAACCACAGATCATCGAGCGGCTTAACGAGGCTCTGTTCCTGGAGCTTGGTGCCGTCAATCAGTATTGGGTCCATTTCCGTCTGCTGGAGGACTGGGGATACGCCAAGCTCGCCAAGAAGGAACGCGCCGAATCGATCGAGGAGATGCACCATGCCGACAAGCTCGTGGCCCGGATCATCTTCCTGGAAGGGCACCCCAATCTGCAGTCCGTGGCGCCGCTGCGTATCGGACAGAACGTGAAGGAAGTGCTCGAATCCGACCTTGCCGGCGAGTATGACGCTCGCACCGCCTACAAGCGCTCGCGCGAGGTCTGCAACGAAGCCGGCGACTATGTCAGCATGAAACTGTTCGAGGAACTCTTGGCCGACGAGGAGGGGCACATCGACTTCCTCGAGACGCAGCTCGATCTGCTTGCCTCGATCGGCGAGGAAAAATACGGCCAGCTCAATGCCGCATCGGCGGACGAGGCGGAGTAAGGGCATGCGGGAATGCGGCGCACCCTAGCATTGCTGCGCCGCTGGCGGCGGGCCAAAGGGCTGTCGTCAAACAGAAAACCGGGAAGCGTCGTGCTTTCCGGTTCGGCCGCCATCATCCTTTTGGCCTTCGCCACGGGCGGGTCCGGCTCGCAGCAGCCCGCCAATTTCGCCGCCACGCGCACCGACCTCAGCCCGAAGGATCAGGCGCGCGTCACAGCCGTTACCAGGCCGACCAAGGACTTCTCGAAACCCGAGCAGTTCGAATTGATGCAAGGCGGCGCCGGCACATCCAGGAAGGACGTCAACCGCGATTCCTTCTCGCAATCGTCGGCCAACATCACCTTCGAGGAAGAAGGCACCTTCAAGCTGGGCAACGCCCTGTTCCGCAAGAATTGGGTCTCGTCGCCGTCCTCGACGCAGGCTTCCGACGGGCTCGGACCGCTGTTCAACGAAGGCGCCTGCCAGAACTGTCATCTGAAGGACGGCCGCGGCCGTCCGCCGCAAGGCACCGGCAGCACGTCGATGTTCCTGCGGCTGGCGCGAGAGGCGAGCACCGAGGAGGAGAAGGCTGGGCTTGCCGACCACAGGCTGCTCAACATCCCCGATCCGGTCTACGGTTCGCAGCTGCAGGATCTTGCCGTCCCCGGCCTGCGCGGCGAGGGCCGGATGCGCGTCGATTACAGCGAGGAAAAAGTCGGGCTCGGCGACGGCACCGTGGTTTCGCTGCGCAAGCCCACTTACGCGGTCGATGATCTGGCCTACGGCCCGCTCGATCCGCGCACCACGCTGTCGCCGCGCCTGACGCCGCCGATGATCGGGCTTGGCCTCATCGAGCAGATCGCGCCCGCTGATATACTCGCCCATGCCGATCCGAACGACCGGGACGGCGACGGCATTTCCGGCAGGCCGAACATCGTGCGCGACGGCATGAGCGGCGAGCTCACCCTTGGTCGTTTCGGCTGGAAGGCGCAGACCGCGTCGATCCGCCAGCAGGCCGCGGATGCCTTTGCCGGCGACATCGGCATCTCGACGCCGGAGGAGCCCAAACATTGGGGCGACTGCACCGCCGCCGAGAAGGATTGCTTTGCCATGCCGGATGGCGTGCAGGAGCGGCTCGGTCAGGCCGAGGCGCCGGCGCCGGTCATGGACCTCGTCACCTTCTATTCGCAGAACCTGGCCGTGCCGGCACGCCGCGACCTCGGCGCCCCTGATGTGCTCGCCGGCAAGAAATTGTTCTACGAGATCGGCTGCGTTTCCTGCCACGCGCCGAAATTCGTAACCCGCCGCGACGCGCCCAACAAGGCGCAGGCCTTCCAGCTTATCTGGCCCTATTCCGACTTCCTGCTGCACGACATGGGTCCCGGCCTTGCCGACGGCCAGGCGGTGGGCGAGGCGACGGGCAACGAATGGCGCACGCCGCCTCTATGGGGCATAGGCCTCACCGAAACGGTCAACGGCAACAATTTTTATCTGCACGATGGCCGCGCCCGCAGCCTGGTCGAGGCGATTCTTTGGCATGGCGGCGAGGGCCAGAAATCGCGCGACCGCTTCGCCGCCGCCGATGCGGCCGACCGCGATGCCTTGGTCAAATTCCTGGAGTCCCTGTGATGTTGAAGCGTTCCGCGCTGGTAATCCTTCTTCCTCTGGCCTTGCTGGGTGTCAGCCCCGCATCGGCGGCTGTGAAGGCCACCGACGTCATCCAGCGGGCAATCGACGGCTTTGTCCGGCCGGCCTACGCCAGTCTGCACGACCGCGCGGCGGGCTTGAACAAGGCGATGCACGCGCTTTGCGAAAAACCCTCAAAGGGCGATCTCGATGCGGCACGCGCCGAATTCTCGCGCACGGTGGATGCCTGGTCGTCGGCCGAGATCATCGGGTTCGGCCCGGTCAAGGAAAACAATCGGCTGGAACGAATGCTGTTCTGGCCGGATCGCAAAAGCATCGGCCTGAAACAGGTGCAGGCCGCGTTGGCCGCCCAAGACCCGAGCGCCACCGATCCGGCACAGCTTTCCGGCAAGAGCGTCGCCATGCAGGGGCTCGGCGCCTTGGAATTCGTGCTCTACGGTGACGGCGCCGATGCGCTTGCCGGCAAGAACGATCCCTATCGCTGCGCCTATGGTGCGGCGGTTGCCGGCAACATCGAAACCATGGCCGGCGATGTCGCCGACGCCTGGAACAAGCCGGACGGCTTTGCGGCGCTCTGGGCCAATCCGGGGCCGCAGAATCCGCTCTATCGCGACGGCACAGAAGCGGCGACGGAACTGGTCGGCATCTTCATCAACGAGCTGGACATGGTTCGCGACGTGCGCCTGAAAGGCTTCCTGGGCGGCAAGCCGGAGGCGGACAAGCCGAAACAGGCGATCTACTGGCGTTCGCAAAACACCACCAATTCGCTGGCTGGAAACCTTGCCGGCATCGACGGGCTGTTCGAGGCCTCGAAGCTCGGCGATGCGCTGCCGCCCGATGCGCGCTGGATGGCGGAATCGATCCACATCCAGCTGCTCAACGGCTTCGCCGCCGCGAAGTCGGTGCAGGGGCCGATCGACAAGGCGCTCGCCGACCCGGCGCTGCGCGAAAAGCTCGAGCATTTCGCGCTGATCACCTCCAGCCTGTCGACCCTGTTCGGCACAAGGCTGACCGCCGAATTCGGCCTGACCGCCGGGTTTTCCTCGCTGGATGGGGACTGAGCGTGAAAACCTCCTTCATTGACCGTCGCGATTTCCTGAGAGCCGCGGGCATCGGTTTTGCCGCCGCGATGGCGCCGCCGGCCTGGGCAAATACGCTTGCCGCCGATGCCGTCTTCGCCACCGCCTTCGTCAAGCGCGACGGCAGCTATGGCGCCGCAATCCTGTCCGAGGCCGGCAAGCTCCTGCACGCGATCGACTTGCCCGACCGCGGCCACGACGTCACCTTCGATTCCATATCGAAGCGCTCAGTGGTGTTCGCCCGCCAGCCCGGCACCTTCGCCGTGGTCTTCGATCACGCCGGGCGCGATGAACCGCTGACCATCGCCAGCATCACCGGCCGACATTTCTTCGGCCATGGCGTGTTCTCCCCGGACGGCGCCTTGCTTTATGCCACCGAGAACGATTTCGACAACGCGGCCGGCGTCGTCGGCGTCTACGACGCGCGGGCGAAATTCAAGCGCCTTGGTGAATTCCCGACCTATGGCATGGGACCCCACGAGCTTCTGCTCCTGGGCGACGGCAGGACGATCGCCGTTGCCAATGGCGGCATCGAGACTCATCCCGATTATGGCCGCGCCGAGCTCAACATCGCCACCATGAAGCCATCCTATGTGCTCATCGACCGTGTCACCGGCGATCTGGTCGAGAAGCACGAATTGCCGGCGGCGCTGCACCAGCTGTCGATCCGCCACATGGACACCGACCAGACCGGCACCGTCTGGTTCGGCTGCCAGTACAGGGGGCCCGGCACCGACCGTCCGCTGCTGATCGGCCGCGCGGCGCGCGGCAAGGATTTGCAGCTCCTCGACATGCCGCGGGATGTCCTGTCCGGCTTCCGCAACTATATCGGTTCCGTCGCCGCCAATCCGGCTGCCGGCACCGTCGCCGTCTCTTCGCCGGAAGGCAATTCGCTTGTGGTGATCGAGGCGGCGAGCGGGCGGCTCGTCTCGTCAAGCGCGCTCGTCGAGGTCTGTGGCGTGGCGCCCGACGGGACGGGTTTTATGGCCACCACCGGAGCCGGCGAAATCGTCGAATGCAATGGCGCGACACGGTCCGAACCGTACTACGTCTGGGACAACCATATGCTGCGCATAGAGCCGGCCGCATAGACACCTTCCCGCTGCGTCGGAGCGAAGCCGCTTAAGAAATTATGCGCTTTCCCCTTGCGGTGGCGCGCTGTGGCAGGCACAGGGAATTGTTTTTCGAACCGGTCGTTTCATGAAAGTGCTCGCCATCGACTGTGCCGCCAACCTCTGCGCCGCCTGCGTCTATGATGCCGTGGCGAGGCAGGAACTCGGCCGCGCGGTGCTCGATTTAGGCAAGGGCCATGCCGAGCATCTGATGGCAGTCATCGCCGAGGCGCTGAAGGCCGGCGCAACCGCCTATGCCGGCCTTGGCGCCATCGCCGTCTCCGTCGGCCCCGGTTCCTTCACCGGTCTGCGTGTCGGGGTTTCCACGGCGCGTGGCCTGGCGCTGGCGCTCAAGGTGCCTGCAATCGGCGTGACGACGCTCGAGGCGCTGGCGGCCGAGACGGCAGGGGCATTTCCCGGCCGCGCCGTGCTGGTCGCGCTCGATGCCGGCCGCGAGGAGATCCATGCCGCTCTCTATGATGAAATGTCGGTTTTGACTTACGGTCCGGCCGTGGTCACGCTGGCGGATGCCGTGGCCATGGCGAACGAGCGGTCTTCGGTGCTCGCCGGAACCGCCGCGACGCGGATCGCGGCATCCGCCGGCCGCGCCTTCGACATCGGACCCGAGACGGCGACCGCGGACATTCTCACTTACGCCCGCCTGGCGGCCGCCAAGGGCGAGGGCGAGAGGCCGAAACCTCTTTATCTGCGCGGCGCCGACGCCAAGCCGCAGGCCGGGTTCATACTTTCCAGGCAAGGGAAATAATGCGCATACCTTTTCTCCAGCCGCGCCGCCGCGATTACGCGCTCGAACCGCTCAGGACCACCGACAGTCCGGCGGTCTCGCTCCTGCACCGCGAGGACTTCGTCCGCCCATGGACCGATGGCGAGTTCGCGGCCTTGCTCGAACAGGACACCGTGTTCGGCTATGCCGCGCGCGAAACCGGGCAGGGCGCCAAGCCGCCGGTCGGCTTCGTGCTGGCCCGGCTGGCGGCCGGCGAGGGCGAGATCCTGACCGTCGCGGTGGCGCGGTCGCATCGCCGCCAGGGGCTCGGCTGGCAGCTGATGGACGCGGTGCTGCGCGAACTGCACGCGCAGCGCGCCGAAGCGCTCTTCCTCGAGGTCGACGAGACCAATGTCGCTGCGATCGCCCTCTACAGGCGTCTTGGGTTCCGCGAGGTCGGCAAGCGCCCCAACTATTACAGGTCGCCCGAGCATGGCCCGACCGGCGCGCTTGTCATGCGCCGCGATCTTCGCTAGCCAGGGTTTCGGGGTGGAGCGATGATCGGAAAAATCAGGGTTTTCCTGGCGATAGGGCTGGTCGTCGCCGGTTCGCTGATCCTGGTGCCTTTGCAGGTCCTGTCGATGAAGACCGGCTGGTGGCCGGAAACCTTCATCCTCAAGATCTGGCACAGGCTGATCGTCAGGGCGCTCGGCATGCGCATCCATGTGAACGGCACGATGTCCGACCGCCGCCCCTTGCTGATTGCCTCAAATCACATCTCCTGGACCGACATCATGGTGCTGGGCTCGTTTGCCGATGTGAAGTTCATCGCCAGGGCCGACATGGAAGGCTGGCCGCTGATCGGCATGCTGTCGAAGCTGCAGCGTACCCTCTTCATCGAGCGTGAGCGCAAGCGCTCGTCCGGCGACCAGGCGAGCGAGATCGCCAACCGCATGGCCAAGGGCGATGCCATGGTGCTGTTTGCCGAAGGCTCGACGGGCGACGGCAACATCGTCCTGCCCTTCAAGAGCACGCTGTTCGGTGCCGCCTCAATGGCGATTTCGGAGGGCGCGGCGGAGCAGGTCTTCATCCAGCCGGTAGCGATCGCCTATACCCGGCTGCATGGCGTGCCGCTCGGCCGCCGGCACCGGCCGATCGCGGCGTGGATCGGCGACGAGGATCTGATGCCGCATCTCAAAGTGCTGATGGCGGAAGGCGCGCTCGATGTCGAGGTGCATTTCGGCGAACCGATTGCCTTCGCCAAGGGGTCGAACCGGAAGGAAACGGCGAAGCTGATGGAAAGCCGCGTGCGCGAAATGATGCAGGCGGCACTGGCCGCGCCGCGCCCGAGCCGCTGAATCCCGAAGGCCCCCAGGCAGAATCGTCTGTTTTTTGTCGCGGAAAGGCGTTAGAAGCCGCCGGATGGACTTGAACACGGTTGAAAGCGACGACATCGGGACTGCGGCTGGAGAGCAGGCAGTAATTTCCGCGGCGGCGAAAAAGGTCTTCGTCAAGACTTATGGCTGCCAGATGAACGTCTATGATTCACAGCGCATGACAGATGCGCTGGCCGCCGACGGCTACACGGCGACGCAGACCATCGGCGAAGCCGACCTGGTGCTGCTAAACACCTGCCATATCAGGGAAAAAGCGGCTGAAAAGGTCTATTCCGAGCTCGGTCGCATTCGCGAGATGAAGGCCGAACGCGCCGCCGCCGGCCGCGAATTGCTAATCGGCGTCGCCGGTTGCGTGGCGCAGGCCGAAGGGGCCGAGATCATCCGCCGCTCGCCCGCCGTGGACCTGGTCATCGGCCCGCAGACCTATCACCGGCTGCCGGACGTACTGGCCAGGGTGCGCGGCGGCGAGAAGATCGTCGAGACCGACTACGCCATCGAGGACAAGTTCGAGCACTTGCCGCAGCCGAAGCGCGCCGAGGTGATCAAGCGCGGCGTCACCGCCTTTCTCACCGTCCAGGAGGGCTGCGACAAGTTCTGTACCTTCTGCGTCGTGCCCTACACCAGGGGGGCCGAAGTGTCGCGGCCGGTGGCACAGATCGTCGCCGAAGCCGAGCGCCTGGCCGAAGCCGGGGTGCGTGAGGTGACGCTGCTTGGCCAGAACGTCAATGCCTGGCATGGACAAGGCGAAAACGGCGAGGAATGGGGCCTTGGCCGCCTTCTGTTCAGGCTGGCCGAAATTCCCGGGCTGGCGCGCCTGCGCTACACCACGAGCCACCCGCGCGACATGGACGACGAGCTGATAGCGGCCCATCGCGACCTGCCGGCACTGATGCCGTATCTGCATCTGCCGGTGCAATCCGGGTCCGACCGCATCCTGAAGGCGATGAACCGCAGGCACACGGCGGTTGATTATCTGGCGCTGCTCGACCGCATCCGCGCCGTGCGGCCCGATATCGCGCTGTCGGGCGATTTCATCGTCGGTTTCCCCGGCGAGACCGAGACGGATTTCGAGGCGACGATGGAGCTGGTGCGCCAGGTGAACTACGCCTCGGCCTTTTCGTTCAAATATTCGCCGCGCCCCGGCACGCCGGGCGCCGAGATGGCCGGCCATGTGCCGGAAGCGGTCAAGGACGAGCGTTTGCAGCGGCTCCAGGCGCTGCTTTTGAAGCAGCAGCAGGATTTCGGCTTGAGTCTCGTCGGCCGCACCATAGATACGCTGATCGAGAAGCCAGGTCGCCAGGCCGGCCAGAAGGTCGGACGCTCACCTTGGCTTCAGCCCGTTATTGTTGATGAAAAGGCCGGCGAAATCGGTGACATTATCCAGGTGCGAATCACGAAGACGGGTTACAATAGCCTGTTCGCCGAATTGGTCTGATGACCTCGGCAGATGAGGAGAGACGGTTGAGCGCAGCGGAGCTGAAGAACCTGCCCCCGGTACCGGCATCTGGGGCTTCTGACATGGCGCACATCGTACTGACTTTCGACAACAACAAGCTTGCCAGCGCCCTCTACGGCCAGTTCGACGAGAACCTCGCCCGGCTCGAGCAGAAACTGGGCGTCGACATCCGCTCGCGCGGCAACCAGCTCACCATCAAGGGATCGGCTTCCGCCGCCGAGCAGGCCCGCCGGGCGCTCGACAATCTCTACGGCATTCTCCAGAAGGGGGTGGATATCGGCCAGTCCGATGTCGACGGCGCCGTGCGCATGGCGGTCGCCGCCGATGACCAGCTCACGCTGCCGACGCTGGAGCGCAAGGGCAAGGTTTCGGCCGCCCAGATATCGACGCGCAAGAAGACGATCTACGCCCGTTCGCTCACGCAGGACGCCTATATGCGGGCGCTGGAGCGCTCGGAACTGGTGTTCGGCATCGGCCCGGCCGGTACCGGCAAGACCTACCTGGCGGTGGCGCATGCGGCGATGCTGCTCGAACGCGGCATGGTCGAGCGCATCGTGCTGTCGCGGCCTGCCGTCGAGGCCGGCGAGCGGCTGGGCTTCCTGCCGGGCGACATGAAGGAGAAGGTCGATCCCTACCTGCGGCCGCTCTACGACGCGCTCTATGACATGATGCCGGCCGACAAGGTCGAACGCGCCATCGCCGCCGAGGTGATCGAGATCGCACCGCTCGCCTTCATGCGCGGCCGCACGCTGGCGCATGCCGCCGTCATCCTCGACGAGGCGCAGAACACCACGCCGATGCAGATGAAGATGTTCCTGACCCGTCTGGGCGAGAATTCGCGCATGATCGTCACCGGCGACCCAACGCAGATCGATTTGCCGCAGAACACCAAGTCCGGCCTTGTCGAGGCGCTCCGGATCCTCGACGGTGTGACCGGCATGGTGACGGTCCGCTTCAATGAAGGCGACGTCGTCAGGCATCCTCTGGTCGCCGAGATCGTCAAGGCCTACGACCGTGACGGCAAGCTCGCCCGCGGCCTGGGGACCGAAGGCTGATTTGATCGAGCGACCTCATGGTTGAGCCCGAAACGCCGAACGGGCTGGCTCCGCCGCTGCCCGTCGACATTGATCTGACGGTCGAGGCTGGGCATTGGCCGGACGAAGCCGAGCTTGTCCGGCTGGTCGCCGCCGCCGCCGCCGCTGCATTCGCCGAGACGGGTGCGGCTGGCCGTTCCGAACTCAGCGTCGTTTTTTCCGACGATGCCCATGTCCAGGCGCTCAACGCCGGCTGGCGCGGCAAGGACAAGCCGACCAACGTCTTGTCTTTTCCGGCATTTCCTTTCCCCAAGGGCGGTCCCCTGCCGCCGATGCTCGGCGATGTCGTGCTGGCCGCGGAGACGGTGGCGCGCGAGGCGGGACTGGAAGACAAGCCGCTGGAGAACCATATTTCCCATCTCGTCATCCACGGCCTGCTGCATCTCATGGGCCATGATCACGAGACCGATGCCGAGGCCGAGGAGATGGAGGCCGTCGAGCGCGCCGCGCTCGCCAGACTTGCCATTCCCGATCCCTACGCGTAACTACTTCTAACCAATTGACGGACGAAGATGAACGACAAACCTGAAACTGCCGTCCGCCCCGACGCCGGCAGTGCGACCAAGGCTTCCGACACGTCGGAAGAGGGATCAAGTCCGAGTACCGTTACCCCTGGTGTTGCCAACACCGGCAGCGTCGCCGGTGAGCCGTCGCCTGCCGGGCCTTCCCTGTTCAACCGCGTTCTGGGCCTGTTCAGGCAACGCAACGGAACCAGCCTGCGCGAGGAGATCGCCGGCGCGCTCGCCGAGACGACGAGCGATGTCGAATCCTTTTCGCCGGGCGAACGCGCCATGCTCAACAACATCCTGCGGCTGCGCGAGGTGCGCGTCGAGGACGTCATGGTGCCGCGCGCCGACATCGAGGCGGTCGAGATCACGACCACGCTTGGCGATCTGCTTGGCATGTTCGAGCAGTCCGGCCATTCCCGCATGCCGGTCTATGCCGAGACGCTCGACGACCCGCGCGGCATGGTCCATATCCGCGACGTGCTGGCCCATATCACCAAGATTGCGCGCGTCAGGAAAGGCCGGGCGACCAGGAAGACACCCGCCGCCACGGTTCTCGACCTCACCCAGGTCGATCTCTCGCGCACCATAGGCGAACTGAACCTGATCCGGCCGGTGCTGTTCGTGCCGCCGTCCATGCTGGCCTCCGATCTGATGGGCCGCATGCAGACGACCCGCACGCAGATGGCGCTGGTCATCGACGAGTATGGCGGCACCGACGGGCTCGTCTCGCTCGAGGATATCGTCGAGATGGTGGTCGGCGACATCGAGGACGAGCACGACGACGACGAGCCGATGATCACCCAGACCGGTGAAGGCGTGTTCGTCGTCGACGGCAAGGCCGAGATCGACGAGGTCGCCAAGATGATCGGCGGGGATTTCGCCGCCGGCGAACATGGCGAGTATGTCGACACCATCGGCGGCATGATCTTCAACACGCTTGGCCGGGTGCCGGCGCGCGGCGAGGTGGTGCAGGCCATCCCTGGCTTCGAGTTCCATGTGCTCGACGCCGATCCGCGCCGCGTCAAGCGCGTGCGCATCGTGCAGAACCAGAAGGGCGAACGTCGCCGCCGCGCCGCGGCGCGCACCGAGCAGGCTTAAGCGCCTGCGGATGACCGAAGACCCCTTCAAGCACGCCGCCTTGGGATCCGGCGTGTTCTACAGGGATCCGCAGGCCGCGCTGGATTGGCTGGAGGCAGCTTTCGGCTTCGAGCGCAGCATGGTGGTCAGCGATGCCGACGGCAAGCTCGTCCATTCCGAGATGCGGTTCGGCGACTGCTACATCATTGTCGATTCCGAATGGAGCGACTACGTCGCCAGCCCGGCCTCGGTCTCGGGCAAGAACACGCAGTCGGTCTATGTCAGGCTGAAAGACGGCATTGATGCACATTGTGAGCAGGCGCGGACGGCGGGTGCCGGTATAATCCAGGAGCCGGCGGACCAGTTCTACGGCGAGCGCCAGTATCGGGCGCGCGATCCCGAGGGCCATGTCTGGACCTTCACCCAGACCATCCGCTCCGTTCCGCTGGAAGAGGCCGAACGGCTCGGCGACGTGCGCATAGAAGGGTGGCACCGCTGATCCATGTCGCCCTAAATAACTTCGGTTTTGGGAGGAGGACATGCACAAAAACAAAGACCTAAGGCGTGTCGTCTGATCAGTTCAAACGCGATGCGCTCCAGCAGTGGTGAGTGGGTTTCACGGCAGACCACCCGAAGTTTGGAGCGCAGGCCGCGGCCTGATAAATCTGCTGCCGTGATTCGCACGACTCGGAACAATGCATGAACCGCCTGGCCGGCCGGATAATTCTGTTTTGGGGTTGGCGGCGTGCGCTCGTGGCGTTCCTCGCGGGCGCCCTGGCGGTGCTCGGCCAGGCGCCGTACGATTTCTTTGCCGCTTGTTTCATTTCGTTTCCGCTGCTGGTCTGGCTGCTCGACGGGGCGACCGGTGAGGCCTCGGGCAGCCTGTTTGCGCGGCTGCGGCCGGCCTTTGCCGTCGGCTGGTGGTTCGGCTTCGGCTATTTCCTCGCCGGCCTGTGGTGGATCGGATCGGCGCTGCTTGTAGAGGCCGACAGTTTCGCCTGGGCGCTGCCCTTCGCGGTGGTCGGCATCCCCTTTGCATTGGCCTTCTTCTACGGCTTTGCGGCCATGGTCGCCCGGCTCCTGTGGAGCAACGACATCGGCCGCATCGCGGCCCTGGCCGCCGCCTTCGGGCTGGCCGAGTGGCTGCGCGGCTTCCTGTTCACCGGCTTTCCCTGGAACGCGATCGGCTACGCGGCGATGCCGGTGCCCCTGCTGATGCAGAGCGTCTCGGTCACCGGGATGGTCGGCATGAACGTGCTCGCCGTGTTCGTCTTCTCGCTGCCGGCGCTGCTGGCGGCGCGCACGCATCTTCGTCTTGGCGTCGCGCTGCTTGTCGTGCTCGTGGCCGCTCATGCCGGCTTCGGCTATCTCAGGCTCAACGCTCCGGCCGCGCCTGAGGCCCGCACGATCGATGTGCGCATCGTCCAGCCGGCCGTCGACCTTTCGGAAAAGTGGGACGCCTCGGTGCGCGACCGTATCTTCGCCACCTTGATAGGCCTGTCGGCCAAGGCGCCGGACCCCGGCCATGAAAAGCCGCAACTGATCCTGTGGCCCGAAACCTCGGTCCCGTTCCTCCTCACCGAGCGGCCGGACGCTTTGACCGCACTGGGCGACATGCTGGACGCCGGCCAGATGCTGATCGCCGGCGTCGTGCGCGAGGAAGGCGGTGCGGCGGCCGGTGCCGGCAGCCGCTACTACAACTCCGTGGTGGCGATCAACGACAAGGGCGAAATCGCTGACGCCGTCGACAAGGTCCATCTGGTGCCGTTCGGCGAATACCTGCCTTTCGCCGACCTGCTCGATCGTTTCGGCATCGAACAACTGGTCGCTGGCCCGGTGACCTTCACGGCAGGCAATGAGCGGCATGCGATCACGCTGCCGGATGGCGTCCGCGCCTTGCCCTTCATCTGTTACGAAGTGATCTTTCCCGAACTGGTGGCGGTTGACGCAACGTCAGCGCAGCTTATTGTCAACGTTACCAACGATGCGTGGTTCGGCGATACGCCGGGTCCCTATCAGCATTTCAGGCAGGCTCAGATTCGCGCGGTGGAGAACGGGTTGCCCTTGTTGCGTGCGGCCAACAACGGCATCTCGGCGGTTGTCGACCCACGGGGGCGCATCGTCGATGCGCTGGCGATCGACGCGCGCGGGGCCATCGACGTCCGTGTGCCAATCTCGCGGCAAGCGGTCGTGTCCGCCGGCCAGCTGCGCATTAACGGAATGCTGATCATGTTGCTGTTTGCCCTGGCTGCCGTCCTGTTCAATGTAAGGCAAAGGCTACGGGTGAATTGACAGTCGACACATTAGAAACTCATACTGTAACGCCTGAAAATTTCTCGAAGCCGGTGGATCGTTCTGTTGGGGCAGTCGCCTCCGGCTTTGTTTGGGTAGGAAAAAAATCACAAAGCCGAAAAAATTCGGCGAGGAAAAAATGACAGAAGATAACAAGAAGAAACCGAATCCGATCGACATCCATGTTGGAAGTCGCATCCGGCTTCGCCGCAATATGTTGGGAATGAGCCAGGAAAAACTAGGCGAGAACCTCGGCATCACATTTCAGCAGATACAGAAATATGAAAAGGGCACCAACCGGGTCGGCGCAAGCCGCCTGCAGGCGATAGCATCCATACTCGGCGTGCCTGTCGCCTTCTTTTTCGAGGATGCGCCGGGCCAGGAGAGCCCGGCCGGCCGCGGTTTCGCGGAGGATGCTTCGATGGCTTTCGCCGTGGAATTCTGCGGCAGCCCGGAGGGCCTTCAACTCAACCGGGCCTTCGTTAAGATCGCCGACGTCAAGGTGCGTCGCAGGATCATAGACCTGGTGAAGTCGCTGGCGTCCGAAGATTCCGACTGATCCGCAACAGGACTCGACCGGCGGCATTTCGGCCGCTGGTGGTACAAAATATCGACATCGACATTCATGCCAGAAGGGCGGCACCGCTTGACGAGCGGCGCTTCGCCCCGCTAACACGTGGCGCGCCAAATCGGCAGCCTGCCGATCGTTTTTTCAAGAGGGGACACCCGTGACGCGGCAGAACTACTTCTTTACCTCGGAATCCGTTGCCGAGGGCCATCCCGACAAAGTCTGTGACCGGATATCCGACGAGATCGTCGACCTGGTCTACCGTGAGGCCAAGAAGACGGGCATGGATCCGTGGAAAGTCCGCGTCGCCTGCGAGACGCTGGCGACCACCAACCGCGTCGTCATCGCCGGCGAGGTGCGCGTTCCCGAGACGCTGCTGAAGAAGGACAAGGAAGGCAACATCCTGAGGGATGCCGCCGGCCATCCGGTCGTCAACCCGGCGAAGTTCAAGTCGGTCGCCCGCAAGGCGATCCGCGAGATCGGCTATGAGCAGGCCGGCTTCCACTGGAAAAAGGCCAAGATCGACGTTCTGTTGCATGGCCAGTCGCCCGACATCGGCCAAGGCGTCGACAATGCCTCCGACCGCCAGGGCGAGGAGGGTGCCGGCGACCAGGGCATCATGTTTGGCTATGCCTGCCGCGAGACGCCGGACCTGATGCCGGCGCCGATCTACTACAGCCACAAGATCCTCGAACTTCTGGCCGCCGCCCGCCACCAGAACAACGGCGATGCAGGCAAGCTCGGGCCGGACGCCAAGAGCCAGGTCACCGTCCGCTATATCGACGGCAAGGCCGCCGAAGCGACGCAGATCGTGCTGTCGACCCAGCACCTCGATGCGAGCTGGGATTCCAAGAAGGTGCGCAAGGTCGTCGAGCCCTATATCCGCGAGGCATTGGGTGACCTCAAGATCGCCGACGATTGCATGTGGTACATCAATCCGACCGGCAAGTTCGTTATCGGCGGGCCTGATGGCGACGCCGGGCTGACCGGCCGCAAGATCATCGTCGACACCTATGGCGGCGCCGCACCCCATGGCGGCGGCGCTTTCTCGGGCAAGGACACCACCAAGGTCGACCGTTCGGCCGCTTATGCGGCGCGCTACCTGGCCAAGAACGTTGTGGCGGCGAAACTTGCCGACCGCTGCACCATCCAGCTTTCCTACGCCATCGGCGTCGCCCAGCCCTTGTCGGTCTATGTCGACCTGCACGGCACCGGTAAGGTCGACGAGGCAAGGCTCGAGGAGGCGCTGCGCACTGTGATGGACCTGTCGCCGTCCGGCATCCGCCGCCACCTCGACCTTAACAAGCCGATCTACGCCAAGACCTCGTCCTACGGTCATTTCGGTCGCAAGGCCGGCCGCGACGGATCTTTTTCCTGGGAAAAGACCGATCTCGCCAAGGCGCTCAAGGATGCTGTCGCTGCCTGAGGGCGGCGACAGGACCTTGATCAGCCGATGAGTTCCGGGGACAGGCCAAGCCGCGCGACAGAAGCCTTCTTCGGCCGTCGGCGCGGAAAGCCGGTTCGCCCGCAGCAGGCGGCGGCGCTGGAAAGCGGCCTCGACACCTATCGGATCGATCTGACGACCGAGGCGCCGTCGGATCTGCGGGCTCTGTTCGAAGCCGATGTTTCCGCCGTTCGCCTCGAAATCGGCTTTGGCGGCGGCGAGCATCTCCTGCATCGCGCGACCGAAGCGCCGATGACCGGCTTTATCGGTGTCGAGCCCTTCGTCAACGGCATGGCCAAGATGATGATGGCGGTGCGGGAAAAGCCGCTGGCCAACCTCAGGGTCTACGACGACGACGCCACGCGGCTGCTCGACTGGCTGCCGCAGGCCTCGCTCGATGGCATCGACCTGCTCTATCCCGATCCGTGGCCGAAGAAGAAGCACTGGAAGCGCCGTTTCGTCAGCCCGGTCAATCTCGAGCGTTTCGCACGCGTTGTGAAGCGTGGCGGCGAATTCCGTTTCGCTTCCGACATCGACACCTATGTGAACTGGACACTGCTGCATTGCCGCGCGCATGGCGGTTTCGCCTGGCAGGCTTCAGAGGCCGTCGACTGGCATCGCCCCTACGATGGCTGGCCAGGCACCCGCTACGAGGCGAAAGCCGTCCGCGAGGGCAGGCGGCCGGCCTATCTTACCTTCATCAGGACCTAGGCATCAGGTCCCAGGCATCGGGATTTGGGCATCAGGATCTGGGCCCTTCGTGAGGGAGAGATCTTCAATTGTTGCGGGGACACAGAAATCGAATGTCGCCCGTTGGCCGGAGTTCAGAAACGGCCGATCTTGTCGAAAGCCGTCGGATCCATGCCGAGGCTGCGCAGATCCTGGGCGCGCGGCTTGCGGCCGGCTTCCACCGCCCGCGACGCGGCTACGGCGCTGCCGAATGTGGTGAAGAGATCGCCTATGGCGGAAAAAACCTTGCGGCTGTTCATTGTCATGTCCTTTCGCGTGCGGTGACGCGCTATCGCTGTCGTTTTGTGCAATGCAACATAGATAGGAGCGCGGCTTGAGGACCAACAAGGGCCGTTGCCGCATGGATGGCATGCACCTGGCGCAACCCCAATGCGCCAGGACATTCGCGCAGTTGGGACGGCGGGCTTGAAACACCGGGGCGGATCGTTTATATCAGCCTCAAATTCTTGGTCGGTATGACGAAGAGTGGGTCCACCCGGTCCCGCTCTTTTTTATTACCTGCCGACGGCTAGAGAATGATCGACAGGAATCGAATGACGTCAACGGCAAGCGAGAGCGACGATCGCATCATCCGCGAAAGCGGCATCGATGCGCGCATCGCGCTGATCGTCCAGCCGGTGCTGCGCGGCATCGGCTTTCGCCTTGTACGCGTGCATCTGTCCGGCCAGAACGGGCTGACGCTGCAGATCATGGCTGAGCGCGAGGACGGCACCATGACGGTCGAGGATTGCGAAGAGGTGAGCCGTGCGGTGTCGCCGGCGCTCGACGTCGACGATCCCATCGAGAAGGCGTATCATCTCGAAGTCTCATCGCCCGGCATTGACCGGCCGCTGGTGCGCAAATCGGATTTCTCGACCTGGACCGGTCATCTGGTGAAGATGGAAACATCGGTCGTTGTCGCGGATCGCAAGCGCTTCAAGGGCAAGATCGCCGAAGCCGGTGAGAACGATGTGCTGATCGAGCGCGACAAGGCGGCCTACGGTGAGGAGCCGACAGTGCGCGTGCCCTACGACGCCATTGCCGAAGCCCGGCTGATCCTGACCGACGACCTCATCCGTGATGCGTTGTCGAAGGACAATAGGGCGCGCAAGGAAGCCAAGAAACGCCGCGGCGAACCGGACGACGACGTACCGGAGGGTACGGAACCGGGCGCTACGGAAGAACACGAACAGGAAAGTTGATTGAGCTGCCAGGCCCCAGGGGCCGGCAAACAGGCTCGGGAGAAAAAACATGGTTGTAAGCGCCAACAGACTTGAACTGCTGCAGATCGCCGACGCGGTCGCGCGTGAAAAGTCGATCGACAAGTCGATCGTCATCGCCGCCATGGCTGATGCGATCCAGAAGGCGGCACGCTCGCGTTATGGCCAGGAGACCAACATCCGCGCCGACATCAACCCCAACACCGGTGAGATGAAGCTGCAGCGGCTGATGGAAGTGGTCGAGAAGGTCGACGACTATGCCACGCAGATCGCCATTTCCTCGGCGCGCGAGCGCAATCCCGACGCCCAGCTCGGCGACTTCATCGCCGAACAGCTGCCGCCGATGGATTTCGGCCGCATCGCCGCCCAGTCGGCCAAGCAGGTCATCGTGCAGAAGGTGCGCGAGGCCGAGCGCGACCGCCAGTATGACGAATACAAGGACCGCATCGGCGAGATCGTCAACGGAACCGTCAAGCGCGTCGAATACGGCAATGTCATCGTCGATCTCGGCCGTGGCGAAGCGATCATCCGCCGCGACGAGCTGATCCCGCGCGAAAACTACAAATATGGCGATCGCGTCCGCGCCTATGTCTACGACGTGCGCCGTGAGCAGCGCGGCCCGCAGATCTTCCTGTCGCGCACCCATCCGCAGTTCATGGCCAAGCTCTTCACCATGGAAGTGCCGGAGATCTATGACGGCATTATCGAGATCAAGTCGGTCGCCCGCGATCCCGGTTCGCGCGCCAAGATCGCCGTCATCTCGCGCGACAGCTCGATCGATCCGGTCGGCGCCTGCGTCGGCATGCGCGGCAGCCGCGTCCAGGCGGTCGTCGCCGAATTGCAGGGCGAGAAGATCGACATCATTCCGTGGTCGCCCTCGGCCGCATCCTTCATCGTCAATGCGTTGCAGCCGGCGGAAGTCGCCAAGGTCGTGCTCGACGAAGACGCCGAGCGCATCGAAGTGGTGGTGCCGGACGACCAGCTGTCGCTGGCCATCGGCCGCCGCGGCCAGAATGTGCGCCTCGCTTCGCAGCTCACCGGCTGGGATATCGACATCCTGACCGAGGCCGAGGAATCCGAGCGCCGCCAGAAGGAATTCGTCGAGCGCTCGGCGCTGTTCATGGAAGCTCTCGACGTCGACGAGATGGTCGGCCAGGTGCTCGCCTCCGAAGGCTTCACCAGCGTCGAGGAAGTCGCCTATGTCGATGCCGGCGAAATCGCCTCGATCGACGGCTTCGATGAGGATACCGCCTCGGAGATCCAGACCCGGGCCCGCGAATATCTGGAGAAGATCGAAGCCGAGCACGACGAAAAGCGCAAGGCGCTGGGCGTCAAGGACGAGCTGCGCGAAATCCCCGGCATCACCACCGCCATGATGGTGACGCTCGGCGAGGACGGCGTGAAGACGATCGAGGATTTCGCCGGCTATGCCGCCGACGACCTCACCGGCTGGAAGGAACGCAAGGACGGCGAGACCAAGGTGTATCCGGGCGTGCTGGCCGATCATGGCGTTTCGCGCGCCGATGCCGAGCAGATGGTGCTCGCGGCCCGTCTCAAGGCCGGCTGGATTTCCGAAGACGAGCTTGCAGCCGAAGAAGCGCCGGCTGACGAAGCCGTTGGTGCGTGAGGTGAAACCGCATCGCACAGAAACCGCCCTTGGACGAGATGAACGATCGCACCTGCATCGTCACCCGCAAGCAGGCCGAACCGGATGAACTGATCCGGTTCGTCGTCGGCCCGGATTCGGCCGTCGTTCCGGATCTCAAGAGAAATCTGCCCGGCCGTGGTTGCTGGGTGAGCGCCGACCGCCTACATATCGACAAGGCGGCGGCCAAGAACCTTTTTAGCCGCGCCTTTAAGGCACAGGTGGTCGTGCCGCCCGATCTCGGCGGCATGGTCGATGGGCTGCTTTCCAGATCCGCCCTTGGCATGCTGGGTCTCGCTCGCAAGGCAGGGGCGATCGCGCTGGGCGCCACCAAGGTGGAGAGCGCGGTGCGCGGCGGATTGGCGCTTTTCGTGCTCCACGCGACCGAAGCCTCAGACGATGGCGTGCGCAAGATCAGCCAGGCGCGGCGGGCGACCGTCCATATTGGCGGCCCCTCCATCCTTGCCTACAAACTTTTCTCCGAGGCCGAGTTGAGCTTGGCATTGGGGGGTACAAATGTGATACATGCTGCCGTCCTCGCGGGAGACGCGGGTAAGGCGGTCCAGAAGCGCATGGTTGCGCTCGACCGATATCGGGGCGGTACCCCGGACGATCTGGCAATGCTTGCGGCCGTTGCTGACGAAGATGAGGCCGCAGAGGATATGGAATGAGCGATACGAAATCGGGCGACGACAAGACGTTGAGTGTTACGCCGAAGAAGACCTTGACGCTGAAGCGCCCCGGCATGGAACAGGGCACCGTGCGCCAGAACTTCTCGCACGGCCGCACCAAGTCGGTCGTGGTCGAGACCAAGAAGCGCAAATTCTCGCTGCCCGGCGACAAGCCGGAGCCGGTGGTGGCGGCACCCGTGTTCACCCCGAAGCCGGTGGTCGCGGCGGCTCCCGTCGTGCAGGAGGCACCCAAGGCGCCGCCTCCACCTCCGCCGGCACCGGTCGAGCGTAGCGGCATGGTGTTGAACGAACTGTCGCGCAGCGAAATGGAAGCGCGCCGCAGGGCGCTCGAAGGCTCCAAGGCGCGCGAGGTCGAGGACCGGCAACGCGCCGTTGAGGAAGCCAAGCGCCGCGCCGAGGATGAGGAGCGCCGCAAGCGCGAGCGCGAGGAATCCGCACGCCGCCAGGCCGAGGAAGAAGCGCGGTTGCAGGCCGAGGCCGAATCCCGCCGCCGCGCCGAGGAAGAGGCGCGTCGCCGCGCGCCGCAGGCCGCCGAACTGGCGACCGCCGACGAGGAAGAAGAGGTCAAGCCGAAGCGGACTGGCGCCGGTGCGCCGGTGCGCCGCCTGGTGACGCCCGAAGTGGCGCGTCCGGCCAAGCCGACCAAGGGCGAGGAAGACCGCCGTCGCGGCAAGCTGACGCTGAACTCCGCGCTTTCCGACGAGGATGCGCGGGCCCGTTCGCTGTCGTCGATGCGCCGCCGCCAGGAAAAGTTCAAGCGCGCGATGCACAATGAGCCGCGCGAGAAGGTTATGCGCGAAGTGATCCTGCCCGAAACCATCACCATCCAGGAACTGGCGCAGCGCATGTCCGAGCGCGCCGTCGATGTGGTCAAGTTCTTCATGAAGCAGGGCCAGATCCTGAAGCCGGGCGACGTCATCGACGCCGACACGGCGGAACTGGTCGCCACCGAATTCGGCCACACGGTCCGCCGCGTCGCCGAGTCCGATATCGAGGAAGGCCTGTTCAACATCGCCGACCGTCCGGAAGACCTGGTGTCGCGGCCGCCTGTCGTGACCATCATGGGCCATGTCGACCACGGCAAGACCTCGCTGCTCGACGCGATCCGCAACGCCAATGTCGTCTCCGGCGAGGCCGGCGGCATCACCCAGCATATCGGCGCCTATCAGGTCGAGAAGAACGGCCAGAAGATCACCTTCATCGACACGCCCGGCCACGCCGCCTTCACGGCCATGCGCGCCCGCGGCGCCCAGGCCACCGACATTGCCATCCTGGTGGTGGCGGCCGACGACAGCGTGATGCCGCAGACGATCGAATCGATCAGCCATGCCAAGGCGGCCGGCGTTCCGATCATCGTGGCGATCAACAAGATCGACAAGCATGACGCCGATCCGCAGAAAGTGCGCTCCGAGCTGTTGCGCCACGAAGTGTTCGTGGAATCGATGGGCGGCGAGGTGCTGGACGTCGAAGTGTCGGCGACCAAGGGCACCAATCTCGACAAGCTGCTCGAAGCGATCCTGCTGCAGGCCGAAATCCTCGACCTCAAGGCCAATCCGGACCGCACCGCCGAGGGCGTCGTCATCGAGGCGCAGCTCGACAAGGGCCGTGGCCCCGTCGCCACCGTGCTGGTGCAGACCGGCACGCTGATGCCGGGCGACATCCTTGTCGCCGGCAATGAATGGGGCCGGGTGCGCGCGCTGGTCGACGATCGTGGCGAACACGTCAAGGAAGCGCCGCCGGCGATGCCGGTCGAGGTGCTCGGCCTCCAGGGCACGCCGCAGGCCGGCGACCGCTTCGCCGTGGTCAACAACGAGGCCCGCGCCCGCGAGATCACCGAGTACCGCCAGCGTCTGGCCCGCGAGAAGGCGGTTGCCCGTCATGCCGGCCAGCGCGGTTCGCTCGAACAGATGATGTCGCAGCTGCAGACGAGCGGACTGAAGGAGTTCCCGCTGGTCATCAAGGGTGACGTGCAGGGTTCGATCGAGGCGATCAACGCAGCGCTCGACAAGCTCGGCACCGACGAGGTGCGTGCGCGCATCGTCCATGCCGGCGCCGGCGCCATCACCGAAAGCGACGTGTCACTGGCGGAGACGTCGGGCGCGGCGATCATCGGCTTCAACGTCCGCGCCAATGTGCAGGCACGCGCCGCTGCCGCGGCCGCTGGCATCGAGATCCGCTACTACTCGATCATCTACAACCTCGTGGATGACGTGAAGGCGGCTCTGTCGGGTATGCTCTCGCCGGAGCGTCGCGAGACCTTCATCGGCAATGCGCAGATACTCGAGATATTCGACATCACCAAGGTCGGCAAGATCGCCGGCTGCCGTGTCACCGAAGGCAAGGTCGAGCGTGGCGCGGGCGTGCGCCTGATCCGCGACAACGTCGTCATCCACGAAGGCACGCTGAAGACGCTGAAGCGCTTCAAGGACGAGGTTTCGGAAGTCCCGGGCGGCCAGGAATGCGGCATGGCCTTCCAGAACTACGAGGACATGCGCGTCGGCGACATCATCGAGTGCTTCCGCGTCGAGATGGTAACCCGCACGCTCTGAGTTCGTGTGACGTACGTCATGCCAGGCGGTGGCCGAGAGGCCGCCGCCTGGCAAACATTTGAGACATGAGGCACGGTCCTATCCCGCGCCCCACGCTTTCAGGATCGAGAAAAAATGCCCCGTTCGACCACATCAGGCCCATCCCAGCGCATGCTGCGCGTCGGCGAGCAGGTGCGCCATGCGCTGTCCGAAACCTTGCAGCGCGGCGAGATCATCGATCCGCTGGTCGAGAATGCCGTGGTTTCGGTGTCGGAAGTGCGCATGTCGCCCGACCTCAAGATCGCAACCGCCTTCATCTCGCCGCTCGGCGCCACGGACGCCGGCGCCGTGGTCGAGGCACTCAACAAGCATGCCAAGTTCGTCCGCGGCCGTGTCTCCGGCGCGCTGCGGCAGATGAAGTACATGCCCGAGTTTCGCTTCCGGCTCGACACCTCCTTCGACAATTTCGCCAGGATCAACGATCTCCTGAAATCGCCGGAAGTGGCGCGCGATCTGGATGCGGACGACGACAAGGATAGTGAATAATGGCGCGCCGCGGCAAGAAGAAAGGCCGGCCGGTCTCGGGCTGGGTGGTGCTGGACAAGCCGGTCGGCATGGGCTCGACCGAGGCCGTCTCCAAGATCAAGTGGCTGTTCCAGGCGGAGAAGGCCGGTCACGCCGGCACGCTCGATCCGCTCGCTTCCGGTATGCTGCCGATCGCGCTCGGCGAAGCCACCAAGACCGTGCCCTACGTCCAGGACGGCGCCAAGATCTACCGCTTCACCGTGGCCTGGGGGCAGGAGCGCTCGACCGACGACCTCGAAGGTCCGGTGACGAGGGGCTCCGACGGGCGCCCCGTGGAGGCCGAAGTGCAGGCGCTGCTGCCGAAATACACCGGCGTCATCATGCAGACGCCGCCGCAATTCTCGGCCATCAAGATCGCGGGCGAACGCGCCTATGATCTCGCCCGCGACGGCGAGACGGTCGACATTCCCGCGCGCGAGATCGAAATCGGCCGCCTCGACATCGTCGAGCACGGGGCCGATCACACGGTTTTCGAGGTCGAATGCGGCAAGGGTACCTATGTGCGCTCGCTGGCCCGCGACATGGGCCGCGATCTCGGCTGCTTCGGCCATATTTCTGAACTGCGCCGGATCGAGGTCGAGCCGTTCACCGCCGAGGATTTCGTCACCGTCGCCGAACTGGAGGCGGCGCGCTTCGGCGAGCAGGGTCATGGCACGCAGCAACCGTCCCCCGATTCGATAGAAGCGCCGATCGATTTTGCCGCGATCGACGCGCTGCTTGTCGACACCTCGGCGGCACTCGACTGCCTGCCGCAGATAGCCATCAGCGACGATGCGGCGACGAAGATCCGCCTCGGCAATCCCGTCATCATCCGGGGCCGCGACGCGCCGGTGGAGGCCGAGGAAGCCTGCGCGACCGCGCGCGGCAAGCTGGTGGCCATCGGTGCCGTCGAGCAGGGCATGTTCAAGCCCAAACGGGTCTTTGCCGGGTGAGGGCCCTCGTCTAATCTCTATGCGACATCTATCCGAGGGACCGCATGGCAAAGGTTGAGGCGATCAAGACGCGGGCGCCGCTCAGGGCCAGGCGGCCGCCGGTCGGTGCATCGCCCGGAACGCTGATCGCCGATCCCGCGGCGCGACGCTCGGAACTGCGGCTCACCCTGATCTCGCCGCAAAAGTCCAAAACGATCGACAATGCCAGTATCGACGACGTCAATGCCAATTGCGAAAAGTGGCCGGTCATCTGGCTGGACTGCACCGGCCTGGCCAATATCGAGCTGATCAAGGAGATCGGCCGCATCTTCAGCCTGCATCCGCTGGCGCTGGAGGACGTCGTCAACACTGGCCAGCGGCCGAAGGTGGATTTTTACGAAGACCATGCTTTCGTGGTCGTGCGGATGATCGACGACGTCGCCTCGCACCGCTACGAGCAGATCGCCGTTTTCCTTGGCAAGAATTTCGTCGTCACCTTCCAGGAGCGCGAAGGCGATCCGTTCGATCCGGTGCGCAAGCGCATCGAAAGCTCGGCGCCGAACCGGCTGCGCGCCCGTGGCGCCGACTATCTCGCCTATGCGCTGATCGACGCCATCGTCGATAGCTACTTTCCGCCGATCGAGGCGGCCGGCGAACTCGTCGACAGCATCGAGGACCAGATGCTGCACGCACCGCACAAGCATCAGATGCAGCAGCTTCATGGATTGCGGCACGACGCCAATGTGCTGAAGGGGGTGCTGTGGCCGGTGCGCGATGCGCTAGCGACGCTGATCCGCAACGACGTGTCCTATGTGAAGGCCGAAACCAAGGTCTTCCTGAACGATACGCTCGACCACGCGCTGCGGCTGATCGAGCTGGTCGAGAACCAGCGCGACATGCTGACCGGCCTGATCGAGATGCATCTGTCGCTGAGCCAGGCACGCACCAACGACGTCATTTCCTATCTGACGATCGTCTCGGTCATCTTCATGCCGCTCACGTTTCTGGTCGGCGTCTGGGGCATGAATTTCGATCCGGAGACGTCGCCTTGGAACATGCCTGAGCTGAAGGCCTATTACGGCTATCCCTTGTCGCTGCTGTTCATGGCCGTGGTCGCGGTTGGGCTGATTGCCTTCTTCAAATGGAAAAAATGGCTTTGACAGGGATAACTTGCCGTTTTGGCGTGAAAAGCCGGCTTCGTGAATTGGGCTGGTGTTTTCTTGGGAATTGCACTATATGCGCCGCAGCTTAGCGCTATGACGCTCTGCTTGCACCGGCCCCTGCTGGACGACATCCCGGCTGAGGGCGACCCGTTTCCTCGAACAGATAAGGAAAAACACGATGTCGATTACTGCCGAGCGCAAACAGGAATTGATGACTGAATTCGCAACCGCCAAGGGCGACACCGGGTCTCCGGAAGTTCAGGTAGCCATCCTTTCCGAGCGCATCAAGAACCTGACCGACCATTTCAAGGACCACAAGAAGGATAACCATTCCCGCCGTGGTCTGCTCGCTCTCGTCTCCCAGCGCCGAAGCCTGCTTGATTATCTCAAGCGCAAGGACGACACGCGCTACCAGACGCTGATCGAGAAGCTCGGCCTGCGCCGTTGACGAATTGACCGGCGGGCCTCACAAGGGCCCGCCGGTCGCGCATTTGAGCACCGGACCAATCCGATCTCGAATGCAGGTACTGGAGCGCCGCGCACCCATCCGGATGCCGGACGGACGCTCCAACAAGTTGAGTTTGCGCGTGACGCATTCCACAAGCCGCTGCTTGTGGGGTCATGCGCAGGGCCAGTCGGATCGATTGGCCAAATCCGGTTTCGAGCGTGCAGAGGGCCCCCTCGAAGCCACCCCATGGACGGTCATGGGGCAGGATTGCAGGACGCTCGCGCGGCCATCCGGCCGACATGGATCGAGCTTCCCGTTGTCTTGCCCGTGGCTGCCCGAGAAAGGAAGCCAGGGGAAAGGGCACCCGCGCACGCTGAAACGGCGCGGCCCTTTCCTCATATGAAGGACAAGACATGTTCAATCACCACAAAGTGGAAATCGAATGGGGCGGTCGCCCGCTCATCCTCGAAACCGGCAAGATCGCGCGCCAGGCCGACGGCGCCGTGCTCGCCACCTACGGCGAGACCAAGGTTCTCGCCACGGTCGTTTCGATGAAGGAGCCCAAGCCGGGCCTCGACTTCTTTCCGCTGACCGTCAACTACCAGGAAAAGACCTACGCAGCCGGCAAGATCCCGGGCGGCTATTTCAAGCGTGAAGGCCGTCCGAGCGAAAAGGAAACGCTGGTTTCGCGCCTCATCGACCGCCCGATCCGCCCACTCTTTGCCGACGGCTACAAGAACGACACGCAGATCGTCGTCACCGTCGTCCAGCATGATCTCGAGAATGATCCGGACATCCTGTCGATCGTCGCCACCTCGGCGGCCCTGACCCTGTCGGGCGTGCCCTTCATGGGCCCGATCGGCGGCGCCCGCGTCGGCTACATCAACGGCGAATACGTGCTCAACCCGCATGTCGACGAGATGCAGGAATCCAAGCTCGACCTGATCGTCGCCGGCACCGCCGACGCCGTACTGATGGTCGAGTCCGAAGCCAAGGAGCTCGGCGAAGACCTGATGCTCGGCGCGGTCATGTTCGGCCATCGCGGTTTCCAGCCGGTGATCGACGCGATCATCAAGCTGGCCGAAGTCGCCGCCAAGGACCCGCGCGACTTCACCGCGCCGGACTATTCCGCTCTCGAAGCCGAGATGCTGAAGATCGTCGGCGACGAGCTTCGCGACGCCTACAAGATCACCGACAAGCAGAAGCGCTATGCCGCCGTCGACGCCGTCAAGGCCAAGGTCAAGGCGGCCTTCGCTCCGGCCGAAGGCGAAGAGCCGAAATATTCCTCCGAGCAGATCGGCAGCGTGTTCAAGGAGCTCCAGGCCAAGGTCGTGCGCTGGAACATTCTCGACACCGGTTCGCGCATTGACGGCCGTGACCTGAAGACCGTGCGCAAGATCGTGTCCGAGGTCGGCGTCCTGCCGCGCACCCACGGTTCGGCGCTGTTCACCCGCGGCGAGACCCAGGCGCTGGTCGTCGCCACGCTGGGCACCGGCGAGGACGAGCAGTATGTCGATTCGCTGACCGGCATGTACAAGGAGAAGTTCCTCCTCCACTACAACTTCCCTCCCTATTCCGTCGGCGAGACCGGCCGCATGGGCTCGCCCGGCCGCCGCGAGATCGGCCACGGCAAGCTCGCCTGGCGCGCCATCCGCCCGATGCTGCCGACCGCCGACCAGTTCCCCTACACGCTGCGCGTCGTCTCGGAGATCACCGAGTCCAACGGCTCATCGTCGATGGCAACCGTCTGCGGCACCTCGCTGGCGCTGATGGACGCCGGCGTGCCGCTGGCCAAGCCGGTCGCCGGTATCGCCATGGGCCTGATCAAGGAAGGTGAGCGCTTCGCCGTGCTCTCCGACATCCTGGGCGACGAGGATCACCTCGGCGACATGGATTTCAAGGTCGCCGGCACCGCCAACGGTATCACCTCCTTGCAGATGGATATCAAGATCGAGGGCATCACCGAGGAGATCATGAAGATCGCTCTCGACCAGGCCAAGGACGGTCGCCAGCATATTCTCGGCGAAATGGGCCACGCGCTGTCCGGCGCGCGCGCCGAGCTCGGCGAGTTCGCACCGCGCATCGAGGTCATGCACATCCCGACCGACAAGATCCGCGACGTGATCGGTTCCGGTGGCAAGGTCATCCGCGAGATCGTCGAGAAGACCGGCGCCAAGATCAACATCGAGGATGACGGCACGGTCAAGATCGCTTCGGCGAACGCCAAGGAGATCGAGGCGGCGAAGAAGTGGATCCACACCATCGTCGCCGAGCCGGAAGTCGGCGAAATCTACGAAGGCACGGTCGTCAAGACCGCCGACTTCGGCGCTTTCGTCAACTTCTTCGGCCCGCGTGACGGCCTCGTCCACATCTCGCAGCTTGCCAACGACCGGGTCGCCAAGACTTCGGACGTCGTCAAGGAAGGCGACAAGGTTTGGGTCAAGCTGATGGGCTTCGATGAGCGCGGCAAGGTCCGCCTGTCGATGAAGGTCGTCGACCAGACCACCGGCAAGGAAATCGTTCGCGACAAGAAGGCTGAGAGCGAAGAAAACGCCGCCTGAACGGCCTGACCGAAAAATCGAAGCGGGCGCGGCTCATGTCGCCCCCGCTTTCGTTTATGGAGCAAAGGCATGTCTGCCGAACCGCTGAAGACACTTTTCCATCCATTCGAGGCCGAGGCGGTCGCTTTGCCAGGCAAGGGCGAACGGGTGCTTTTTCTAGGGGCCGAATCCGGCTTGCGGACACCGCAGGACTTCGACGCCGAGCTGCACGTGGTGCAAGGCTTTCGGCCGCATTTTCGCGCGCTGCAAGCCGCGGGCTTCACTGTCACCCCGCAAACGCAGGGCGATGGCTTTGACGCCGCGCTGGTGCTCGCGGGCCGCCATCGCGGCCAGAACGAGCTGCGCATCGCGGATGCGCTGGAGCGCGTCGCTGAGGGCGGATTGATCGTCATTGCCGGCGGCAAGGATGATGGCATCGCCAGCCTGCGCAAGCGCATGGACGAGCTTGTGCCGCTCGAAGGCCATCTGCCCAAATATCACGGCATCGCCTTCTGGCTTCGCCGGCCGGCCGGGACGGAGACGGCAGCAGCGCTGCGTGCCGCCAATCCCGCCGGGCTGGTCGACGGCCGCTTCAGCACGGCGCCCGGCATGTTTTCCTTCGATCGTGTCGATGCCGGTTCGAAGTTGCTGGCGGACCATCTTCCGGCCGACCTGCGCGGCCATGTCGCCGATTTCTGCGCCGGCTGGGGCTATCTGGCGGCGGAGATGGAAGCGCGTTCGCCCGGCATCTCGGCACTTGATCTCTATGAGGCGGATTTCGCTTCTCTCGAAGCCGCCAAAGCCAATCTTGCCACGGCCAGCCAGTCGGTCGCGAAAGGTTTCTTTTGGACGGACCTGCAGGGGGAGCCGGTCGAGCGTCGCTACGACGCGGTCGTCATGAACCCGCCTTTTCATCGCAGCCGCGCGGCCGAACCGGAGATCGGCGCCGGCCTGATCCGGGCAGCGGCAAAGGCGCTGAAGCCGGGAGCGCGGCTGTACATGGTGGCGAACCGCCAGCTGCCCTACGAGCCGGTACTGGCCGCCGCCTTCTCCAGCCATGCCGAGCTCGCCCGTGACGGCATGTTCAAGGTTCTTTCCGCGCGTCGCTGACACGCAACGGCGTGACACTCAGTGCAGATTGGCGACGCGCCTCGAATCCTCGATGACATGTCCCTCGCCGGCCATGACCGCAAGCGGCGCCGGCCGGCCGAACAGATAACCTTGCACCACCTCGCAACCGGCTGCCCTGAGCAGTGTCGCCTGGTCCTCTGTCTCGACACCCTCGGCAATGATACTGACGCCGAGTGCTCGCGAGAGGCCGACAATGGTCGATACGACGGCGCCGGAGCTCGAATCCGTATCGATGCGGCTGACGAAGGAGCGGTCGATCTTCAGCTTGTCGAATGAAAAATCGATCAGGTAGCTGAGATTGGAATAGCCGGTGCCGAAATCGTCGACGGCAACCGAGATGCCCATATCGGCAAGCTCTTTCAGGATGGCGGCGGCGCGGTCGCGGTCCTGCATCATGGCCGTCTCGGTGACTTCCAGCTCCAGCCGCGAGGGCTTGATGCCGGTGGTCCGCATCGTGTCGCGCACGAGGCCGATGAAGTCCTTGGTCATGAACTGGACCGGCGAGATGTTGACGGCGACGAAGCAGTCGTCGGGTAAATGGCGGGCGTCGCTGCATGCCTTGCGCAGAACCCATTCGCCGATCGGATTGATCATGCCGGTTTCCTCGGCGATCTGGATGAACTCCAGAGGTGGGATCATGCCGCGTTCTGGATGGTTCCAGCGGATCAGCGCTTCATAGCCGACGATGCGGCCGCTCGGCAGGTCCAGCTGCGGCTGATAGTGAAGGTCGAAATCACCGCGCTCGAATGCGATGTGCAGCTCGGATTCGACCCATTGGCGATGATCGGCGACCCGCCCCATCTCGGTATCGAAGACCGACCAGTTGCCGACTCCCCTGGCGCGCGCATTTTGCAGCGCCAGGTTGGAGCGGCGCAGGATGAGGACCGGGTCGACGCCGTCCTTGGGCATCGCCACGATGCCCACCGACAGGCTCACCGATTGCTGGTGGCTGCTGAGCTCATAGGGCTCCATCATCTCGTCGATGAGCCTCTCCACCATAGCTTCCATCGTTCCCTGAATCTGATGATCGGGAAGCAGCACCGCGAACTCGCCGGCGCCGATGCGCCCGATCTGCACGCGCTCGGGCACGCAGGCCTGCAGCCGCTTGGTGAAGGCGCGGATCAGTTCGTCGCCCTGGCTGTAGCCGATCGCGTCGTTGATCTGCTTGAACCGGTCGATGTCGATGTCGATGAGGAACATCGGGGCCCCGGTGCGGCTCGTCGCGCAGGCTGCCTCGGCGATCTTGCCGACCATCGCCGGACGCGCCAGCAATCCGGTCAGCTTGTCGAACTGGGTTTCGTTGAAGACAAAATCAGCCGATTCGTCGACGCCGGCGAAGAAAGACATCGCGGCTCCCGCCGCCGCCAGCGCGCAAAGGGCAGCCATGATCGCCACCATCACATCCGCCGGCATGCCGGCAAAGCCGTCGCCAAGCGCGTGCTTCAGGCCCCAGATGCCGAGGATGAAACTGCCAATGCCCGAACTGGCTATGGTGATCAGCCGGAACACCGGTGTGCGGTTCGGGTTGCTGACGGCAGGCATTGAAAGTCCCCAAATTGCGGGACTTTGTAGCGGATAGGCCCTTAAAATGAGTTTCCGCGAATGCATCCAATTTTATTGGAAGGGAATTATTTCTTCACAGGAGAAAAGACTATTTCGCGAAATGGCCTATTCGCTCGCGCGATCCGTCTGCTTCAGCTCCTCGAGCGTCGGCATGGAAACGATATGATAGCCGGAATCGACATAGTGGATTTCGCCGGTGACGCCGGAAGCGAGGTCGGACAGGAGGTAGAGTGCCGAGCCGCCGACCTCGTCGATGGTCACGGTGCGGCGCAGCGGAGAATTGCGCTGCTGGTAGGAGAACATGTGGCGCGCATCGGAAATCCCGGCGCCGGCAAGCGTTCGCACCGGTCCGGCCGATATGCCGTTCACCCTGATGCCGCGCGGGCCGTAATCGTTGGCGAGATAGCGCACGCTGGCCTCGAGGCCGGCCTTGGCGACGCCCATGACGTTATAGTTCGGCATGACGCGCACCGAACCGGCATAGGTCAGGGTGATCATCGATCCGCCATCCTGCATCAGGGCCGCGGCGTGGCGCGCGACCTCGGTGAAGGAGTAGCAGGAGATGACCATGGTGCGGACGAAATTGTCGCGGCTGGTGTCGGCGTAGAGGCCCTTGAGCTCATTCTTGTCTGAAAAGCCGATGGCATGGACCACGAAATCGAGCCCGCCCCAGGCCTTGCCCAAGGTCTCGAAGGTGGCGCGGACCGAGGCGCTGTCCTCGACGTCGCAGGGAACCACCAGCGCCGCGCCGAGCTTGTCGGCGAGCGGCTTGACCCGGCGGCCGAAGGCGTCACCCTGGTAGGTGAAGGCAAGTTCGGCCCCATGTTCGGACAGTTTCCGGGCTATGCCCCAGGCGATCGAATGATCGTTGGCGACGCCCATGACAAGCCCGCGCTTGCCCTTCATCAATCCGTCCATGATCGCCAATCCTCGTGGAAAAAACGTGGCCTTATGCGGAATAGCGCTGGAAAACCAGCGTTGCGTTGGTGCCACCAAAGCCGAAGGAATTGGACAAAACGGTGTCGATCCTGGCGTTGTCGATGCGCTTCCGCACCACCGGCATGCCCTCGAATTCGGGGTCGAGAGTCTCGATATGGGCGCTTTCGCCGATGAAACCGCCTTGCATCATCAGGATCGAATAGATGGATTCCTGCACGCCGGCCGCGCCCAGCGAATGGCCCGTCAGCGATTTGGTCGAGGTGATGAAGGGCATCTTCTCGCCGAACACCTCGCGGATCGCGCCCATTTCGCGGGAATCCCCCACCGGCGTCGAGGTGCCATGGGTGTTGATGTAGTCGACCGGGGTCGTGACGGTCGCCAGCGCCTGCCGCATGCAGCGGACCGCGCCTTCGCCCGAGGGCGCAACCATGTCGAAGCCGTCCGAGGTGGCGCCGTAGCCGACGATCTCTGCATAGATCTTGGCGCCGCGCGCCTTGGCATGCTCCAGTTCCTCGAGCACCAGCACGCCGGCGCCGCCGGCGATGACGAAGCCGTCGCGATCGAGGTCATAGGCGCGGGAAGCGGCAGATGCCCTGTCATTGTACTTCGACGACATGGCGCCCATGGCATCGAACAGGTCCGACATCGTCCAGTCGAGATCTTCGTGGCCGCCGGCGAACACCATGTCCTGCTTGCCCCACTGGATCAGTTCGTAGCCATTGCCGATGCAATGCGCCGAGGTCGAACAGGCCGACGAGATCGAATAGTTGACGCCGTGGATCTTGAACCAGGTGGCCAGCGTCGCCGACGCGGTCGACGACATCGCCTTCGGCACCGCAAATGGGCCGATGCGCTTGGGGCTGCCATTCTTGAGCGTGGTTTCGGCCGCCTCGACGATGGTGCGGGTGGAAGGCCCGCCCGAGCCCATGACGATGCCGGTGCGCTCACTGGTGATGTCGCTCTCGCCAAGGCCGGCATCGGCGATCGCCTGGTCCATGGCGACATGGTTCCAGGCCGCTCCCTGGCTCAGGAAGCGCATTGCGCGGCGATCGATCATGGCGCTGGGATCGAGCGTCGGCGCGCCCCAGACCTGGCAGCGGAAGCCGTGCTCGGCGAAGGAGTCGGAGAAGCTGATGCCGGATTTGGCGTCATGCAGCGAGGCTTGCACCTCGTTGGCATTGTTGCCGATCGACGACACGATGCCGAGGCCTGTGACTACGACACGTCTCATTCGCAACTCCTTCCAGGAATGCTGGCCACGAGGTCGGCCAGGGCGACGGTCAAGCGACCGCCGACTGCTTGGACAGACCGACTTTCAGGTCCGTTGCCGCGTATATGGGTTCGCCGTCCGCCTTTAGCCAACCATCGGCGATGCCCAGCACCAGCCGGCCACGCATCACACGTTTGAATTCCACGCCATACTCGACCTTTTTAACCGAGGGCGTGACCATTCCCTTGAACTTGACCTCGCCGGTCGACAGCGCCATGCCTTTGCCGGGTTCGCCCAGCCAACCGAGATAGAAACCCGTCAGCTGCCACAGGGCATCGAGGCCCAGGCATCCAGGCATGATGGGATTGCCGATGAAATGGCAGGCAAAGAACCACAGGTCCGGCTTGATGTCGAATTCGGCGCGGATGAAGCCCTTGTCGAAAGCCCCGCCCGTTTCGCTGATCTCGGTGATGCGGTCAAACATCAGCATCGGCGGGTAAGGCAACTGGGCATTGCCCGGTCCGAACAGCTCGCCGCGGGCGCAGGCCAGCAATTCTTCGTAGTCGTAGCTGGATTTCGAACCCGCCATCAATCTCGTTCCCATATGTCCCGGGCGCTGGCGCGCCCTTGTCGTTGGTGTCCTAACACAATCTGTTTCAGGCCGGAAACCGGCGTTTGCGCTTAACCCGCCAGTCTTGCCGGGTCAATGCGCGCTATTGATCGCATCCGGACGACAGAATATATGTCGAAAGGGGTCCGGTTTCGGCAGACATCCATTTTTTTGCCATTCTGGACGTGTCTTGAGGCGGAACTGTGAGCTTGGACGACCAGATGGACCGGGGCTGCCGGAAGGAAAATGTCGCTGTGGACAAGCGGGTTCGTGAAGCCGGCCTGAGGCCGACACGGCAGCGCATTGCGCTTGCCGACCTGCTTTTCGCCAAGGGCGACCGCCATCTGTCGGCCGAGGAACTGCACGAGGAGGCCGTCGCCGCCGGCGTGCCGGTGTCGCTGGCCACCGTCTACAACGCCCTTCACCAATTCACCCAGGCGGGACTCCTGCGCATTCTGGCTGTCGAGGGCGCCAAAACCTATTTCGACACCAACACCTCCGATCATCACCATTTCTATATCGAAGGCGAAAACCGGATTTTCGACATCGCCAATGGTCCGGTCACCGTCACCAACCTACCGGAACCACCCGAGGGGATGGAGATCGCCAATGTCGACATCGTGGTGAGGCTGCGCCCCAAACGCGCCGAATGACCGAGGGCCAAGCACGTATGCACGGCCGGGCACGCATGAACGGCCAGGCACGTATGAACGGCCGGGAATGAAACCCCTCGATCTGGCTGTCCGACTGGAATGGGCCGCTGTCGCGGTGTCCGCTATCGTCTTTTATGCACTCGCCGGTGCGTCCTGGTGGTTGTTCGCCTTGTTGATCCTGGCGCCTGATCTGTCCATGTTCGGCTATCTCGCCGGGCCGCGCGTCGGCACCGCCTGCTACAATGCCTTCCACATCTTGGTCCCACCGGTGTTTTTGGTGCTTGCCGGCAGCCTGTTCGGCAATGCAGCCGCTATAGCGGTTGCATTGATCTGGATCGCCCACATCGCTATCGATCGCGCGCTGGGTTACGGCTTGAAGCTGTCGAGCAGCTTTCAGGATACCCATCTCGGCCGCATCGGCCGCTAAACGGTCCGGCCTGCGGTTCAAACGAATCGGGCAAGGCCAAAAATCAGTCCTTGACCCGCTCGCCGGGATAGGCGCCCCAGACGACGGATTGGGCGAGCCAGCCGGTATGGCCATCGAGCGTCATTTCGCACCACTGGCCGTCGCAGGATTTGATCGTGCCCATGACGCCCGGCTCGACGATCGCCACCACGCTGGCGTCCTTTTCGGGGCTCCTGAGGAGATTGATCTGGGCGCCCTTGCCGCGCTGCCACGGCGCCACGATCGCCGTGCGCCGGCCCGAAAGCAGCGACTGGTTGATCCAACCTTCCGAACCGTCGGCGTCGCGCACGCGGCGCCATGTGTCGAACTCCTGGATGATCTCCATCGGCAGGCCGGCCTTCAGATACATCCAGTCGACCGAGTAGTTGGCGCCCGGCCCGACACGCGAATTGACGCGGCCGGATTTCAGGCTGACGAATCGTGGCAGCGGCAGGCCGCTCGGCCCGAGCGTGACGACGCTCTGGGCGGGAGCCGCTGCACCTTGCGCGCACAGTTGGGGTGAATAGAGCAGAGCGCCGAGAAATGCTGCGCTGAGGGTCAGGCGAAGCGACGCGAAACCAGACACTTTCGTTCCTTTCGGCGCTGGCCTGCCGGCCCCGGCGCCCCTTTTTCTTTGTCTTCGGCGGCACCGCTTGGTACATGGGTAAATCGGCTACCGCGACCGGCTTCCAGTTTCGCCGGTCTTGGTTAAAGAGGTCTCAACGAGGGAAGCAATGGCAGGCAAAAAGAAGCCTCTCGTGGTCATCACGCGAAAACTGCCCGACCCTGTCGAGACCCGCATGCGCGAGCTGTTCGACGCAAGGCTGAATGTCGAGGACAGGCCGATGACGCAGCCGGAACTGGTCGCGGCGGTCAAGGAGGCCGACGTGCTGGTGCCGACGGTGACCGACCGCATCGACGCGGCATTGATCGCCCAGGCCGGCGAAAACCTCAAGCTGATCGCCAATTTCGGCAATGGCGTCGACAAGATCGACGTGGCGGCCGCGGCCAAGAAAGGCATCACCGTAACCAACACGCCCAACGTGCTGACCGAGGATACGGCCGACATGACGATGGCGCTGATGCTGGCGGTGCCGCGCCGGCTGGCGGAGGGCGCCAATGTACTCACCGGCGACAAGAAATGGGCCGGCTGGTCGCCGACATGGATGCTTGGCCGGCGCATCTGGGGCAAACGGCTCGGCATTGTCGGCATGGGGCGTATCGGCACCGCCGTTGCCAGGCGTGCCAAGGCTTTCGGCCTCTCCATCCACTATCACAACCGCCATCGCGTGCTGCAGGCGGTCGAGGACGGGCTGGAGGCGACCTATTGGGAAAGCCTCGATCAGATGCTGGCCCGCATGGACATCATCTCGGTCAACTGCCCCTCGACGCCGGCGACCTTCCATCTGCTTTCGGCGCGGCGGCTGGCGCTGCTCCAGCCCACCGCCTATATCGTCAACACCGCGCGCGGTGACATCATCGACGAGGAGGCGCTGGTCAAGCTGATTCAGGATGGCAGGATCGCCGGCGCCGGACTCGACGTCTACGAGCACGAGCCCGCATTGAACGGAAAACTGCTCAAGCTCGCGACCAAGGGCAAGGTCGTGCTTTTGCCGCATATGGGGTCGGCGACGCTCGAGGGCCGCATCGACATGGGCGAGAAGGTGATCATCAACATCCGCGCCTTCGTCGACGGCCACCGCCCGCCGGATCGCGTGCTGCCGCTCAGGACCTGAGCGGCTTCGCAACATAATGTAAGTGGAAACTTACGAAACAGTCTTGCGCATGGTGACCGAAGTCGGTCGCGCATAACCTTCATGCGCCGTTCTCACGGTCTCGCGAAAACCGAGCCGGGCAAAGGCTGCCTGGTTCCCAGCCAGCTCGATTCGCGTCTGCAGCTCGATTGCGGCCTTGCCGCGGCTGCGGGCAAAATCCTGGACGGCTTGCATCAACAACCTGCCGATGCCCTGGCCCTGACAGTCCGGCGTGACGGCGAGCTTGCCGACATAGAGGTGGTCGGTTCGTTCCAGGGCGAAGATGCAGCCGACGATCCTGTTGCCGCTGAGCGCCAGCATGCCGGTCTCGCGGCGGGCTTTGTCGCGCAAGGTTTCCGCGGTGAGCAGGTGCGCCGAGGACGGCGGGTCGATGATGCCGTCCATGAAGGCGAAAGCGCGCAGGATCAGGGCGAGCACTTCGTTCCAGCGGTCGAAATCGGCCGGAATCCGGGTGATGACGATATTGGCAGTGCGCGTCAACGTCAGTTTCGTCTCTTGTAGCGGATGGTCTCGAAACGCGCGGCCAGCGCGTCATAGAGCAGCAGTCGTCCGATCAGCGGCTCGCCAATGCCGGTGATCAGCTTGATGGCTTCCATCGCCTGCAACGTGCCGATGACCCCAGTCAGCACGCCAAGCACCCCGGCCTCGGCACAGGACGGCACCAGACCCGGCGGTGGGGCCTCCGGGAAGAGGTCGCGGTAGCCGGGGTTGGAGGTGCCGTCCCTATCGGCTTGGAACGGCATCAGCACGGTCACGGAGCCATCGAAACGGCCCACGGCGGCGTGCACCAGCGGTTTTCCCTCCGCCGCGCAGGCATCGGCCACGACATAGCGCGTCTCGAAATTGTCGGACCCGTCGACGACCACGTCGTAACGGGCGACGAGGGCTTGGGCATTGTCCGCGGTCAGGCGCAATGTGTGGATTTCGACAGCGGTGTTGGGATTGATGCGGGCGATTGCCGCCTTGGCGCTGTGGGTTTTCAGCATGCCGACAGTGTTCGTGCCGTGAATCACCTGCCGCTGCAGGTTGGAGAGCGAAACCGTGTCGTCGTCGATCACGCCGAGCGTGCCGACGCCGGCTGCGGCAAGATATTCAAGCACTGGTGCGCCCAATCCGCCGGCGCCGATGACCAGCACCCGCGCTCGCTTCAGGCGCTGCTGGCCGGCGCCGCCAATTTCGGGCAGCACGATGTGGCGGGCATAGCGTTCGAGTTCTTCGTCGGTGAGGGCGGTGGCGATCATGGCTCGATCATATAGCGGGAGAAAAACCTTGTCAGGTGCTCACACAGCCATCGGCGCGACCGTGCCGTGATCCACGATCAGGAACTGCGCCCGGCCCGCCAGGCTGGAAAACAGCGCCGCATCGGTTCCCGTCATGAAAGCCTGGCAGTTCAATTCCTCCAGGATCGAGAACAGCGCCGCACGCCGGCCACCATCGAGATGTGCCGCGATCTCGTCGAGCAGCAGGATTGGCGTCAAGCCGGACATCTCGCCGGTCAATCTGGCATGTGACAGGACAATGCCGACAAGCAACGCTTTCTGTTCGCCGGTCGAACACAGCGCCGCCGGCATCGCCTTGGGTCGGTGCCGGACCACGAGATCGGAGCGGTGCGGGCCCTCGAGCGTGCGCCCGGCGGCGCGGTCGCGGTCGCGGCCCCCGGCGAGCGTGCGGCGGAACCGCTCCTCGACGTCGACAGCCGGCATGGTGGCGATCTCGGCTTCCAGATCGCCCGACAGGCCGATATCGGCCTGCGGAAACGGGCCGCTGTCGGGCAGCCTGTCGATCATGGCGGCCAGAAGGCGCACCATTTCGGCGCGCGCCGCGGCGATCGCCACGCCTGTCTCGGCCATCTGCGTCTCGATCGCCTCGAACCAGCTCAAATCCCGCGAACCTTCCGTCAGCAACCGGTTCCGGCCGCGCATCGCCTTTTCATAGTCGAGGGCGCGCTGTCCGTGGCCAGGATCGATCGCCAGTACCAGCCGGTCGAGAAAGCGCCGGCGGTCCGCGGCCGGTCCGGTGAACAGAGCGTCCATGGACGGCGTCAGCCACACGACGCGCAGCCATTCCAGCATGTCCTCGGCCGATCGCGCCGTGGCGCCGTTGATGCGCACCCGCCTGCCGCCCTCGCCAAGACTGTCGCCACTCGAAATGCCCGTCCCTATCTCGACTTGGCCGTCAGGTCCGTCGAGCCGTGCGTGCAGCGCAAAGCCGCCATCACCGCCCTCACGCGCGACGTCCGCGTAAGGCGCACGGCGCAGGCCGCGGCCCGGCGTCAACAGGGAAATCGCTTCCAGCAGATTGGTTTTGCCGGCGCCATTGTCACCGGAAAACACCACCGCGCCCGGCTCAAGCTCGACCGACAGCGCCGCATAGTTGCGGAAATTGGTAAGTGTAAGCTTACTTATGTGGGTTTGTGCCGGCAACCGCTACTGCTCTACACCCGCATCGGCATCAGCACATAAAGCGCGGTTTCATCGGCCATGTCGTGGATCAGCGTTGGCGAACCGGCGTCGGCCAACATGAATCGGGCCTCTGAACCGGTCAATTGTGCGGCAACGTCGAGCAGGTACTTGGCGTTGAAGCCGATCTCGATCGGGTCGGCTGAATAGTCGGCGGCCAACTCCTCGGTGGCGCTGCCCGAATCCGGATTGTTGACCGCAAGCGTCACCTGGCCCTCACTGATCGAAAGCTTCACCGCGCGGCCGCGTTCGGAGGAGATGGTCGAGACGCGGTCGACGGCGGCCGCGAAGCTCTGGCGGTCGATGATCAGCTTCTTGTCGTTGCCGGTGGGAATGACCCGCTGATAATCGGGGAAGGTGCCGTCGATCAGCTTGGAAGTCAGGATGACGCTGCCGATGGTGAAGCGGATCTTGGTGTCCGACAGTTCGGTGGTGACCGCCACGTCGGGATCATCGACCAGCTTCTGCAATTCGCTGACCGTCTTGCGCGGTATGATGATGCCCGGCATGCCTTCGGAACCCGCCGGCGCGTCGATCTCGGCGCGCGCCAGGCGATGGCCGTCGGTCGCTACCGAGCGCAGCTTCAGCTTGCCGCCGACCTCATGTGTGTGAAGATAGATGCCGTTGAGATAATAGCGCGTCTCCTCAGTGGAGATGGCGAACTGGGTCTTCTCGATCAGCCCCTTGAGCGCGACCGAGTCGAGCCGGAAGATATGCGAGAAGGATCCGGCCGAAAGCTCGGGGAAGTCCGATTGCGGCAGGCATTGCAGTCGGAAGCTCGAGCGGCCGGAGGTCACCGTCATGGCGTTGCCGTCCTCGTCCGTCTTCAGCATCACCTCGGCACCGTCGGAAAGCTTGCGCACGATGTCGTAGAGCAGATGCGCCGGAACCGTCGTCGCGCCACCCCGCTCGACCTTGGCCGGCGTCGCTTCCGTCACCTCCAGGTCGAGGTCGGTGGCCTTCATTTCCAGGCTGGCGCCTTCGGCGCTGAGCAGCACGTTGGACAGGATCGGTATGGTGTTGCGCCGTTCGACCACGCGGTGGACGTGGTTGAGCGACTTCAGGAGATTTGACCGTTCCAGGATAACACGCATGACGAACCAGGCTCGCTTGAATGAATGAGCGGGTCTCCGGCTGGCGGCGTCCCGCGAAAGGTCTGAACAGGCTTCAGAATCTGCGTAAACTGACAGGAAAAAACCAGCAAACGCAAGCCCGCGCGACCGGTTCGGGCCGGCTACGCGGGCTTTCTGGGGATAAAGGCGGCGAAGCACGCCGCCAGGCGTTTTCGAACGGCTCAGGCCTGGTCGTTGATCAACCGTCTCAACAGTTCCAGTTCCTGCGCCAGCGTGTTGTCGCCGCCGGAAAGATCCTCGATCTTGCGCACTGCGTGCAGCACCGTTGTGTGGTCGCGGCCGCCGAAGCGCCGCCCGATCTCGGGCAGCGAGCGCGGCGTCATCACCTTGGACAGATACATGGCGACCTGCCTCGGCTTGACGATGGTGCGCGTGCGCCTGTTGGACAGCAACTCGGTCTTCGACACATTGTAGTGCCGCGCGACGATGCGCTGAATATCCTCGATACGGACCCGCTTCGGCTCGCCGGTGCGGTAGATATGGCCGAGGATCTCGTCGATGCGATCGATGGTGATCTGCGGCTCGAACGACTGGCGGAACAGGAGTTGATTGAAGGCGCCTTCCAGTTCGCGGCCGCTGCCGGTCACCGTGCGGGCGACGTGATTGAGGATCTCGTCGGAGATGTCGAGGGAAGCGTCGTCGTGCCTGGCGGTGGCGAGGCGCAGCTTGAGCATGCCCAGGCGCATGGCGAAATCGGGGGCCGACATTTCGAGCGCGACGCCGCCATTGAGGCGCGAGCGGACCCGCGGTTCGAGGGATTCCAGTTCCGACGGGGGCCGGTCGGCGGCGACGACGACCTGCTTGGCGCTGTCGAGCAGCATGTTGATCAGATGGCAGAATTCGTGCTGGATCGACTTGCCCTGCAGGAATTGCATGTCGTCGATGATGAGCAGGTCGATATCGCGAAGCTGTTCCTTGAGCGTCAAGGCATTGTTGTCGCGGATCGCGGTGGCGAAGCGCCACATGAAATATTCCGCCGTCAGGTAGACGACGCGCGATTTCGGGTTCTGCTTCAGCGATTCCGCGGCGATAGCCTGCAACAAATGGGTCTTGCCGAGGCCGACCGTCGCATGAAGGAAGAGCGGGTTGAAGCGCACCGCGCTCGACTGCGATTCCGCCACGGCCTTGGCCGCGGCGAAGGCCACCCGGTTCGACGGCCCTTCGATGAAAGAGGCGAACGTGTAACGCGGATCGAGCGGCGATCCCAGCACATTGTGGCGGAACTCGCTCTCGGCCGGCATGCCCGGGCGCGGCGCCGGAGCCCGCTCCAGCCTGCCGGGGCTTACGGTGCCGGCGGCCAGCGCCGTCTGCGTTTGTCGCGTCATCTTGCGCGCCGGCGCCAATTCCGGTTCGGCATGGCTGCGCCCCTGGCGGGTGGCTGTGCGCACGATGATCTCGATCTTGAGGATCTCCGGATCCTCGTGCTTCCAAAGCTCGCAGATAAGGTCGAGATAGTGGCCGTTGATCCACGAGCGCAGGAAGGCAGTGGGCACCGAAATGCGAACGATGCCCTTTGAAGCCTCCGCGACCTTCATGCGCCCGAACCAGCTCGAATAGACTTCGGTTCCCAAGCGCGCCTTCAACTGGGCCTTGACCCGGTCGAACTTCTGTTCCGCGTCGCTGGAAGCCGCCATCTCATCAGCTCCGATCAGATTTCCTGAAAATGGGATGTCATTGGTAAGCTCCCTTTCGACGCCGCTCTGCATGATCGAGTTCCTTGTCTCTGTACCTGTTTTTCCGCCGGGGATGCGCCTCCTGCATCCGTGTTCCAGCGACTGCGCTTTGCTGCGACGCCCGCTGCCGCCGCCGGCAGATGAACGTCGCCCATTATCCAGGGAACCGGTGCCGGCCCATGGAAGCCAGTCCGTGTTGGGTATGTCAGGGCAATGCAACACCGTCCGGCGAAAATCGCCGGCGCTGTCGACCTGCCATGTATAGTTACGCCAGTCCCCTACCGTATCGAAAAAGAGCAAACCAACCCTGTCCGCGGACTTGATCCGCGCCACAAACCCCGCCAATTTAAGCTGGCCCATTCAGGCTGGGTCAGGGCCACCCGGCCCATCCCTTTCGATGGACCGACATTACCGAAATCGCTGTGGATAGGGCAAGGCCACGTCTAACGGATTTTTAAGGAATCTGGTTAGGTCCGGCGCGCCGAAGCGCCATGCGGCAGCACTATACTTTGACAAAGCCATTGTGATTCAAACCCTTTTCCGGCGAATATGAAAAAGCCGGGCTGGCGCGAAATTTTGTGAAATAAATCGCTTGACAGCCAGTTGTTCTCCTGGCGCTTCGCCGCGCTGTGGACAACGTGTGGATGACTATCTGTAACTAGCTGGGAAATATTGATTATTTCTGCGGAGGGAGAATTTTTTAGCCGACACTTTTCAAGTATCTGGACCATCAGCCGGCACGCATATGCCGGCAAAGCATTTCGGACCGCAAACTCCGCTTTCGACGCCGTTTCCGAGTATTCTTTTTAAGTGCTTGCCGGCAAACGAAAAAACCCGGCACTATCGGCCGGGTTCTCAGAAGATCAGTCCGGAAAGGGACGTCAGGCCGACAGCACCTTGAGGCGCTGGGCCAGCCGTGAAACCTTGCGGGCCGCGGTGTTCTTGTGGATCACGCCCTTTGTCGCGGCACGCATCAATTCCGGCTCGGCGGCCTTGAACGCCGCCTGCGCGGCGGCCTTGTCGCCGGAGGCGAGCGCCTCCTCGACCTGGCGCACATAAGTGCGGACGCGCGAGCGGCGGTTTTTATTGATCGCCGCGCGGCGGACGATCTTGCGCGTTGCCTTTTTGGCCGAGGATGTATTGGCCATGATGCCTCTCTTCTGATCTGGTCGGCGCATGCGGCATGCCGCAGGGCACAAAAAACAAACGGGCAGCCACAGGGCCGCCTCGGTTGGTGCGGCTTATAGTTCAGCTTTCCCGGCGCGTCAACGCTGGCTGGCGTTCTTTTTGGCTGTCGTCGCGCCGGAGCATTTTTTCAGCCACGCCGAAGCATTTCGCGCCCCGGAGGTGCGCTGTCAGCGATTGGTGAAATTCGGCTTGCGCTTCTCGGCGAAGGCCGCCATGCCTTCCTTCTGGTCGTCGAGCGCAAACAGCGAATGGAACAGTCGACGTTCGAACCGCAGCCCCTCGGCGAGCGTCGTTTCATAGGCTCGGTTGACGGCTTCCTTTGCCATCATCACCGACGGCAGCGAAAAATCGGCGATCCTGGCCGCCGCCTTGACGGCCTCCTCGACAAGCTCGCCGGCAGGCACGACGCGCGAGACCAGCCCGGAACGCTCGGCCTCCGCGGCATCCATCATCCGCCCGGTCAGGCACATGTCCATCGCCTTCGACTTGCCGACGAACCGGGTCAGGCGTTGTGAGCCGCCCATGCCGGGAATGACGCCGAGCGTGATTTCGGGCTGGCCGAATTTTGCCGTGTCGGCGGCGATGATGAAGTCGCACATCATCGCCAGTTCGCAGCCGCCGCCCAGCGCATAGCCCGCCACCGCCGCGATGATCGGCTTGCGCGCCCGGGTCAATTCTTCCCAGCCGACGAAAAAGTCTTTGATGTAGGCATCGACGTAGGAAATCGACTGCATTTCCTTGATGTCGGCGCCTGCGGCGAAGGCCTTCTCGGAACCGGTGACGACCATCGCGCCGATGCCGTCATCTGCCCCGAACACGTTTACCGCGGCCACCAATTCCGCCATGACCTGGGAATTCAGCGCATTGAGCGCCTTCGGCCGGTTCAAGGTGATCAGCCCGACCTTGCCCCTGGTTTCAACGACGATCGTTTCATAGGCCATGGCTTCGGCTCCTCTTCCAGGCAATTGAAGATCGATCTAGCTCACCGCTGACAGGTCCGGCAATAGAAGGTCGAGCGGCCGCTCTGCGTGATGCGCTCGATATGGCCGCCGCAGCCAGGCTTGGAGCAGGGTTCGCCCTCCCGGTCATACACCGCGAAGGAGTGCTGGAAATAGCCCAGCGAACCGTCGGTCTGCATGTAGTCGCGCAGCGACGATCCGCCGGCCGCAATGGCATCTGCGATGACCGAGCGGACCGCCACGGCAAGCCCCCGGCTTTGCTCACCCGCTTTCTTGCCGGCTTTGGCTATCGTGCCCGCCTCGCGCAGCGGCGACAGCCCGGCGCGCCATAGCGCCTCCGAGACATAGATGTTGCCGAGCCCGGCTATCAGTCTCTGGTCGAGAAGAGCGGCCTTCAGCGGCGATTTCCGGCCCTTCAGCAGCGAGGCCAGCAGCACTCCATCAAGCGCATTGCCGGTGGGTTCGACGCCGAGCCCCGCCAGCATCGGATGGGTGTCCGGCGGCCCTTCGCAAAACAGCATGAAGCCGAAGCGGCGCGGATCATTGAAAACCACGCGCGAGCGGGTGCCGTCCCGAGAGGCGACATCGAAGATGACATGGTCGTGCGTCGAACTCTTCGACCGCTCGTGATGGAACACGCCGGGCATTTTGGCGGCGTCGGCCGTCTCGATGCGAAACGAGCCCGACATGCCGAGATGGCAGATCAGGGCGGGACCGCCTTCGAGATCGATCGTCAGATATTTGGCCCGGCGTCCGAGCGCCGTGATCGTCTTGCCGATCAGCCGCTCGGCGAATTTTTCGGGGAATGGAAAACGCAGGTCCGGCCGGCGTGCCTCGGCGCGGATGATGCGGGCACCCTCCAGAACCGGCTCCAGCCCGCGCCGGACCGTCTCGACCTCGGGCAATTCAGGCATGGCCGCCCATATCCGGGTAAAAGGAAGTGCCGTAGCGGCCGTGCGCCAACCCGAGATGTTCGGCCACGGTTTCACCAATGTCGCAGAATGTCGTTCTCAGCCCGATGTCGCCGCCCGTCAGACCCGGTCCGATGCCGATCACCGGAATCCGTTCGCGTGTGTGGTCGGTGCCGCGCCAGGTCGGGTCGTTGCCGTGGTCGGCCGTCAGGATCAGCAGATCGCCCTGTCGCAATCTCGCGAATGCTTCCAACAGTCGCCGGTCGAAGGCCTCGAGCGCGGCGGCATAACCTGCAACATCGCGGCGATGGCCGAACTCGGTGTCGAAATCGACGAAATTGGCGAAGACGAGATCGCCGTCGCGGGCCGCATCCATTGCATCAAGCGCCTGGTCGAACATGGCCATGTTGCCCGCGGCCCTGCGCACTTCCGAAATCCCCCGATGGGCAAAGATGTCGCCGATCTTGCCGACGGCGATGACACGGCTGCCACGCGCCGTCAGCCGGTCGAGCAATGTCGGCTCGGGTGGCGGCACGGCGTAGTCGTGTCGATTGTAGGTCCGCTCGAAAGTGGCTGCCGTCTCGCCGACGAACGGTCGGGCGATCACCCTTCCGATCCTCAACGGATCAACCAGGCGACGCACCACCTTGCAGAATTCGTAGAGCCGCTCCAGGCCGAAATGGACCTCGTGCGCGGCGACTTGCAGGACTGAGTCCACGGAGGTGTAGCAGATCGGCTTGCCCGTGCGGACGTGCTCCTCACCGAACCGTTCGATGATCTCGGTGCCAGGCGCGTGGCAGTTGCCGAGAATGCCCGGCACCTTGCCTTCGCGGATGATGGCCTCGGTCAGTTCGGAGGGAAAGGCCGGGACCGCGTCGGGAAAGTAGCCCCAGTCGAAACGCACCGGCAGGCCGGCTATCTCCCAATGGCCGGATGGCGTGTCCTTGCCGCTCGAAACCTCCTGGGCGGCACCGTGGAAGGCATTGGCGACGAGATCCGTCCCGAAAGAGGCAAAGCCCAGCCCCGTCGCGGTCTCGGCAGCCTTGCCAAGTCCGAGCGACGCCATGTTGGGAACAAACAACGGTCCCTGGCGAAGTCCTTCGCGATCGGCGCGGCCTTCCGCACAGGCCTCGGTGATATGGGCGAAGGTGTTGGCACCGGCATCGCCGTAGCGTTCGGCGTCGGCGGCGCCGCCTATGCCGAAGGAATCCAGGACGAAGAGGAAAGCACGCGCCATGAGAACATTGTTGCCGGTTTGAGCATCCAGACATAGGGTTCCACGGCGGCATTGGCAATTCGGAAACCAAACGGCAACCGCTCGGCGCGATAGTCCGGAACCAATTCACTGACGGATCGCAGGACCGGGTCTCCCATGAAAGCTGCCCTGAAGGCATGCGCCGCTCTCATGATCGCGCAAGGCGCGGTCTGGTCCGGCTCGGCGCGCGCCGACTGGCGTGACGATATCGGCACGTTTCGCATCGGCATCGTCGCCGAACCCGGCGCAGCCAACACCGTTCCAGGCCTGGCGCGGTTGACCGAGGCCTTTACCAACGCGCTGGGCATGAAGGTGGAGTTCGTCGTTGCCCGCGACTATGCCGCGCTGATCGATGCGCAGGCCAATGCCCGCATCGAATATGCCGTCTACTCGGCGACCGCCTATGCAACGGCGTCAAGACGCTGCGAGTGCGTCGAACCGCTTGTGGCACCGGTCGATTCCGATGGCGCGGTCGGCATCCGCGCCGTGCTGCTGACGAAGGATGGCAAGGTGCCCAGCCTGGCCGCGATGGAAACCCACCGGATCGCCATGCCGCCGGCGGACAGCATTGGTTCTCTTTTGCCATTGGCCGGACTGGCTGCCGAGCACGTCAAGATCGCAGAGGACGCATCGTTTCTGGTTCACGCCGGTTCCGCCTCGGCCGCGGAAGGAATGCTGGTCGATGGCCAGGCCGATGCCTTGTTCGGCTGGGCGACGGCGGCGGCCGACGGCGAGCCAAGACTATCGGGCACGCAGGCAAGGCTCGAAGCCGCCGGGCTTTCGGCGACCGCCCTTCAAGTCGCATGGACGTCGGGTTTGCTGAGATACGGTCCTCACGCGGTGCGTAGCGATCTCGACCCGGAAGCCAAGCGCCGGTTGGCGGTTTTCCTGACCAATCTCAAATCGACGACGCCCGACATCTACGACCTGCTGGAATCGAGGCATTCCGGCGGTTTCGCCACCGTGGTTCCCAAGGATTACGAGATGGCGCACGCCATCGTGCGTCTGGTGTCGGACGGTGGCGTGCGGCGATAGGGTCGTCAGCAGTCGCCGCAGGGGATCGTCAGGCTTCTGCGCGGACGCAGATAATAGGTCTCGCCCATCGATATGTTGTTGAAGACCGTCGTCAATCCGGCCGTCTGTGAGCTGTCTGCGGACCAGGTGATGATCGGTTTGTAACCAAGTTTGCTTTCGACACGAATGAGAAAGGTGCCTGCGACCCTGAGCGTTGCCGGAACCGTAGTGGTTGCGGGCAGGGCGGTGCCGATACTGTAAGCACCATTGACCACCTTGCGCGACCACACCACGTTCACCCTGGGCGGCGTGTCGGTTGTGACCTGTATTGCCGTGATGGTGATATCCGGCTTCGAGCGATTGTACGGCTGCAAGGTGGAGGTGCCGATCTTCATGATGGCATCCAGATCCGCCTTGACGATGGTCGGCTGCTGCGTGACCAGATCCGCGACCATGCTGCCGATGCGGCTGACCTTCTTGCTGGTCTCGATGGCCTGAGAGGCCTCCATTGTGATGAAATACATGATCAGCAGGATGGGGACGATCAGGGCGAACTCGACCGCCGCGATGCCGCGGCGATCGCGTATGAAACCGACCCACTTCCCCCAGCGTCCTGCCATTTCTGGATGTGCCCCCGCACGCATCATGCCCGTTGCCCTTTTCTTGGCTTTTGCTTCCGCCGCGAACTCAGTTGTCGAATGGCTCGTTCTGCCAGGTCACCGATGCAAAATGCAGTGTCTTGTTACCGCCCATCGACTGAGCCAGAAGATCGGTCATGACGGGCCATTTGTAGAAGACCCGCAGCATGTTCTTCGATTCTGCCAGGCCCGGCGTGGTCGCGAAGGGCTGCGAGTTGGCGCCTTGCATCAAGATGATCTCGCCATTCTCGATCTTGAAGCTGGCCGTGGCCGCGTCGGCGAACGTGGTATATGCGCGAAGGTCCACGTCCAGCTGATTTGGGCAATCCTGCGAGACGATGATCTTCAGTTTGTCGCAGATCATGGTCTTCAACTTGTCCCCGGCGACGTCGGCCGGTCTCAACTGCCCGGTGCGCAATTTGCGCGCGATGTCGTCGGTGATGTTGGCCATAACTTCCTGGCCGGCAAATGAGATGCAGCTTTCCAGGATGGCGAAGACAAGAACCGCGAACGGCAATGCGAGCAGCGCGAATTCCAGTGCCGTACTGCCGCGGCGGTCGCCGGCGAAGCGTGCGAAAAGCCGTGCCCGTCTTGCCTTGCGGTCGCTTGTCGAGACGAATTCGATGCTCATGCTCTGATCCTGCCCATCCCCAGACGGTCTCGGCAGGTGTACTAGTGCAAACCAGTTGAAGTCCGGTTTGAATGATCGTTAAAGTCGCCGCGGGCGCCTTAACCACCCGCTAACCTGGACCGCGTGCCTACCGGCTGACGCTCATCTCGGCTTCTGAGGATTTTTCGGCTTCGCTCTTGTAGGAGCTTTCGCAATAGGGCGTGCAGGACATGGTCTGAACTTCAGCGCGCCGGTAGATGCGCACCGACGAGGCCGCCTGCCGCACGACGGTGATCTGTTCATCGATGATCGGGCTGCCATCCTGGTCGAGGACGACGAGGTTGGTGACGCCGAAGCCCTTGCCAGTCAGCACGATCGTCGAGGCGTCCTGCACGGACGCGTCGGCGATTGCCGGGTTGCCGACCACGATCGTGTCGGCGGGGCGCGACAGTTTGACGATCTTGGCCTGGTTCATGGTGACCTCGATGCCGGTGTCGGCCCTGGCGGGCATGACAAAGCTCACGGCGGCAAGAAGCACGGCAATCAGGATCGACGATTTCGGCTCGGCCATTGACGCGCTCCAGGCGGGCGGACTGTTCAACGGAACATGAACGAGATTGGTGAACCAACGGTTAAGCAGGCCCGGGCGCCATATGCCGCGATCGTCATACGCGCCGCGGAGCTGTTTCTTTTGCGGCTGCTTGCCTGGGAATTGCGCCTCGGCCGGCGCTTAGCCCATAGTTAACCACGCAATATGTTCCAACCGGGAAAGGAATCGGTAAGGCTGTTTATTAAGTCGATCGAAAGAGCTTCTCCCTAGATTGGCAGCATCCGATCAACCATCACAGAAGTTGACGGAAGTGCTGTAACACGTGGAGTAGGAGCTCTCGAATGTCTAATCTCATTGCACGTTTCGTAAAGGACGAATCCGGCGCGACCGCTATCGAATATGGTCTGATCGCCGCCCTCATCGCGCTCGCCATCATCGTCGGCGCCGGCGCGCTTGGCAACGCCATCAACGCCAAGTTCGAAGCTATCGGAACGTCCCTGAACAACGTCCCGACGCCCTGAACGACGTCAAGTATATTGAGCGCTCGGATTGCGTTCTGGACAAGGGCCGCCACCTGGCGGCCCTTGTTCTATTCAATGTCTTTTTGCCCTGGGCCTCATCAATCGTTAATCGAACATGCTTAGATTGAGTGCGGCTTAATCCGATAATAGGCATAGCGCCGATGCTTGAAGCCCTGATCTTCGTCGTCTTCCCGTTCTGCATGCTGTTCGCCGCGATCTCCGACATGCTGTCGATGACGATCGCCAATCGCGTGCCGGTGCTGCTCGTCGTCGTCTTCGCGCTGGTTGCGCCGCTGACCGGCATGGAATGGGCGGCCTATGGCTGGCATTTCGCCGCCGGCGCGCTGGTTCTTGCCGCAACGTTCGGCCTCTTTGCAATGGGCGGCATGGGCGGCGGTGATGCCAAGCTGCTGGCCGCGACCGCCGTGTGGATGGGACTCAACATCCAGCTCGTCGAGTATCTCGTGGTCTCGACCTTCATAGGCGGCTTGCTGACGCTTGCCATTCTCGTCTACCGGAAGTCGCCGCTTGCGGTTTTTACCGGCCGCAATCCGTTCCTGCGTCACTTCGCGGACGAGACGACCGGGGTTCCCTACGGCATCGCGCTCGGTTTGGGCGGATTGCTGACCTACCCGGATTCGCCCCTGATGGTCTGGGCGCTGGCCAGGCTGGCGGCCTGACCTTACCGATCATTCCTTGGCTGTGTTGCGGCTGGCTCCGCGGAGCGGGGCTGGCTGTTTGTCCGTGGCTGCGCAATACAGCTAATTTATGTAAACCTTAAATTAATCACGATCGTAAGCATTACATTAACCTTGTTTTGACGATTGCCGCTGCAAAGTCCGGCCTGGCTAGGTGGTTTGCCAAGGCGAGGGTTCGGACAGATGCCAGCATCCCGATTGATTATTCTGAGCGTGGCGGTCGCCGCGGCGGGTGGTGCTGGCTATGTCGCGAAGAACATGGTCGCCGCGCCGCCACCGCAGATCGTCGAGTCCGGTCCAGCGGCTCCCGCCGTGGCATTGCAGGACGTGCTTGTCCTGTCGGGCGATGTCACCATGGGCAGCCAGCTCGAGAACAACATTGCCTGGCAATCCTGGCCGGCCGACGGCATCAACGCCAATTTCATCACCAAGGCCACTGCTCCCGACGCCCTGGAGAAACTGAAGGGGTCCATAGCCCGTGTGCCGATGTACGCGGGCGAGCCGGTGCGGCGTTCCAAGCTGATCGGCGAGGGGCAAAGCTTCATGTCGTCGATCCTGCCCTCCGGCATGCGGGCGGTCGCCACGACGATATCGGCCGACACCTCTGCCGGCGGCTTCATCCTTCCGAATGATTTCGTCGACGTCATTATGACCCGCCGGGCCGATGCCAACAGCGGCGGCTCCGGCTTCAACACCGAAACCATCCTCAAGAACATCCGCGTCCTGGCGATCGACCAGACCATCCAGGAGGACGAGGAAGGCAAGAAGACCAGGGTGGGCCAGACCGCCACGCTGGAACTGACGCCCAAGCAGGCGGAGATCATCACCGTCGCCCAGCAGATGGCGGATCGCCTGACGCTCGCGCTGCGCGCGATCACGGACACCCAGGAAAAGAATTTGGATGAGGCCGACTATCTCGTTTCCGGCAATGGCCGCAAGGGAACGGTCAGGCTGATCAAGTCGGGCGAAGTTTCCGAAGTGGGGGCAAGGAAATGAGGCTAAGCGGTAAACTGCCGGCGATCATGGCAGCGGCTTTCGGCCTGCTGCTCATTGGGACAAACGTGCAGAGCGTTGTCGAGGCCAAGAGTGCACAGGTTTCGGCTTCGGCGGCCACCCAGCGCGTCAAGCTCGGCCTCAACAAGTCGGTGGTCATCGACCTGCCGAGTGATGCCTACGACATTCTTGTCGCCAATCCGACCGTCGCCGATGCGGTGACCCGCACCGCGAGGCGCATCTACCTGTTCGGCAAGGCGGTTGGCGAGACCAACATCTTTGTGTTCGGGCCGAATGGCGAACAGATCGTCAGCCTCGATCTGGCCGTCGAACGCGACGTCGCAGGCCTGGAGGATTATATCAAGCGCTTCATCCCGACATCGTCCATCAAGGTCGAACTGCTGAACGACAACGTCGTCCTGACGGGAACCGTCGACACGCCGCTGGACGCCAAACGCGCCGTCGACCTGGCGACGATCTTCGTCTCGGGCGGTGAAGCGACGACGGGACAATATTCGCAGACCGCGGCCGGCGGCTCGGCCCAGAGTGGTGTCGACATCAACAATCCGGACCAGGAACGCCGCGTCTCGAAAATCGTCAATCTTTTGCAGATCATCGGCGACGACCAGGTCACGCTCAAGGTGACGGTCGCCGAAGTCAGCCGCTCCGTGATGAAGCAGCTTGGCGTCAACATGGTGGGCAGCGGCGGTAGCAACGGCATCAGCTATGACGCGATGAGCACCCCGGCATACGGGCTTGGGAAACCGCTCTCGCAATTCTCGGGAGCTTCGATCGGCACCTCGGCGCTTCAGGCGTATCTAAACGCAATGGAGCAAGGTGGCGTCATGAAGACGCTGGCGGAGCCGACCCTCACCGCCGTGTCGGGTGAGAAGGCAACATTCAGGGTCGGTGGCGAGTTCAATCTCATCACCAGCCGTACGAACAATGTTTCGGACGAGAACAAGACAGGGCAGGTCACATACACCAACGACAAACTTGAATACGGCATCGGCTTGGAGTTCCAACCGGTTGTGCTGTCGGCCGGTCGGATCAGCCTCAAGGTCCGGACGTCCGTGTCGGAGCCTACTGCCGAAGGCGCCACCACGCTGGAAGCTGCAGGCAGGTTGCCCGGAACCACGCTGTTGTCTATCCGCAAGAGACTTGCCGACACGACCGTCGAATTGCCGTCAGGTGGTTCGATGATGATCGCCGGCCTCGTCCGCGATGACGTCAGGCAGGCTGTCGCCGGCCTGCCCGGGCTGACAAAGATCCCGGTGCTCGGCACACTGTTCCGAAGCAGAGACTTCGTGCGCAACGAGACCGAACTGGTGATCATCATCACGCCCTATCTGGTGAAACCGGTGGCACGAAACGACCTCGCCAAACCTGACGACAATTTCAACGCCGCCAGCGATGGCGCCGGTATGTTCCTGGGCCGAGTCAATCGTGTCTACGGCACAATGCAGACGGACAAGCCCAGCGGCCGTTATCACGGCGTCGTCGGCTTCATCTACAAGTGAACGGGGAAGCGGACATGTCTCAGTCAGCATTGCAGGCAAGGACCATCGCCATGACCACGCGGTCCGGCCGTTCGGGAATTCTCCGGCGCGCCATTCCTGCCCTGGCGGTGGCGATGGCGGCATTGCTGGCCGGCTGCGCCCAGCGCGACAGTGTCACCGTCGGCGCCATTCCAGACGACTACCGCACCAACCATCCGATCGTGATCGCCGAGAAGAACCAAAAGATAGATCTACCTGTCGGTGCAGGTGACCGCGGCATGACCGGCTCGCAGCGCGATACGCTCCTGGGTTTCCTCGACGGCTATGACAAGAGTGCTGCCCCGACGCTGACGATCCAGGTTCCGAGCGGCTCGGCCAACGAGGTCGCCGCCGCCGCAGCAGCGCGCGATTTCGCCCGGCTCGCGATTGCCGCGGGCGTCAAGCGCAACCGGATCGTGGTCGTCTCCTATCAGGCTGCCTCGAGTGAGACATCCGCCCCGATCCGGGTCGCCTATATCGCCGTGAAGGCCCAGACCGACAAATGCGGACGATGGCCAGATGACCTGCTGGAGACGTCTGAGAACAAACACTATGCCGATTTCGGCTGCTCCTATCAAAACAATCTCGCCGCCCAGATGGCCAATCCGGCCGACCTGATCGGGCCGCGCAAGCAGACCACCATCGACGCGGAAAATCGTGGCGCGGTGATCGACGTCTACCGCAGCAGGGGTATTTCGGACGAGTTCCTCGGCAATTCTGAAGTGACATACTGAGCCGCGCCCTAAGGAAAAGAGAAGTCACGGAAAGATGACCATGAGCAATCTTGCCTATGACACCCCCGTGGACGGCGGTGAGACCTCGCCGCAGGACATCGCCGCGATGCAGGCGCTGCGGCCGGTTCCCCGCATCTCGATCCAGGCATTCTGCGAGACCGAGGGTGTCGCCAATCCGGTCGAGCGCGCCGGCGAGGACCGCCGCATGACCAAGGCCCATCTCAAGGTCCATATGGGCGGCGTCCCCACGGCCATCGAATTCTACCAGTCGGCGCCGACGCCGAACCTGATCCTGCTGGAGTCGCGCAGCGAACCCAAACAGCTGCTGGAACAGCTCGCGCAGCTCTCGGAATATTGCGACCCGTCTTCCAAAGTGGTGGTAATCGGCCACTACAACGATGTCGGCCTCTATCGCGAGCTCATCCGCTCCGGCATTTCCGAATATGTCATCGCGCCGGTGTCGATGGCCGACATCGTCAGCGTCATATCGTCGATCTTTGTCGATCCGGAAGCCGAGCCGCTCGGCCGCTCGATCGCCTTCGTCGGCGCCAAGGGTGGCGTCGGCTCTTCCACCATCGCCCATAACGTGGCTTGGGCGATGTCCTCCCTGTTCAAATCCGAGGTGGTCGTCGCAGACCTCGACCTCGCTTTCGGCACGGCCAACATCAATTTCGACCAGGATCCCGCGCAAGGCATCGCCGAAGCGGTGTTTTCGCCCGAGCGCATCGATGAAGTCTATCTCGACCGGCTGCTGACCCAGTGCGCCGAACACCTTTCGCTGCTCGCCGCGCCCTCGACGCTCGAACGCGTCTATGATTTCGATCCCGACGCCTTTACGCAGCTTGTCGACACCGCGCAGCGCACCGTGCCGCTCCTGGTGCTCGACGTTCCCCATGTCTGGACGGGTTGGACCAAGAACACCCTGATCAAGGCCGATGAAATCGTCATCACGGCGACGCCGGAACTGGCCAATTTGCGTAATACCAAGAATTTGGTCGACATGCTCAAACGGCTTCGTCCCAACGACTCGCCGCCCAAACTCATCATCAATCAGGCCGGCGTGCCCAAACGTCCGGAGATTTCCCCGTCCGATTTCGCCGAGCCGCTCGGCCTGGCCGCGATGGCGATCATCGGCTTTGACCCGCTGCTGTTCGGCAATGCCGCCAACAACGGACGTATGCTTGGTGAAATGGACGCCAAGAACCCGGTTGTCGCCACGATCAACGAAATTGCCCATGTGCTGACCGGTCGCAGCGAAATCCGGGTGAAGAAAAGAGCGGGTCTCGGAAATCTGCTCGGCAAGCTTTCGCGCAACAAGAAATGATGCTTCTTCAGTGGAATCGGTAGTCGATCATGTTTGGTAAGAGAGGCAGCGACGACGGCAACCGGTTCAAGCCGGAATTCCGCCAGCCGGCACCGGCGCCGACCGCGCCAGCCGTCGCGGATTCGGCCGATACGGCGGTTCTTGCGAGGCCGGCGGCCGCACCTGCGTCGAGCGCTCCTGTTGCACCGCCGGCCCGCCGCGCGGTCGAGGCGCCGCCGATAGCTCCGGAGCCGAAGCGGGCGGCGCGCGAAAAGAGCGAAACCTATTACGACACCAAGAGCCAGGTGTTCGCCGCCCTGATCGACACGATCGACCTGTCGCAACTCGCCAAGCTCGATCCCGAAAGCGCGCGCGAGGAAATCCGCGACATCGTCAACGACATCATCGCGATCAAGAATTTCGCGATGTCGATCGCCGAACAGGAAGAACTGCTCGAGGATATCTGCAACGACGTGCTTGGCTATGGGCCGCTCGAGCCATTGCTCGCCCGCGACGACATCGCCGACATCATGGTCAACGGCTCCAAGAACGTCTACATCGAAGTCAACGGCAAGGTCGAACAGACCGGCATTCGTTTTCGTGACAACCAGCAGCTTCTCAACATCTGCCAGCGCATCGTCAGCCAGGTCGGCCGCCGCGTCGATGAATCCAGCCCGATCTGCGATGCGCGTCTTCCCGACGGCTCCCGCGTCAACGTCATCGCGCCGCCGCTCGCCATCGACGGCACCGCGCTCACCATCCGCAAATTCAAGAAGGACAAGCTGACGCTCGATCAGCTGGTGAAGTTCGGCGCCATCTCGCCGCAAGGAGCCGAGGTTCTCAAGATCATCGGCCGTGTTCGCTGCAACATCGTCATCTCCGGCGGCACCGGCTCGGGCAAGACGACGCTGCTCAACTGCCTGACCAACTACATCGATCGCGAGGAACGCGTCATCACCTGCGAGGACTCGGCCGAACTGCAACTACAGCAGCCGCATGTTGTCCGTCTGGAAACCCGCCCGCCCAACCTCGAAGGGGAAGGCGAGGTGACGATGCGGGATCTGGTCAAGAACTGCCTGCGCATGCGGCCCGAGCGCATCATCGTCGGCGAAGTACGCGGACCCGAAGTGTTCGACCTTCTGCAGGCGATGAACACCGGCCATGACGGCTCGATGGGAACGATCCACTCGAACAGCCCGCGCGAATGCCTGAATCGTATCGAATCCATGATCGCAATGGGCGGTTTTTCGCTGCCGCAGAAGACCGTGCGCGAAATCGTCGTCGGCTCCATCGACGTGATTATCCAGGCGGCACGCCTGCGCGACGGGTCGCGCCGCATCACTCACATCACCGAGGTGATCGGAATGGAAGGCGACGTCATCATCACGCAGGACATCGTCCTCTACAACATCAAGGGCGAGGACGCGAATGGGCGGCTGCTGGGAGAGCATGTATCGACCGGCATCGGTCGCCCCCATTTCTGGGACCGCGCCCGTTACTATGGCGAGGAGCAGCGCCTCGCAATAGCGCTTGAGGCGATGGAGAAACGCGCTGACTGACGCTGCTGCAGGCGTAAGGGTTCTGATCGATGTTTGGAATTGACGGCACCGTATTGGCGTTTGTCGTGCTCGCCGGCTTCAGCGCCGGCGCGGTCGCCTATGCATTCCTGTTCACCCGGATCAGCAACGAAAAGCAGGCCGGTAAGCGGCTGGAAACGATCAAGACCGCGGAGACGGATCGCTCCGTCGTCAAGGCCTCGCGCGATCGCGTGGCGGAGGCGGCCAAAAGACGCAAGTCGGTCCAGGATTCCTTGAAGGAACTCGACGAGAAGCAGAAATCCAAGGACAGCGCGGTCAAGAAACCGCCGCTGAAGGCCCAACTGCGCCAAGCCGGCCTGAAGGTTTCCATCGAACGCTTCTATATCTATTCCGCCATTTGCGGCCTTGCCCTGACGATCATCGCCTTCGTGGTGGGGGCGCCGCTTTTTGTTTTGCCTGGCGTGCTGCTGGCCGGTGCGCTCGGCCTGCCGCGCTGGTTCGTCTCATTTCGCCGCGCGCGGCGGGTCAAGGCATTCCTCAACGAATTTCCCAACGCGCTCGACATCATCGTGCGCGCGGTCAAATCCGGCCTGCCGCTGAACGATGCGGTGCGCCTGATCGCCAATGAATCTCCCGAGCCCGTCAAGGCCGAGTTTCGCCGCATCGTCGATTCGCAGCAGATGGGCCTGTCGATCCCGGATGCCACCTTGCGCATGCCCGAAACCATGCCATGCACCGAGGCGAGCTTTTTCGGCATCGTCATTCAGATCCAGTCGCAGGCCGGCGGCAATCTCTCCGAGGCGCTGGGCAATCTTTCGCGCGTGCTTCGCGACCGCAAGAAGATGAAGGCCAAGGTCCAGGCGCTGTCGATGGAAGCCAAGGCGTCCGCCGCCATCATCGGCGCGCTGCCTTTCATCGTCGCGTTTCTCGTCTATCTCTCCAGCCCCAACTACCTGATGCCGCTGTTCACCACGAGCATCGGTAACCTGATCCTGGGGGTTTCGGCCGTCTGGATGTCGATCGGCATCTTCGTGATGCGCAAGATGATGAACTTCGAAGTCTAGGGCCGCGGCATGACCGAACAAGTCGTCAAATCACTGACGGATCCCGGCCTCCTGATCGCGCTGCTGGTCGGCATTGCCGTGTTCGCGACGGTCTTCACCTTGCTGCCGGCATTTGGCGGAAACCAGCTCAAGGCGCGCATGAAGTCGGTCGCGCTGGAACGCGACGAATTGCGCGCCAAGCAGCGCGCGCGGCTTGCAAGCGAGGCGGATCGCCGCCGCAAGGGCCTGCGCGAAGAACAGTCGATCGGCATGCGCAACATCGTCGACAGGCTCGACCTGCGGCGCGCCCTCGCCGACGAGGGTACTTTGCAGAAGCTCAAGGTTGCCGGCTTTCGTGGGCAGAACCCGCTGACGCGGTTCCTCTTCTTCCGCCTCGTGCTTCCGTTTGTCGGCTTCGCACTGGGCGTTATCTACATATTCGTGCTCGGAGGACTGCCGCAGCAGCCACTGTTCATCCGGCTGTTCGTCTGCGTCCTCGTTGCCTATGGCGGCTTCTACGCACCGGTCGTCTATGTCAACAACCGCGCCACCAAGCGCAAGCAATCGATCCAGATGGCATGGCCGGACGCGCTTGACCTGATGCTGATCTGCGTCGAGTCTGGCATGTCGGTGGAAGCGGCGTTGCGCAAGGTCGCCGACGAGATCGGCGCCCAATCGGTGGCCCTTGCGGAAGAATTCATCCTGACGAACGCCGAGCTCTCTTATCTGCAGGAGCGCAAGCAGGCCTATGAGAATCTCGCCAGCCGCACCGGCCTGGAATCCGTCAAGTCGGTGTCGCAGGCACTCGTCCAGGCCGAGCGTTACGGCACGCCTGTGGCGCATGCGTTGCGCGTGCTCGCGGGTGAAAGCCGGGACCAACGCATGAACGCTGCCGAGAAGAAGGCCGCCGCCTTGCCGCCCAAGCTCACCGTGCCGATGATCCTGTTTTTCCTGCCGGTGCTTTTCGCCATCATCCTCGGCCCTGCCGGCATCCAGGTCAGCCAGCGCGGCATCTTCGGCCAGGCGCACGAAACCAGCAGCCAGTAGGTGAATCTGACCGATCCAAAGAAAAACCGCGCGGCTGACGCAGCGCGGTTCTCTTATGCAGGGTTCGGTGGCCGCGTGCCGCTCAGTTGGTTGCGGCTTTCGCCTTGTCCTGGTCCTTGAGCTGGCTCCAGGCATTTTGCTGAGCCAGCATCTGCCTGAGATAAGCGACATTGGCCTGCGCCTGTTCGGGTGACAGCTCCTGCGAGGCGATCTTCTCGGCTTCGTCGAAGCGGCCCTGCAGGCCGACGACCAGCGCCAGGTTCTGGCGCACGCGGCTGTCGGCATTCGGCTGCTGTGCGGCCGAGCGCATATAGGTTTCGGCGGTGCGCAGGTCGCCTCCCAGCACATAGGACATGCCAAGGTTGGAAAGCACCGAAGGTTCGTTCGGCTTGAGCTCCAGCGCCTTGCGGTAGAGCTGGCGCGCGTCGTCCTTCTGGCCGAGTTGGTCGAGAATGGCCGCTTCCGCCGACACCAGCCTCCAGTCGGGATATTCCGGCGTCTGCGCCCGGCGCACGGCATCAAGCGCCGCCTCGAACTGGCCGTTGGCGGCCAGCGCCTTGCCGTAGGCGGCAAGCACGTCGCGATCCTTGGGATAGGCGATCGCCAGCTTGCGCATCACGGCAAGCGACTGGTCGGCATCGCCATCCATCTGCAGCGCCGCGGCGAAGTTGGTCGCTATCCGCTTATCGTTGGGATTCCTGGAATAGGACTGGCCAAGCGCTGCCGTCGCATTGTGCAATTCTCCCGCCGACATCGTCTCCAGCGGCTTGCCGCTGGTGCGTCCGATCGAGCCTGTGCTGATCTTGTCGGTTCCGCAGCCGGCAACGCCTGCGGCGAGGGCGAGCATGAAGGCCGTGGTGATGAGCCGCTTTCCGCTGGCGTTCATCGTGCGGTTCGTCGACATCGGCACCCTGGGCCTCCATTCGTGCGCGTGGCCATTGCGTGACCATCTTCCCTCTCGAAGAAATATTCTGTTAACCCTAACGGACAGTTAAGAAGCGCCGAATCGACGGACGTCGGCAGGAGAACATCGAATGTCAGTGGAACTGGTCGAGAACAAGCTGAACAACCCGCTTCCTGTCCATCTAGTGGCTAAGGACGGTCTGGAGACGGCCGGTCTGACGTCATCAGCCGTGGCGTGGGCCAAGGCCAACGGCTTCTCCGGCGAAGCGGGCAGGACGCTCATCGTGCCTGCGGAAAACGGCGCGCTCGGCGGTGCCTTGTTCGGCATTGGCGACGGCGAGGGCGCGCTGGCCGTCGGCGCGCTGGCGAAAAGCCTGGCGGAGGGCGACTGGCATTTCACCTCCGCGCCGGCCGAGCCGGAGCTGGCGGCGATCGCGCTGGCCCTCGGCGGCTATGTCTTTACCCGCTATGGCAAGAAACCGGGCAAGGCGCTGCGCTTCGAATTGCCGGCCGGCGTAGAGGCAAAACGCGTTCGCCGCATCGTCGAAGGCGTCTTCCTGACGCGCGATCTTGTCAACACGCCGACCAGCGACATGGGGCCGGACGAGCTGGAGAAGGCGGTTCGAGCCCTGGCCGAAATTCACAAGGCCGAGGTGTCGGTCATCAAGGGCGACGATCTCATCAAGCAGAATTTCCCGATGATCCATGCCGTCGGCCGGGCTTCGTCCAGCGCACCGCGTCTTATCGGCATGGGCTGGGGGCCAAGGAGCGCGCCGAAAGTGACGTTGGTCGGCAAGGGCGTCTGTTTCGACACTGGCGGCCTCGATATCAAGCCGTCGTCCGGCATGCTGTTGATGAAGAAGGACATGGGGGGCGCCGCCAATGTGCTGGGTCTGGCCTCGATGATCATGGCCTCCGGATTGAACGTGCGGCTGCGCGTGCTGATCCCGGCCGTCGAGAATTCGATCGCCGGCAACGCCTTCAGGCCTGGCGACGTGTTGGCGAGCCGCAAGGGCATGTCAGTCGAGATTGGCAACACCGATGCCGAGGGAAGACTGGTTCTGGGTGATGCGCTGGCGCTGGCCGACGAGGAGGAGCCGCAATTGCTTGTCGACATGGCGACGCTCACCGGGGCTGCTCGTGTCGCGCTAGGTCCGGACCTGCCGCCCTTCTACACCGGCGACGAGGCACTAGCCTCGGAACTGACGACAGCCTCGCTGGCGGTCGAGGATCCGCTGTGGCGCATGCCGCTGTGGCGGCCCTATGATGCGAAGCTATCGTCGAAGATCGCCGACATCAACAATGTCACCACGGATGGGTTCGCCGGTTCCATCACCGCGGCGCTGTTTCTCAAGCGCTTTGTCGAGAAGACGCCAAGCTGGGCGCATTTCGACATATTCGCCTGGAACCCCGCCGATCGTCCGCACGGACCTGCCGGCGGCGAGGCGCAAGGCATCCGGGCACTGGAGCGCGTCATCTCGAAGCGTTTTGGCTGAGGTGGCGGCGACTTTCAGGGCCGGCAGGTTGCCGAAACTGAAACGGAACCGAAACAATTTGCCGTCATTCTCGTGCGATGTCGATTTCGATGCGCCCGAGCCAGGCCTTGCGATTGTGGCAGCAAGTGATGCTGTCGCAGGTGCGCGACGACGCGCCCGACCTCACCATGCGCCAGACGGCTATCCTGTTCACCATCTATCTCGATCCGCCGCCGCACACGGTGCGCGGGCTGGCGGCCCGTCTCAACGTCACCAAGCCGGTCATCACCAGGGCGCTCGACACGATGGGCGCGCTCAAACTGGTGTCGCGCCATCGTGACGAGCTCGACAAGCGCAACGTGCTGATCAAGCGCACGGTCGAGGGCGCCCTCTTTGTCGAGCGCTTCGGCGATGGTATCATCGCCAAGGCACAAGAGCTGCCCATCTGACGACCAGCCGCTTCAATGGATGAACTGATTTGACCGCCAGGGATGCCCGCCTCCACGCCTTTCGGCCCGATCTTGCCGATGCGAGATTGAAAGGAGAGGTCGCTGCCGACCGCTTTGTCGCCGGCCGGCCGGCGCGGATTTCGATCCCAGTTGCCGATATCCGCAAGGCTCCGCGTCCAGACGCTGGTGTCAACACGCAAGCGCTATTCGGCGATGACGTGCTCGTTTTCGAGGACAGAGAGGGCTGGGCCTGGATCCAAGCCGAACGGGACGGTTATGTCGGCTATGTCGCCGACGCCATGTTGGGCGGGCGGGATCATGCGCTCACCCATATCGTCTCCGTGCCCCGAACTTTCCTCTATCCCGGCCCGGATCTGCGCCTTCCGATCGCGGGACAGCTGTCGATGGGGTCCACCGTCACGGTGACCGGGTCCGCCGAAACGCGCGGCACCCACTATGCCGTCCTGCCCTCCGGTGAGGCAATCATAGCGGGTCACCTGCGGCCGCTCAGTAATGTGGCCGCCGACTATGTTTCGGTGGCCGAGATGTTTCTCGGCACGCCCTATCTCTGGGGTGGTGTCTCCGGCTTCGGCATCGATTGCTCCGGCCTCGTGCAACTGGCGATGCGCATGGCCGGCGCCGATGTCCTGCGCGATTCCGACATGCAGGCGCAGAGCATCGGCGAGCCGCTGGATCCAGGCCCCGATTATTCCGGCCTGCGCCGCGGCGATCTCGTTTTCTGGAAAGGCCATGTCGCCATCATGACCGATGCCGAGACCATGATCCACGCCAACGGCCACACCATGTTGGTGTCGCGCGAAGGCCTGAAGGAAGCCGTCGCCCGCATCGGCTATCTCTACGGCGGGCCGACGGGGTTCCGGCGGCCCTAGCGCCAATCCTCCCTTCTCCCAGGGAGAGAAAAACTGCTCGATCACCTTTTGTTCCGATTGTTCTTGGCGTTAGCGCGCCGTCGCGCTAACTCTGACGCGTGACAGAGAAGCCGCGCCTTGCCGACCAGAATGCCGCCGTCATTCTGCCCGACCCATTCCTCAGATGGTTTGGCGAGAAGGGCTGGGCGCCGCGCGCGCACCAGATCGAATTGCTGGCGAGGGCTCAGGCAGGGCAGTCGGTACTGCTGATCGCACCGACCGGCGCCGGCAAGACGCTGGCCGGGTTCCTGCCTTCGCTGACCGAACTGGCCGTCAGGGCCAGGCGAAAACCGGGTCAGGCCCATCGCGGCATCCACACACTCTACATCTCGCCGCTGAAGGCGCTGGCTGTCGACATCGAGCGCAACCTTGGCAAGCCGGTGGAGGAGATCGGGCTCTCCCTCACCATCGAGACCCGCACCGGCGACACGCCGGCGCACAAACGCCAGCGGCAGAAGCTGGTGCCGCCCGACATCCTGCTCACCACGCCCGAGCAGCTTGCGCTGCTGATCGCGGCTCCCGATGCAAGGCGTTTCTTCGAAGACCTGCGCTATGTCGTGCTCGACGAGTTGCATTCGCTGGTGATTTCGAAGCGCGGTCATCTCCTAGCGCTTGGCCTGGCGCGGCTGCGCCAGTTCGTGCCCGAGGTTCAGACCATCGGACTTTCCGCCACGGTGGCCGAACCGGACGAATTGCGCCGCTGGCTGGTCGGCCAGAATCCACCCGGCGATATGGCCGAACTGATCGTCGTTACCGGCGGCGCAAAGCCCGAAATATCCATCCTTGACTCGGAAGAGCGCGTGCCCTGGGCCGGACATTCGGCCCGCTACGCGACGCCCGAGATCTACCGCGAGATCAAGCGCCACAAGACGACCCTGCTGTTCGTCAATACGCGCAGCCAGGCGGAGTTGCTGTTCCAGGAATTGTGGCGCGTCAACGAAGATACCTTGCCGATCGCCTTGCATCATGGGTCGCTCGATGTCGCGCAGCGGCGGCGGGTCGAGAAGGCGATGGGCGACAATGCGCTGCGCGCCATCGTCGCCACCTCGACGCTCGACCTCGGCATCGACTGGGGCGACGTCGACCTCGTCGTGCATGTCGGCGCACCCAAGGGAGCGAGCCGGCTGGCGCAGCGCATCGGCCGCGCCAACCACCGCATGGATGAACCGTCCAAAGCCGTCCTCATCCCGGCCAACCGCTTCGAGGTGCTCGAATGCCGGGCAGCGCTGGATGCCAACTACCTCGGCGCGCAGGATACGCCTCCACTGGTCGATGGCGGGCTCGACGTGCTGGCGCAACATGTCCTTGGCTGTGCTTGCGGCGCACCGTTCCGCGCGGACGATCTTTACGAGGAGGTGCGGTCGGCGGCCCCCTATGCCGGGCTGGGTCGGCCGACATTCGACCGCGTCGTCGATTTCGTCGCCACGGGTGGCTACGCCTTGAAGAGCTATGAGCGATACGCCCGCATCCGCCTCAACAAGGAGGGATTGTGGCGGGTATCCAATCCGCGCGTGGCCCAGCAATACAGGCTGAACGTCGGCACTATCATCGAGGTGCCGGCGCTCAACGTGCGTTATGTCCAGGCCGGCAGCAAGGGTTCCGTGTCGCGCGGCGGCAGGGTTTTAGGCAAGATCGAGGAGGCTTTCCTCGAGACGCTGACGCATGGCGACACCTTCATGTTCGCCGGCAAAGTTCTTCGCTTCGAAGGCATTCGCGAGAATGAGTGCTTCGTCTCGAACGCGCCCGGCAGCGATGCGAAGGTGCCTTACTATGGCGGCGGCAAGTTCCCGCTTTCGACCTATCTCGCCGAACAGGTCCGCGCCATGCTGGACGATCCGCAGCGGTGGAAGAAACTGCCCGAGCAGGTGGCCGACTGGCTGCGCTTCCAGGCCGACAAATCGGTGCTGCCCAAACGCGATGACCTGCTGATCGAGACCTTTCCGCGCGGCAACCGCCACTATCTGGTCGCCTACCCCTTCGAGGGCAGGCTGGCCCACCAGACGCTCGGCATGCTGCTTACCCGCCGTCTGGACAGGACGGGCGCCAGGCCGCTTGGCTTCGTCGCCACCGACTATGCCTTGGCCATTTGGTCGCTGGGCGACATGGGGGCGATGTTCAAGGCCGGAAAACCCTCGCTCGGCGCGCTTTTCGATGAGGACATGCTTGGCGACGATCTTGAGGCCTGGCTGGCAGACAGCTGGCTTCTCAAGCGCACTTTTCGCAATTGCGCGCTGATTTCAGGGCTGATCGAAAAGCGTCATCCCGGCAAGGAGAAGAGTGGCCGTCAGGTGACCGTCTCGACAGATCTTATTTATGACGTCCTGCGCAGCCATGAGCCGGATCACATATTGCTCCAGGCGACGCGCGCGGACGCGGCGGCGGGCCTGCTCGATGTCAGCAGACTTGCGGACATGCTCTCGCGCATTCAAGGTCGAATCATGCATAAGAACCTCGAACAGATATCGCCGCTCGCCGTGCCGATCATGCTCGAGATCGGCAAGATGCCGGTGCACGGCGAAGCCGATGAAACGCTGCTGATGGATGCGGCCACGCTGGTTGAGGAAGCCATGGGGCCGGAGGTGGCTGAGGAATGAATTTTTCGCTGGCGCGCGCATCGTTGATCGCCGACGCCGATCTGGTCGGCATCGCCGGCGAACGTGCGGTCTGCGATCCGCGCGGCGTGCTCTACTTTCCCGAGCTCAAGCTTCTGGCCGTTTCCGATCTGCATCTGGAAAAAGGCTCATCGCTGGCAAGGCGCGGCATGCTGCTCCCGCCCTATGACACCGGCGCGACCTTGCTGCGATTGCAGGCCGTCATCTCAGACTACCAGCCGGCAATCGTCATCAGCCTGGGCGATTCCTTCCATGATGGCGGCGGCGCCGAGCGCATGCATCGAAGTTTCCGCGAACGGCTGGAGGCGCTGATGGCGGGCCGCGACTGGTTCTGGGTGGCCGGCAACCATGACCCGGAGGCGCCGGCCGACCTGCCGGGCGATACGGTGCGCGAACTCGCCATCGGCTCGTTGCTGTTCCGGCACGAGCCGTCGAAGCTGCGCGTCGAGGGCGAGATATCGGGCCATCTCCATCCCTGCGCCCGCATCGTCCAGCAGGGCCGTTCAGTGCGGCGGCGCTGCTTCGCCGGCGATGGCGGCCGCATGATCATGCCCGCCTTCGGCGCCTATACCGGCTCACTCAACGTGCTCGACCGCGCCTATGCCGGCCTGTTCCGCCTGGAATCGCTGATGGCCTATATGCTCGGCACGGACCGCATCTTTGCGATTTCAGGCTCGATGCTGCGACCCGGCTGAAGCCGCTATTTCCCGTAGTAGAGAGTGACCGTGTGCTTCGCTTCGGCGAAGAACAGCCAACGTTCGACCAGCATGCCGACAAACTGTGCGACCGCGGCGAACACCGATGCGAGCGCCGCGAAAGGTGACGGCAAGGCGAAGGCCGTAATCAGCAGCAAGGCGGGCAGCGCGAAACCCAGGAGCTGGGTGATCCGCCGCAGCTTTGCGCTGTGCTTGCGCGCGATGCGAAAACCCATTTCCTTGAGCAAATAATTTTCCTCGGTATGCGGCCATTCCAGCGATCTAACCGTCCCCCCGGCAAGCCCGGTTGCGGTGTTGGCGTTGGTGGGGATTTCCAATTGGTCGTTGTACCGCCAGGTCGCAAGCTTCCAGGCCCAACCGAGCAGGGTCAGCAGTACGCAGGCTGCCAGAAGCATTTTGGAACCGACGGCAAAGCCTTGGCATAGCGCGGCCAGAAGCACACTGCCGCTCATCGCCGAGAAAATGAGATAGCCGGGCAAGGTGTAAGGGCTGTGCCACTGAGCGATGGGTTTCAGCGAGGCATAGATCATGCCGGTCATGCAGACGGTGATGACGGCGCCAATCGTTGCCAGAAGTCCGGCGGCGGCGACCCAGCCATCGGTGCGGCCAAGAATGACCCAGCCAATGCCGAACAGTCCCGCCGGGACGAACGTGGCGACCGAGGCGACGCCTTCGCGCGACAGCCAGGAACTGCGCCATTGCGAGAAGGCACGCCAGGCGCGTTCGGGGCGGCCGAGATGTCCGGTCGAGGACAACAGGCCGGCGGTGATCAGGCCGAGCGCCAGTCCCATGCCGATGATGCCCAGCCAGAAATCGGGTGCGATAACGCCAAGTGGCGCCAGCACGCCGAGCAGTGCCAGCAGGCCGTAGCCGGCGCCGGTGGCGGTGGTGAAGAAGACGACGGAGAAGGCTGGATGCATGGGGTTTAGTTCGAGAGCATGCGGTCGACCCAGCCGAGGAACCCACCCTCGGCCCTCACCGGCTCCAGGGTTGGCGCAGAAATCTTTGCGGCGCGTTCGGTATGCGCGCGCGGCGGCAGGTATTTGTTGGTCGGGCGGTAGCCGAGTTCCGGCATCAGGTCGACACCGCCACGCTCCTCAACCAGTTGCGACACCGCCGAGGCGGGGTCGCCGAGATCGCCGAAATGCCGTGCGCTGGTCGGACAGGCCGCGACGCAGGCCGGCACGCGGTCCTCCTCGGCCAGATTGTCATTGTAGATGCGGTCGACGCAGAGCGTGCATTTCTTCATTACGCCGACATCGGTGTCGAATTCGCGCGCGCCATAGGGGCAGGCCCAGCTGCATAGCTTGCAGCCGATGCACTTGTCCTCATCGACCAGCACGATGCCGTCCGAGGCTCGTTTGTAGGAGGCGCCGGTCGGACACACAGTGACGCAGGCCGGCGTCTCGCAATGCAGGCACGAGCGCGGGAAGTTCACCGTGCGGCCGCCCATCGCGGTGGTGTGCTCGTAGCTGTGCACGCGATTGAACCAGACGCCGTCGACATGGCCGCCATAGGGGTCGATGTCGGTCAGCGGCGCCATGTGGCCGCCGGTGTTCCATTCCTTGCAGGCGGTGACGCAGGCCTGACAACCGACGCAGGTGTCGAGGTCTATGACCAGGCCTAGTTTTTTGCCCGTGTGGGCGGGGACGCAGGTCATTTGGCGGCTTCCCTGTTCATGCGGAATTCGGCGCCAAAGCGAAGTGTGTCCGGCGATGGCTGGAATTGCGGCGGCTGGTGGAAACGCTCGAATTGCGGCTCGGTGAAACCGGCTTCCTCCGCCGCGCATTTGACGATGCGCACCTTGAGATCGAACCATGCCGCCTGGCCGGTCACCGGATCGGAATTCGAATACCGCCTGCCGTTGGTGTCTGCCGTGGTCTGGTCGCCGATGATGTGGTTGAGCAGGAAGCCGCGATTGCTCTCGGCGGCATCGTCCTTCAGCCCCCAGCTGCCGCGCCTTTTGCCGATGGCGTTCCAGGTCCAGACCGTGCTTTCGTTCACGCCCTCGACCAGCTTGATCTGTCCCTTGACCTTGCCATTGATGCTTTCGATCCACACCCAGTCGTCGTCGGCAAGGCCGAGACCTGCGGCGGTCCTCTCATGCACGAACAGCCGGTTTTGGCTGGTGATCTGCCTCAGCCACGCATTCTGCGAACCCCAGGAATGGTACATGTGCATCGGCCGCTGCGTCAGCGCATGCAACGGATATTTCTGCTGGTCGACGGCCGCTTCCTCGAACGGCACGTACCAGAAGGGTAGCGGGTCCATGTAGGTCTCGATGCGCTGGCGTTCGCTCTCGGGCGGCACGGCCCGACCATGGCCGCGCGCGGCAAGACGAAAGCGCTGCAAGGGTTCGGAATAGAGCTGGAAGACGACTGGTTCGGCCTTCGGGATGAAGCCCATCTGCACCGCGAAATCGAGATAGGACCGGTTGGCCATCTTGTAGTAGCGCTGGTCCTCAGCGAAATCGTGGTGCCAGAAGCCGCCATTGTCGATGTAGCGCTGCAACTGGTCCGGGTTTGGCTCGCCCTTGCCGGTCGAATTGCCGTCCTTGCCGCGCCAGCCGGCAAGCGGGCCGATACCGGGCGTGCGCTCGTGATTGACGATGTAGTCGGCATAGTCGGCATATTTGGCCGCCCCGTCTTCTCTGACGAAACCCGGCAGGCCGAGGCGCGCGCCGAGCTCGATCAGCACCGATTGGAACGGGCGCACGTCCCGGTCCGGCTCGACCACGGGATGGCGTATAGCATCGCCCGGTCCGTCGGCATGGCTGATCGGCCGGTCCAGCAGGCTGATGCAGTCGTGCCGTTCGAGATAGGTTGTGTCGGGCAGCACGAGGTCAGCGAACGGCACGGTCTCGGAATAATAGGCGTCGGAATAGATGATGAAAGGGATCTTGTAATTGCCCGCCTCGTCGCGGTCGGTCAGCATACGAATCGTCTCGACGGTGTTCATCGAGGAATTCCAGGCCATGTTCGACATGTACATCATCAGCGTGTCGATCTTGTATGGATCGCCGGCCCAGGCGTTACGGATGACGGTGTGCATCAAGCCGTGCGCAGCGAGCGGCGCCTCCCAGGAATAGGCCTTGTCTATGCGGATCGGCACCCCTGCCTCATCGACCAGAAGGTCGTCAGGCCCGCAGACGAAGCCGAGCGGAATGCCGTCCAGTGGCGTCATCGGCCGGACGTTCTTGCCGGCAGGCTTCGGTCCTGGCGGCGCGCAACGCGGATAAGGCGGTTTGAAGCGGAAGCCGCCCGGGACGTCCACCGTTCCGAGCAGCACCTGCAGCAGATGAATGGCTCGGCAAGAATGAAAACCGTTGGAATGGGCTGAGATGCCGCGCATCGCGTGCATCGACACGGGCCGTCCCCTAATCGTCTCGTGGCGGCGGCCGGCCCAGTCGGTCCACGCCACCGGCAGTTCGATCGTCTGCTCAAAGGCGACATGTGCGAGCTCGGCGGCGATCCTGCGGATCGTGCCGGCGGCAATGCCGCAGCGCTCCGCGACCGCATCGGGCGAATAGCTCTCATCGAGGTATCGATCGGCGATCAGCTGGAACGCCGGAACGCAGCGACGGCCGTCGATGGTGAAGCTGCCGGTCAGTGCCGGTTTGGCGCTGGCGTCGGTGGCGCGGACAGGCACCTTCGCCACTCTGTCCCAGGCGAGCAGGTTGCCGGCGCCATCGCGGACAAACAGCCCGTCATCGGCCGCACCCGGATCCTGGATGACGAGCACATGGGCGTTGGTGTAGCGCAGGAGATAGTCGAGATCCACGCGGCCTGCCTTCAAGAGCTGGTGGATGAGGGCAAACACGAATAGGCCGTCGGTGCCCGGCCGGATGCCGATCCAGTCGTCGGCGATGGCGTTGTAGCCAGTGCGGCATGGATTGATCGACACCACCTTGGCGCCGCGCGCCTTCAGCTTGCCGAGGCCGATCTTGATCGGGTTGGAATCATGGTCCTCGGCGACGCCGAAAAGCATGAAATACCGGGTATTGTCCCAGTCGGGTTCGCCGAACTCCCAGAACGAGCCGCCGATCGTATAAAGCCCGCCTGCGGCCATGTTCACCGAACAGAAACCGCCATGCGCGGCGAAGTTCGGCGTGCCGAACTGGCTTGCCCACCAGCCGGTCAGGGATTGCGATTGGTCGCGGCCGGTAAAGAAGGCGAGTTTCTTCGGGTCGCTGCGGCGGATGGACGAAAGCCGCTCCGCGGCGATCGTCAGCGCTTCTTCCCACTCGATCTCGCGGAATTCTCCCGAGCCGCGCGAGCCGGTGCGCAGCAGCGGCTTTTTCAGCCGGGCAGGGCTGTAATGCTGCATGATGCCGGAGCTGCCCTTACCGCAGATCACGCCGCGATTGACCGGATGATCCTTGTTGCCGTTGATGTAGCGGACCTTGCCGTCCTTGATGTGCACGTCGATGCCGCAGCGGCAGGCGCACATATAGCATGTGGTCTTGGCGATGCGGTCGGAGACGGCGGGCGAGGTGTCGACGCCATCGTTCTCGTCGGGTGCGTTCGTGTCGGCGAGCGGGCGTTGGGACGGGGCGGAATTCGCGCCGCGCGGAGATCCTTGGGTCATGATCCCCGAGCGCTTCTGCGGTTCGCGGCTTTGGCCCTGGTTTTCGGCCCGGGACCGCGCATGTAATGCTCTTCCGGATGATAGCGATCGCCGGCCAGCCGCCGCCGCAGGCCGCGGGTCCAGTGCGCGAACAGGGACTTGAACCGCCCGATCATTTCATTCTCTGTCAATCGGTAGCGAATTTTTTCTAACTTCGATGGAAAACTTAGAATAAAGCTATCAACCCGTCTAATCAGTTGTTCTTGTAAATTCGATCGATATTGGTTCTTAATGCCTTATGACACTTGACCAGTTGCGGATATTTGTCGCCGTCGCCGAGCGCGGCCACATGACCAAGGCGGCGGAGCTGCTGGGCATCTCCCAATCGGCCGCGTCGGCCGCCATCCGCGCGCTTGAGGAGCAGCATGGCGTCCATCTGTTCAACCGCGTCGGCCGCAACATCGAGCTTGCCCAGACCGGTCACCGGTTCCTGCCAGAAGCCAAGGCCGTACTGGAACGAGCCGCCGCCGCACGCAATGTGCTGGAACATGTCTCGCAGACGGTTGCCGGCAGCCTCTCCATCGCCGCCAGCCTGACGATCGCCAGCTATTGGCTGCCGCGCCGGCTGGCGTCCTTCCACGAAGCCTATCCTGCGGTCAGGCTGAGCGTCAGCATAGGCAACACCAGGCAGGTCGAAGCCAGCGTGCTGGATGGAACCGCCGATCTCGGCCTGGTCGAGGGGCGCACCGAGTCCGACATATTGCGCCGCGCCAAGGTCGATATCGACCGGTTGATGCTGGTGGTTGCCGCTTCTCATCCCGAGATCGCCGAAATCGCGCCGGGCCGCCCCGACATAAAAGGGCTGCGCTGGATCATCCGCGAGGGCGGTTCCGGCACGCGGGAGGTGCTGGAGGATCTGGCGCGCCGCGAAGGGATTTCGCTTGACGACCTGCAGATATTTCTGGTGCTGCCGAGCAACGAGGCGGTTCGCCAGGCGGTCGAGGCCGGTGCCGGCGCCACCATCATTTCGGAGCTCGTCGTCGGACGCGCCGTCGCCGAAGGCAGCCTGCGGTCCGTGCCGCTCGAACTGCCGAAACGCGACTTCGCCATGATTACACATCGCGACCGCCAGGCAAGCCTGGCCCAGATGGCGCTCAAGGCGCATTTGGGGGCCGACGAGAAGGCGTCCGCGCGTTCGTGAATTGTCCGGGTATCAGCCGAACTTGCGCTGCGCGTCCAGCGAAAGGCCAAGTCCGACCGAGCCGAACATATCGCCCTCGATGACCGAAGCCTGAGGCACCAGCGACAGGATTTTTTGTCTCGCCAGCGGGATCGCGGTGGATCCTCCGGTCAGGAACACGGCGGTGATGTCGGACGACTTGACCCCGGCGTCGCCGATGGTCTGGCCGACCGTGGCGGCAACGCGCTCGATGTCCCTGGCGATCGTGGCGTTCAGCGCCTTTCGGGTGATCTCGGCGGCGAACTGGACTTCCGGCAGCCTCACCTCGACATCGGCCGAGACCTTGTCGGTCAGCGCGATCTTGGCCCTTTCGACAAGAGCGGCCAGCGCGTGCCCATACCGGTGCTCGACGATATGGATGAAGCGGTCGACGAGATCGGCGCGCTCGGCCTCGTAGCGGATCTGACGCAGATGCGTCATCGCCTTGGCCGTGTAGACCAGGTTGATGCGTTGCCATGTGGCAAGATCGATGAAGTAGCTGGCCGGCAGGTTGCGCTTGCCGTCCTTGGTCGGGCTGAGATAGCCGAGTTCCGGCATCACATGCGCGATGCTGAGCAATCGGTCGAAGTCGGTGCCGCCGATATGGATGCCGCGGCTGGCCAGGATATCGTCCTTGCGGTCAAGCGAGCGGGCACGCTGCGGCGAGACCCTTACGATCGAGAAGTCCGACGTGCCGCCACCCATGTCGATGATCAGCGCCAGTTCCTCGCGCGTCACCTTCTGCTCGTAGTCGAGGGCCGCCGCGATCGGTTCGAACTGGAAGGCGATATGCTTGAAGCCTTGGGCGCGGGCGGCTCCTTCGAGCTCGCTTTGTGCCCTGGCATCGGCCTCGGCGTCGTCGTCGACGAACTGCACCGGCCGACCGAGCACCACGCTCTCGACGGCGCCGCCGGCATCGTCCTCCAGTCTTTTTCGCAGATGGCCGAGGAACAGGCCGACGATCTCCATGAAGCCGATCGACCGCGCCTTGATGCGCGTCTTTTCCTGCGCGAGCGCGCTGCCGAGCACGCTCTTCAGCGAGCGCATCAGCCGACCTTCGACGCTGTCGGTGTAATTGGCGATGGCGTGGCGGCCGAAACAGGTACGGTTGTCCTCGAAGTTGAAGAACACGGCGCTTGGCAGCGTGACCTCGCCGCCTTCCAGCGCGACGAGGTGCGGCTGGCCGCTCCTGACCACGCCGACGGTGGAGTTGGAAGTGCCAAAATCGATGCCGGCGAATGCTGGTCGCATCGCAGCCTCCTGTCATCTCTGCTAAGGCAGCGGTTCGGCGCCGTCTGTGAAGCGTGCGCTCTCTGTCGTCCGGGGTGATCGGACCGCTCTGCCGAATTGAATTGTGCGTGTTGCCCGGTAGACCGGGAGGTGGCGGTCTATAGCATGATCCGGGAAAGAAAAACCCCTTTGTAGCCGCTTTAGTCCTTGCGGAAGATCAACCTTCCGAGCCAGCCCGTCACCATGGCCAGCGATATGGCGAAGACGCCGTAGAGGAAGGAATAGTCGTGGGCGACACGGAAGATCGACTGTTCGAAACCGGATTTGCGGATCTCGAGCTGGGCCGAGCTCTCCTTGATGAACAGGCCGCTCTTGAACAGGAACGCGCGCGCCTTGTGGGTGCCGACCGGAACGTTCGGCGCCAGCCGCACCGTGGCGCGGAACAGGTTCTGTGACAGGAACTGCACGCCGCCGACATTCTCGCTGTAGAGGCCGGTTGCGGCCTTGCGTTCGCGCAACGCCGCGGTGAATTCCTCGATCGTGGCCGGGCTGTCGCCGGCATCGGCCGGCTGCATGTAGAGATTGGAGGCGCCGAGCGACAATTGCCTGTAGCTGTTCGGCTCGGTGATGTCCTGCAACGGCCGCGTCGTCGCCACCGAATAGGACACCGGCACGTTTTCGAAGGTCTCGGATTCCAGGTTGACCCAGACGCCGAGCACCCGGTCCTTGCGGCGCACCACCACCGGCTTGGGTGGGCCTTCGAGCACGACGATGATATCGTAGCGGCCTTGGCGCGCCACCAGCGGATCGGGATTTTCCAGCGAGCCGAAAATGGTCAGATCGGCGCCGGAAAAGCCGGCGGTGATCGAGACTTTGTCGGTGGAAAGGCCGATCTGGATGCTTTCGGTCGGCGGCGTCTGCGCCTTCGCGGGTGCGGCGGCGATCAATGACAGAAGAGCGGCGGTTGCGAGCGCTTTCAGGCCATTCATCAGTTGAAGCCCGCGCCGGACAGCGAATAAAGATTGGGCGGTGTGACGAAGAGGTCGATGGCAAGCCTTATCGCCACCGCCAGCACCAACATCGCCAGCAGCGCTCTCAACTGCTCGCCGCGCAGCCGCTGGCCGGCCTTGGCGCCATATTGCGCGCCGGCGACACCACCGGCCATCAAAAGAAAGGCCAGCATCACGTCGACCGTCTGGTTGGTGGTGGCGTGGACCAGAGTGGTGTAGGCCGAGGTAAAGATGATCTGGAACAGCGAGGTGCCGATGACGACGTTGGTCGGCACTTTCAGGAGATAGATCAGAGCCGGCACCATGATGAAGCCGCCGCCGACACCCATGATAGAAGACAGGAAGCCGATGGCCGCGCCCAGCCCAAGCACGGGGATGACGCTGACGAACAGCTTCGAGGCCCTGAACCGCATCTTCAGCGGCAGGCGGTGGATCCAGTTGTGCTGGCCGGATTTCTTCATCACCGGTGCCGCGCCGCTGCGCGTGGCGCGTAGCGCGTTGATGCTTTCGACCAGCATCAGCCCGCCGACGGTGCCCAGAAGCACGACATAGAGCAGCGAGATGAACAGGTCGAGCTGTCCCAGCCTGCGCAGGAAAGCGAAGACATAGATGCCGCCGGTGGAGCCGACGATGCCGCCGGCAAGCAGCACCCCGCCGAGCTTGAAGTCGAGCGTGCCGCGCTTCATATGCGACAGCGCGCCGGAGAAGGATGAGGCGATGACCTGGTTGGCGCCGGTCGCCACCGCGATTGCCGGTGGGATGTTGTAGAAGATCAGGAGCGGCGTGATGAGAAAACCGCCGCCGACGCCGAACATGCCCGACAGAAAGCCCACCGCAGCGCCCATGGCCAGCAGCACGAAGACGTTGACGGAAATTTCCGCAATCGGGAGATAGATGCCCACCCGTCGGTCTCGATCAGTTTGCCAGTCGGCGAATACCGCCGTTGCGGATAGTATCGCACCGAAAAGCCAATTTTTCCTTGCGCCGAAGCGGCGGCAGGGTCAAACCCCGCCGCCGCGCCGAAACAAAAAACATCTCAAGCAGTTAACAGGCAAATGTGTGGCAGGGGCGTCGCGGATACGACGCTCCTGCCGCTATTTGCGCGCCAGCAACGCCTTGACCAGCTTTTCGTCGACCGCACCGGTCGCGGGCAGCTTGTTGTCAGTCTGGAACGCGACGATCGCATTCTTGGTCTTCGCGCCCATGACGCCGTCGGCGCCGCCGGCGTCGTAGCCGTTCTTGTTGAGGATAAGTTGGATATTCTTGACCGCCTTCTTCATATCGATGCTGGCCGTGGTCTGCGGTGTGCCATCTTGCCAGGATTCGGGAATGTCGGCCGAATTGGCGGCCTGATCGAGCGGCTTGGCCTTCCACAATTCGGTGGCGGCGCGGGCGCGCTCGAGTTGCTCGGGACGCAGCGCGTTGGCGATCTCGTCGCGCTTGGCGGCAGCGTCCTTGTCGCCGGTCTTGGCGACGAGCGCGAACCATTTGTAGGACTCCTCCAGGTTCTGCTTCATGCCGACGCCCTTAGCGGCGAGGATGCCGAGATTGAACTGGCTGTCCTTCACGCCGAGATCGGCGGCCTCCTGGAACCAGTGCGCGGCCGATTCATTGTCGGTCACGCCGTCCGCGGCCATGGCGAACAGCACTGCCAGATTGTGCATTGCGCTGGCGTTGCCCTGCTCGGCGGCGAGCTGGTACCAGGTCTTCGACTTCTTGATGTCGCGCGGGACGCCGATGCCCTTCTCGTAGAAATTGCCGATGCGATACTCGGCCGGAGCGAAGCCGAGTTCCGCGGACTTTTCATACCATTTGGCCGCGGCCGCCATGTCTTCCTTGACGCCGCGCGCCTCGGAATAGCGCGAGCCGATCTCGAACAGCGCCTTGGCGTCGCCGGTGGCTGCGGCGTCGCGCAGGGCGACCGTGCCTGCATCGGCGGGAATGTCGAATTTGGCCGGGGCCGCGGGAGCGCCGGCGGGCACGACGGCGCCGGTGCTGTCATTGGCCATGGCCGGTGCAGCCACTGTCGGTTGGATACCGCTGTCCGTCGTTTGCGTTCCGCCGGCAGCAGCGGAAGGTGCCGGAGAAGAAGGAGCCGCTGCGACGGGACCGGCGGAAGTGGGTTCTGCCGAAGCCATCGCGTCGGAAGCGGCCGCGCCGGCAGGCAGAATGGGAGCCATCGCCGCCGGAGCCGGTTCCGCCGTCGGGCCGGCGTTCGTCGGCCCATCGCCGTCCGACGGCATGGCGAGCGCGGTCTGCGCCACCATGTCGTCCTTCACCGCCGGAGCGGAGGGCTCGGCCTGCCTGACCTCATGGGCCGGTTCGCTGTTCGCTGCCGCCAACTGGGTTTCCGGCTTGGGCGGGCTCGCGGCGTCGACGGATGCGGTTTGCAGCGGCTGCGAGGCAACGGCCGGCGCGTCATTGCTTGCCACCTGGGCGGGATCGGCGAGGAACGCCTTGCCAAGCTGCAAGCCGGCAAGCGCCAGCATGATCGCGGCGGCCGCCATCAAAATCGGCTTGCGCCGCGCCTTGAGCAGGTCGCCGATCCTGAGCGCCTTCACCGGTCCCTTCATCGTCGACTGGCGCTTCAAGGCGTCGGCCTCGGCGGCGGCGGCCTGCGCCGCGCGGCGGGCAGCCGCGATGAAGTCCGATTTCGCGGCATCGCTGTCGCTGAGCTTTGCCGGTTGCCCGCGCTCGTCGCGCACGCGCTTCATGATGGCGTTGAGGTCGGGCGCGCCGGAGCCGGGCTCCAGTGGCCGGTTGGCCATTTTCGGGTCGAGCGGCTCGTCGAGATCGACGCTCGGGATTTCCGGGCCCGGCACCGAGCCCGCCAGCGGCGGAACGTCTGCTTCCTTCTTGCCCTTGAAGGCGCGCGCCAAGCCGCCCAGCATCGATTTGCGGCGGCCGGTCGGCTCGCCCTTCCCGGCGATCGGATCGGAACCAAGCGCGGCCATGGCGGCGGCGGCCGCCGCCTCCGCGGGCGAGCGCGCACCCGGCCCGCGTGGCGAAGCGGGCTGGCTGCGCATGATCGCGGCGGCGCGGCCGTCGAGATCGGCCATGTTCCCTGTCAGCGGCATGGGCTCGTCGATATCCATCGACGGAGCGTCCACGGCCATCTTGCCGGCTCGCGCACGGCGCTTGCCGATCGCTTCGTCCGGGCGTGCATCCAGGAGCTCGCTCATCGCCTCGGACGGTTCGCCTGGCTCCAGCGAACCCAGCCTGTCGACGATCTTGAGCAGCGTGTCGTGGATGGCCTCGAACGTTCTCGAGTTACGCTCGTCGGAACGGCGTGTCAGCGTCTCGAGCGCCTTCAGGTCCTGGGCAAGGCCGGAAACCGCCGACGTGTCGGCGCCCGAGCCGGCCAGCGAGCGCACCGCGTTCTCGGCCGCCTCGCGCGCCGCGCCAAGGATGGAGTCGCGCGTTCCCGCCAGCGCCTTCTCGATTTCATTGAGGCGTGGGCTGATGTCCTCGAATTCCGGCAGCGGTGCGCTGGGCCTGGACAGGTGGGCGGACAGGTTGGCGACTTGCGCCTCCAGGCTGCGGATCAGCGCCGGATCGATGCCGGCCACTTGCGCGGCGGACGAGTCCAGGCGGCTCGAAATGTCTTCGAGCCGGCTTTCCAGGCCACGGATCGCGGCTTCGCCGGCGGGGTCGGGAATGCGTGTTTCCATGCGCTTGGCGAGGGCCGTGAAGCGGGCATCGATGGCTTCCATGATGCCGGCGCCGTCGACTTGCGGCATGCGCTGGTCGAGCCGGTCGGCGACCTCGTCCAGTCGGCGCTCAAGGTCGCGAAACAGCATGTTGCCCTGTTCGATGGCGTCGCCCTGGCGGCGTTCCATCATCGACGACAGCACGTCAAAGCGCTGTTCAAGCCCGTGGAAGATATAGTCGGCGTCGGGCATGACGGGCGCCCGGTCGATCTTGTCGGCGATGAGCGCGATCTGCTTGGCCAGCCGTTCCATCGCCTGCTCGGGCAGGGCGGCGCGGCCGGCGAGTTCGTCGACCCGGCTCGACAGCGTGTTCAGCCGGTCGACGACGGCGTTGCCGGGGTGGTCCTGCGCCACTTCCTCGATCTGCCGGGCGAGCGAATCGATCCGCTTCTCGATGCGCTCGAAGGCTTCATGGTCGGGCGAATTGGCCTGTGCCGCGACGGTTGAGGCGACGATGGCGCGGGAGATCTCGTCCAGCCGCTCATCGATCATGGCCAGCGTGCTGCCGCCGCGATTGTCCTGCTGGCTGGCGAAATGATCCACGGCGCTGGCCAGCGTGCGGACCTTTTCCTCCAGCGAGCGCAGGGATAGCGATTCCGGCAGGTTGTTGACGGCATTGCTGATCTGCTCCAGCCGATCGGTCAGGCCCGAAATGGCGGGGTCCTGTGAGCGGTTGCGCTGGTCGGCGTCGACGCGGTCCTCGAAGGCCGTCCAGCGCCGATCGAAATCGTCCCAGCGGCGGTCGACCTTCTGCACGCTCTCCTCGCGCGCCAGCGTGTCGAGCGCGGCTTTGACCTGTTCGAGTTCGAGCCGCAGCATGTTGACGCTTCTGTCGTCGCTTTTTTCCGACAGCGTCTTGATGGCGCCGGAAAGCCGTTCGAATTCGAGGCCAAGTTCGGCGCTGCCCTTGCCCGAAGCGCCTGACTTGGCGTTTGCCAGCAGTGCGCGATCGATGTCCTTGCGCAGCGCCTCGAATTCGCTCTGCAGCCCGGCAGTCATCTGGTGGCGCAATTCCTCGCGCATGCCGCGCAGCTCGCCGGCGATCTTGCCGACCATGGCAACGCTGTCTTCCTGGCCGCGGATGCGGTCGATATCGCGGGCAAGGTTCTGGTAGTCCTGGCCGTGGGCCGGCGCCGGCATCGGAGCCTGCGGATGCGGCGCGGGCTGCGGATCCTGGTACCAGCGCGGCTGAGCCGAAGGCTGTGCTGCGGGATAGCGCGGTTCGGCGCCATAGTGGCGGGGATCGGGACGTGCCATCGTGTCCTCGCGCGTCCTCTCCAGGCGCTGTTCCAGCGTCTCCAGCGAGCGGTTCAACTGCTCGAGCGTGGTCTGAGGCCTGCGCTGCCTGCCGGCGTTGAGTGTATCGAGGTAGGACCGCTTGCTGTTCATCGGTGCGTCCGTCTTTCAGATTGGCCGGTTTGCGACCAGCTCCCCAAATCCTCGCCGGAACGAAGGCGGCCGCACCACGGTGGAAGACAAGCTTCCCGGGGTTCACCCGCGCTCCGAAAAACCGTGAAAAATTCGATACAGGATAAACACGGGTAGCCGACATGCGCACAATTCGCCCAACGTGGTAAACAACGCGTTAACCAAGCTTAAGAAGTTGCGACGAAGTTCGCGGTGAACCGGCCGCTGCGGCATAAAGCGCCGCCCGCACAACGCCCTTGCGTCATGAGAGGGCTATCGGTATAGAATTGACGTAAACGTAAAAGGCGCATCAAGCGTGCTGTTTGCGATTTGTTTGTCGAAACCACGGCTGGAAGCACGCCCCCGCTTTCAGTCAGGCATCGCTTGGTCCGGGACCGCGACGCCACAGACGGGGAAAGCCAGTGACCATGAAGCTTATCTCGGCCGGCGAGACCGCGGCCAATACCAACACTATATCCGTTGACTCCGGCGAGGACCTCGTCCGCATCGGCGAAATGGCCAAGAAATACGGCGTGACGCTGCGCACGCTGCGTTTCTACGAAGACAAGGGCCTGCTCAACCCGCAGCGCGACGGTTCAACCCGCCTCTACACGCGCCGCGACAGGGTTCGGCTGAAACTGATCCTGCTCGGCCGCAAGGTCGGGTTCTCGTTGCGCGACGTCAAGCAGATGATGGATCTCTATGATCCCACCGGCTCCAACACCAAGCAGTTGCGGCTGGCATTGGACAAGTCGGAGAAGCAGCTTGCCCGCCTCCAGAAGCAGCGCACGCTCATCGATGACGCCATCAGCGAGTTGAGCACCTCCATGGCTGCCGTCCGGCAGATGCTGGTCGAGCGCTCGGCGCCGCAGGCGAGCGTCGCCGGCTGATTTGGGCCGCCGCCTTGCGGCGCAACATCCATGATCGAAAAAAGCCGTGTGGCGAGCGCCACGCGGCTTTTGTCATTGAGGGTTCCAACACATGTACTGCATCGCGTGCGGTTTGCTGCGGTGCAGGAGAAATTTTGTCGCATCGGCTGAATTGACGTTTACGCAAACGTCAATTTTTGTTATCTCCCGCTGAACACGGGTCCGCATGCCGCCTGACATGAATTCGGGGGTTTCGGATCAGGTCCGCAGGGTGGAGAAGAGCATGCCGATCTACAGGGCGCCGGTGCAGGATACACTGTTCGTGCTCAACGAGGTGCTGGGCTACCAGCGCTATTCCAATCTCCCCGGCTTTTCCGATGCAACGCCCGACGTGCTGGAGGCGATCCTCGCCGAGGGCGCCAAGCTCGCGGAAAATGTAATGCATCCGCTCAACCGTGTCGGCGACATGGAAGGCTGTGTGCGCCATGACGATGGCTCGGTGACGACGCCGAAGGGCTTCAAGGAAGCCTTCGATCAGTATCGCGAAGGCGGCTGGATGGGGCTGGCGGCGCCCGTCGAGTTCGGCGGCCAGGGCCTGCCCTATGCCGTGCATACCGCCGTGGCCGAGTATATGGTGTCGGCCAATATGTCGCTGATGATGTATCCGGGCCTGACGCAGGGCGCGATCGCGGCGATCATCACCCATGGCACCGACGAGCAGAAAGCCAAATGGCTGCCGAAGATGGTCGAGGGCGCCTGGACCGGCACCATGAACCTGACCGAGCCGCATTGCGGTACCGATCTGGGCCTGCTGCGCACCAAGGCCGTGCCGAATGGCGACGGCACTTACAAGATCTCGGGCCAGAAGATATTCATCTCGGCCGGCGAGCACGACATGGCGGACAACATCGTCCATTTGGTGCTGGCCCGCATCGAGGGGGCGCCCGAAGGGGTGAAGGGCATCTCGCTGTTCATCGTGCCGAAGCTCAAGCTCGATGCTTCTGGCAATCCCGATGAGAGGAACACCGTCTCCTGCGGTTCGATCGAGGAAAAGATGGGCATCCACGGCAATTCGACCTGCGTCATGAATTATGACGAGGCGCAAGGCACGCTGCTGGGCGAGGCCAATGGCGGTCTCAAGGCGATGTTCACGATGATGAACGAGGCGCGGCTCGGCGTCGGCCTGCAGGGGCTTTCGCTGTCCGAGATTGCCTACCAGAACGCCGTCGCCTACGCCAAGGACCGCTTGCAGGGCCGCTCGCTGTCGGGGCCGAAGGCGCCGGACAAGAAGGCCGATCCTATCATCGTCCATCCCGACATCCGCCGCAGCCTGATGACCATGAGAGCCTTCAACGAGGCCGGCCGCGCGCTGGCGCTGTGGACGGCGATCAAGTCGGACATCGCCCATCGCTCCGCCGACGACAAGGACCGCCAGGCGGCCGACGACTACACAGGGCTGATGACGCCGGTGGTGAAGGGCGTGCTCACCGACAAGGGCTTCGATCACGCCGTGATGGCGCAGCAGGTGTTCGGCGGCCATGGCTACATCGAAGAGCACGGCATGAGCCAGTTCGTGCGCGATGCCCGCATCGCCATGATCTATGAAGGCGCCAACGGCATCCAGGCGCTCGACCTCGTCGGCCGCAAGCTGGGTCTGAACGGCGGCCGCGCGGTGCAGGCGTTCTTCAAGGAAGTCGGCGAGTTCTGTGAAGAGAACCGCGCCGACGAGAAGATGGCCCCCTTCACCAAGGCATTGAAGAAGAGCCTCAACGATCTTCAGACGGCGACCATGTGGCTGCTGCAGAACGGCATGGCCAAGCCCGACAATGCCGGCGCCGCCTCCACCGACTACATGCATCTCTTCGGCCTCGTGGCGCTCGGCTATATGTGGGCGCGGATGGCCAGGGCCGCCCAAGGCAAGGCGGGCGCCAACGGCGCGTCGTCCTTCTACGACAACAAGCTGGTGACGGCGCGCTTCTTCATGGAGCGGATCATGCCGGAAACCGCGACGCGTCTCGCCCGCATCTCCAGTGGCGCCGATACGTTGATGGCACTGCCGGCGGAAGCGTTCTAGAAATGGTCCCTCTCCCTTGAGGGAGGGCGGCCCAAAGGGCCGGCAGGGGTCGCCGCGACAGTGCGCGGATCTCAATTTCGATGGCAGACCTTGGGAGGAAGATCATCGCATGACCAACCCAGCCGAAATCCTTGGCCTGCCGAAGCCCGCCTGGGCGGCGGACGAGGTCGGCATGCTCTACGACATGGCGCACCGCTTCATGTCCGAAGAGATCGCGCCGCGTTACGACGAGTTCGAGAAGAACGAAATGGTCGACCGCGAGAGCTGGCTGAAGGCCGGTGCCGCCGGCCTGCTCTGCGCCTCCATGCCGGAGGAATATGGCGGATCGGGCGGCACCTTCGCCCATGAGAGCGCCATCATCGAGGCCATCGGCCATGTCGGCGTCGACGGCTTCGGCATCGGCCTGCACAATTCGATCGTCGCCCCCTACATCCTCCACTACGGCTCGGAGGAGCAAAAGAAGAAATGGCTGCCGAAGCTCGCCACCGGCGAACTGATCGGCGCCATCGCCATGACGGAGCCCGGCGCCGGCTCCGACCTGCAAGGCGTCAAGACGCGGGCCGAGAGGGACGGCAACCAATACAAGATCAATGGCTCCAAGACCTTCATCACCAATGGCCAGCTTGCCAATCTCATCATCGTCGTCACCAAGACCGATCCGGACAAGGGCGCCAAGGGCACTTCGCTGATCGTCGTCGAGACCGACGAGGTCGATGGCTTCGAGCGCGGCCGCAACCTCGACAAGATCGGCTTGAAGGCCAATGACACGTCCGAACTGTTCTTCAACGATGCGCGTGTGCCGACCTCCAACCTGCTCGGCCACGAGGAGGGACAAGGCTTCATCCAGCTCATGCAGCAATTGCCGCAGGAGCGTTTGCAGATCGGCACCGGCGCGATTGCCATGGTCGAGCGCGCGCTGGCGCTGACCATCGAATACGTCAAGGAGCGCAAGGCGTTCGGCAAGGCGGTCATCGATTTCCAGAACACCCAGTTCAAGCTGGCCGAACTGAAGACCGAGGCCACGATCGGCCGCGTCTTCTACAATGATTGCGTGGCGCGCCACATCGATGGCGGTCTCGATCCGGTGACGGCGTCGATGGCCAAGTACTGGCTTTCCGACCTGCAGGGCAAAGTCGTCGACGAATGCCTTCAATTGCATGGCGGCTATGGCTACATGAATGAATATCCGATCGCCCGCATGTTCCGCGACGCCCGCGTCCAGCGCATCTATGGCGGCACCAACGAGATCATGAAATTGCTGATCGGCCGCTCGCTCTGAGCATCGATCGGCAAACCCAAGGAGCAGGAAAATGGCCGAAGCTTACGTCTATGACGCCGTTCGCACGCCGCGCGGCAGGGGCAAGAAGGATGGCTCGCTGCACGAAGTGCCGGCAGTGCGGCTCGCCGCCAGGACGCTGGAGGCGCTGCGCGACCGCAACGGGCTCGACACTGCAACTGTCGACGACATCATCTTCGGTTGTGTCGACCCGGTCGGCGAGGCGGGGTCGGTCATTCCGCGCGCCGCGGCCTTCGAGGCCGGCTACGCGACCTCGGCGCCCGGCATGCAGATCTCGCGCTTCTGCGCCTCCGGCCTCGACGCCATCAATTTCGGCGCCGCCAAGATAGCCCAGGGCGCCGATGAGATCGTCATTGCCGGCGGTGTCGAATCGATGTCGCGCGTCGGCATGGGCGCCTCGGGTGGCGCCTGGTTCATGGACCCTTCGGTCGGCCTGCCCGGCTGGTTCGTGCCGCAAGGTATTTCGGCCGACCTGATCGCCACAAAATACGGCTTCAGCCGGGATGATGTCGACGCCTACGCCGTCGAGAGCCAGAAGCGCGCGGCAAAATCCTGGGCCGATGGCCGCTTCAGGAATTCGGTGATCCCGATCAAGGACCAGAATGGTCTCACCATCCTCGACCATGACGAGCATATGCGCCCATCGACCGACATGCAGTCGCTGGCCTCGCTCAATCCCTCCTTCGTCATGCCCGGCGAAATGGGCGGCTTCGACGCCGTCGCGGTGCAGAAGCATCCGGAAGTGGAGGAGGTCAATCACGTCCACCATGCCGGCAATTCGTCGGGCATCGTCGATGGCGCGGCCGCCGTGCTGCTCGGTTCGAAGAAGGCCGGCAAGGCCATGGGCCTGAAACCGCGCGCGCGCATCCGCGCCTTCGCCAACATCGGCTCCGAGCCGGTGCTGATGTTGACCGGCCCCGTTGACGTCACCGAGAAGCTGTTGAAGCGCGCCAAGATGAAGCTGTCGGACATCGATCTGTTCGAGCTCAACGAGGCCTTCGCCTCCGTGGTGCTGCGCTACATGCAGGCCTTCGATATCGAGCACGACAGGATCAATGTCAATGGCGGCGCCATCGCCATGGGCCATCCGCTGGGCGCTACCGGCGCGATGATCTTCGGCACCGTGCTGGACGAGCTCGAGCGCCGCGATTTGAACACCGCGCTGGTGACGCTGTGCATCGGCGCCGGCATGGGCACCGCAACCATCATCGAACGCGTCTGACGGGGAGAGAAACGATGAGCTACACCAATTTCACCCTCGACATCGACGCCGACGGCATTGCGCTGGTCACCTGGAACATGCCGGACCGCTCGATGAACGTCTTCACCGAGGAGGTGATGCGCGAGCTGAACGCCATTGTCGACAGGGTGGCGGGCGACGCCGCCATCAAGGGCGCGGTCATCACCTCCGGCAAGGATACGTTCTCAGGCGGCGCCGACATCACCATGCTCCAGAAGATGCTGACGACCTTCGCGGCTGAAAAGGGCAAGGATCTCGAAAAGGCGACCAGGGCGCTGTTCGAAAACGCCGGCACCATGACCGGTCTGTTCCGGAAGCTGGAAACATCGGGCAAGCCGTGGGTTTCAGCAATCAACGGCACCTGCATGGGCGGTGCATTCGAAATGTCGCTGGCCTGCCATGGCCGCGTCGCCGCCGATTCCGACAAGGTGAAGATGGCGCTCCCCGAGGTGAAGATCGGTATTTTCCCGGGCGCCGGCGGCACCCAGCGGGGGCCGCGTCTCACCGACCAGCAGCAGGCGCTGCAAATGCTGACCTCCGGCCAGAACCTGTCGCCGCAGAAGGCGAAGGCGATGGGCCTGATCCACGAGGTCGCCGAGCCGGCCAAGCTGGTCGAGACTGCGAAGGCCATGATCAGGAACGGCCTCAAGCCGGTAGCGCCGTGGGACGAGAAGGGATTCAAGCTGCCCGGCGGCCCGGTCTATTCGGCGGCGGGCGCTAATCTGTGGCCGCCGGCCATCGCCATCCTGCGCCGCGAGACCTATGGCAATTATCCGGCCGCCGCGGCGATCCTGAAATGCGTCTATGAGGGCCTGCTGGTGCCGTTCGACACCGCCCTCAGGATCGAACAGCGCTATTTCACGGAGATCATGCAGACCAAGGAAGCGGCGGCGATGATCCGCTCGCTGTTCGTATCGTTGCAGGAACTCAACAAGGGCGCGCGCCGCCCGGCCGGCGTGCCGGAAACCAGGTTCAAGAAGATCGGTATTCTCGGCGCGGGCTTCATGGGCGCCGGTATCGCCTATGTCACGGCCAAAGCCGGCATCCCGGTGGTGCTGCTCGACCGCGACATGGAGTCCGCCGAGAAGGGCAAGGCCCATTCGGATGGTCTGATCTCGGATCAGGTGAAGAAGGGGCGTGCCAAGCCCGAGGACAAGGACAGGCTCCTGTCGCTGATCACGCCGACATCGGACTATGCCGACCTTGCCGGCTGCGATCTCGTGGTCGAGGCGGTGTTCGAGGATTCCGCGGTGAAGAAAAGCGCCACCGAACAGGCGGAAGCGGTGCTGAAGTCGTCGGCGATCTTCGCGTCGAACACCTCGACCATTCCGATCACCGCCCTGGCCAAGAATTCGGCGCGGCCGAAGAATTTCATCGGCATCCATTTCTTCTCGCCGGTCGACAGGATGATGCTGGTCGAAATCATCCTTGGCAAGAAGACCGGTGACAAGGCGCTGGCCACCGCGATCGACTTCGTGCGCGCCATCAAGAAAACGCCGATCGTCGTCAACGATACGCGCGGTTTCTACGTCAACCGCTGCGTCCTGCGCTATATGTCGGAAGCCTACAAGATGTTGATCGAGGGCGTTCCGGCACCGATGATCGAGAACGCCGCCAAGGCCGCCGGCATGCCGGTCGGCCCGCTGGCGCTGACCGACGAGACGGCCATCGACCTCGCCCAGAAGATCATGAAGCAGACCATCAGGGATCTCGGCGACAAGGCGATCGACCCGAAGCAGATGGCGCTGATCAACACCATGGTCGACGACCACGGCCGCTTCGGCCGCAAGAACGGCAAGGGCTTCTACGACTATCCGGCCAAGCCGGCCAAGAAGAAGCTGTGGCCGGGCCTTAAGGAGCTCTATCCGCAGCTCAAGCCGGAGAAGGTCGACTATGCGGAATTGCAGCAGCGCCTGCTGGCCACCATCGCGTTGGAAGCGGCCCGGGTGATGGAGGAGGGCATCGTCACCGATCCGCGCGAGGCCGATGTCGGCTCGATCCTGGCCTTCGGCTTCGCGCCCTATACGGGCGGCGCGCTGTCCTACATCGACGGCATCGGCGCCGGGCAGTTCGTCAAGATCGCAAAGGGCTTGCAGAAGAAATACGGCGCCGAGTTCAAGGTGCCCAGGCTGCTGCTCGACATGGCCGAAAAGGGCGAGACTTTTTACCAGCGCTTCGACCCCTACGCGAAGGGCGACGTGAAGCAGGCGGCCTGAGCGTGGTCGGAATCAAAGGTGCCGCGGCGTCCCTTGCGCGTCCGAAAAGACGCGCCGCGCCGTAATGTATGTCTGGGGGCGCCTTGCGCGTATGATGGCCACGGCGGGCAGCCGTGGCTCCTACCAGATGGGTGATGAAAGCCGATTGGCCTTTCGCTGCCTGCCGAGGGACATCGATTTTAACCGCCATCTCAACAATGCCCGCTATATGATGCTGGCGGACCTTGGCCGCATCGATATCTTCATCCGCGCCGGCCTCATCACTCTGGCGAGAACGAATGGCTGGGCGCCGATGATCGGCGGGCTGCAATCGGCCTATGTGCGTGAGATCAAACTGTGGCGGCGTTTCGAAGTGGTGTCTTCGATCGAGACCTGGGAAGGCAGCCAGGTCATCGGCAAGCACCGTTTCGTCCTCGACAATGGCGAGACCGCCGCATTGATCATGACGACAGCCGGCGTCTACGACCGCGCCGCCCGGCGCTTTCTCGATATTGACGAGGTCGTCGCCGCGCTTGGCCGCTCCGCCCAGCCGCGTCCGCCCAGCGAAGCCGAGCGGGCGTTCATGGCCTCGCACCGGAACCTGCGCGGGCAGGCCAAGCGGATCGGTTGACCCGGAAACCGGAATTGGCGCGGCCAGCAGGAAGATGTAGTGCCATGGCACAACCGGTGGACAAACCTTCATTCGAAGACTAGAAAGGAAAGGCATTTTTTCCTTTTTGCAAGGAGAGCGGAATTGCTCTCGCATGACCGTGTTTGGGCCGCCATCGACGCTCTGGCCGAGCGGTATTCGCTCTCGGCTTCCGGCCTGGCGAAGCGGGCCGGCCTTGATTCGACTGCCTTCAACAAGTCGAAGCGACTGTCGTCGGACGGCAGGCCGCGCTGGCCCTCGACCGAATCGCTGGCCAAGATCATCGAGGCGACGGGCGCTTCGCTCGACGAATTCACCGGGCTGATAGAAGGTCGGGCCGGCCACGGCGCGATGCCCGCCCGCGGGCGTGCCGTTCCGTTGCTCGGCTTTGCCCAGGCCGGCGCCGGCGGGTTTTTCGACGATGCCGGCTTCCCGGCCGGTCAAGGCTGGGATCTGGTGGAACTGCCGGCGCAATCGACCGAGAGTTCCTATGCGCTTCAGGTGCAAGGCGATTCAATGCTGCCGCTCTACCGCAATGGCGACGTGCTCATCGTCGAGCCGGCAGCCCTCATCCGCAAGGGCGATCGCGTCGTCGTCAAGACGACGGGCGGCGAGGTGATGGCCAAGGTGCTCGATCGCCAGACCGCCAGGTCGATCGCACTGGTTTCGCTCAATCCCGATCATCCGGACCGCGACATTCCCATGCGCGAGGTTGAATGGGTGGCGCGGATCGTCTGGGCAAGCCAATAGGGTGCGGGCTGGTGCGGCTTCCTCATCTTGTCCTTGCGGTTCTGATGGTCCCTGGAATGGCCGCGCTGGTAGTCGCCGGCGGCCGCGCGCTGAAGAGCGGCGAAGCTGCCGTTGCGGTGGAACAGATCGATCCGAGCGCGGATACGGTCTCTCAGCCAGGCACCGACGGTGTGCCGGAGGAGCCGGCCACATTGGCCATTGCCGCTCCGCCGCACCCCGCCGCTAGCCCGCACTCGCGTGCGATCGATCCCCAAGTCGTGGCGCCGCCGGAGCTTCCCAGCAAGGAGCTGGAGCGGGTGGAGCCGCGCGCGCCGTTGAGCAAGCTGGCGCTGGCCATGCCGCCCAAGCCGAAAATGCCGGACGACTGGAAAGGGACGAAGCTGTTCCAGCCGGTCGCGCCCGCCGCCGGACTGATCGAGGCGAAGGGCTATTCTGTCGCGGTTTCCGGCGTCGACATTGTCGGGCAGGACGAGACCTGCACCTCGGACGGTAAATCCTGGCCCTGCGGCGTCCGCGCGCGCACGGCGTTCCGCGCCTTCCTGCGCGGCCGGGCGGTGGTCTGCGCCGTGCCGCCGGAAGGCGGCCGCGACCTGATCGCCGCCGACTGCCGGATCGGCAAGCAGGATGTCGGCCGATGGCTGGTCGAGAACGGCTGGGCGCGCGCCGCCAAAGGCGGCCCTTACGTCGAAGTCGGGGAAAAAGCGCGCAGCGAAAGGAAAGGCATTTTCGGATCGGCGCCAAGCCTTTCAGGCGTGCCTTCGATGCCGGCCGCGCCCGCCCCGGCGCCGCAAGCGCCGGGCTCGATCCTGGAAGAGGTCGGCGGCATTCTCAAGCCAGCTGACCAGCCAACGCCTTCTGAATGAGCCCGCGCGTCTCGGCGATGCCGTAGAGTGCCGCGAACGAGCCGAAGCGCGGTCCGCGCTCCTGCCCGATCAGCACCTGGTAGATCATCTGGAAGAAGGCGCCCGAAACGCCCGGACCACCTTCGGGGCTCTTCTTGGAATGATCCTGATAGCGTTCCACCTTGCGGGCGACGTTGAGCGCGGCGTTCTGGATCGCCTCGCCGTCCGAGCCCGCCGGCAGGGCGCCAAGCGCCTGATCCAACGCTTCCAGCGCCTCCCGCTCGACGTCGTCGGGCGCGCGGAAGGTCTTCGTCGGCTTCACGAAATCGTCGAAATAGCGGATCGCATAACCCGTCAGCCTGTCGAGCTCAGGGTGGGTCGCCGGCGTCACGCCCCGGACATGGCGCGAGATGAAGCCCCACAGCACGTCCTTATTCTGCGCATTGGAGGCGCTGACCAGGTTGAGCAGCAGCGAGAACGGCACGGGCATGTCGATGGCGGGCGGATTGCCGTCGTGCATGTGCCAGACCGGGTTGCCCAGCCGTTCCTTCCAGTCCTGCCTCCGATAGGCTGCAAGGAAGGTGTAATATTCGTCCACGGCCCGCGGGATGACGTCGAAATAGAGCTTCTTGGCCTGTCGCGGCCGCTGGTACATATAGAGTCCCAGGCTCTCCGTCGGCGCGTAAGTCAGCCATTCGTCGATGGTCAGCCCATTGCCCTTGGATTTGGAGATCTTCTGGCCGTTCTCGTCCAGGAACAGCTCGTAGACGAAATGCTCCGGCGCGTGCCCGCCAAGGATGTTGCAGATGCGGTCGTAGACCACTGCATTGGTCTGATGGTCCTTGCCGAACATCTCGAAATCGACCCCGAGGGCCGCCCAGCGCATGCCGAAATCGGGCTTCCACTGAAGCTTAACCTTGCCGCCGGTAACTGGCAGCGTGGTCTCGGTACCGTCATCGTCGAAGGTGATGGTGCCCGCCCTGGCATCGACATGCTTCATGGGAACGTAGAGCACGCGGCCGCTCTTCGGCGAGATCGGCAGGAACGGACTGTAGGTCGCCTGCCGCTCCTCGCCCAGCGTCGGCAGCATCACCGCCATGATCTGGTCGTAGCGTTCGGCCGCGCGCAACAGCATCGCGTCGAAGCGGCCGGTCTTGTAGTACTGCGTCGCGCTGGCGAACTCGTAGTCGAAGCCGAACGTGTCGAGGAAGCGGCAGAGCATCGCGTTGTTGTGGTCGGCGAAACTCGCATAATCCCCGCCGAAAGGGTTGGGTACCGAAGACAGCGGCTTGTGCAGGTGCGGCTCCAGCGCCGCGCGATCCGGCACGCTGTCGGGTATCTTGCGCATCCCGTCCATGTCGTCGGAAAAGCACAGCAGCTTGGTGGCGACCTTGTCCTGCGTGATGACGCGGAAGGCATGCCGCACCATCGACGTGCGCGCCACCTCGCCGAACGTGCCGATATGCGGCAGGCCGGACGGGCCATATCCGGTTTCGAACAGCACCGTTTGCGGGAGTTCGCGGCCCTTGTAGCGCTCGATGATCTTGCGGGCTTCCTCGAACGGCCACGCCTTGCTTTCGGCCGCCGCCGTCAGCACTTCGGGATTGAGATCGATGATGTTTGATCCCGCCATGTCACTGTTTTCCAAATTAGACGCCGGCAAAGCCGCAAGTGAGGATTTTCAACCGGTCTCTATGCGCGCCTGACCGGAGCGTCAACGAGCGCGGCGCTTTTTCCTTGCAGCGCAGGGAAGGCGTTCCTACCTTCGCAGCCCGTATCGAGGAGTTGTTGAATGCCGACCCCGCATGAAGCGCTGATCTACCTGATGGTCATCACCTCCGCCTCCGACCGCGACATGACGGATGTCGAGCTGGCGCGGATCGGCGAGGTCGTCCGCTCATGGCCGGTGTTCGAGGATTTCGACCACGACCGCCTGGTTGGCGTCGCCCAAGCCTGCCAGAAGAAGCTGCATGAAAAGGGCGGGCTGGAGGGTGTCCTGGCAAGCGTGGCCGAGGCCCTGCCGGAGCGCCTGCGCGACACCGCCTATGCAGCCGCTTTCGAGGTCGCGGCCGTCGATCTCGAAATGCGGATGGAGGAGGTGCGGGTGCTCCAACTCATTCGCCTCAAGCTCGATCTCGACACGCTGACCGTCGCGGCGATCGCGCGTGCGGCCAAGGCGCGCCTGCGCACGCTGACCTGAGCGGCGACACTCAACCCGACCGGAAGAAACTGATCGGGACCGGATCAGAAAGCTGACCGGGACCGGATCAGAAGAAACTGACCGGGAAATAGCGCAGGTAGAACTCGGCGAACGTGCCTTTCAGCGAAATCTCCTGCAGCGCGTAGTCGAGAGCGGCGGCCAGCGCCGGGTCATCGGATCGGGCGGCGATGGCCATGCCCGAACCCAGATATTCCGGCGCCAGATAGGGTCCGCCGGCAAAGCGGCAGCAGCCGGCCGCATCCGAACCGCCCAGCCAAAAGGCGAAACGCATGCCATCGCCGAAGGCGGCATCGACCTTGCCGGCCTTGAGGTTGGCGTAGAGGTCTTCCGGCCTGTCGAAGGTGACGACCTGAACGGTGTTGAAATAATCGCGCAGCATGCGCTCATGCGCCGAGCCTGATATCACGCCGACACGCTTGCCGCGCAGCTTGGCGAACAGCGGCTCGGTCAGCGCCTCGCCCTTCGGCATGATGAAGCGCGCCGGAAATTGCAGGTAGGAGCGCGAGAAGGCGTATGTCTGGCGTGACTGCGGCGTCGCGGCGATGCCGGCGATGATCGCTTCGCCTTCGCCTTTCTCAAGCGCTCCTTCGAGCTCGGCCCAGGGCAATGCCTGGATCTGACATTTGTCGACGATGCCGAGCTCGGCGCAGATGGCGCGCGCCAGGTCGATGTGGAAACCGGACAGCTTTCCCGCGCCGTCCAGGAAGTTGAAGGGCGGGAAATCGGTTGTGGTCAGGAACCGCAGCCGCGGCAGTGCGGAGAGATCCGGTTTCGGCAGCCGCTCCTTGGCATCCCACAGCACCGGCACCTGCGGCTCGGCCGCGCGCGCGCCCTCCCCCGACGCCAGCGACGCGATCAGCATCGACGCAAGGACGAGAGACCTCCGCTGGAACGCCATGATAAACTTCCACCGCACTTGTGTTCGCATCGGTTCTGGTACGAAAATAGTACAGGCACAATGCTTTTTGATTTCAACGCGTCGATTTCAGGATATGCTTTAGCAGGTTTGCAAACAGCGGTGGCTGCCCTGGTGGGGGACCAGGGTCGAGAACCACAACCACAAGGCAACGCTTTGCAATCCCTGGTCGGTGGCGAAGTGCCAACAAGGCACGGATCATCGATTTCAACGCGGCAACATGGGGTTTGATGTTGCGATGGGTCAGTTCGATCGCACGCTGGAATACATAGATCACCTGCAGCATGCCGGAACGGCGGCTGCGGTTTGCGAGAGGCTGTTGGGCATAACGTCGGATTTTGGCCTGACCGCTCTGATGGCGGGCACCGTTCCGCAGCCGGGCACGCCGACCGGCCAGCAGAAGCAGCATGTGCTGCTTTGCGACTGGCCTGTCGAATGGCTGGAGCGCTACGTGGCGCGCAACTATGTCGATCACGACCCGATCGTCAGCCACATGAAACAGTTGCAGGCGCCGTTCCAGTGGCGGGAAGCGGCCCAGGGCGTTAGCATCGACAGAAGCAGCGGCGAAGTGATGGGCGACGCCGTCGTGTTCAAGCTGCGCGACGGGCTGGCATTCCCGCTGATCACGCTCGACGGCCAGATCGTCATGGTGTCACTGGGCGGCGAGGCCGTGGAACTGTCCGCCGCCGAGTTCGGCCTGGTGTCGCTGGTGTCGACCTATGCGGTGGGTCGCGCCATGCAGCTTCACACGAAGGCCAGCAAGACCATCGATAATGTCGAGCTGACGCCGCGCGAACGCGAATGCCTGCAATGGGCCGCCGTCGGCAAGTCCGAATGGGAGATTTCGCAAATCCTCGGCATCTCCGAACACACGTCGGAGAAACACCTCCTTAACGCCAAAAGCAAACTCGGTGCCGTCAACCGCGTACAGGCAGTCGCTGAAGCGATAAGGCGCGGCTATATTAGTTAGGTCGGCCGGGTCGGCCTAGAAATTCCTGCCTACGTGATCGCGTAATTTTCTTGCGAGGGCACGGCCGTATCTTCCTCTTGAACAGGAGACGGCAAAATGATTTTTTCCCTTACAACAAAAGAACTTATGGAACATCCCGATCTGTGGGAGGCCGTGCATCGGCTGCGCTACAGGATTTTTGTCGAGGAAATGGGGTGGGAGGACCTGCGGCGCCCCGATGGCTTCGAGATCGACCAGTTCGATCATGACGAAGCGGTGCATCAGATCGTCATCAGAGGCAACGAGGTCGCGGGCTATCAGAGGATGTTGCCGACCACGCGGCCGCATCTGCTAACGGAGGTGCTGACCGACCTTTCCGTGGGAACGCCACCGTCGGGTCCGAACATCTGGGAACTGACCCGCTATGCGGTCGCCCCCGGCTTTCGCGACGGCCGCCGGGGCGTCTCGACCGTCGGTACCGAACTCATTGCCGGCTTCGTCGAGTGGGGGCTGAAGCGCGGCGTCGACAAGGTGATCATCGAGTTCGAGCCGATGTGGGTTCTGCGCGCGCTGCAGCTGCATTTCCTGGCCACACCGCTGGGCTATCAGCGCACCTATGGCAACCAGCAGGTCGTCGCGACGCTGCTCACCTTCAATGAGCACACGCTGGATGTGGTGCGTTCGCGCCGCAATCACCACGCTCCCGTTCTGGCCAGGGGATATCCCGATATGTTCGGGCAAAGGCGGGCGTCATGAGATCGGAAACGGCCATGAACGCGCACCCGCAACCCGAACTGCGCAACCACACGCTGATCGTCACCGTATCGTCGACCGACGGCCGGCCGGTGCTCGACAGAAGGGCCTATGAAAGCCTGGCAAGGACGTTCCACGAAGCCGCCGACAATGACGACGTTCGTGTCGTCGTGCTGCGCGGCCTGGCGGGCTGCTTCTGCCTCGGCGGCGACTTTTCCGAATTCCTCGACGCTACCAAGCACCAGAAGCTGATCGCCGCCGTCACCGACATGTTCCGCACGCTGGCGACGTTCCCCAAACCCATACTGGCCTGTGTCGACGGCGATGCGGTCGGCGTCGGCTGCACCATCCTGTTCCATTGCGACATGGTGATCGCGTCCGCCGAAAGCACGTTCCGGGTGCCGTTCGTCGATTTCGGCCTGGTGCCGGATGCCGCGACCAGCATCCTGGCGCCGCAGAAGCTCGGCTATGCCGGCGCCTTTCGCTTTTTCTGCCTCGGCGACACGCTGCGCGCCGACGACGCCAGGGCGCTCGGCCTGGTCGCCGAGATCGTCTCCGAAGGCAGCGTCGAGGAGGCAACCCTCGGCCGGGCAAGGCAGCTCGCCAGGAAGCCGGTCGCCGCGTTGCTGCAGACGCGGGGCCTGCTCAAGGGGAACCCCGCGGAACTTTGCGAACGCATCGATCAGGAGATCTCGCTGTTCCAGCAGGCGCTGCAGGACGACACCACGCTGCGGCGGCTGCAGCGGATTGCCCGGTTGGCGGCCTGAGCGTCGCGCCGAAGGCGTTGCGCCACGCGGTCCAGTGCCGCGTGGCGCAGGCGCCGTCAGTCCTGTTTTGCCAGGAATGACGGCCCTTCGCCGATGATTTTCTTGTCTTCCTTGCCGATGATGTCGAGGTCGCGGCCGTCATAAGGCAGCGACAGGAGGATGCGCCGCATCACCGCCAGCCGCGCGCGGCGCTTGTCGTTGGCACGCACGATGATCCAGGGAGCGAATTCCTTGTGGGTGCGCTCGAACATGGTATCGCGCGCCCTGGTGTAATCGTCCCACTTGGTAATGCCGGCAATGTCGATCGGCGAAAACTTCCAGCTCTTCAGCGGACTGTGGCGGCGATCGTGAAATCGCTCGAGCTGCGTTTCCCGGCCGATGTTCAGCCAGAATTTGAAGAAGTGGATGCCGTCATTGACGATCATCCTTTCGAAGTGCGGTGTCTCGTCGAGAAACTTCTCGTGCTGTTCTGGCGTGCAGAAGCCCATCACCGGTTCGACGCCGGCGCGGTTGTACCAGGAACGGTCGAACGTGACGAATTCGCCCGCGGTCGGGAAGTGGTCTGCATAACGCTGGTAGTACCATTGCCCCAGCTCGGTCGGCGTCGGCTTGGTCAGCGCCACGTTGCGTGCCGTGCGCGGATTGAGGTACTGGCGCAGGACGAAAATCGTGCCGCCCTTGCCGGCCGCGTCACGGCCTTCGAACAGCGCCATCATCCGCCTGCCTGTCGACTGCAGCCACGCCTGCGCCTTGACCAGCTCGATCTGCAATGCCTCGAGCGTCTCGTCATATTCGTCGCTTTTCATCTTCTTGTCGTAGGGATAGCCGCCCGCGGTCAGCTTGCGCTCCTCGATCCAGTCCGGCAGTGCTGGATTCTCGATGTCGAACTCCCGCTCCTTGCCGTTGATCCTGAGCTTCAGCGGCCCCGGGGTCGGCGCGGCGGTGTTTTCCTTGGCTTTTTTCATCGAGACGAACCTTTCCAGCTTACGGACTCGTGCTATTGAGCCATTGCAGTGCCGCGCGCCGCTTCAGACGCAAGGGGCGCTGCACTTTTGGATTTTGCGCATGATCCTTTCCGAAAATCGATTCTGATTTTTCGGCGTCATGCGCCAGGCCGGTCCAGCGAAATTGCCGGACCGGGAGCGGGGCGCAGGCGCGAATGGCGGACCAGGGCGCAGACGAGAAGGGTATGGCGCAAGCGCTTGCCGCGCGGCTGTGGAACAGCCGATGGTTGCTGGTCGCCGGTCTTGTCGCGGTCATGGCGGTTTATGCCTTTGCGGGCATTTCCGCCTATGTGCTGCTGCCGGCGCTGGCTTTGCTGCTGGTGGCGGCGATGATACCGGCTGGAGCCACGCGCCAGCCCGGCGAAAGCGGCGCGGCGATCGAGGCCATCGGCCTGCAACGCCTGTCCGGCGAATATCTGGCGGCGGCCGTCGCCGACCCCTTGATCATCTTCGACCATGCCGCGGCGATCGTTCATGCCAACGCCGCCGCCTTCGCCGCCTTTGGCGGCATCGCGCCTGGCGTATCGTTGTCGCTGAAATTCCGGGCGCCGGAAATGCAGGCTCTTCTGGACGGCGTGCTGTCGGGCGAGGTCGCGTCGGATGTCATCGATTACACCGAGAGGCTGCCGGTCGAGCGGACTTACCGGGTCAGTGCCTCCTCGGTCGGTCACGGCACCGATCTCTACGTGATGGTGTTCAAGGACCAGAGCGAAGCGCGCCGCATCGACCGCATGCGCGCGGATTTCATCGCCAATGCCAGCCACGAATTGCGCACGCCGCTCGCCTCGATATCGGGTTTCATCGAAACGCTGCGCGGACCGGCCCGCAATGACCCGGCGGCGCGCGAGCAGTTCCTGCAGATCATGCAGAACCAGACCGGCCGCATGGCACGCCTGATCGATGACCTTTTGTCGCTGTCGCGGCTGGAGATGAAGCCCTATCTGCGGCCGGGGACCGAGGTCGACCTGCGCCAGACCGTCGACAGCGTCATCGATTCGCTGGCCCCGCTGGCGCGGGAAAACGGCGTCGTCATCGAGCGGGATTTCGCCGACGGCCCTCTCGACGTGCCGGGCGACCGCGACGAACTGTTCCAGGTCTTCGAGAACCTTCTGGAAAACGCCTGCAAATATGGGCAGTCGGGCGGCCGCGTGGTGGTGTCGATCGAGCGCGGCGACGCCGAGGGCGAAGCGGGCATCGACGTGACGATCAGGGATTTTGGCCCCGGCATTCCCGAGGAGCACATTCCGCGCATCACGGAGCGCTTCTATCGCGTCGACGTCGAGAGCAGTCGAACCCAGAAGGGCACAGGCCTTGGCCTGTCGATCGTCAAGCATATCCTGACGCGCCACAACGCCAGGCTCTCGATCAAGTCCGAAGTCGGCAAGGGCGCCGCCTTCTCGGTTCATTTGCCGGCGGCCTGAGCCGCCCTAGTTTCCAAGGTGCCATTTCTTTTTTCTGTCATCCGGTTAGCGTATCAGCGGGGATTCGAGGAAACGACTCAAAATCAGATCATCCGTGGGAAGGCATCCGGTCATGCAGTCCGTGCACATAGTCAGCGCCTATGACGAGGAGCTGAAAGATCTGTCGAAGCGCATCGCCGCCATGGGCGGACATGCCGAACGCATGGTCGAACAGGCGATCTCCGCCTTGGTCAATGCCGATCCCGGCCTTGCCCAGAAGGTGATCCGCGACGACGCCGTCCTCGACGAAGGCCAGCGCGAAATCGACGACAGGGCAATCATCATCATCGCCCGGCGCCAGCCGATGGCGACGGACTTGCGCGAGATCGTCGGCGCGATCCGCATCTCGGCCGATCTCGAGCGGGTCGGCGATCTCGGCAAGAATGTCGCCAAGCGTGTGGTGGCGGTTGCCGACGGGCGCCAGCCGACCAGCCTGTTCCGCGGCCTCGAAGCCCTGGCCGACCTGGCGTTGACCCAACTCAAGGAAGTGCTCGACGTCTACGCCTCGCGCTCGGTCGAAAGGATCGGCTTCGTACGTGACCGCGACGACCAGATCGACGCCATGTACACGTCGCTGTTTCGCGAATTGCTGACCTACATGATGGAAGATCCGCGCAACATCACGCCCTGCACGCATCTGCTGTTCTGCGCCAAGAACATCGAACGCATCGGTGACCATGCCACCAACATTGCCGAGACGATCTACTATATCGTCACCGGCGACCAGATGCCTGCCGACCGGCCGAAGGGCGACAAGACGGACAAGATCGGCCTTTCCGCAACGCAGCCGATCAAGTGAACGCACTTTCTCTCGAACGCTTGGTCGTATTGCGCTAGACTATCCCTGAGGCAAGCCTGCTGGTTCCCCGCAAAGGCAGTGCTTCGGGAGGCTGCGATGGAATATGTCCGGGACTTCAAGCCCGCGCCGCCGACATCGGCCGTCATCGCCTCCAGCGTCTACACAGCCGGGCGCCGCATCGCCGACATCCCGATCGAGGAAGCCGGCACATGGGCCAGGAAAGCGGGACACGTCGTGTGGATCGGGCTGCTTGAACCCGACCGCGAGCTTCTGCTGCGCGTGCAGGCGCAATTTCATCTGCATGAGCTCGCAATCGAGGATGCCGAGCATCCGCACCAGCGGCCGAAGATCGAGCAGTATGGTGATGCGCTGTTCATCGTCGCCCGCACCGCGCAGCTGATCGAGGGCCGCGTCACCTTCGGCGAGACGCATCTGTTCGTGGGCAGCGGCTACATCGTCAGCGTCAGGCACGGCCCTTCGACATCCTATGCTGTGGTGCGCCAGCACTGGGAAAGCTGCCCGCATTCACTGGCCAAGGGCGAGGATTTCGTCCTCTATGCCATTCTCGATTTCATCGTCGACAACTACATGCCGGTGCTCGAGCAGATCGAGGATGAGGTCGAGGCGATCGAGGACCGGGTCCTGCTGAAGCCGATGACCGGCCCCGATATCGAACGCCTTTATATGCTGCGTCGCGATCTATTGCGGCTGCGCAATGCCGCACTGCCGCTGGTGGAGGTCTGCCGCCGGCTGACCAGCGCCGACCTGCCGCAGATCCATTCAGCCATGCACCCGCTGTTTCGTGACGTGACCGACCATATCCGCACTGTCCAGGAAAAGATCGACAGCTTGCGCGAAGTGCTGGCCTTCGCCTTCGAGGCGAGCCTGCTGGTGGGCCAGAGCCAGGAAACGGCGATCTCCAAAAAGCTCGCCTCATGGGCGGCAATCCTGGCCGTGCCGACAGCCTTCGCGGGCATATACGGCATGAATTTCAGCGACATGCCGGAACTGAAGATGGAATACGGCTACCCGATGGTGCTGCTGGCGATCGCGCTGATCTGTAGCTTCCTCTACTGGCGGTTTCGCAAGAATGGATGGCTGTGAGAGTAGGGCAGTAGGGCAGTAGGGCAGTAGGGCAGTAGGGCAGTAGGGCAGTAGGGCAGTAGGGCAGTAGGGCAGTAGGTTAAGAGCACGCTCGGGAGCGCAAATTCAAAACAGACTGCCCTACTGCCTTAGTCCCCTTATCTATTCCGCCTCCGCTCCGCTGCCGGCTGGAACGCCACGCGGGCATGGTATTTACAATAGGGGCCGGTTTCGGCGGCTTCGTTGCCGCAGAAATTGAAGTCCTCCGACAGCGGATCGCCGTTCGGCCATTTGCAGGTGCGCTCGGTGAGTTCGGTGAGCTGGAGATGCCGCGAGATCGGCACCACCACATTCTCGACCGGCCGGATATAGTGGCGGGCCACCGGCTCGGCATCGAACTGCGCTTGCAGCGCCGTTGCTCCGATCGATGTCGTGACGTGGCGGGTCGCACTCGCGGGGCGCGACACCGATTTCTGCGCGCCCGACCCTTGCGCCGTCTTCTTCTGGCGTGCCGGCGCTGCCGTGGCGCGCCCGCGGCCCGACAATTTCAGCCGGTGCACCTTGCCGATGACGGCATTGCGGCTGACCCCTCCAAGCTGGGCAGCAATCTGGCTTGCGCTCAGACCCTCCGACCACAGTTTTCTCAAGAGTTCGACCCGCTCGTCAGTCCAATTCATGACCGCGCTCCTGCTAAGCGTACGGCAATCGGAATCCATTCCCGGCCCAGCACCACTGCTGGGGCAGACACCACATATATCTGGTGATTAGGTCCGCCGCACGAAATCTAGTTATTTCCCGACTACAACTACCTTATGCGCTGACTCGGTGACAAGAGTCCGAAGTGCAACACGAATCGGTTTTTTCGGTTTTCCCCAACTTGCCAGCTCACTTATGAGCCGGCGTCCCGTCGGGAGGCTTGCCGCGCGCCACTACGCGACGTTTTCGTTGACTTCATGGCTGAAAAACCCGATAAGCCGCAAAGGCCGCCGCTTTGGCGGCTTTTTTGATTTTCCGGTTCCGGAGACGCATATAATGAGCGGTTCGGCGCTTTTCGAGACCTTTGCTCGCGCACCCCTGGCCTTCGATCACGGGGAAGGCACTTGGCTGGTTACCGACAAGGGCGAGCGATATCTCGACTTTGCCGGCGGCATAGCCGTCAATTCGCTGGGCCACGGCCATCCGCATCTGGTCGCGGCGCTCACCGAGCAGGCTGCCAAACTCTGGCACGTCTCCAATCTCTACGAGATCCCGGGGCAGAGCCGGCTCGGCGAGCGGCTGGCCGACGCCACCTTCGCAGACAAGGTGTTCTTCACCAATTCTGGCGCCGAGGCGCTGGAATGCGCGATAAAGACGGCGCGGCGCTACCATTTCGTCAAGGGGCATCCCGAGCGCTTCCGCGTCATCACTTTCGAAGGCGCCTTCCATGGCCGCACGCTGGCGACCATCGCGGCCGGCGGCCAGTACAAATATCTCGAAGGTTTCGGCCCGAAGGTCGAGGGTTTCGACCAGGTCGGCTTCGACGATATCGACGCCGCCGAAAAGGCGATCACGCCGGAGACCGCGGCGATCCTGATCGAACCGGTGCAGGGCGAGGGCGGTATCCGCCCGGTGCCGACACAATCGCTGAAGCGGCTGCGGCAGCTCTGCGACCAGCACGGCCTGCTGTTGATCTACGATGAGGTCCAGTGCGGCATCGGCCGCACCGGCAAGCTGTTCGCGCATGAATGGTCGGGGGTCGCTCCAGACATCATGGCCATCGCCAAAGGCATTGGCGGTGGCTTCCCGATGGGCGCCTGCCTTGCCACCGACGAGGCGGCTGTCGGCATGACCGCAGGCGTCCACGGCACTACGTTCGGCGGCAACCCGCTGGCCATGGCGGTCGGCAATGCCGTGCTCGACGTGGTGCTGGAGGAGGGCTTCCTGGCGGATGTGCAGCGCAAGGCGCTGTTGTTGAAGCAAGGGCTGGCAGGGGTGGCCGACGAATTCCCCGAGGTCATCGAGGACATCAGGGGCACGGGGCTGATGCTGGGCCTCAAATGCGCCATGCCCAACGGCAAGGTGAACATGGCGCTGCGCGACCAGCATCTGCTCGCGGTTCCGGCCGGCGACAACGTCATTCGCCTGCTGCCGCCGCTCACCGTCACGGACAGCGAGATCCATGAAGCGCTGGAGCGCATTCGCGCCGGCGCCAAGGCCCTGTCCGAGGCCATCGCCGCTGAAGCCGCGAAGTAAATTCGAAAGCTCCTGATGTCACTTCGTCATTTCACCGACCTCTCCGCCGTTTCCGAAGGCGACCTGCGCTCCATGCTGACCGACGCAGTGGAGCGCAAGGCGCGCCTCAAGGCGGGCGAGCGCTCGAAACCGCTCGAAGGCAAGGTGCTGGCGATGATCTTCGACAAGCCGTCGACGCGCACGCGCGTCTCCTTCGATGTCGGCATGCGTCAGCTTGGCGGCGAGACCATCATGCTGACCGGCACCGAGATGCAGCTCGGCCGCTCCGAGACCATCGCCGACACCGCCAAGGTTCTGTCGCGCTATGTCGATGCCATCATGATCCGCACCACGTCGCATGAGCGGCTGCTGGAGCTGACCGAGAATGCGACCATCCCGGTGATCAACGGGCTCACCGACGATACCCATCCTTGCCAGCTGATGGCCGACATCATGACCTTCGAGGAGCATCGCGGTCCGGTCGCCGGCAAGACCATCGCCTGGACCGGCGACGGCAACAACGTGCTGCATTCGCTGCTGGAAGCCTCGGCGCGGTTCCGCTTCAACCTCAACGTCGCCGTGCCCGAAGGCAGCGAGCCGGCGCAGAAGCATGTCGACTGGTCAAAGGCGCATGGCGGCAAGCTCTCCTTTACCCGCTCGCCAGAGAAAGCCGTCGACCAGGCCGACTGCATCGTCACCGACTGCTGGGTGTCGATGGGCCAGGAGCACCGCGCCCGCGGCCACAACGTGTTTTCGCCCTACCAGGTCAACGCCAAGCTGATGGCCAAGGCAAAGCCCGACGCGCTGTTCATGCATTGCCTGCCGGCGCATCGCGGCGAGGAAGTGACGGACGAGGTCATCGACGGTCCGCATTCGGTGGTCTTCGACGAGGCCGAGAACCGGCTCCACGCCCAGAAGGCCGTGCTTGCCTGGTGTCTTGGGGCCTGAAGTGGACTTGAAGTGTCTTGGCGCTTGACGTGCCGGGGAACTTGATCTCCGGAGGCGCGATGCCTATCTGCGCGGCATCACGCAAATCAAGCGCGTTTAGACGCATGCTCCCCAAAGGGCGGCATGGCCGCGCCCTGGAGCTTTGTCATGCTGGAAACCCATCAAGTGGCTGAACATCACCCCAAACTCGGCGAATTCGGTTACGCCGGCGATGATCACGTTGTGCCCTTCGAGGTCGGCCCGCTCGATGTGCGCGGCCGCACCGTTCAGCTCGGGCCGATGCTCGATGCGATCCTTGGCCGCCATGATTATCCCGAGCCGGTCGCCCGGTTGCTGGCGGAAGCCTGTGTGCTGACGGTGCTGCTCGGCACCTCGCTCAAGTTCGAGGGCAAGTTCATCCTGCAGACCCGCACCGACGGGCCTGTCGACATGCTGGTCGCGGATTTTTCCACGCCCTCGGCGCTGCGTGCCTATGCGCGCTTCGATGCCGACCGGCTGGAGGCGCTGATTGCGGCCGGCGAGACCTCGCAGCAGACGCTGCTCGGCAACGGTGTGCTGGCGCTGACCATCGACCAAGGTGCCCACACGCAACGTTACCAGGGCATCGTCCAGCTCGACGGCGAGACCCTGGAAGAGGCCGCGCGCACCTATTTCCGCCAGTCGGAGCAGATCCCGACCGATCTCCGGCTTTCGGTCGCCAAGCTTTTGACGCCCGGCCCCGGCGGCGCGCGCGAGCAGTGGCGGGCGGGCGGCATCCTGGCGCAGTTCCTGCCGCAGGCCTCCGAGCGCATGCGCGTTCCTGACCTGCCCGGCGGGGATGGCGATCCGCGCGAGGAGATCCACGATCCCACAGACAATTCCTGGCAGGAATTGCTGGCGCTGCTCGGCACCATCGAGCCGACCGAACTGATCGATCCGACCATCGGCGCAGAGCGGCTGCTCTATCGTCTGTTCCACGAGCATGGCGTCCGCGTCTTCGGCGGCGTTCCCGTCGCCGATCAGTGCTCATGCTCCCGCGACAAGATCCGCGGCATCCTCGAGGGCTTCTCCGCGCAGGAGATCAAGGACAGCACCGAGGGCGGCGGCATCCACGTCGCTTGCGAGTTCTGTTCGACGCAATATGACTTCGACCCGGCGGAATTTACGACGCAGTAGGGTTCCACCTTCTCCCCGTTCTACGGGGAGAAGGGGCCCAAGAGCGGATGAGGGGCGGCGCTGCCCCTCATTCCTGCCGGACATTTCTCGCCGTATAGTGACGGAGAGAACGACGCTGTCGCCGATTTCACCTCGTCTAATTCACCGTCCGCCTTGTCCCCGGCAGGTCGAGTGAGAAGGCGGGGATGGCGATGTCGAATGTCTCGCCCCGCTCGTTGCGCATGGTGTAGTGACCGACCATGATCCCCGACGGGGTCGAGAGCGGACAGCCCGACGTGTATTGATAGCTGTCGCCGGGATTGAGTTCGGGCTGATCGCCGACCACGCCGGCACCTCGCACTTCCTCGACCCGGCCGGCGCCGTCGGTTATGTGCCAATAGCGCGACAACAGCTGCACGAATTCGTCGGACTGGTTGTCGATCGTTATCTGGTAGCCCCAGACATAGCGGTTTTCCGAAGGATCCGAGCGGTCCTCGAGATAGAACGGCCTGACCTGCACTTCGATGTTGCGCGTGACGGCGCGGTACATGAGCGGCTCCAAAACAAATCCGGTGTGGAACATTCGGCGCTCTTTGCGGTTCGATCAACCGTGCGCGTCCGAGTTGCTGTCCCTGAAGGGCAGGTGCCGACAAACAATGTCATTTGAGTGACACATGACAATGATGGTGTGCACCAGCAATGCCGGGCGACTCGGGCGCTCTGTCGAACTGTCGAAAACGGCCGCCAAGCGGGCCGGGTTTTCTGGAGTGACCGGATATCGATGGAACTCGCTCTCATAACCGGCTCGCTTTCGATCGCTCTCATCGTCTCAAATCTCGCCAGCATCCTGCTCGCCTGCTCGCGCCTGAAACGGCGCGCCGCCGGCCGGCAAGCCGCTGCCTGTCTCGATCGTCATCCCGGCGCGCGGCGTCGAGCCGTTTACCCATGAGACGCTTGAGCGCGCTTTCTCGCTCGACTGGCCGCGCTACGAACTGATCTTCTGTGTCGCCCATGCCGACGACCCCGCGGTCAAGCCGATCCGCGCCGCGATTGCCCGCTTTCCAGCCGTGCCGGCCCGCCTGCTCACCGGCGACGACCGCGTCAGCGCCAACCCGAAACTGAACAACTGCGTCAAGGGCTGGGAGGCAGCGCGCCACGACTGGGTCATTCTCGCCGATTCCAACGTGCTGATGCCGAAAGACTACGTCCAGCACCTGATGGCGGCATGGCGGCGGGACACCGGCCTGGTTTGCTCGACGCCGATCGGTTCGCGGCCCGACGGCTTCTGGGCAGAAGTCGAATGCGCTTTCCTCAACACGCTGCAGGCGCGCTGGCAATATGCCGGCGAGGCGCTTGGCCTCGGCTTTGCCCAGGGCAAGAGCATGTTGTGGAACAAGCAGATGCTCGACGCCAATGGCGGCATCCGTGCGCTCGCCGCCGAGATCGCGGAGGATGCCGCGTCGACCAAACTGGTCAACAGGCTCGGCCTGCGCGTCAATCTCGTCGCTTCGCCCTTCGAGCAGCCGCTCGGGCAGCGCATGCCGGGCGAGATCTGGTCGCGCCAGGCCCGCTGGGCGCGCCTGCGCCGCGTCACCTTTCCGCTGTTCTTCGCACCCGAGATCCTGACCGGCGTGGCGGCTCCGCTCGTGCTGGCATTGATCGCCGCGGCCAGCGCCGGCGTCAGCCTGCCCATGACAGCGCTTTGCGTGCTGGCGCTCGCCTACCTGCCGGAATGCATGCTCGCCTCGGCAAAGGGCTGGTATCTGTCGCCGCGCATCGTCACCGCGATGATCGCACGCGACCTGATTTTGCCCGCGATCTGGATGCGCGGTTGGCTGGGCGGGGCCGTCGACTGGCGCGGCAACGCCATGACCATCGGCACCCAGGCGGCCGAGCTCGAAGAGACGCCCTCCCGCGCTTGATGTCGGCAGTTCAGCTTGATGTCGAGGAAGGTTATCGTATATACAAAAATTGTTGAACTAGGCTCTATTTTTGTGTATACAATAACCTATGGAGCGCCCCGACGGCGATGCTGTTCGAGTGGGATGAAAACAAGGCAAAGACAAACAGGGCCAAGCATGGCGTGGATTTCGCGATCGCTCCGTCCTTCGATTTCGCCAATGCCGTTATCCGGCTCGATGACAGCGAGGATTTAGGCGAGGATCGTCTTGTTGCCATCGGTCTGATCGAGGCTGGCGTTTATGTGATGGTCTATGTCGAGCGAAGCCATGCGATCCGCGTAATTTCGCTACGCAAGGCAACGAGACAGGAGATTACGGACTATGTCGAAAACCTCTAAGACGATCGTGCGCCGCGAGGCTACTCCCCCAAAGCAGTCGCGCGCTGATGCTTTGGGGCTCGCCAGAAAGGCGCTTGGCGCGAGGACCGACGAGGAAGATGCTGCGATCACTGCCGCCGCCGAGGCCGATCCGGATGCGCAGCCGACCGATGCCGCTTCGCGCCGCAAAGTTGGCCGACCGCCGCTTGCGCGACCCAAACGTGCGGTACAGTTGCGCCTCGACGCCGATGTTGTCGACCGTTTCAGGGCCGGTGGTGATGGCTGGCAGACGCGCATGAACGAAGCGTTGCGCAAAGCGGCAGGCCTGTAGTCCTCGGTCTGCCACCAGTCCTCATCGGGCCTTCAACGCCTGCGCGATGTCGTCCAGCAAATCGTCGGTATCTTCCAGCCCGACCGACAGCCTGAGCGTGCCGGGTCCGATGCCGAGCTCGGCGCGCGCTTCGTCGCTGAGGTTCTTGTGCGTTGTCGTCGCCGGATGGGTGATCAGGCTTTTGGCGTCGCCGAGATTGTTCGAGATCAGGACGATGTCGAGCGCGTTCTGCAAGGCGAAGGCACCCTGCTTGCCGCCCTTGACGTCAAAGCAGATCAGGGTGGAGCCGCCCGACATCTGCTTCTTCACGATATCGGCCTGCGGATGGTCGGCGCGGCCGGGATAGATGACGCGGGCGATCTCCGGCTGCTCGGCCAGGAAATCGGCGATCTTGCCGGCGCTCTCCGTCTGCTGGTGCACGCGCAGCGGCAGCGTTTCCAGGCCCTTCAGCAGCGTCCAGGCATTGAACGGCGACAGGCTGGGGCCCGTATGGCGGAAATAATCCTGCAGGTTCTCGTCGATCCACTTCTTGTCCGACAGGATGACGCCGCCGAGACAGCGGCCCTGGCCATCGATGTGCTTGGTCGCAGAGTAGACCACGATATGCGCACCGAGCTGCAACGGCTTCTGCTGGAGCGGCGTGGCGAAGACATTGTCCACAACCAGCCGCGCGCCGATCGAATTGGCAAGCGAAGCGACGGCGGCGATGTCCACCACCTCAAGCGTCGGGTTGGTCGGGCTTTCCAGGAAAAACAGCTTGGTGTTGGGCCGAACCGCCTTTTCCCAATTGGCGATGTCGGTGCCGTCGACCAGCGTCGCCTCGATGCCGTAACGCGGCGCCAGCGTCTCGACCACCCAGCGGCAGGAGCCGAACAGGGCGCGCGCCGCAACGATATGATCGCCGGCCTTGACGCTGCACAGGAGTGCTGCCGTCACCGCCGCCATGCCGGACGCGGTGGCGCGCGCGTCCTCGGCGCCTTCGAGCGCGCACATGCGCTTCTCGAACATGTCGACGGTCGGATTGGCGTAGCGCGAATAGATGAAGCCCGGTTCCTCGCCCTTGAAGCGGGCTTCGGCGGCTTGGGCCGTTTCATAGACATAGCCCTGGGTCAGGTACATCGCCTCGGAAGTTTCACCGAAGCCGGAACGCAGAGTCCCGCCATGCACGAGTGCGGTCTGAGGCTTCCAGTTGCGCGTCTTGCTCGTCATCGTCCTATCCAAACACAAAAAAACCGGCCGCGAAAAAGTCGCAACCGGTCCATGCGGCCTTGCGGCCCGACGGTCCTTTAGCGACTTGTTTAACGTGGCTGCAAGCCGACCGGCCAAATCACCACGGGATAACGACCCTTTAGACCCGCGCCACGCTTGCGTCAATTGCCGGCTTCATTAAGAGACTTGTACCAGCAGAGCGGAGCCAGACTTTGCGGCAGACAGGAATTCTTCCCGATCAGGACATTGCGGCGCTGTTCCAGTCCGGCGCGCTGAAGTCGTCGCTTGCGCTCGACGCCGACCAGATCCAGCCGGCCAGCCTCGATCTGAGGCTCGGCGACAAGGCGTGGCGGGTGCGCGCGTCCTTCCTGCCGGGTCCCAACCACAAGGTCAGTGAAAAACTCGACCGGCTGAAGCTGCACGAGATCAGCCTGGCCGACGGCGCCGTTCTGGAAACCGGCTGCGTCTACATCGTGCCCCTGCTCGAAAGCCTGGCGCTGCCGGCGGAAATTTCGGCGTCCGCCAATCCCAAGAGCTCGACCGGGCGGCTCGATATCTTCACCCGCGTGATGACCGATCGCGGCCACGAGTTCGACAAGATCGCCGCCGGCTATCATGGTCCGCTCTATCTCGAAGTCAGCCCACGCACCTTCCCGATCATCGTGCGCGCCGGCTCGCGCCTTTCGCAGATACGCTTCCGCACCGGCAATGCGCTGCTCTCGGAAGCAGAGTTGCATCAATTGCACCGGGCCGAAATGCTGGTCGCCACCGAACCGCCGAACATCTCCGGCGGCGGCATCGCATTGTCGATCGATCTCAACGGCGACAGTGACGGGCTGGTCGGCTATCGCGGCAAACACCATACCGGCCTCGTCGATGTCGACAAACGCGCGGCGCAGGAGATCGTCGACTTCTGGGAGCCGATCCACAAGAGCGGCGCCGGCGAGCTGGTGCTCGATCCGGACGAGTTCTACATCCTCGTCAGCCAGGAAGCGGTGCATGTGCCGCCGCTCTACGCGGCCGAAATGACGCCCTTCGATCCGCTGGTGGGCGAGTTCCGTGTCCACTATGCCGGCTTCTTTGATCCGGGTTTCGGCCATTCGGCGGCCGGCGGCACCGGCAGCCGCGCCGTGCTCGAAGTGCGCAGCCATGAGGTGCCGTTCATCCTCGATCATGGCCAGATCGTCGGCCGGCTGGTCTACGAGCATATGCTGAAGCGGCCGCAGGCGCTTTACGGCACCGAGCTCGGCTCGAACTACCAGGCGCAGGGCCTGAAGCTGTCCAAGCACTTTCGCGCCGCGCCCTGAACGCTCATCACCGTCAGGCAAGATACTTGCCTGCGCCGGCTCGCCATGCTTGGCTGCCTCGCCGGCCGCCGACGTGGCGGCGCTCAAGGGGAATGAAAATGCAGGTTTCGAAATGGATAATATCGGCGGCGGCCGCCGCCATGCTGACGCTTGGTGCCGGCGCCCTGTCGGCGCATGCGGCGGAGAAAATCAAGATCGGCACCGAGGGAGCCTATCCGCCGTTCAACACCATCACGCCCGACGGCAAGGTCGAGGGCTTCGACATCGACATCGCCAACGCCTTGTGCGCGCAGATGAAGGTCGAATGCGAGATCGTCACCCAGGACTGGGACGGCATTATCCCGGCGCTGCAGGCCAAGAAGTTCGACGCCATCATCGCTTCGATGAGCATCACCGAGGAGCGCAAGAAGCAGGTCGCGTTCACCCACAAATATTATACGACGCCGCTGTCGCTCGTCGCCCTGAAGGACAGCGACATCGCCTCGACCGAACCGGCGGCACTCACCGGCAAGACGGTCGGCGCCCAGGCGGCGACCACGCAGGCCAATTACGCCCAGGACGTCTATGGCAAAGCCGGCGCCGAAGCGAAGCTCTATCCGACCCAGGAAGAGGCAATCACCGATCTCCAGAACGGCCGCCTCGACGCCGTCCTTTCCGACAAGTTCGTGCTGATGGACTGGATGAAGAAGGCGAGCGACGGTTGCTGCAAGATGGTCGGTGACGTCAAGGGCACCGAGACCGAAGCCGGCATTGCCGTGCGTCTCGAGGATACGGCGCTGCGCGACAAGCTCAACGCAGCCATTGACGCCATCGTCGCCGACGGCACCTACAAGAAGATCCAGGACAAGTATTTCGACTTCGATATTTATTGAGATGGAAGCTGCCGATCTCCTCCCACCAGGGAGGAGATCACGCTCATCTCACAGCGCCTTCACCGCCACCTTCACCGGCTGTTCGATTTCGAGCGGATTGCGCAGCGGCAGGCCGAAATCGCCGGCCTCGATCTCGAACACGTCGCCGGCCTCGGTCTTGATGCCGTCGGCGAAGGACAGGGTCGCGGTGCCGAACATGTGCACATGCACGTCGCCCGGCTGGCGGAAAGCCGAATATTTGAAATGGTGGTGTTCGAGATTGGCGATGGTGTGCGACATGTTCGCTTCGCCCGACAGGAACGGCTTTTCCCACATCAACTTGCTGTCGCGCCAGATGCGTGAGGAGCCCCTGATGTCGGCGGGCAGGTCGCCGACCAGGATCTCCGGTCCGAAGGAAGCGTTGCGCAGCTTGGAATGGGCGAGAAAGAGGTAGTTCACGCGTTCGGTCACATGATCGGAAAATTCGTTGGACAGCGTGAAGCCGACCCGGAACGGCGCGCCGTCGTCGCCGATGACATAGATGCCGGCAACCTCGGGCTCCTCGCCGGCATCCTTGGCGAAGGCCGGCGACAGGAGCGCGGCACCCGGCGCCACGGCCATCGTGCCATTGCCCTTGTAGAACCATTCCGGCTGCACCCCGATCTGGCCTTTCGCGGGTTTGCCGCCTTCCAGCCCCATGCGGAACATCTTCATGGAATCGGTGAGCTGCTCCTCGCCGTCGGTGCTGAGCTTCTTGTGCATGGAATCGCGCGTCGCCGCCGAGCCGAGATGCGTTAGCCCCGTGCCGGTCAGATGCAGATGCGCCGGATCGGGATGATTGATCGGCGACAGCAGCCGCCCCTTCTTGTAGGCGGCGTCGAGATCGACGGTCTCGCCGAGCCCCTTGCGTTCGATCAACGCGGCAAGGCCGACGCCGGTACGAGCGGCTTCCATCGCCAGCGAATAGACGCTGCGTGCGCCGTTGATGATCCGGGTCTTGCCGCCTGTGCGGGCAACGACACGGATGGTCTCGGCGTCGTCGAGAATCTGCGAGATCAGCATGATCAGTCCTCTCTCATATGTCTTGGCATGGCTGCCTTCTGGCAAACCCTGACCTGCGCGGCTCGGACTGGCCGTGCCACGGGTTGAACTCTTCGTCCGGATTGCGCTCGCGAGCCCGGTCCCTGAAGGACTTCTTCAAGCCGGCGAATTGCCGGCAGCGCCGCGACCGTATGCCTCCTGCTTGCCTCGCCTGAAACCTGTTCAGGCCTTGTTCTTGTTGTAGACGTCGAAGATCACGGCGCCGAGCAGCACCAGGCCCTTGACCACTTGCTGCCAGTCGACATTGACGCCCATGATCGACATGCCGTTGTTCATCACGCCCATGATAAAGCCGCCGACCACCGCGCCGATGACCTGACCGACGCCGCCCATCGCCGAGGCGCCGCCGATGAACACCGCGGCGATGACGTCGAGCTCGCTGCCGAGGCCTGCCGCCGGCACGGCCTGGCCGAGACGCGCCGCGATGATCAGGCCGCCAAGCGCCGACAGCACGCCCATATTGACGAACACGTAAAGCGTCAGCCGCTCGGTCTTGATGCCCGACAGCTGCGCGGCCTTGGCATTGCCGCCCATCGCATAGATGCGGCGGCCGATCGTCATGCGCTTGGTGACGAAGACGAACAGTGAGATCAGCAAGCCCATGACGAGCAGCACCACCGGCAGGCCCCGATAGCTGGCGAACTGGTAGACCAGGAACAGCGCCAGCGCGCTGCCGACCAGCGTCTTGATGACGAACAGGGTAAACGGCTCGGCCTCATAGCCGTGGCGTTCGCGTTTGCGTCGCGTCCGCAGCCCGAAATAGGCATAGGCCAGCACGGCGATCAGGCCCAGCACGATCGTCGTCATGTGCAGCGTCAGGCCGCTGCCCATAATCGTCTTGCCGGCTGCATTCACCGTTGGCGGGATCAGCGTCAGCGGTCCGATGACATCTGGAATGAAGCCGGAGCTGAGTGCCTTGAACTCGGGCGGCAGCGGCCCGACCGAAGATCCGCCGCCGAGCAGCGCCTGGCAGATGCCGCGGAAGATCAGCATGCCGGCCAGCGTCACGATGAAGCTCGGTATTCGGTGATAGGCGATCCAGTAGCCTTGCGCCGCGCCGATGAGGCCGCCCACGATCAGGCAGACGATGGAGACCACCAGCGGGTTGCTGAATATGCCGAGAGGCCAGATCACCATCATCATCGCCGCCAGCGCGCCGATGAAGCCGGCCACGGACCCCACGCTGAGGTCGATATGACCCGATACGATGACCAGCAGCATGCCGAGCGCCATCACGATGATGAAGGAGTTCTGCTGCACCAGATTGCTCAGGTTCACCGGCTTGAACAGCGTTCCCGAGGTGGTGAACTGGAAGAACACCATGATGGCGATCAGCGCCAGGATCAGGCCGTATTCGCGCAGGTTCGTCGCCAGCGCCGATACGGCGATGCGTGGACGCTGCCCTACATCTTCGGCGACGTTGCTTTGCGGGGCGGGGGCGCTTTCCGTGCTCATGCTGCTTTTCCTTCTCCCCGAACGATGGCGCGCATTATTCTTTCTTGGCTTGCGTCCGCCGCGGGCATTTCGCCGACGATGCGGCCTTCGTTCATGACATAGATGCGGTCGGTGATGCCGAGCAGTTCTGGCATTTCCGACGAGATGACCACGATCGCCTTACCTTCGGCCGCAAGGCGCGCGATGATCGTATAGATTTCATATTTGGCGCCGACATCGATGCCGCGCGTCGGCTCGTCCAGGATCAGCACTTCCGGGTCGGCGAACAGCCATTTCGACAGCACCACCTTCTGCTGGTTACCGCCGGAAAGATTGCCGGTCATCTGATAGACGCTGGAGGCGCGGATGTTGGTCTGCTTGCGATAGTCGTTGGCGACGGCAAGCTCGCGCAAATCGTCGATCACGCTGTGGCGCGACACGCCGCCGAGATTGGCCAGCGTAATGTTGTGCTTGATATGGTCGATGAGATTGAGGCCGTAGGTCTTGCGATCCTCGGTCACATAGGCAATGCCGTGTTCGACCGCCCTGCTCACAGAGGAGACGTCGATCGGCTTGCCCTTGAGCAGCACCTCGCCGGTGATGCGGCGCCCATAGGAGCGGCCGAACAGGCTCATGGCGAATTCGGTTCGCCCGGCGCCCATCAGCCCGGCAATGCCGACCACCTCGCCCTTGCGCACATTGATGTCGATGCCCTTGATCACCTGCCGCTCGGCATGGAGCGGGTGATAGACCGACCAGTTCTTCACCTCGAACACGACCTCGCCGATATCGGGCTCGCGCGGCGGATAGCGGTCGTCGAGCGAACGGCCGACCATCGAGGTGATGATGCGGTCTTCCGAGATGTCCTTCCTGGACAGCGTCTCGATGGTTCGTCCGTCGCGGATGACGGTCACCTTGTCGGCGACCCGGTTCACCTCGTTGAGCTTGTGCGAGATCAGGATCGAGGTCATGCCTTGTCGCTTGAATTCGAGCAGAAGGTCGAGCAGCGCCTGGCTGTCCTTTTCGCTGAGCGACGCCGTCGGCTCGTCGAGGATCAGGAGCTTGACCTCCTTGCTCAGCGCCTTGGCGATTTCGACCAGCTGCTGCTTGCCGACACCGATATTGGTGATCAGCGTCTTGGGGTCCTCCTTGAGGCCCACCTTCTTCAGCAGGGCGCTGGTGCGCGCCTCGTTGGCATTCCAGTCGATGACGCCGTATCGGGCGTGTTCGTTGCCGAGGAAGATGTTTTCGGCGATCGACAGCATCGGCACCAGCGCAAGCTCCTGGTGGATGATGACGATGCCCTTGCGTTCGCTGTCATGAATGCCTTTGAACTGGCATTCCTGGCCCTGAAAGATGATCTGGCCGTCATAGGTGCCGGAGGGATAGACGCCCGACAGCACCTTCATGAGCGTCGATTTGCCGGCGCCGTTCTCGCCGACCACGGCGTGGATCTCGCCTTCCTCGACCCGAAGGTTGACGTTCGACAGCGCCTTGACGCCGGGAAACGTCTTGGTGATGTCCTGCATCTCCAAAATCGTCGAGGCCATGGGTAAAGTGCTCCTGCGAGACCCGCAACAATACCGGGGTCGCTAGTGAACGAAAAGGGGCCCTGCGTTGCGCAGGACCCCTGGCTATACAACCGAATTTACTTCAGTTCGTCGGCCTTGATGTAGCCGGAGTCGACGACCAGGGCCTGGTAGTTCGACTTGTCGACCTCATGCGGCGTCAGCAGGATCGAGGGAACGACCTTGACGTCGTTGTTGTAGGTCTTGGTGTCGAGGCCTTCCGGCTTGCCGCCCGAGAGCACCTTGTCGACGAGCTCGACGGTGGCCTTGGCCAGTTCGCGGGTGTCCTTGAACACGGTCGAGTACTGCTCGCCCGAGATGATCAGCTTGACCGAGGCGGTCTCGGCGTCCTGGCCGGTCACGATCGGCCACGGCTGGGCCTCCGTGCCGTAACCGACAGCGCGCAGCGAGGCGGTGATGCCGCGCGACAGGCCATCATAGGGCGACAGAACGCCATCGACGCGGCTGCCGTCCGAATAGTTGGCTGACAGCAGATTGTCCATGCGCGCCTGGGCGGTGGCGGCGAGCCAGCGCAGCGTGCCGACCTTGTCCATGCCGGTCTGGCCGGACTTGATCTTGATCGAACCGTCATCGATCAGCGGCTGCAGGACGGAAATCGCGCCGTTGTAGAAGAAGAAGGCGTTGTTGTCGTCGGGTGAGCCGCCGAACAGTTCGACGTTCCACGGCTTGGTATTCGGGAAGCGCTCCTTGAGGCCCTTGACCAGCGAATTCGCCTGGATCACGCCGACGCCGAAATTGTCGAACGTGGTGTAGTAGTCGACATTGGGCGTCTTCTTGATCAGGCGGTCATAGGCGACGACGACGACGCCGGCATCAGCGGCCTTCTGCAGCGCATCCGACAGGGTGGTGCCGTCGATCGAGGCGATGATCAGCGCCTTCGGACCCTTGGTGATTTCGTTTTCCAGCTGGCTGAGCTGGTTGGGGATGTCGTCCTGCGCATATTGCAGGTCGACCGTATAGCCCAAAGCCTCGAGCTGGGACTTGACGGCATCGCCGTCGTTGATCCAGCGCTGCGAGGTCTTGGTGGGCATCAGCACGCCGACGAGACCCTTGTCGGCGGCGTGCGCCGAATAGGTCATGGCAGCGATGCCAAGGGCCGCGACGGCGGCCAGCGTCTTGATGATCTTCACAATTACTCTCCCTGGTTGATGGACGCGACACCTCGGGGCTTCGCGGGCCGCGCAGGCGAGCAGGAGCGCAAGCGCCGCTGTCGTCTATCGATCTCCGGTATCCTCCCAATCGGCCCTGGGACTGATTTCAATCGACACGATTTCCTCGTCATCGACTGGCACGCCCCAGGACGCGCGAAGGGTGTGTCCCTTTGCCATAACTGTCAAATGCGATCTTTGATGATTGCTATACCGAAACTGGTATACGTTGACGCTAAACTCAAGGGCATTGGGAGCGAAGGGAAATCAATGGCAACGTTGCGCAATCCTGGCGGGATTTCAGAAGGTTACGAGGTGCTCCCCGGTGACGGCGAGACCCTGCTGCGCAGCGGCCTCAGCCTGCGCCATATGCGCATGATCGTTGCACTGGACGATCACGGCCGGGTCAGTTCCGCCGCCCAGGTCATGAATATCTCACAGCCGGCGGCCTCGCGCATGATCGCCGAGATGGAAGCCGTGCTGGACGTCACGCTCTGCGAAAGGCTGCCGCGCGGCGTCACCTTGACGCCCTATGGCAAGGCGCTCGCCAGGCGCGCGCGCTCCATCCTCTTGGAGATGCGCGAGGTCGATCGCGAGATCTCCGAACTCAAGGCGGGCAAGGGCGGCTCGGTGTTCCTTGGTGCGGTGACGGCGCCCGCGATCGAGCTCGCGGTGCCGGCGATCCGCGAAATCCGCCGCATCTACCCGCGCATCGAGATCACCATGCAGGTCGAGACCTCCAACGTGCTGGCGCGCGAGTTGATCGCGTCGCGCCATGACTTCATCATCGCGCGCATCCCCGACGATCTCAACCCGCGGCTGTTCGAGTCCCGTGTGATCGGCGTCGAGAAAGCCTGCCTGATCGTGCGCCGGGGCCATCCGCTGACCGAGGGCAAGGCGGTGCGGTTGGAGGAGACCGCGGCCTATGACTGGGTTTTCCAGTCCGGCGGCTCGCCGCTGCGCCAGGCCATGGAGAGCAATTTCCTGAACCGCAACATCGCGCTGCCGGACCGCATCCTCAACACCAGCTCGCTGCTCCTGACCCTGGTCATGGTCGCGCACTCCGACGCCATCGCGCCGGTCTCGGTCCAGGTGGCGAAATTCATCCAGAATCCCGAAGGGCTGGCCGGCGCCATCGACGTCGTGCAGACCGAATTCGACATCGAGGTTCGGCCTTACAGCCTGATCACAGTGAAGAACCGTGCGCTGTCGCCGGCGGCGAAGATGCTGCATGATTTCATCCTGCGCGAAGTGGGGTGACCGGAACAAAAACCAGGTAAGTGCGTTCAAAGGCCAATCGGCGTTCGCGCCGGAGCTCGTTTTGAGCCGGGGAACGATGCGCTGATGATAAACAACTCGGGAGATTTTGATGGAACGTCGGTTGTTTCTTACTGGAATGCTTGGCGTCGCGGGGGCAGTTGCTTTTGCAGGCCTGGCCAGGCCTGGCAGAGCAGTTGCCGGGGTCCCGAACGGCAACGGAATCCTTGACGAACTCGATAAGGACGACCTCGACAGGGCTGATGCGGCCGTCTTCGAAGGAGACGATCAAGCCGAGGTGGAGCAGATCTCGCATCGCCGGTGGCATCGCCGGCACCGTCGTCATGGGCGCCGCCGCGCCTGGCGCAGGGTCTGCCGCAGCTATTGGCGCCGCGGTCGCCGCCATGTCCGCTGCTGGCGCAGGCGCGTCTGGGTCAGTGTTTGGCTCTAAAGCGATGCCGGGAAAACGGCTGGAGCGGTTTTCCCGAATGCGTGCGAAACCGATAGTTGGAGCGGCTTGGTAAGGGCTCAAACCCTTGCTGCGCAGACTGGAGCGGGTAGCGGGAATCGAACCCGCGCGTTCAGCTTGGGAAGCTGGACGTGATGCTTATATCCAGTGGCTTAGCTGTAAAACGAGCTGATTCTCGACCAGAAATTATCCAATGAAATCAATGACGCTGTAAAACCGTGAGCGCCATCCTCGCGCTATAGCCTATGCCCAAACTTGGCAGCAGAGACGCTATTCAGTCCACGGCCCGCCCGGCGGCCACCGGCCGGTGTGCGGTCCTTCAGTCAGAAGCGGTGCCAGGAACACCCGCAGGCCATCGATGATGGTAGCGAAGTCGTCGGGCGCCGCCACCATACGCTCCCGCGTCAGGAAAGCCCGCCACTGACCGCTCTTTGCTGTTGCGAAGGCAACGCTCAGTCCTGTCGGTATCTCGGTCGGCCAGGCCGTTTGGCGTCGCTCGAACGTTCGTCTGATCGCGGAGGAAAGAACGCTCCCCTCGAAGTTGAAGGTCCTGGCGATCATCCACAGGTCGTAGAAGTCCTTCATGCGGCTATTGGCGACGCCCAGGCTTGCCAGGGCCTCAAATTTTTCCGCAACGACCGTCTCCGGCGGGTAGGCGCGAAGGCGGGGCGGTGGCGAGTCGAGCAAGGTTGGGTATTCAAGCTCGACCGGCGCCGGCGTCACCACGTCACCGAAGCCGACGTCGACCTGAATGGGCACACGTGCGCCGGCAATCGTCGCGGCAGTCCTGACACGAACGCCGGCATACTCCGCGTCATTGCGGATCGGCTCGGCCGTAAGTCCAGCAACGTCGAACTCGACACCGTCATCCTCCACAGGTGTCGAGCAGATTGCTCGGAAGCACTCGACCATTGTGGCGACACCTGCATCGCCGCTTCCGAGAAGATCCAGGTCGCGCGTAGGGCGGAAGGGATTGTCGAGCCAGGCCGCAAACAGCATCGCGCCCTTCAGGAGAAAGCGCTCGCGTTCGGTGGATATGCTGAGCCTGTAGAGTAGCCGCTCAAGCGCATACCGTGTTAGCAGCAGCTGGAAGTCGGCCCGCTCCTCGCGAGCGCGATCGAGCAGGCGGGCTCTGACCGAGGCGCCAACGTTGCGAAGCTCATGCGCCATCGGCGACCATTGCCTCGACGTAGGGGCGCATCACCGACCAGACTCGGCCAGGCTGGGCGAATTTCCACAGTTGATCTGGCGTAACCTGCCGCGTCCTGAGCCCCTCTCGGAGCCCCTCGAGCGCGATGTCGAGTCCAATCTTGTTGCGGTAGCGAAAGCAGTCGACGATGGCTTTCGCGGGCTCGAACACTGGCACGTCGACGCCTTCGATGCGGTGGCGTTTGATGCCTTCCGTAAGGGCACGGCCGCTGAAGCGGACAAAACGGATGGGCGGATAATCGACTTTCGGTTTCCAACCCGTTCGATCAATGGCCATCCAGATGGCTGAGGGCATCTGCAGCGTCAGATCGTGGAATTGCAGCGCTGAGGTGAGGCAGACCACCCCTTTGGGAACCAGCGCCGAAGCTTCAGCGATTGAGCGACGCGCATCTGGCATGGCTTCTGCCAGTTGGTAGAGGCCACGCGCGAGCCGCACGACCTCACCCTCGCGAACCAGACGGGCCATTGTCTCCGGACTCACTCCCGCCCCGGTCAGGTCGCGCAGACGGACCAGACTGCCATCCAGCAGCAGTGCACGGGCTTGATCGCGTTGTGTAGGCTTGTGTGACATATCCTCGACGTCTAGGCGTAATAGAAGAGGTTATATCACATACAATTGCTCTCCGTAATGACTTTATCCTCTGCGAGAGCTGGCTCGCTTGAATACCCGTCACCCCCCACGAAATCCCCGACAGACCGTCGCTATAAAGAAATTAGCAGCACATCGAAGATGCGATTTCAGAGGAAAGTGACGATGAGTAACCGCTCCGGCAAGCCCTTCGCAGGCACCAGGCTCGCAAAGTATCTTGAAAAGCGCATCCTCGAGCTGAGGCCGAAGAAGACCCAGATTGCGATTGCCGCCGAAGCCGGATTCGTCAACCCCAACATGCTCGCCATGATCAAGGCCGGCACGGCAAAGCTGCCTCTCGACAGGGTGTCGGCTTTGGCGACTGCCCTCGACTGCGATCCCGTGATGCTATTCCAGCTGGCGATCGAGCAGCTCGGCGGCGACACCACCGAGCTTGCCGTCCGGCAGATCTTCGGGACGCCGGTCACCGAGAACGAAGTGGCATGGCTCGAGGAAATTCGCCGCGCGTCCGATCAGACCAATCCAAGCCTCACCTCGAAGGCGCGGTCTGCTCTCCGAGGGATATTCGGCAAATGAGCGGCGAGCAAGACCTATCCATCAAGAGTTGGCGCCGGATTGCTGATAATCGGGCCGAAGGAGGTAACGGGACTCCGGAGTTGTGGGCGAAATAATGAAGGCGCGCCCGGACGCCTCCTTCCCTAATTGGTCCGTCTATTCGTTCTAAAACGCCTAAGACATCGCGATTATGCACATTGCATCATTTCACGATGGTCGATCCGATGTCTTTGCATCCGGCGCCAAGTCGATAACGAACTGTGCCGTCAAGTCTGCGGAATATGTTTTGGAGCTTGCGGTGCAAGGGGTCTCATCATTCGTAAACAGCGAGTCACTACGCGTTCCGGTAGATGCTACGCTTCACTGGTCGGTCGAAGCTGTTCCCGCTCGCTAGTGGACCTTTTATGTGTCTTTACTGATCGGTCCATTAGCCGATCAAGATGTTGACGTTGATCTGAAAAAGCTGGAATCGGCTCAAATGTGTCAACCAAATGTAAAGTTACGACAACTTAGCCGCGGGTTTTGGCTGTTTTGGTTGTCGTTTTGGTTGACAGATGGCGGCCTGATGACCGAAATGGCCTGTTTGATGGCCGTAGGTTGACAGTTTTCGGATCCAAGTTGACTGTTTGCGGTTGCGCCGTCAACCTAGAAGCACAACCCTAGACTGATAATTGCCCAAGGCTAAGGGTAATGTCTATTGGTATGCTTGGCGCGGTGGTCCGCGCCTTGTTGGGATGCCGAGCGCACCGGAATTCTTCGCGTCCTACAATGAGGCGATTGCCAGCCGCACGTCGCCTGACAACAACCGCTTTCGATCGTTGGTCACGCAATACAAGGCGAGCGCCGACTACAAGAAACTCGCCGAGTCGACGCGACGCAACTGGGGTCCCTGGCTCGACCGGATTGCCGGCCATTTCGGGGAACTGCGCATCGCCCAGTTCGATCGGCCGGAAAAGATCAGACCAATAATCCGCCGGTGGCGCGCGGCATATGCCGAGACGCCCAGGTCTGCCGACTACGGCATGCAGGTTCTCTCTCGCGTGCTCTCATACGCGGTCGATCCACTCGGCAAGATTGGCTCGAACCCTTGCGAAGGCGTCAAACAGCTTTACAGCGGCTCTCGCTCGGAGATCATCTGGACGGACAGCGACGTCGGGCATCTGAAGAAGACGTGCTCGGCCGAAATTGCTCATGCCGTCGATCTGGCTGCATGCACTGGTCTTCGGGTAGGCGATCTCATCCGCCTATCATGGTCCCATGTCGACGAGGATGCCATAACCATCACCACCGGCAAAAGCAGACACCAGCGCGAAGCCATCATTCCGCTCTATCAGGAACTGCGCGACGCCCTCGGGCGGATACCGAAGCGCTCACCGGTTATCCTGACCAGCAGCAAGAAGCGCCCGTGGACCGTCAACGGTTTGGCCAGCTCGTTCTCCGACGCCAAGAAGATCGCATGGCCGAAAGGCGTTGACCTGCACTTCCATGATCTTCGGGGCACGGCCGCGACCAAATTTTACACTGCCGGCCTGACCGAGCGTGAGATCGCCGAGATCATGGGCTGGGAAGAGGACCATGTTTTGCGCATCATAAGACGTTATGTGAGCCGCGGAGCCGCGATCAAGGAGCGCATCCGAAAACTCGATCAGGCCAAAAAGTGAACGCTCTGTGTAAAACTACCTGTAAAACCGCTGGTTTTCAGGGCTCTCCAGATCAGGCGCTAACCCTTGTGGCATATGCTGGAGCGGGTAGAGGGAATCGAACCCTCGCGTTCAGCTTGGGAAGCTGACAGGCTACCATTACATCATACCCGCGCAGCAGCCTCGTTACCATGAGGGCTGGCCATCGGGCAATCGCAAAGCGGCTCACTTTCCACACGGTACCGTCCCAGCGACCGGCGCGCCGCATGCCGGTTCCGCCTGCTATTTCACTTTCGCGATCTCGGTGCCGGCTGCAAAGCTCGGCCAGTATCTCGAGATGGCGAGTGCGGCGCCCGCGGAAGAGAAGTGACCATAGTCGAAATAGAGAAATTGCTTGTTGCCGGCATCGGCATACGAGCAGCCTGCGGCGTCGCACAGATAGGTCAGCGGGTCTATGAAGTCAGCGCCTTTGACGAAGGGCAGAACCCGCTTGTTGATGTCCGGATCCATGGCCATCGGCCAGGACATGTTCGCGGTATCTCCTCGTCTTGCGAAGAAGGCGATTTTCTGGACGTCGGCGATGAATTCGGGAGACTGGCCGATGACGTAGACCTTGACGCCCATCTGGCGAAGCCGGTCGATCGTCTTCTGGAGACCGCCGAAGCCCCTGACCTCGTAGTCGGTCCATCGGCCACTCAGGATCACGGCCTGAATGTTGGCTTCGCGGATGATCGACAGGGCCCGCTCGTTGAAGCTGGTACAGGCAGGTCGGGCATAGGAAAAATAGGTCAGGTCCGGGGGGCAGCCGGCATAGGTGTATTGGATGACGTTAGCCTGGATTTTCTGGGCGTTGGCTTCAAGTCCCGAGACATAGTGGGCGGCGAAGGAATCGCCCCACAACAGCACATTGGTGGCAAAGCCGCTCGTTCGGGTGCAGGCGGCAAGGTTCCAGTCCTCGATCCGGTTCGAGCCTTCGTTGAAGCAGGTGCCGTTGCGCCAGTCGCCAACCTGGATCCGTTCCGTTGAAAAGTCCGGGAAGCGTTCCGGAAAACCGTTGCCGAGCGCCCCGGCCACGCCGCCGACGCAGAGCAGGACGATTGCCGTCGCGGAAAAGGCGAAGATAGGCAGCGGTGCGGTGTAGGCCCGTTTCCGCCGAAACGGCTGCTCGACATATTTCCACGAGAACGCCGCCAGGGCGAAGCTTGCCACGGTCATGGCGATGATCGTCGGCACGCCGATGGCTTTCAGCGAAACGTAATGGACGAAGGAATTGATCGGCCAATGAACGAGGTAGAGCGAATAGGAAATGAGGCCGATCCAGACCAGCGGCGGAAACTGCAACACCCGCGTGGCGATGGTTGCCGGCCCCTGTTCGCCCGCCCTTTCGTGGCCGGCATAGATGAGCAGCGCGGTGCCGATGCAGGGGAACAAGGCATTGTAGCCCGGAAAGGGGTCGCTCTCCGAAATCGTGACGAAGCCGAAGGCGACCATGGCAAAGCCGGCGAGGCCGATCAGTTCCATTGCCGGCCGGCTGGCAAGTGCCGGCGGCTTTCTCAGCATCAGCATGGCCCCCAGCGCCAGTTCCCAGATGCGCGTCGGCAACAGGTAGAAACCCGCCGTGGGCGCCATCGAGGTCGCCATGACCGCCAAGGCGAAACTGCCGATCGCGATCGGCAGCAATATCGTCAGCCAGCGTTTCGAGGCATAGCGATAGATCAGGTACACCAGTATCGGCGCGAAGATGTAATATTGCTCTTCGACCGAGAGCGACCATGTGTGCAGCAGCGGCCGCAGCTCGGCGTCGATCGAGAAATAGTTCGTCGTCTTCCAGAAATAGATGTTCGACCAGAAGGTCGAGGCCGCGATGACGCTGAGGCTGAATTCGTGCAGGTCCGATGGCAAAAGGATGAACCAGGCGGCAGTGCCTGCGAGCACGATGACGAAGGTCAGCGCCGGCAGGATGCGCCGCGCGCGGCGCCAATAGAAGCGGCCGATCGAAAACTGGCCGCGTTCGAGATCGTCGAGCAGGCTGCCGCTGATCAGATAGCCCGATATGACGAAGAAGATGTCGACGCCGGTGAAGCCGCCTGGGATGGCGGACAAGCCGAAATGAAAGAGGACGACAGGCAGCACCGCTATGGCCCGCAGGCCGTCGATGTCGCGTCTGTAGTTCATGCGGCCGGTTCGCGCGCCGTGGCCGGCGGCAGTCGTGGCGCACCCGGTTCACCGGCCCATGCGGCGGCATTGCCGCGATGCGAGAAAGCCTTGATTCTCGATCCCACTTTGTTCGTCCTCTCCGGTGCAATTTGCTGCACCGCAACATCGGTGTCAAGGCGAATGCTGGAGGGCCGAAGCCGGTTTGGGCTGGCGTCGCGGATCAGGCGCCGGGCAGGTAGATCACGGCGTATTCGTCCGCGTAGGCCCGCTTCCAGCCCAATTCCTCGAAGAAGGGAATGCGGGTGTCGCCGGCCGCGAGCAGCGCCCAGCCTATGGCGTATTTCTTCAGCCGGGCCTCGAGCAGTGGTTTGCCGTCACTGTGTCCGGTCGCGTCGTCGGTTTTCGTGAACCCGTCCAGGAACAGCTGGTCCGTCCTGCCGTCGATGTAGGTCTTGATCCCGTGGAAGATCAGCGTGCCGCCGAAATTGTAGGAATTCAGCACGTTGCCGGACAGCTGCTGATCCCTTGCGAAGGCGAGTGCTCCGCTGGCGGACGTCTTCGGGCTCGGCGCGATCTGTTGGACGCTGCCGAGGACCGAGACCGCGCCGATCAGCAGGACGGCCACCGCGCCTGAGATGGCGTAGTAATGCCTGGCGAGGACTTTTTCCAATCCGTCGCGCTTTTGCGCCAGCCAGGTCGCGGCTGAAAGTGCGGGATATTGCTGTGCGACCTCAACCATGATCACCAGCGGAACCAGCAGGAAGAACAGGTACATGAACCGCTGGTGACTGAGATAGGCATGCAAGGTGAAGAGGATGAACAGCGCCTTGGCCCAGCCGATCCGCAGCCGTGACACCAACAGCCCGAAAAGCGCCAGCAGCATCACGGCTTCCTTGATGAGCTCTTCCTGGGCGTTGAAGGGCCGCCATTCCAGGATTAGCGGCACCGCCTCGTTGCCATAGGCGACGGTAAGCGTCGCCAGGATGGCCTTGACGCCATAGGGATGGACCAGGCTGACCACTGGGCAGAGCAGGCCGAACGCGACCCATTTCGCCAGGAGAACCGGTTTCGACAGGCCTATGCGCGACAGGAGATACAGACCGGCAAAGCCGGCGATGACGAAGCTCAAGGTGAATGTGGCATGCAGGTTCGCCCACAACACGACGAGCGCGAGCAGCCACGGGGATGGCGCTCTTTCCTCCTGCGCCGCGCGAAACAGCATTGCCGTCCAAATGACGATGATTGGCAAAGTGAAGACGTGGGGGCGCGCCGTATAGATCGGGGCGACAAGGAAAGCCGCGACGAAAGCCAGCACCACCGCTAACACCGGCTTCAGCCATGCGCTGAGGAACCATCCCATCAGGAAGACTGTCAGGCCGATCGTGGCGATGATCAGCGTGACGACGCCATTCCAGCCACCGGCGCCATAGGCGAGCGCCAGAAGCACCTGCCCCAGCCATTCCTTGGCGATCCAGGGCTGGCCGGCGAAGGTATAGGAATAGGGGTCGACGGTCGGAAATGTCCGGTTCGCCAGGAAATCCAGCCCGACCTTCACCTGCCACCAGCTGTCAGGATCCAGAAGGAGGGAGTTGGCATGCCTCATCAGCACGTAGGCAACGGTGCAGGCGCAGAAAAGACAGAACAACAGCCTGCTGCGCTGTGCATCCTCGAGCGACGGCGTAGCCATCGCGATTGCCGTGGCTTGGTTCATGTCGCGGCTCCCGGCCATTTCGCGTTCGTTCCGGTCGAGAGGTCCCGTCGCGGCCGGTCGATCGTGGCCTTAGCCACGCGCGGCTCTCTTCACCATTTCCTGGAGGCGGTGGACAGGCAGGTCCTGGTTTTCGACGGCCACATCGCTTCGCGAAACGATCTCGTTGACGAAATAGAGCGGCCGCCGCTTCGTCTCCATGTACATCCGGCCGAGATATTCGCCGAATATGCCGAGCACCAGAAGCTGAACACTGCCCAGGATCAGCATGATCGCGGCAAGGCTGGTCCAGCCCGGCAGGACGTTTCCCAGCGACCATTCGAGCAGCGTATAACCGAGCACGACCATCCCCAGCGCGCCGGAAAGCATTCCCAGAAGCGAGGCAAACCGCAATGGCGCGATGGAAAAGCTGGTCATCGCGTCGACAGCCAGAAGAATCATCTTCTTGAGCGGATAGTGGGTGGCGCCGGCGAAACGCCGTTGCCGTTCATAGGAGAAGGCGGCCTGTCTCAGCCCGATCCAGCTCACCATGCCGCGAATGAACCTGTAGCGCTCCGGCATGGCGTTCAGATAGTCGAGGGCGCGGCGGCTCATCAGCCTGAAATCACCGGTGTCCGGCGCGATCTCGACGTCGACCATCCGGCGCAGCAGCCGGTAGAACATCGACGCGGAAGCCAGCTTGAACCAGCCTTCGCCATCCCGCTTGGCCCTTTGACCGTAAACGACGTCGAAGCCTTCATCCATCTTCGCCATCATCGCGCCGAGCAGTTCAGGCGGATCCTGGAGATCGGCATCGAGAATGAGGATGCGCTGGCCCCGGCAGAACTCCAGCCCCGCGCTCAGCGCGATCTGGTGGCCATAGTTGCGGGCAAGGTCGATGGCGACGACATGGTCGTCCTTTTGCGCCAGTTCGAAAACGGCCTCGCGGGTGCCGTCGGTCGCCCCGTCGATGACGAGCACGATCTCGTAGGAAGGGTTTTGCGCCAGGCAAGCGGCGGTGACGCGTCGGTGAAGCTCAGCCACGCCGTCCCGCTCGTTATAGCACGGCACGACAACCGAAAGCATGACCGCGCGGCGCGCGCCGATTTTTTCCGCTTCCATCAAAGCCTGGCTCCCGCTCCAGGAATGGCAATAGCGGCAATTGGTTAGAAAACAGATAAGCCGGCCGCGATCAGCCGCCGCCGGCTGCTCGCCTGCCATGCGCCTATGGTCGCCGGCTTGGTACCAGGGCACGATCCGCGTTAACGAGTTCCTTCGGAGCCTTCGACGGTGCGCTGTTGACGGAGCCTTGAACGGATAAACCCGCCTGTGCGGCGGGTCCCTGGCGCAACTCAGCACCATAGCCAAATATCTACCATAGTTGCCTTCACCCCGTCAAGGAAAAAATTCCTATCATGAAAAGCCGGCGGAACCGCCGGACCGGCCGTCATAGGCTTTGTCAGCCAGGTTCAGAGCCTTGGCCCGCCCGGCTTGAAGCGGGGCGGCCAAGTGCGTATTTCTGATCCTGTCGCCGAATCGGGCGATCAGAGCCGGAGACAGGTCTTGTCCGCATTGACGCGCTTTCTCGGCGACACCCCGCTCAGGGTACTCCTGAAGTTGCTGGTGGTGTCGTTCCTCGTCGGCCTCGTCATGACCGCCTTCGGCTGGTCGCCGATGGACGTGCTCTATGGCATCCGCAAATTCTTCCTGGATCTCTGGAATCTGGGCTTCCATGCCATCGACCGCTTCCTGGGTTATATTCTGCTGGGTGCGGCGATCGTGGTTCCGGCGTTCATCCTGCTCAGAATCGCCAACTACAGGAAATAGCGGTCAGGCGTAGTCCGCCGCCGCCTCGAACAGAATGGCGTGGCGCGCCGCGAGCGCGGCTACGTCGGTAGAATAGCCGCCGCCGATGACGCCGCATAGCGCGATGCCGCGCGAGCGGAAGTGACCGATGACCATGGCGTCGCGGGCACGAAGCCCGTCGTTTGAAAGCGCCAGCCTGCCGAGCCGGTCCTCGACATGGACGTCGACGCCGGCATTGTAGAAAACGATGTCCCAGCGCGCATGGGCGGACAGCTCCGGCAAGATGGCGATCAGCCTTTCGAGATAGGCGGCATCGCCCGTGCCGTCGGGCAGTGCGACATCGAGGTCGGAGGCGATCTTGCGCGCGGGGTAGTTGCGCTCGCCATGCATGGAGAAGGTGAACACGCGCGGATCGCCGGCCAGGATATCCGCCGTGCCGTCGCCCTGATGCACATCCAGATCGACCACGAGTATGTTCCGCGCCGCGCCTTCGGCAAGCAGCACCAGCGAAGCGACGGCGACGTCGTTGAAGGTGCAGAAGCCCGCGCCCTGCGCGCGGCGCGCATGATGGCTGCCGCCGGCGGTGTTGCAGGCAATGCCGTGGCGCAAGGCCAGCCGGGCCGCCAGTACGGTGCCGCCGGTGGCGAGTTGGGCGCGCAGCGAGACGCGTGGGCCGACCGGAAAGCCGATCTCGCGTTCGATCTTGTCCGGCACCGAACAGCTGATGACCTGGTCGACATAGTCGGCCGCATGGGCACGCTTCAGCCATGGTGCGGGTGCCGCTTCCGGCATGCTGAGCGCCCCCTGCACGGCCAGTCCGCGTGCGCGCAAGGCTTCCATCAGCAGCGGATATTTGCTCATCGGAAAGCGATGGTTGACGGCGAAGCCGGCGTCGTAGTCGGGATGATGGACGATCTGGAGGGACATGGACCGGATCCGGCGGCTCGCGCCAGACCGGAATTTCGGTTGGCCGCCATGGCAAGGATGGATTGCGCGGTGGCCGGAAAATGGGGCACACCGGCTGTTCGATCAAGGCACAATCAGCAAGGCAGCAATTCTTTGGAGAAGGGTGCAATCCCAGCCGACGCCGGATCCCCAATCGTTCCCGGATCCTTTGTCGTCACCAACCGCACGGTGCTCGTCATCGCCGTGCCGATGACGCTCGCCTACCTGACGACGCCGCTGCTCGGCATGGTCGATACGGCTGTTGTCGGACAGCTCGGCGACGCCGCCTTGCTTGGCGGCCTGGCGGCAGGCGCGCTGGTCTTCGACGTCGTCTTCACCACCTTCAATTTCCTGCGCTCCGGCACCACCGGTCTGGTCGCCCAGGCTTTCGGGCGCAACGACGCGCTGGAGGAACAGGCGGTGTTCTGGCGCGCGGTGCTGATCGCTGTTGTCGCCGGCATCGTGCTGACCGCGTTTTCGCCGCTGATCGCGGCCGGCGGGCGGTGGTTCATGGATGCCGGACCGCGCGTCAGCGAGGCGATGGGCGTCTATATCGGCATCAGATTGCTCGCGGCACCTTTCTCGCTGATCAACTACGCCATTCTCGGCTATGTCCTCGGCCGAGGCGAGGGCGGGCTCGGGTTGGTGCTGCAGCTGGTGCTGAACGGCATCAACATCGCGCTCTGCATCCTGCTTGGCCTGGAGCTTGGCTGGGGCGTCGCCGGCGTCGCCTGGGCAACCGTCACCGGCGAATTCCTGGCCATGTTGCTTGGCTTCGCCATCGTCATCAGACGGTTCAGGGCAAGCCCGCCCGTGCCGCGCCAACGCCTGCTCGACATGAGCGCGTTCCTGCGCATGCTGTCGCTCAACCGCGATATCATGATCCGCTCGTTCTCGCTGCTTGCCGCCTTTGCGCTGTTCACCCGCCAGGGTGCGCAATTCGGCACGGTCACGCTGGCCGCCAACGCCGTGCTGATGAATTTTTTCCTCGTCGCAGGCTATTTCCTCGACGGTTTCGCCACCGCCGCGGAACAGCTCGCCGGCCGCGCCGTCGGTGCGCGGGCTGAGCACCCGTTCCGGCGCGCGGTGCGGTTGACCCTGTTCTGGGGTTTCGGATTGGCGGGCGCCGCAACCCTGGTGCTTCTGCTGGCCGGTGCCAATCTGGTTGCCGTCGTTACAACGTCGCAGGAAGTCCGCTCGGTGGCCGACACCTACCTGCCCTGGGCGGCCTTCACCGCACTGAGCGGCGTGCTGGCTTTCCAGATGGACGGCGTCTTCATCGGCGCGACCTGGTCGCGCGACATGCGCAACATGATGCTTTTGTCTTTCCTGGCCTTCGCCGCCGCGCTGATTACGCTGGCGCCCGCTTTCGGCAATCATGGCCTGTGGGCGGCATTGCATGTCTTCCTGCTGGTGCGTGGCCTCAGCCTGCTGGCCATCCTGCGGCTACGGCTGCGGACGGCGTTCAGTTGAGCGGCCTTGAAGCCCATTGGTCGAGATGGCGGTCGCGCAAGTCGCTGATGGACTTGAGCCGTTCCGTGTCGGCGAAACGCGCCATGCCGGCGACGATGCGCCCCGGCAGCGCCGGCCCGGCATAGATCATGCCGGTGTAAAGCTGGACGAGATCGGCGCCGGCGCGGATCTTCTCCAGCGCCGTTTCGGCGGAGTTGACCCCACCCACGCCGATGATGGCCACGTCCGGCCCCAGCAGCCTGCGCATACGGGCCAGCACGATGGTCGAGCGCTCGAATAATGGCCGGCCGGAAAGCCCGCCGGTCTCGCTTGCCGCGCCGCTGGAGCGTAGCGCCGGGCGAGAAATGGTGGTGTTGGACACGATGATGCCGTCTATGGCCTTCTGGGTGACCTCGGCGGCAATGTCTTCCAGCTCGGCTTCGGCCAGGTCAGGCGCAATCTTGAGAAACACCGGCGGCTGCCTTGCCGCCACCGCGCGCGCGGCCATGACGCGCGACAAGAGCTCGCCAAGCTGTTCGCGCGCCTGCATGGTGCGCAGGCCGGGCGTATTGGGCGAGGAAATATTGACGGTGAGATAGCTGGCGTAAGGCGCGAAGCGGATGACACCGCGCTCATAGTCGTTGACGCGGTCGGCGCTGTCCTTGTTGGCGCCGATGTTGACGCCGACGATGCCGGAGCGCCCCATGCGGCCGACCAGGCGTTTCTCGGCGGCCGCATGGCCTTCATTGTTGAAGCCGAGCCGGTTGATCACCGCTTCATCCGCCGGCAACCGGAAGATGCGCGGCTTCGGATTGCCAGGCTGCGGCAGCGGCGTCACCGTGCCGACCTCGGCAAAGCCGAAGCCGAGGCCGAGAAGCGCATCGGGCACCTCGGCATTCTTGTCATAACCGGCAGCCATGCCGAGCGGATTGGGAAAATCGAGGCCGCAGAGGCTGACCTTCAGCCGTGCGTCGCGCGCCGTCCGTGCGCCGACCGGCAGGCCACAGCGCAGCGCCGCGATCGACAGGCCATGCGCGGTTTCTGGGTCGAACGTGAAGAGCAGCTTCTGGCCAATCCGGTCGAGCACGCTCATTCGGCCTCCAGCGCGGGGAACTGGTGGGTGCCGTCGGCGCCGAGCGGGAGCGGCCGGACCCACAGCACGGCTTTCAGGTCGAGCACGCCGTAGAGGTGCGGAAACAGCGCGCCGCCGCGGGAGGCCTCGTATTTTAGCGCATCGCCCAGGCTGGTCCCGTCGATGGCGACCAGCAGAAGCGCCGCCTGGCCGGCAAAATGCTTCGCCGCCGTCTCTTTGACCTGTGCCGCCGTGGAGAAATGGATGAAGCCGTCGGCGACATCGATCGGCGCACCGGTGAAGCGGCCGTTCGCTTCGGCCTCGCGCCAGGGCCCTTCCGGGGTTATCTTGTAGATAATCTGAGACATGGTTGCGCTATAGTCCGAACCAGCCGTGCGGGGAAGGCCGTGCCAAGCGTCTTCCCCATTTCCGGCGCAAACATGCGATATCTCACGCTTTGGCCATGGAGGACAATATGCGTCTGCAGCACATCTTGATCCCCGCCGCGCTCGTTTCGCTGGTCGCGGCGTCCGCCTTTTCCGAGGAGACCGACCGCTACCGTCTGGAGAAATCCGCCAACGGCTATGTCCGCATGGACACGCAGACGGGCGCGATGTCGATCTGCGAGGAGCGCTCCGGCCAACTCGTCTGCAAGATGGCGGCCGATGAACGCGCTGCCTTCCAGGACGAGGTCGATCGCCTGCAAACCTCGATGAAAGCCATGGACGAGCGCGTCACCAGGCTCGAGAATTCGCTCTCGGCCCGCCTCGAATCGACATTGCCGAGCGAGGAGGATTTCAACAAGACGATGAGCTACATGGAGCGTTTCCTGAAGGGCTTCATGGGCATCGTCAAGGATATGGACAAGGACAGCGGCGACGGCGCCAAACCCAACTCGCAGAAGACCTGAAGACAGGCCGTCCGGGGAAATCCGGTGCGCCGGCTTTGCTGCTTGAAAACAGCGCGAAGCGCCTCATAATCGTTGCATCAGGTCCCGAGAAAACAGAAGACCATCAAGGGATCCGGGGAGGGATATTTGCCATCAGGCTATTCTTTCGTCATCGCGGACGATCACCCGCTGTTTCGCGGTGCGTTGCGCGAAGCGCTTGCCGGCATCGGCAATGTCACCGCTATTCACGAAGCCGGCGATTTCGAAAGCGCCAAGGCGCTGGTCGTGGCCAACGAGGAGGTCGATCTGGTGCTGCTCGACCTGTCGATGCCGGGCGCGAGCGGCCTTTCCGGCCTGATCTCGTTGCGCGGCATCCATCCGGCGGCGCCGCTGGTGGTGGTCTCCGCCCATGACGACCCGGCGACCATCCGGCGCGCGCTCCACCTCGGCGCGTCCGGTTTCATCTCCAAATCGGCCAGCATGGAGGAAATCCGCGACGCCGTGCGATCGGTCCTTGCGGGCGATATCGCGGCACCGGCCGGCATCGATCTCGGTGTCGAGCGCGATCCCGAAATATCGGACCTGATCAAGCGCTTGCAGGCGCTCACGCCGCAGCAAACCCGCGTGCTCGGCATGCTGGCGGAAGGCCTTCTCAACAAGCAGATCGCCTATGAGCTCGGCGTCTCAGAGGCGACGATCAAGGCGCATGTCTCGGCGATATTGCAGAAGCTCGGCGTCGACAGCCGCACCCAGGCGGTGATCCTGCTGTCCAAGATCGGCAGCGATCCGCTGCAGCCGGTGAGCTGAGCGCCCGAACCTGGCGGATGGTTATGCGGATGTCGGCCCGGCGACCAGTTTTTCGGAAACGCCTCGCCCGTCGGCAGAGATAGAAGCCATGCCGATGCGATGGCCGACATGTTTTGCGCCTATCTCGAAGCCTGGGCGCCGTCGGCGGGGCCGAAATGAAGCAGATCTGACAGTTACTCCGCCGCCGGCGCCAGCGGCCTGACCCTGGCCATCATCGAGCGCAGCACGGCCGGTTTGAGCGGCTTGTTGATCACCGGGACGTCGAGCCCGGCCGCTGCCGTGCGTACCTCGTTGGAACGGTCGGCGGTGACCAGCACGGCGGGCAGGTCGTCGCCGTGGATCGCTCGCAGCCCGACGATGGCGTCGAGGCCGGTTTCGCCATCGAGATGATAGTCGGCAAGGACAATGTCCGGGCGGCGGATCGCGATATCCCGGTTCGTTGTGCCGGACACGGTCTCGACGGCGCAGCCCCAGCCTTCGAGCAGCAGCCGCATGCCTTCCAGGATGCGGGCGTCGTTGTCGATACACAGCACGCTCAGTCCGGCCAGCGAAGCCGCCGCGCGGGCCGGCGCCCTGGTTTCGACCTCGCGTTTCGGTTCCTGCACGGCCGCCACCGGCAGGATGACGGAAAAGCGCGTGCCCTTGCCCGGATTGGAGAAAATACGGATCTCAAGCCTCAGCACCCGCGCGATGCGATCGACGATCGAAAGGCCGAGGCCGAGGCCTTCGGCCTCGCGCGCGCCTTCGTCCAGCCGGGTGAATTCGCGAAACACCGTGTTCAGCTTGTCGCCGGCAATGCCGATGCCAGTGTCGATCACCTGGATTTCCGCCAGTTCGCCGCGCCGCCGCACGCCAACCAGGATGCGGCCGTGACGTGTGTATTTGATGGCATTGGAAACGAGGTTCTGGATCAGGCGGCGCAACAGGTTGCGATCCGTCATCACTGTCAGCGACGAGGGCATGATCGTCAGCTTGAGTTGCTTTTCCGCGGCAAGCGGCCGGAAATCGTTGCCGATCTGGCGCAGCAATGCGTCTAGGTTGAAGGCCGTGTCGTCCGGTTTCATGGCACCGGCATCGAGGCGGGAAATGTCGAGCACGGCGCCCAGAATGGTCTCGACCGATTCCAGCGAGGAGTCGATGTTGACCGCGGCCTTGCCGGCCGGGCCCTTGCCGGCCTTTTCGATCAACGACGAGCAGTAGAGCCTGGCGGCGTTGAGCGGTTGAAGGATGTCGTGGCCGGCCGCGGCGAGGAAGCGCGTCTTGCCCAGATTGGCCTCCTCGGCAAGCATCTGCGCCTGCGCCAGTTCCTCGTTGACCCGGGTCAACTCCTCGTTGACCCTGGTCAGTTCGATGGTGCGGGTCTTCACCCGCTGTTCCAGCGACTCGTTCGCCCGCTTCAGCGCCAGGTCCTGCTCGACGCGGCCGGAAATGTCGGCATAGGTGGCGACGATGCCGCCGTCCGGCATCGGGTTGGAGCGCAGCTCCAGGATCCGGCCGCTGGTCTTCAGTTCCATCTGCCAGGGGCTGACGAAGCTGGTCAGCCGGTTGAGCATCGTCACCCGCTGGTCGGTCGGGATATCGCCGCCCTCCGCCAGATGGCGCAGGATCTGGTCGAGCGAGACGCCGACCTGGCCCATGTCGTCGGGCAGGTCGAACAGCTCGCGGTACTGGCGGTTCCAGCAGATCAGCCGGAAATCCCGGTCGAAGACGGTGATGCCCTGTTCCATCTGGTCGAGCGCGATCTGCAACAGGTCGCGATTGTGTTGCAACGCTTCCGTGGCGTCGTCGAGCAGCCGGAAGGCATCCCTGGATTCGCGGTCGTGGCGGCGAAACAGCAGCGACAGGATCAGCCGCGCCGACGAAGAGCCGACGGCGCTGGCCAAAAGCTGCTCGGAAAAGCGGATGACGTCCATGCTGGCTTGCTCATTGCCATGCAGGATGACGTTGGTGGTCTTTTCGAAGGACTGGAACGACCGCTCGGTGCGCTGCACGCCGAGATAGCGCGCGATGGTGTCCTTCAGGTCGTTGACGGTGACGGCGGTACGGAAACGGCGCAGGCTGGGCATCGGCCCGGCTTCGCGCGGCACGAAGATCGACGCCTGGATGCGCTCCAGCGGCACCGCGGCGCGCGACAGCGAGCCCAGCACGAAAAACAGTGCGTTGATCGACAGGCTCCACAGCACGCCGTGGTTCAACGGCTCCGCAACGGTGCCGAACAGCGCCTGCGGCCGCAGCGCTTCGAAGCCGAACAGGCCATGCACCAATATGCCGGTTTCGGGCGCGACGAGCGACGGCAACAGCAGCGTGTAGCCCCAGATCAGGATGCCGGCGACCATGCCGAGGGCCGCGCCCCTGCCATTGGCGCCGCGCCAGATCAGCCCGCCGATCAGCGCCGGCGCGAATTGCGCGATCGCCGCGAACGACATCAGGCCGATCGACGACAGCCGCGCGCTGTCGGTGCTCTCGCGGTAGTAGAGGAAGGCGATGAAAAGCATGATGAAGATCGATGCCCGCCGCACGTTGAGGATGAGCGTAGACCAGTCCTCGTTTTCGGAAGACGTCGTCCTCAGCAGCCGCCGCACGAACAGCGGGATGATGAGGTCGTTGGAGATCATGATCGACAGCGCCACGCTCTCGACGATGACCATGGCGGTAGCCGCCGACAGGCCGCCGATGAAGGCAGCCATGGCCAGGAAATCGTGACCGCCGAACAAGGGCAGCGACAGCACATATAGGTCGCTGCTCGTCTTCGTGCCGACCAGCGACAGTCCGGCGAAGGCGATCGGCAGCACGAACAGGTTGATCGCCACCAGATAGAGCGGAAACACCCATGTCGCGGTGCGCAGTTCCGCCTCGCTGCGGTTCTCGACGATGGTGACGTAGAACTGCCGGGGCAGAAGGATGATAGCGAAGCCACTCAGGCAGGTCAGCACCAGCCAGGTGGCGAGTGACGTCGAATAGCCCATCGCCTGCCGCACCTGGCCGTTTTCGGCCAGCTTGCCGAACATGTCGCCGGGCCCGCCGAAGATCAGGAAAGTGACCATCAGGCCGATCGCCAGGAAGGCGGCAAGCTTGACCACGGTTTCGACCGCCACCGCCAGCACCAGCCCGTCCTGGTGCTCGGTGGCGTCGGCGTGGCGCGTGCCGAACAGCACCGCGAACAGCGCCAGCAGCATGGCGACCACCAGCGAGATGTCGCTGACGAAAGGATCGAACGAGGGCGGCGAGCCGGTGTAATGCTCGACCATCAGGCTGACGGAACCGGAGATCGCCTTCAGCTGCAGCGCGATGTAGGGCACCGCGCCGATGGTCGCGATCAGCGTGGCGATGGCGGCCACGGTGAAGCTCTTGCCATAGCGCGCGCCGAGGAAGTCGGCGATCGAGGTGATCTTCTCGGTCTTGGCCAGCCGCACGAGACGGTTGAGCAAGGGAAAACCGAACACGAACACCAGCACCGGGCCGGTGTAGATGCCGAGGAACTCCAGGCCGCGCTCGGAAGACAGGCCGACAGAACCGAAAAACGTCCAGGAGGTGCAATAGATGGCCAGGCTGAGCGCGTAGATGAACGGACGTGCGCGACCGGGCCCGGAGCTGGCCGAGCGGCGGTCGCCAAGGCTGGCGATGGCGAATAGAAGCGTCACATAAGCGATCGCGATGACAACGATGAACAAGCCCTGCACGGCTCGCGCTTCCTCCCTGGCCGGCTCGACGCCCGCTCACCGCACGCAACCACAGCTTGGAAGCTGAGTCCATCGGCGCATGGACGTCTGATGATGCGGGTAAAAACAAACCGGTGCCTTGGCCCTTTTTCCGGTTTTGCAACCGGAGGTTTTTGCTATTGTGGGCTTGGCCGGCGCTGGAGAATGCGGCCGATCATGGCAAGGAGGGTCGAAATGCTGAAAGAATTCCAGGAATTCATTTCCAAGGGCAATGTGATGGACCTGGCCGTCGGCGTCATCATCGGCGCTGCTTTCGGCAGGATCGTCGATTCCCTTGTCAACGACATCATCATGCCGATCGTGGGCGCGATTTTCGGTGGGTTGGACTTCAACAACTACTTCTTCGGACTGTCCTCGAACGTCCACTCGGGCACGCTGGCGGAGGCAAAGAAAGAGGGCGCCGTCTTCGCCTATGGCAGCTTCATCACCGTCGTGCTGAACTTTCTCATCCTCGCATTCATCATCTTCTTGATGGTCAAGGCGGTGAACAACCTGCGCAGGCGCCTGGAGGCCGAAAAGCCCGCGCCTGCCGCCGCGCCGCCGCCTGCCGATGTGCAGCTTCTGACCGAAATCCGCGATCTGCTCGCCAGGAGATAAAGACATCAGGTTTTTCTGGACCAAAACCCCGGTCGTTCACGGCCGGGGTTTTTTGCTTTCGCCCGTAGTAGAACAGCCGGCATGCTATCCCTGTTCGAACGGACCTGCCCATGACCCTGATCCAGAACCTGCGCCCCGAGGCCCTGGCTGCGCCTGAAAGCGGTATCGTCGCCGTCGTCAACTATGGCAGGCTGCGCGACGGCTTGATCCCGCTCTGGGCCGGCGAGGGCGATCTGCCGACGCCGTCCTTCATCACCGATGCCGCGTCGAAGGCGCTGGCCGGTGGCGAGACGTTCTACACCTGGCAGAGGGGCATCCCCGATCTCAGGCAGGCGCTTGCCCGCTATTACCAGAGGCATTTCGGCAAACACTTCGCCGAGGACGAATTCATCGTCACCGGCTCGGGCATGCATGCGATCCAGCTTGCGCTCGACGCGCTCGCCGGTGCCGGCGACGAGGTGATCTATCTGTCGCCCGCCTGGCCGAATTTCGACGCCGCCGCCGCCATCGCCGGTGCAGTGCCGGTGCCGGTCACGCTCGATCAATCCGGCAATGGCTGGTCGTGCGACGTCGAGAAGATCGCGGCCGCCATCACGCCCAGGACCAGGGCGCTGTTCATCAACACGCCGTCCAATCCGACCGGCTGGACCGCCGACCATGAGACTTTGCGCGCCATTCTCGATCTCGCCCGGGCAAATGGCCTTTGGATCATCGCCGACGAGATCTATTCGCTGTTCCACTATGGCCAAGGCCGCGCGCCGTCCTTCCTCGACATCGCGACCGCAGAGGACCGCATCCTGTTCGTCAACAGCTTCTCCAAGAACTGGGCGATGACCGGCTGGCGCGTCGGATGGATCAAGACCCATCCGAGTTTGCAGCAGGTGTTCGAGAACCTGATCCAGTATTCGAATTCAGGTGTCGCCCAGTTCATGCAGCGCGGCGCGGTCGCGGCGCTCGATGAAGGCGATGTCTTCGTCGCCGAACAGGTGGAGAGGGCTAGGAAGGCGCGCGATCTGGTCTGCGGCATTCTCGGCGCCACCGACCGCGCCCGGTTCACCGTGCCGCAAGGTGCTTTCTACCTGTTCTTCAGGGTGGACGGCATCACCGATTCGCGCAGCGCCGCCTTCGAGATCGTCGACAAGGCCAATGTCGGCCTGGCGCCGGGCACGGCCTTTGGCCCAGGCGGCGAAGCCTTCCTCAGGCTGTGCTTCCACCGCCGCCTCGACCAGCTCGAGGAGGCGGCGCACAGGCTGGCGAAGTGGATGACGACTGTTTGAGAGGTTGATGACGCCCGAATTGAAAGTCGCTCCGGCGCGCCAGATGGCCGCCGGAGTGGAGTTTCAAACGGCTTCAGCCGCCTGACTTGGGCACCAGCAGGGGAATGATCCGGTCGGTCTTGGCCACGGAAGGTCGTCCTGCTGAACCATAGGAAATGCCGAGCGCGTCCCAGGTCTCGACCAGGGCGTCCTGCAGCTCGGCGATCAGCGCATCCGAATGGAACGGCGTCGGCGTGATGCGCAGCCGCTCCGTGCCGCGCGGCACGGTCGGATAGTTGATCGGCTGGATGTAGATGCCGTGCACGCCGAGCAGCCGGTCGCTGGCCATCTTGCAAAGCTCGGGGTCGCCAACCAGCACTGGCACGATGTGGGTCGCCGATTCCATCACCGGCAGGCCGGCGGCGGAGAGGATCTGCTTGGTCCGCGTCGCCTGCTGCTGCTGGGCGTCACGCTCGGCCTGCGAGCGCTTGAGATGGCGGATCGAGGTGGTGGCAGCGGCGGCGATGGCCGGCGGCAGCGCGGTGGTGAAGATGAAGCCCGGCGCATAGGAGCGCACGGCGTCGATGACAGCGCTCGTGCCGGTGATGTAGCCGCCCAGCGTGCCGAAAGCCTTGGCGAGCGTGCCCTCGATGATGTCGATGCGGTCGGCGATGCCTTCCCGCTCGGTGATGCCGCCGCCGCGCGGACCATACATGCCCACGGCGTGGACCTCGTCGATATAGGTCATGGCGTTATAGCGCTCGGCGAGGTCGACGATCTCTCTGATCGGCGCGATATCGCCATCCATCGAATAGACGCTCTCGAACACGATCAGCTTGGCGCGTTCGCGGCCCGCCGCCTGCAGCAGGCTTTCCAGGTGCGCGACATCGTTGTGGCGAAAAATCTTCTTTTCCGCGCCCGAGCGCCGCACGCCTTCGATCATCGAGGCATGGTTGAGCTCGTCCGAAATGATCAGGCAGTTGGGCAAAAGCCGCGCGATGGTCGAGATCGAGGCTTCGTTGGAGACAAAACCGGAGGTGAAGACGAGCGCGGCTTCCTTGTCGTGCAGGTCGGCGAGCTCATGCTCGAGTTCGACCAGCGGATTGCTGGTGCCGGAGATGTTGCGGGTGCCGCCGGCGCCCGAACCCATCCGGCCCGCCGCGTTCTGGAACGCTGCGATGACATCCGGGTGCTGGCCCATGCCGAGATAGTCGTTGGAGCACCAGACGGTGATTTCCTCTGCGCGGCCGTTGGCGCGCCAGATGGCACGCGGAAATTTGCCCGCTATGCGCTCGAGGTCGGCAAAGACGCGGTAGCGTCGTTCCGCATGGAGCTGGTCGATCGCGTCCTCGAAGAACCGCTGATAATTCATGTCGGCTTCCCAGTTTTGGGCTGGATCATAATCATTGCCCGATTGGCCGTCCACCGGCCCGTTTTGGTCAAAATGCCACGCCCCGCACCTGTTCCTAACGAGGGGCGGATCATGGCCTATTTCCTGGCGATAACGGCCTGTAGGGCGCTTTTGTTTCGACATGATGCCATATGCCGGCCAAGTCGGTTACGCAGGGTTTTATTGGTCATAGGGCGGGCTTTCCAGTAGAGCGGGTGTTGAGACAGTTTCCGATAGATCTTGAATGCGAGGACGCGGAATGACGGTTTTGGTGACAGGCGGCGCCGGCTATATCGGCAGCCATATGGTCTGGGAATTGCTGGATGCGGGCGAAAGCGTGGTCGTTCTCGACCGGCTTTCGACCGGTTTCGAATGGGCGGTGGCACCGGAGGCAAAGCTGGTCGTCGGCGACGTCGCCGACAAGGAATTGGTCGGCTCCATCATCCGCGACAACAATGTCGACGCGATCATCCATTTCGCCGGCTCGATCGTCGTTCCCGAATCCGTCGCCGATCCGCTCGGCTACTACGAGAACAACACCTGCAAGACGCGCACGCTGATCGAAACGGCGGTGCGCGAGGGCGTGCCGAACTTCATCTTCTCCTCGACAGCCGCCGTCTATGGCGGCGCTGGGCTGGAACCGGTGCGCGAGGATGCCCGCCTGGCGCCGGAATCGCCCTACGGCCTCTCCAAGCTGATGAGCGAATGGATGCTGCGCGATGCGGCGATCGCGCATGGCCTGCGCTATACGGCGCTGCGCTATTTCAACGTCGCGGGCGCCGATCCCAGGGGGCGCACCGGCCAGTCGACGCCGGGCGCCACGCATCTGATCAAGGTCGCTTGCGAGACGGCGCTCGGCAAGCGGCCGTTCATGCAGGTGTACGGCACCGATTATCCGACGCCCGACGGCACCTGCATGCGCGATTATATCCATGTCAGCGACCTGGCCGCGGCGCATCGCCTGGCCCTTGAGCGGCTGCGCGCCGGGGGCGCGAGCCTCGTCGCCAATTGCGGCTACAGCCACGGCTACTCGGTGCTGGAGGTGATCGAGAGCGTGCGCCGCGCCTTCGGCCATGATTTCGAGGTCAGGACGGGCGAGCGCCGCCCCGGTGACGCCGCCGCGGTGGTTGCCAATTCCGATCTCGCCCGGACGGAACTCGGCTGGACGCCGCAACGCGACGATCTCGACCAGATCGTTGCAGATGCGCTCGCCTGGGAGCGTATCCTGACGGGGAAGAATTCCGCACGCGGTTGAGCGGGTTTTCCCAAGGGCTCGCAAGCCGCTCCGCGAAGCGCTATGGAAGCGTTCGCGGAGGGCGCGGAAGCGCGCTGCCCGGTTCGACCTTTTTTGGGGGGACGACATGAAGATAACGGTGCTCGGGGCCGGCGTCGTCGGCACGGCGGCCGCCTACTATCTGGCGAGCGACGGCCATGAGGTCACCGTCATCGAGCGTCATCCGGCGCCGGCGCGGGGCACCAGCCAGTCGAATGCCGGGCTGGTGTCGCCGGGCGATGCCACCGCCTGGGCTTCCCCGGCGGCGCTGAAGACCTTCCTGCGCGGGCTCTACAACCACGATCTCGGCATCAAGGTGCGACTGCGCTTCGATCCCTATTTTCTCGCCTGGAGCCTGCGCTTCCTGCGCCAGTGCACGGTGGCGCGCCTGCGCGCCAACACCGACATCAAGCTGCGGCTCGCGCTCTATTCGCGCGACTGCATCAATGCGCTGTCGGAGGCGACCGGCATCCACTATGACGAGCGCAAGAAGGGCATCCTCTACTTCTTCCGCTCGCAGAAGAGTCTCGACACCGGGACCGACAATTATCGCTATCTTGCCGAGCATGGCTTGCCGATCGAGATCGTCGGGCGCGACCGGCTGGTCGAACTGGAGCCGGGGCTTGCCGGGGTGAAGGACAAGATAGCCGGCGGGGTTTATTCGCCCACTGACCAGACTGGCGATTCCAAACTGTTTGTCGACAGGCTCGCCGCCTATGCGACCGAGAGGCTTGGCGCCGAGTTCCGGTTCGGCACCACGGTCGAAGGTTTCGATATCGAAGGCGACAGGGTGCGGGCCGTCATCACCTCGTCAGGCCCGGTGGCCGGCGATGCGGTTGTCATCGCAATGGGCCCGGAAAGCGGCCTACTCGGCCGCCGCTACGGCATCGACCTGCCGGTTTATCCGGTGAAAGGCTATACCGCGACGATCCCCCTGGAGGACGAAAGCAAGGGGCCGACCATGGGCGGCGCCGACGAGGACCGGCTGATCGGCTATTCCAGGCTGGGCAACCGCTTGCGGATGTCCTCGACGGCCGAGTTCACCGGCTTTGACCGAAGCTTCAAGCCCGCTGACTTCAACACCATCATCAGCACCGGCAAGGATCTTTTCCCTGGCGCCTTCGACGAGGAGAAGGCCATGTTCTGGGCGGGCCTGCGGCCGATGATGCCCAATTCCGTGCCGGTCATCGGCCGGGCCCGCTACAAAAATCTCTATCTCGACACCGGCCACGGCCATGTCGGATGGACCATGGCCTGCGGCTCGGGCAAATTCCTCGCCGACCTCGTCGCCGGCCGAAAGCCCGAGATCGATCCACAGGGGCTGGTCTATGAAGATTAGGCAAGCGGATCCGCAGTCAGCCCCGCCCTTCGACCGCCGCACGCCAGGTGCTTGCATAATCCGTCAAGGCGGGGTCGACCGGCGGTTCTTGTCTCAAGCCCTTGCCATGCGCCTCAGCCTTGTCCGATGCCAGCAACGCGGCGCCGATGCTGGTGCCGGTCGCGGCTTCGGAGGCGACGACGCTTCTGGCGGTCGCCGCCGCCAGCATGCCGACAAAGAGCCGGTTGCGGGCGAAAGGGCCTTCGACAATGGTCGGGCCGTCGGCGCCGATCAGATCGAGGCAGGTCGCCGTCATCAGCGCCAGATAGAAAGAGATGGCGGCAAAGCGCTGGCCGCTGTTCATGCCGTCAGCGTTGAGCCACGCCGCCGCATGATGCGGGAACGGTCCCGACCCCTGTTGTGTCGATGGCAGCAGCAGCGTCCTTTTTGCCAGCACGGCCCCGACGTCGTCTTCGGTCCAGTTCTCCGGCTGATCATCCGTCAGCACGGAAAATTCGCGGCCGCCCATGAAGCGCGCCGATGGCACGGGATCGCCCAGCGCGTTGACGTTGACCAGCGTATCACGCGCCGGGTCGAGCGCCACCGATCTGCCGCTGACCGACATCGACACCACCCAGGTGCCGGTCGAGACGACGCTGAAAGGCGGCGCGTCGGCGAGAAGATGCGGCAGCAGCGAGGCGTTGGAATCGTGCAGGCCGCAGAACACGGGCGTCTGCGGATCGAGCCCGATTCGCGCGGCAAGCGCCGGCAGGAGCGGGCCGAGCCGGTCCCTTGCCGGCCGCACCGGCGCCATCAACGCGCGCCAACCGAGGCGGTCGATCATCGCCGAGAAATCCGCTTTCCACGGGTTCCACAGATCGGTGTGGCAGCCGAGCGAGGTCACCTCGTTGGCGGCGATGCCGGTCAGCCGCAGCGCCCAATATTGCGGATACATCAACATCGCCGTTGTCCTGGCGAATTCCGCCGGAAAGCGCTTCTGCTGCCAGAAGAATTGCGCGCCGAGATTGAGGCCGAGCGGCAGCCGCGGCGTGCCGGTTTCAGCGAAGGGCGGACGGATCGGGTCATACTCGGCCGCGAGTTCCTCGGGGCCGTCGAATTCGTAGTCGAGCACGGGCAACACCAGCTCGCCGGAGGCCTCCACCAGAGCGCCCGTCGCGCCATGGGTGGTGATCGAAACGGCGTCGATGGTCTGTTCGCGGTTGAGATCGGCAAGACTGTTGAGGATGAAGGCCCACAGCGCCTCGACATCGTGATGCGGGTAGGGAGCTTGCCGCACCGGCGCGTTCGCCATTCGGCGCAGCGCGACCTCACTCAGAGTGGCGAGGTCGACCAGCGCCACCTTGGCGTTGGTCTTGCCGATGTCGATGACGGCGATGTGGCGCGGGGCACTCATGCCATGTGGAACATGGTTTCCAGGGGCACGGCCACCGGCTCATTGTCAGGCCTGGTCTCCATGAGGTCGGCCATGTCTGCCCACCAGCGCTGCATCACCGGATGCTTCGGCAGGTCGGCCATGCCATGGTCGTCCCGCCGCCACAGCACGCCGAACAGGATGTTGGTCTCCTCGTCGAGATGGATGGAATAGTCGGAAACCCCGGCCTGCTTCAACAGCGCGACCAGCGATGGCCATATCTCGTCGTGACGCTTCTTGTATTCCGCCTTCATGCCGGGCTTGAGCATCATCTTGAACGCGTATTTTTCGGCCATCAGCGTCCCCCGCGCAGCCGCCGCCAGACGATCGGCAGCGCGATGACGATGATCAGGAGCAGGCCGATGAAGATCGACATGACGATGCCGGGCACGTTGAGCAGGCCGAGCCCGAAGGTCACCAGCCCCATGATGAAGGCGGCGAGCACGACGCCGACAATGCTGCCTGCGCCGCCAAGGATGCTGACGCCGCCAAGCACCACCATGGTGATGACTTCCAGCTCATAGCCCTGCGCGATCGAGGGACGGGTCGAACCGAGCCGGGAGGTGATCAGCACAGAGGCGATGCCGGACATCAGCCCGGTCAGGCAGAACAGGATGAACTTGATGCGGCCGACACGCACGCCGGAAAACTGTGCCGCGACCGGATTGTTGCCGATGGCGAAGACGCGGCGGCCGAAACTCGTGCGGTGCAGCACGAACCAGTAGACGACGGCGGCGATGAGAAAGAGCACCAATTCGAACGACACCACCCACCGGACGTAACCCTGGCCGAAGAAGGCGAAGCTCTCGGGATAACCCTTGTAGGCCTGGTCGCCGAGGATGATGAAGGCGATGCCTCGAAACAGGCTCATCGTGCCGATGGTGACGACGATCGAGGGCAGGCCAAGCCTCGTGACCAGAAGGCCGTTGAAGGCCCCGCAGCCGAGCCCGACGACGGTGCCGATCGCCACCAGCACCGGCGTTCCGGCGCCGGCCTGCACCGCCATGCCCATCATGGTCGAGGCCAGCGCGATGATGGCGGCGACCGACAGGTCGATCTCGCCCGAAATGATCAGCAGCGCCATGGCGAAGGCGATCAGGCCCTTCTCGGTGAAGTTGAAGGTCAGGTCCGACAGCGAATAAGGGTCGAGGAAATAGGGCGAGGCGAAGCTGTTGATGGCGAAGATGGCGAGGGCCACCACGACCAGCAGCGCTTCCCAGGAAAAGATCGCCGAACGAAACGGCTTGTCGAGCCGGTCCGGAATGTGGCGCGGGGCAGGGACGTCGCTCATGCCGCCTCCATTTTTCTCAGGATGATGCGGCCCTGCTGGCGTTCGCCGCGCGCGTTGAGCACGACGGCGAGGATGATGGCGCTGCCCGAAATCGCCATCTGCCAGAAGGGCGAGATGTTGATGACCGGCAGCGCGTTGGAGATGATGCCCAGGAACAGCGCCCCCAACACCGCGCCCCCGACCGAACCGATGCCGCCGGCAATCGAGATGCCGCCGATGACGCAGGCGGCGATGATGTTGAGCTCATAGCCGTTGGCGACCTCGACCGAGGCGATCACGTATCGTGAGATCCAGAGATAGCCAGCGAGCCCGCCGATCATGCCGGAGATGCAGAAGACGATGAATTTCGTCCGCCCGACATCGATGCCGGCATAAACCGACGCCGTAGGATTGACGCCGATGGCATAGATCGAGCGGCCGAGCGCGGTGCGTGTCATCAGGATGAAGAACAGCGCGATGACCAGAATGGCGATCCAGGACAGCACCGGAATGCCGAGTAAGGCCGCGCGTTGGAAGCCGATGAACTCGGGGCTCATCTTGTCGGCATTGACCCAGGCGCCGCCGGAGATGACGAAGGTGGCGCCGCGATAGATGGTCAGCGTGCCCAATGTCACCACGATCGAGGGGATGTTCAGCCGCCACACCAGAAGGCCGTTGATGGCGCCGAGCACCAGGCCGACGACCAGCGCGATGACGATCAGCAGCGGGATCGGGATCGCCGGGTGGGCGGCGTTCAGCATCGCCACCACCATGCCGGTGAAACAGAGGTTCGACGCCATCGACAGATCGATCGAACGGGTCAGGATGACCACCATCTGCCCGAGCGCCAGGATCATCAGGATCGAGGTGTCGTTGAACACCTGGCGCAAATTGCCGGGGTCGGCGAAGGCGGGAAAACGCGTCGAGATCAGCCCGATCAGCACGACGATCGCCGCCAGCAACCAGATTTCGCGATATTTCAGCAAAGTTTTCATGCCGCGATCCCCGCCGCCGTCCGGACCAGCGTCTCGGCGTCCAGTCCGTTGTTGTCGTAGACGGCCGCGACAAGGCCCTCGCGCATGACGACGACGCGGTCGGACATGCCGAGGATTTCGGGCAGCTCCGACGACACCATGATAACCGACAGGCCTTGCGCCACCAGCTCGGCCATGAAGCCGTGCACGGCGGCCTTGGAGCCGATGTCGATGCCCTTGGTCGGCTCGTCCAGGATGATGACCTTGGGCGTGGTCGCCAGCCATTTGGCAATGACGATCTTCTGCTGGTTGCCGCCCGACAGCGTGCCGACATCCTGGCTGAGCGAGGAGGCCCTGAGGTCGAGCCGCTCGGTGTAGGAGCGGGCGAGCGAAAATTCCTCCGCCAGCCGCAGCACGCCGGATTTGGAGGTGCGTGCCAGCGACGGGAGAGAAACATTCTGGAAGATGGGCAGGCCGATCACCACGCCTTGCTTGCCGCGTTCCTCCGGCACGTAGACGATGCCGGCCTCGATCGAATCCGCCGCCGATTTCGGCACGATCGACTTGCCGTCCAGCGTGATCGTGCCGCCGGAGGTGCGAGTGATCCCTGAAATCGCCTGCATCACCTCGCTGCGGCCGGCGCCCACAAGACCGTAGAAGCCGAGAATCTCGCCCTTGTGCAGTTCGAAACCGATGTCGTTGAATTCGGTGGGGTGCGACAGGCCGGAGACCGACAGCACCTGCGCGCCGATCTCGGCCTTGCGCTGTGGAAAGATGTGATCGACCGCACGGCCCACCATCATGCGCACGATCTGGCTCTGGGCGGCATCCTTGATCAGCCCTTCGCCGACCATCTCGCCGTCGCGGAACACGGTGTAGCGGTCGGCGATGCGGTAGATCTCGTCGAACTTGTGGCTGATGAACAGGATCGCCTTGCCTTCGCTCTTGAGGAACTCGATCAGCAAAAAGAGCTCTTCGATCTCCTTCATCGAAAGGGCGGCCGTCGGTTCGTCCATGATGACGATCTGCGCGTCGATCGACATGGCCCGCGCCACGGCAACGAGATGCTTGTTGGCGATGCCGAGGTCCTTCAGCCTTGCATCGGCGTCGATATGGCCGGCATGCATGGTGTCGAGCACTTCGCGCGCATTTCTGCGCATGGTGCGCCAGTCGATGGTGCCAAAGCGGGTGCGCGGCGCATGGCCGAGAAAGATGTTTTCGGCGACCGTCAGATCGTCGAACAGCACGGTTTCCTGATGGATGGCGGTAACGCCATGGCCGAAGGCGGCGTGCGCGCTGGGCAGGGTGACGTCCTGCCCGTCTATGCTGATCGTGCCCGCATCGGGCTGGTAGATGCCGGTCATGATCTTGACCAGCGTCGACTTGCCGGCGCCGTTCTCGCCGATCAGCGCCGTCACCTGGCCCGGATAGAGCGAGAGGCTGACATTGTGCAGCGCGCGCACGCCGGGAAAGCTCTTCGAGATGCCGGACAGCGTCAGGCGCGGCGTGGAGGCCAGGGGCCCGTCCTTCACCGTGCCGTGTTGGGCTGTCATGTCCATGGTCGTATCAAGCCCTGAAACAAGGTGCGTTTGAAGTTGCGGCGGGGCGTGAACCCCGCCGCGTCAGCTTGAAGCTCCGGATCAGTAGATCTTGGAGAACTTCTCGATGTTGGTCTTGTCGAACTGGAAGGGCGGAGCCATCGCAGCCGAATTGGTGTCGTCGAGCGTGACCTTGCCGACGCGGCCGATCGACAGCGTCGCACCGGGCTTGGCCTCTTCCTTCTTCACCGCCAGATCATGGGCGAGGTAGACGGCGGAGTAACCGAGGTCGATCGGGTTCCAAAGAGCCACGGCCTGTGAAGCGCCGTTGTCGATGAACTTCTTGAACTCCGACGGCAGCGCGAGGCCAGTGACGTTGACCTTGCCGATCAGCTTCTCATCGGTGACGACCTGGGCAGCGGCGACGACGCCGACAGTGGTCGGCGCGATGATCGCCTTCAGGTTCGGATAGGACTTCAAGAGGCCCTTGGCTTCGTCGGTGCTCTTGGCCGAATCGTCATCGCCATAGACAGTGGCGACGAGCTTGATCTTCGGAAATTTCTCCGGCAGCACCTTCTTGGCCGCGTCGATCCAGGCGTTCTGGTTGGTCGCGGTCGAGGAGGCCGACAGGATGGCGACGTCGCCGCCCTCAGGCAAATAGTCGGCGGCGAGCTTGATGATGGTCTCGCCGATCAGGCCGGTATCGGACGGGTTCAGGTGAAGCTGGCGGCCTTCCTTGGCGACGCCCGAATCCCAGGAGATGACGGTGATGCCGCGCTCCATGGCCTTCTTCAGCACCGGCACCAGCGCGTCGGCGTCATTGGCCGAGATGGCGATGGCGTTGACCTTTTGCGCGATCAGTGAATTGACCACCTCGATTTGCGCTTCGGCGGTCGCCTTGGTCGGGCCGGTGTAGATGATGTCGACATCGCCCAGTTCCTTGGCCGCCTCTTCGGCGCCCTTGTTGGCGGCGTCGAAGAAGCCGTTGCCGAGCGACTTCACCACCAGCGCGATCTTGACGTTCTCGGCATAGGCGGCATTCACGACCATGGCGGCGGAAAAGGCCGCCGTAACCATCAGTTTCTTCAGAAAGCTCATCGAATATTCCTCCCTTGAGCGTTGCATTCCATCGCCGCTGCGGGCGTGAGGGTGTCTCAGGCTTGCAGCGAAGATTCTTCCTTTGCCGACTTGCGGGCGACGATCAGCGTTACCCCCGCTGTTTCGAGCATCTTTGCCTCGCGGTCCTCGATGCCGTCGTCGGTGATGACGGTGGCGATGCGCGACAGGCCGCACAGGATCAGGCTGGAGCGTTTGCGGAATTTCGAAGAATCGACCAGCACCACCAACTCGTCGGCCTGATCGATCAGCTTCTGTTCCGCCTGGATCAAGAGCGGATCGCCTTCCATCAGGCCGAGCGGCCCGAGCCCCTGGGCGCCCATGAACATGCGGCGCGCGTAGAAATTGCGCGTCACGTCATTGTCGAAGGGCGACAGGATGATGTTCTGCTCGCGGTAGATGGTGCCGCCGGACAGCATCACCGTGTTCTTGGAGTGCTTGAGCAGGCTTTCGGCGATCGGGAAGGAATTGGTGAAGATCGGCATGCGGCGGCCGGTCAGGAAATGCACCATCTGGAAGGTGGTGGTGCCGCCGTTGATGATGATCGGCTCGCCGTCCTTGCAGAGCTCCACCGCTTCCCGCGCTATCGCCCGCTTCTGCGCGGCATTGAGCGTCTCGTTGACGGAAAAAGGCCGGCCGGCAAGGCCGATGAACTGTGGCGGCGTGATCGCCTCGGCGCCGCCGCGGACCCGGCGCAGTCGCTTTTGCACGTGCAGGGCCGCGATATCGCGCCGGATCGTCGCCTCGGACGACTCCGTCAGGTCGACCATTTCCTGCACCGTCACCACAGGCTTTTCCTGGACGGCGGACAGAATGATCCTGTGGCGCTCTTTTTCGTGCATGGTTCCTCCCTGCATGGCCATCTGGCATTAGAAATCGCGCAGTGTCAATCATTTCCGATCATATAATTTCATTGTGCAGTGCAATATGATTGATGTTGATCGTTTGTGATTGACAAAGCCCCGCCTTGCGTAGACATTCCCGACGAAAAGAGGAGCGCACCGTCCGCGCTTCAAGGGAGGATTACCCATGCTCGACAAGCGCTCCGGCTCGCGCCTCGCCAATCTTTGGGATGATACGAAGGTAAGGGGGATGAGCGATCCCGAGCTTCTGGTCTATCGTTCGAACACGCTCGGCTCCGACAAGCGTGTCACCAATTACGGCGGCGGCAACACATCGTCGAAAATCCGGCAACAGGATCCGCTCACCGGACAGGACGTGGAAGTGCTGTGGGTGAAGGGCTCCGGCGGCGACAGCGCTTCGATCAAGCTTGATGGTTTTGCCACGCTCTACATGGACAAATTGCGAGCCCTCAAAGGCCTTTATCGCGGCGTCGAGCATGAAGACGAGATGGTGGGTTATCTGCCCCACTGCACCTTCAATCTCAATCCGCGCGCGGCCTCGATCGACACGCCGCTGCATGCCTACGTGCCGAAGCCCTATGTCGATCACATGCATCCCGACGCCATCATCGCCATCGCTGCCGCCAAAGATTCCAAGGCCCTGACGAAGGAAATCTTCGGCGACGCCATAGGCTGGCTGCCGTGGAAGCGGCCGGGCTTCGAACTTGGCCTGTGGCTGGAGAAATTCTGCCTCGACCATCCAGCCGCCAAGGGCGTCATCCTGGAAAGCCACGGCCTGTTCACATGGGGCGACAGCCCGAAGGAATGCTACGAAACGACGATCTCGGTGATCAACCAGGCGATCGAGTGGTTCGAGCGGCGTTCCGAGGGTGTCGCCATTTTCGGTGGCGAAGCGGTCAAGTCGCTCGACCCCGCCGAACGCCGCGCCATCGCCGCGAAGCTGATGCCGAGGATCCGCGGCCTGATCTCGGAAAAGAGCCATAAGCTCGGCCATTTCGACGATTCCGCCGCCGTGCTCGAATTCGTCAATTCCAGGGATCTGCGCCCGCTGGCGGCACTCGGCACCTCATGCCCGGACCATTTCCTGCGCACCAAGATCCGGCCGCTGGTCATCGAGTTCGATCCGGCCAAGCCCGATGTCGATGCCGTCATCGCGCGGCTGGCCGACGACATTGCCGAATACCGCGTAGGCTACCAGGCCTATTATGACAGCTGCAAGCATGCGGACTCGCCCGCCATCCGCGATCCCAATGCCGTGGTCTATCTGATGCCCGGCGTCGGCATGTTCACCTTCGCCGGCGACAAGGCCACGGCGCGCATTTCGGGGGAGTTCTACGTCAACGCCATCAACGTCATGCGCGGCGCCTCGACCGTCTCCTCCTATGTCGGCCTGCCTGCGCAGGAAGCCTTCGACATCGAATACTGGCTGCTCGAGGATCTGAAGCTGCAGCGCATGCCGAAGCCCAAGGCTCTTGCCGGCAAGATCGCGCTCGTCACTGGCGGCGCGGGCGGCATCGGCCGCGCGACGGCGAGCCGGCTGCTGCGCGAAGGCGCCTGCGTGGTGCTCGCCGACATCGACGAGACAGCACTTGCCAGCGCCAACGACGAACTGGCCAAGGCCTATGGCAAGGATTTTGTCCGCCCCGTGGTCATCAACGTCACGTCGGAGGATCAGGTCGTCGCCGGCTTTGCCGAAACGGCGGTCGAGTTCGGCGGCATTGATATTCTGGTCTCCAACGCCGGCCTCGCCTCCTCGGCGCCGATCGAGGGCACGACGCTGGCGCTGTGGAACAAGAACATGGACATCCTGTCGACGGGATATTTCCTGGTCTCGCGGGAAGCGTTCCGGCTGTTCAGGGTGCAGAAGATCGGCGGCAACGTCGTTTTCGTCGCCTCCAAGAACGGCCTTGCCGCCTCGCCGAACGCTGCCGCCTATTGCACCGCCAAGGCCGCCGAGATTCATCTCGCCCGCTGCTTGGCGCTTGAGGGCGCGGAGGCGCAGATCAGGGTCAACGTCGTCAATCCGGACGCCGTACTGCGCGGCTCCAAGATCTGGTCCGGCGAGTGGAAGGAACAGCGCGCCGCCGCCTACAAGATGTCGACCGACGACCTTGAGGAACATTACCGCTCGCGCTCGATGCTGAAGCGCTCGGTGTTTCCCGAGGACATCGCCGAAGCGATCTATTTCTTCGCCTCCGACATGTCGGCCAAGTCGACCGGCAACATCGTCAATGTCGACGCCGGCAACGCGCAAAGCTTTACGCGCTAGGCCTTCCTTCTCCCCGTTCACGGGGAGAAGGTGCCGGCAGGCGGATGAGGGGCAGCGCCAGCCGAACGAAATCTGGGAGGAACAGCAGTGTCCGAAACCATCATCTCGGCTGACGTCGTCGAAAAAAACAACGCCGCGCGCAAGGCCGACCTCGAGCGTGACTACGCCTCGCTCGGCGAACGGCTCGACCGTCGCGGCATCGCCATCGACGCGATCCGAGACAAGGTCGAGAAATTCGCGGTGGCGATCCCCTCCTGGGGTGTCGGTACCGGCGGCACGCGCTTTGCCCGTTTCCCCGGCGCCGGCGAACCGCGCGACATCTTCGACAAGATCGAGGATTGCGCCGTCATCAAGCAATTGACGCAGGCGACACCGACGGTGTCGCTGCACATTCCCTGGGACAAGGCCGACCCGAACCGGCTGAAGCAGGCGGCCTCGCGTTTCGGCCTCGGCTTCGACGCCATGAACTCCAATACATTCTCCGACGCCAGGGACCAAAAGCTGTCCTACAAATTCGGTTCGCTGTCGCATGCCGACGCCGGAACGCGCCGGCAAGCGGTCGAGCACAATCTCGAATGCATCGAGATCGGCAAGACGCTTGGGTCGAAGGCGCTGACGGTGTGGATCGGCGACGGCTCGAACTTCCCCGGCCAGGTCAACTTCGCCAAGGCGTTCGAGCGCTATCTCGATGCCATGAAAGAGGTCTATGTCGGGCTGCCCGCTGACTGGAAGCTGTTCACCGAACACAAGATATACGAGCCTGCCTTCTATTCCACCGTCGTGCAGGATTGGGGCACCAATTACATTATTGCCAAGGAACTCGGCGACAAGGCGTTCTGCCTGGTCGACCTCGGCCACCACGCGCCCAACGTCAACATCGAGATGATCGTGTCGCGGCTGATCCAGTTCAGGAAACTCGGCGGCTTCCACTTCAACGATTCGAAATATGGCGACGACGACCTCGATGCCGGTTCGATCGACCCCTACCGGCTGTTCCTCGTCTTCAACGAACTGGTCGACGCCGAACTGTCCGGCGCCGACGGCTTCGATCCGGCGCATATGCTCGACCAGAGCCACAACGTCACCGATCCGATCGAGAGCCTGATGCTGTCCGCGGTCGAGGTGCAGCGCGCCTACGCGCAGGCGCTGCTGGTCGACCGCAAGGCGCTTGAAGGTTTTCAGGACGGCAATGACGCGCTGATGGCAACGCAGACGCTAAAATCAGCCTACCGCACCGATGTCGAGCCGATCTTGGCCATGGCGCGGCTGAACACCGGCGGCGCCATCGATCCGGTCGCCGCTTACCGGGCGGCAGGCTACCGCGCCAAGGTCGCGGCGGAACGCCCGGCCGTTGCCGGCGGCAGCGGTGGCATTGTCTGAGGCCGAGCCCGCCCCTCGTCCGGTCGCTTCGCGGCCACCTTCTCCCCGCTGGGGAGAAGAGACTGGCGCGAGCGCTGACAGCCTCCTCTCCACTAGACTAGGGAAGAGGTCGGATGGCAATCCGGCTGGGGCTCTTTCTCGTGCCCCCTCAATTGTTAGTGGACTCGATCACCCGAACACGGTTTCCTAGGCGTCCCCCGCCAGGAGCCTCGCCATGCATATCACTCGCCGCACGCTGATCGCCGTCAGCCTCTCCTTCACAATCGCTTTCGCGCCATGGGCGGCCGCCTTCGCCGCCTCGCCAGCGCCTGCCAAAGGCGAGAACGGCATGGTTGTCACCGCGCAGCATCTGGCGTCGGAGGTGGGCGTCGAAGTCCTGAAGAAGGGCGGCAACGCCGTCGATGCGGCGGTCGCCGTTGGTTATGCGCTCGCCGTCGTCTATCCCAACGCCGGCAATATCGGCGGCGGCGGCTTCATGACTGTCCGCTTCAAGGACGGCAAGTCGACCTTCCTCGATTTCCGCGAACGTGCGCCGCTGGCCGCGACCAAGACCATGTATCTCGACAAGGACGGCAAACCGGTGAAAGGCGCCAGCCTCGACGGCTACCTCGCCGTCGGCGTGCCGGGCTCCGTCGCCGGTTTCGAGATGGCGCGCGAAAAATACGGCACCTTGTCCCGGCAGGACCTCATGGCGCCGGCCATTCGCTATGCCAAGGACGGGTTCATCCTCAATCAGGGTGACGCCGCCTCGTTTGCCGGAGGTGCCGACAGGCTGGCGAAGGATCCCGCTGCGGCGGCCATATTCCTGAAGCCGGATGGCAAGCCCTATGGCATCGGCGAGCGGCTGGTCCAGCCCGACCTCGCCGCGTCGCTCTCGGCGATTTCCGAAAAAGGCCCCGACGCCTTCTACAAGGGCGCCATCGCCGATGCCATCGTCAAGGCAAGCGGCGCCAAGGGCGGTATCCTGGCCAAGGGCGATTTCGAACAATATGCGGTGCGCGAGCTCAAGCCGGTGACCTGTTCCTATCGCGGCTACGAGATCATTTCCTCGCCGCCGCCAAGCTCCGGCGGCGTCATCATCTGCGAAATCCTCAACGTGCTGGAAGGCTACCCGCTGTCCTATCTCGGCGCCGGTTCGGCAGAGACCGTGCATGTCATGGTCGAAGCCATGCGCCACGCCTATGTCGACCGCAATTCGGCGCTCGGAGATCCCGATTTCGTCGACAATCCGGTCTCGAAGCTGCTGGACAAGGCCTACGCCAGGGATATCCGCGACAAGATCGATCCGTTCCGGGCCGGCGTCTCTCAGGACCTGATGCCGAAGGGGTTCGGCGAGAGCAAGGAGACGACGCATTATTCGATCATCGATAAGGACGGCAACGCGGTCGCAGTCACCTACACGCTCAACGGCTCGTTTGGCGCCGGCGTCGTCGCCGACGGAACCGGTATCCTGCTCAACAACGAGATGGACGATTTCACCCAGAAGCCCGGCGTGCCCAACCTCTACGGCCTAGTCCAGGGCGAGGCCAACGCCATCCAGCCGAAGAAGACGCCGCTGTCGTCGATGAGCCCGACCGTGGTGGCCAAGGACGGCAAGCCGTTCATGGTCATCGGCAGCCCCGGCGGTTCGCGCATCATCACCATTACACTGGAAACCATCGTCAACGTCATCGACCACGGCATGAACATCCAGGAGGCGATCGACGCGCCGCGCATCCATCATCAATGGCTGCCCGACACGGTCTATATCGAGCCGTTCGGACTGTCGCCGGACACTGAAAGGTTGCTGGCCGGCATGGGTTATCATGTCGATCTCAGCGACAAGACCTGGGGTCAGGCAGCGGGCATACTGGTCGGCGGCAAGAGCCTGGCGGAAATTGGGAAGGGTGGCGGCGCCCGCTACAATGGCGCTATCGACAGCCGCGCCGCTTCCGGCGAGGCGCTCGGCTATTGATGGGACTGGCGCACTCCGCAAGCGCGTGAACCCGCGTCCGCAATCGCATCGAAAACGAAAAGACAGGGCGGTCTGGGTTTCCGTGAAACGACCGCTTTAATTGACGATCAAGCCGTCACGAAATCAGCGTGACGGTGGATGCGATCAGCATCAGGGCCGCGATGCCGACGAACAGTGCGTAGATGCGCGGCCGGTCGAGCAGAAGCGCGTTTCCCGATATCCAGGCCGATGTGGCGCCGCCGAGCGCGAACAGGAAACCGTTGCGGTGGCCGAAGGTCATCGACGCGGCCATCAGCCCGCCTATGATCAGGGCGCCGAACACGATTATGACGGCGACCGCGTATCTCTCGAAGTCATTGCCGCTGCCCATCGCCGGACCGATCGCATTCAAATTCGGCAGGTCATCCGGATCGAAGGGGCTGGTCGACCCGTATTCGTCTTGACCGATGGATTCTCGCATCACTCGTTCTCCGCTGACCGGCAACAAACCATCAACACATGCCGAGCGCAACCCGATCGCGTGTTTCTCCCTACGTGTTGACCGCGATATCAAACCGTCCGGCAGGGCGCGCCATCCGTTTTGGCGGGTTCGGATCACCGCCGCAACGCCAGCGGTGTCTGCCCGAATGGCAACGGCCCGCCAACCTGCTTTTATATGGGCGTTTCTTCTGGAGAAAACATGATGGCGGAGTTGATTCGAGCTTCGACAGAAGCATTTTTACGCGACCGGAGCCGCGGCGCCAGGCGCGGCCGCGTAAAATTTTCAGCTCCGGGCGTCCGCTTGATGTTGAGCCAGGTGCGTTCCGCACTTGGGGCGAGCGTCATGCTGGCGCTCGCGGGCTCATGATGAACCAGCTCGACCAAAGCGGCCGGGCTGATCGCATGGACAAAGCTCGGCCGGGGATCGATTTTCGGCGACGGCCTGCGATATCCTAAGCTGGTATCAGGGCGGCGATACGATGGATGCTGATCTCCTTGCGTGCCTTGGACGCCTCGTTGGTCAGCCTCATGTAGAACCTCTGTACTGGACAGCCTCAATCCATAGTGCGAGCGCGGTGGCAGGCGACCGTCCCTTTACTTTCAAATCGCGGCCTCGATAGCCGCCGGCCGCGATCCATACCGTTTTTGAACGCTGATAGATTGTTACGCCTCGTGCATTCGCCCAAGCGCATGATTCCGCGAACTTTGGAGCCATTGCCGAGCCCGCTCCCGAGAATGCTGTCTCTATGTGACAAAGCTGCGTGGCCATATCAGGTCCCCTAATCTTGACGGTCCCGGCCGACGATCCCGGCCCCCGCCCAAAATCACCGAATGAATGATAGGACCGCTTCCGTTACGGTAATGTGTCGCCACCAGCGCGGTCAGGTATCTCCCGATGCAAAAGCCGCCAGCTTTCGGCAGGGACAGGTCTGGAGTGGCCAGGGATTAAACCTAGCTTAGGTCAACGAGCGGGCGGAGAGCCGGGATCGGCCGCCATTCAAACCTGATCAGGAGATCGGGCTGGAGACGATGGTGCGCAAGGCGCACCTGTTCGACGCACAGCGCGGCGCCAGGATAAATTAGGGGGAATGGCTGACGCGCGCTGGCGACTGTCAGTTCATCCCGTCTATCAAGGTTTGGCGTTGGCTTTCCGCCAAGCCTCGTACTCGTCGTTCGCGCTTGGGTGCAGTGGATAGTAGCGTTGCAACGGCGCGCCCCCCATGAGTTTCATTCGTGAGAATTCCTCCCAATCGTGATGCTTCTGGGATTCTTCGATGACCTTCGGGGCCATTGCGACGGGAAGCACCACCACCCCGTCGTCATCGGCGACGATGATGTCGCCGGGGATCACCGTGACACCGCCGCAGGCAATCGGAACGTTGACCGCATTGGGATAGATGCTGGTCTGCACATGATAATTTGGCGTCCAGCCGCGCAGCCAAAGAGGCAGGTCGAGCTTTTCGACATTGGGCCGGTCGCGCATGCACCCATCGATGACAATGCCCGCACCGCCTCTGCCCTTGAAATAGGTCGACATCATATCGCCGAAGACACCGGAGCTCATGTCGCCGCGCGCGTCGACGACGACCACGTCGCCCTCCTGCGCATGGTAGAGCACATGTCTGTGAAGTTGCGTCTCCGGATCGGCATATTCTCCCTCGGTGAAGAGGTCCGGTCTCTGCGGCATGAACTGCAATGTCAGTGCCGGCCCGACGATCGACTTCCCATGGTTCTGCGGCACCGGGCCGACCATGTGCGGATTGCGAAAGCCCATATGGCCAAGTGTGCCCGCGACCGTGGCGGCGCCGATCTCCCTTAGCGCGTCGATCAGGTCCTTGGGCGGCCGCGTGATATCGGGAGTATGCGTCATTTTCGGACTCCGGTTGAAATTGAATTACCAGTTGGTGACAGAGCCGTCGCGGCGCTTGAGATGTGGCGCTTCCCAGAAACGGAAACTCTGCGCCTGGACCGCCGCTTCATTGACCTCGACGCCGAGCCCCGGCAGGTCGCTGACCGGATAATCGGGCCCGTCGAGCCTTGGCTGTACGGGGAAAAAGTCGGAATTGTCGAAACCCAGCTTCCTTTCGGGGATCCTGGTTTCTAGCCACGCAAAGTTGGGCACCGCGGCGGCGAGATGCACGGTTGCGGCCGTGCACACCGGGCCAAGGGGATTGTGTGGCATCAGGTCCACATAGTGCGCCTCGCTCCAGCCAGCGACTTTCATCGCCTCGGTGAGCCCGCCGACATTGCAGACATCGAGCCGGTTGAACTGGTGGATGCCGCGCTCGATGTAAGGCAGGAACTGCCACTTGCTGGCAAATTCCTCGCCGATGGCAAAGGGGATGTCGGTCATCGTACGAAGGGACTCGTACGCCTCTGGTGTCTCGGCCCGTATCGGCTCCTCGAGGAAATCAAGCACGCCGCGGCCGAGCTTGCTGCAGAAGCTCGCCGCCTCGGCCACCGACAGCCGGTGATGATAATCGACGCCGAGCACCACCTCATCGCCCAGCGCCTCGCGCGCTTTGTTCAGCATGCTCGCCGTAGGGCCGATCGATTCACGCGGCTCGAAGACGTCCTTGCTGCTTTGTCCGATGGGGAAGAAGCGGATTGCCTGCCAGCCCTGCGCGCGCAGTTCGCGGGCGCGTTCGATCGCAACATCGCCCTCGGCCTCGTCTCCGGTCGAGGCGAAGGTGGGCACGCGGTCGCGCTGCTTGCCGCCAAGCAGCTCGTAGACGGGCACCCCCAGCGCCTTGCCTTTGATGTCATGAAGGGCGATGTCGATGGCGGAAATCGCCGCCTGCAGGACCCGGCCTCCTTCGAAGTACTGACTGCGGTAAACCTCCTGCCAGATCAGGCCGATCTGCATCGGGTCGCGGCCGATGAGAAACTCGCGATAGTGCTCGACCGCGCCCGCCACGGCTTTCTCGCGACCGCTCAAGCCGCTCTCGCCCCAGCCGAAGATACCCTGGTCGGTCTCGACCTTGACGAGCATCTGGTTGCGCGTTCCCACCCATACCGGGTAGGGCTTGATCGCGGTGATCTTCAGGTTCTTGGTCATACACGCCCGCGTTCCACGCGCATCCCCTGTCTCAATCGGCCTTGAGGGCCATTTCAGTTTCGCCGTCGAACAGATGCATCCGCTCCTGGTCGAACTCGAGCCAGATCCGCTCATCAGGTTTGACGGCGACGTTGGGCGACACGCTGATGTTGACGATGGCGCCCGACAGGAATGCTTGCACGAAGGTGACGTCTCCGGTCGGCTCCACCGTATAGGCCTTGGCCGGAATGGCGCCCGGGACCGCGCTTTTGTGCAGCTTGATCGTCGAGTGCCGCGCGCCGAGCACGACCTTCTTGGTGGTCGCTCCCTGGACCTTGCGCGCGTTGAGTTGCGACAGCTCAAGCGTCCAGCCTTCCGCGCTGGTCAGCGCGGTGCTGCCGTTTGCCGTCGAAGCCTCCAGCGGAATGAGACTCATCGCCGGGCTGCCGATAAAGCTGGCGACGAACATGTTGACCGGATGGGCAAAGACCTGCGCCGGTGAATCGTATTGCTGCAGATAGCCGCCATTCATCACCGCCATCTTGTCGGCCATGGTCACGGCTTCGAGCTGGTCGTGCGTCACGTAGATGATCGTTGCCTTGAGGTCCTGGTGGAAGCGCTTGATCTCGGATCGCATCTGCACGCGCAGTTTGGCGTCGAGGTTGGAGAGCGGCTCGTCCATGAGGAACACAGCGGGGTCGCGGACGAGGGCACGGCCAAGGGCGACGCGCTGCTGCTGCCCGCCCGAAAGTTCCCGCGGTTTGCGCTCGAGCAGGTGCGTCATGTCGAGAACGCGCGCCGCTTCCCTGACCTTCTTGTCGATCTCGTCCCTGGAGAGTTTGCGCATCTGCAGCGGGAACGCCAGGTTCTTGTAGACCGATTTCTGCGGGTACAGCGCGTAGTTCTGGAACACCATTGCGATGTCCCGGTCCTTGGGGTCGAGATCATTGACCACCCGGTCTCCGATGACGATGTCGCCCGATGTGATCGAGGTCAGCCCCGCGACGAGATTGAGCGTGGTTGTCTTGCCGCAGCCTGAAGGGCCGACCAGCGCAACGAATTCGCCGTCATTGACCGTCAGCGAAACATCGTTGACAGCTTTGAAGCCGCCATAGGTCTTGACGAGATCTTTGAGGACCACGTGGGCCATCGGCAACTCCCTAATGCTTGACCGCGCCTTCTGTAAGGGCGCGTACGAAGTATCGTTGCAGGACGAGGAACAGCACCACGACGGGCACGCTCATCATGAAGCTGGCCGCCATCAGGCCCGGAAAGTCCGTCGTGTTTTCCGAGAAGAAGCGCTGGATGCCGACCGGCAGCGTCAATTGCTCGTTCTTGGAAAGGAAGGTGTAGGCGTAGATGTATTCGTTCCACGCGCCGATGAAGGAATAGATCGCGGTGGCGATGATCCCAGGCGTCGAGAGCGGCATCACGATCAGGATGAAGGCCTGGAACCGCGTTGCGCCGTCGATGCGCGCCGCCTGCTCGAGTTGCACCGGGATGTTGTCGTAGAAGCCCTTGAGCAGCCAGATCGCCAGCGGCAGCCCGAAGGTCAGATAGGTGAGAATGAGCGAGCCGTGCGTGTTCACCAGGCCGATCGCGCGCATCAGGATGAAGAGCGGCACGAGAAAGATCACTGCCGGGAACATGTTGCGCAGCAAAACGGCGAAGAACAGGAAGTTCCGTCCGGGGAAACTGAAGCGCGAAAAAGCGTAGGCCGCGGGGACAGCCACGATCACGGAAAGGATTGTCGTGACGGTCGACACGAACAGGCTGTTCCAGAAGAAGCGGAGGAAGTCCTGGCCGACGCTGTTCTGCGGATCGAGCAATTTCTGATAGCTGGCGAGGGTCGGCTCGTCCGGCCACCATTGCGGCGGGAATTGCGTCGCCGCGAACCCCGATTTGATCGAGGTGATCAGCATCCAGATCATCGGCAACGCCGTATAAAGCAGCATGAAAACGAGGAAGATGCGCCCGGCCCACCGCCACCCGTCGACGCGCATACGGCGACGGGTCTGGCCTCGGGAGACCGTCTCGGCAATCGCGCTCATGCACCGCCCTCCTTCCGCTCGTTGCCGCTCAGCGCACGGACATAGAAGTAGCCCAGCGTCATCAGGATGATGAACAGGAGCACCGAATAGGCCGATGCCACGCCCCAGCGCTGCCGGCCGAAGGCGAGTTCGTAAATATGGGTGATCCAGATATGCGACGCGTTCGACGGCCCGCCGCCGGTCATGATCCAGGGGATGATGAAGGAATTGAAGTTGGCCACTGCCAGCAGCAGGATCGTCACCACCGAGACGTTTCGAAGGTGCGGGAAGGTGACGTGCCAGAAGCGCTGCCAGGCATTGGCTCCGTCAACTTTCGCGGCGAGCAGCAATTGCTCGGGGACTGTCTGCAGGCCCGCCATCATCATGATCATAGCGAACGGAAACTCGCGCCAGATGTTGACGACGATCAGGGAGGGGAGAACCGTGCTGACATTGTCGATGAAATTCGGCGGTCGGTCGGCCAATCCGAGGCCGACCAGCACTGCGCCGATGATGCCGAAATCCGAATGGTAGATCCACTTCCAGATATAGGAGGCGGCGACCGCGCTGATGACCCAGGGAATGATCAGGATAGCGCGCAGCACACCGCGTCCGATAAAGTCGCGGTGGAGCGCCAGCGCAGTGGCAAACCCCAGGACAAAGGAGATGAAGGTGGACCCGAATGTCCAGACCAGCGTGTTCCAGGTGACTTTCCAGAACACCTCGCTGGTGAGGATGGCCGTGTAGTTGTCGAAGCCGATAAAGGTCTTGTCACGGAGCTGCAGGCCGGGCGGCGTCTTATAGAACGACAGCTCGATCGTGTAGTAGATCGGATAGGCGATGACGATGAGCATCACGGCGATCGCGGGCAGCACGTACGCGTAGTCGGCGCGATGCTCCCAGATATCCCGCAGCGCACCGGACCTGCCGGGTTGCAATTTTCGGCGCGCCTCGGCCTTGCCGGTCACGATCGTCACGATGGTATGCCCTTGTTTCTTCGGAACGAACCGGCTGCGCTGTCAGCGCAGCCGGTCAGGTCGTGGGTCAGGCGCAGGCTAGAGCCCGCCCATCAGGTCTTTCACCTTCTGGGCCGCGTCGTCCGCCGCCTGGTCGACGGTCATCGCTCCGGTCAGGGCATTCTGCAGCATGTCCGGGACGATGATGTTCATGATCTCCGGGGCCTGCGGCAGCGCTGGGAACGGGATGCCGTATGGCAGCATCGAGGTCGTGACATCGAGGAATTTGATGTTGTCCAGACGTTCCTTCATCCATTTGGTCTTGAAGCCGTTCAGGTTGCCGGGATTCGATCCGGCATAGGCCATCTTCAGCGACCATTCAGGGCTCGTCCACATGCAGATGATAGCCTTCGCCGCCGGCTCGTCTACCTTGCCGCCTTCGACATATTCGGGCTTCAGGATGTGGATGTTCGAGCCGCCGAACACGACCGCGCGCTTGCCGTCGGGCCCGGCCGGGATCAGGCCGTAGCGCATGTTGTCTATGACGGTCTGCGCCTTGTCCTTGTCGGTGCCCGTCGCCTTCTTCTGCAGGTCGAGCATGACATTGTAGTCGGAAGGATGCGAGATCATCATGCCGAGTTGGCCGGCGACGAACAGGGGCTGGTTATCGGCCTGCTGGTTGGTGAGTGCCGAAACCGGAACCGACTTGTCGCGAACATACATGTCGTAGGAAGCCTGCAGCGCCGCCTTGCTCTGCGGGCTGTTCAGCTCGACCTGCTCATAGGTCGGGTTTGCCGCCGCTTCGTCGAAGACGCCGCCACCATAGGCCCATAGCTGCGGCATGAAGCGATACGGCGTATTGCCGGCATTCTTGCGAGCCACGAGGCCATACCCGGCAATGCCGAGCTTGTCGTGGATCTGCTTGGAATACTTGATGACGTCGTCCCAGGTTGCCGGTGGCTTGTCCGGATCGAGGCCGGCGCGTTTGAAGATGTCGGCGTTCCAGATGAACGCCATCGTTTCGTTGTTGGTTGGAATGCCGTAGGTCACCCCGTCCCAGGTCACGGCCTTCATGGCGCCGGGCCAGAAGTCCTCGGTCGAATAGCCCACATCCTCGGGCTTCAGCGGCTGCAGATAGCCTTTTGAAGCGAATTCGGTACCACCCAGGATTTGCAAGCGGACCGCCATCGGCGCGGCATTGCCGAGGAGCGCGGTGCGGAACTTGTCGAGAAGATCGTTATAGGTGAGGGCTTGTTCCTCGAGCTGGATGTTTGGATAGGTCTTGCGGAAGGTTTCGAAGAATTCCTTGTAGTACTGGCGCAGGAGGTCGGGGTCGCCCTCGAACACGCCCTGATACCAGAAGGTCAGTCGCCCCTTGTAGTCCAGCGGGGTGACCTTGGCACAATCGGCCGCCGTGTCGAAATCCTGTGTTCCCGCAATGGCGCGGACATATTCCGGCGACCACTTGCTGAGGTCGACCGGCGGCGCGCCCAGCGCCGATGTGGACATCAGCGATGCCGCCAAAACGCTGACGACAGTGCCGCGCAGGACCGCACTGCCGAGTATAATCCTCGTCATAGGTATCCTCCCTGGTTCTCCCATGCCGCTTTGCGGCGAGGCAAAGCGGTCTTGCTCGTTTGATCGCAGGACGTCTTTGTATCTGTGTACCCGTTCGGGAGCCTTGTACGTTTTCAGATCATGAATTGCCTGTCAACGCGTTAGATCGTACATTGTTTATCGAAACTTTGCGTGTTAATCGGAAAGGGTGTGTATTAATCCAGGGGAGCCGGCCTTGGCCGAACCAAACGATTTCAAAGCCAAGCCACCGGTGGGGATTGACCCCATAGGGGCGTCCAGCGAAGGCGCCTCGCTTTATGAGCTGATCAGGGAAGACATCATCGAGGGACGGCTTGCCGCCAACGAACGGCTCGTGGTCACTGATCTCGCCCGGCGCCACGGCACCTCGACCAACCCCGTGCGCGAAGCCTTGCAGCTGTTGCGCGGCGAAGGCTTTGTCACCTTTCTCCCCAACCGCGGGGCGCGCGTCCGGCCTATCGATCAGGAGTTTGTCCGCGACATTTATGAGATCGGCGTTCTGATCGAGCCGGCTCTGACGCGATGGTTTGTGAATATGGCCACCGGCGAGGACATCGCCGAACTCCAACGTCTCCAGGACCTGATTGAAGAGAACAACTTCGCCGATACGTTCAGGCACAGCGAGCTGGATACCGCCTTCCACACCGTGATGTACCAGCGGCATTACAACCGCCATGCCGCCGAGCTTTGGTGGAAGCATCGTGAAGTGCTGCGAGCCGTGAGCCGGCGTTTCAATTTCACGCTTGCCCGGCGTGCCGCGATCATTCGCGAGCACCGCGAGCTCATCGCGCTGGTAAAGGCGGGAGATGCCGACAAGGCGGCCGAACTCGTTGCTCGCCATGTCGAGGGCTCCGGCCGGCACATCCTCGAACATATGCGTGCGCGCAACGCCGCTCGGGCCGGATAGAATGCCCGTTCCAGAACATCGCTAGCCCGACGATCAGACAGAGGTAGCTGACATGAAAATTACGAGCATTCGGCCGTGGCTGATCAAGTCCGATGCGTCCTATTGGGGAGAGTACCTGTTCGTCGAAGTGACGACCGACGAGGGGGTGAGCGGCTGGGGAGAGATCACGACCACCACCAAGCTCGCCAACCGCGCGCTCTGCACGATCCTGCGGCAGATCGGCGCCGCCGTGACCGGCGAGGACCCGGCCCGGATCGAGCACCTCTGGCACAAGATTTTCCGCAGCTTCACCTATATGGGCAGCCGCGGCGCCGCGGTCGAATGCGTGAGCGCCATCGACATAGCTCTCTGGGACATCCGGGGCAAAGTTTTGGGCAAGCCCATCTACGAGCTGCTGGGCGGGCCGGTGCGCGATGAAATCGCGCTCTACACCCATCCCAACCAGTCCAAATTTACCAGCAAGGAGGCGGTGGTCCGCGAAATTCGGGACATCGTCGAGTCCGGACACACCGCGCTCAAGTTTGATCCTTTCCCGCATCAGCGACGTGGCGCCGATGGCGTGTCGCGCGAACAGCGGGACGGCTACCTCGATGGCAGCATGACCCGCAAGGACGAGCGCGAAGCGGCCGAACTCACGGCTCTGATCCGCGAAACGGCGGGCCCTGATGTCGATATCCTCATCGATGCGCACGGCCGTTTCGACGTTCCGACCGCCATTCGCCTCTGCCGAAGCCTCGAGGAAGCCGGCCAGATCGACTGGTTCGAGGAGCCTTGCCCGCCCGAGAGCCTCAATGCCCTCAAGCAGGTGCGTGAGAAGGTCAGCGCCGCCATCTCGTGGGGCGAACGCGGCCATACCAAGTGGGACTTCGTGCCGGTGCTCGAAAACAAGCTCGCTGACTACATTATGCCTGACGTCACCTGGACCGGCGGCATTACCGAACTCAAGAAGATCTCTGCCCTGTGCGAAGCCTACTACGTCCCGGTCTCGCCGCATGACGCCGCGGGGCCGATCAACGTGGTGGCAGGGGCGCAGGTGATGATGACAGTTCCTAACTTCTACAAGCTCGAGACGTCGGAGTGGAACCTGGGTAAATACGATCATCTCATCGACACACCGCTCGACGTTTCGAACGGCAGCCTCAAACTGACGTCGAGGCCCGGTCTCGGCATCGAGATGGACCGCGAGTACCTGCAAGCCCACGAGATTGAGCTGGGCTGACGCATGTCGCATGTCGGGGCTGCATGCCGCCGAAAAGCCCGCCTACCAAAAACGAGGATAAGTGATGCCCAAGACCGGTGGAGCCGACGAAGCCCTTGATCGGGTGAACATGAACTCCAAGCCGTCCGATCTTCGCATCACTGACATGCGGGTGGCTGAAATCGTCGGCGCACCGTTCACAACGGCGCTGCTCAAGATCTACACCAACCAGGGCATCGTCGGGCTTGGCGAGGTGCGCGACGGGGCCAGCGCCACCTACGCGCTGATGCTGAAGAGCCGGTTGCTTGGCGAGAATCCCTGCAACATCGATCGCCTGTTTCGCCGGATCAAGCAGTTCGGCGGGCACGGCCGGCAAGGCGGCGGCGTCTCGGCGGTCGAAATCGCGCTATGGGATCTCGCCGGCAAGGCCTATGGCGTTCCGATCTACCAGATGCTCGGCGGCCGGTTTCGGGAGAAGGTGCGCCTCTATTGCGATACCGATGCAACCGTGCCGAGCGGCACAGAGACCGGCAAACGTCTCAAGCAGCGCATGGAGCTCGGCTTCACCTTCCTCAAGATGGATCTGGGGCTGATGCAGATCGCGGATGTGCCCGGCGCGGTCGTGTCTCCTGCCGGCTCACTCGAAGGCTATCGCGTTCATCCCGCCCGCGGCCCGCTCAAGACCGTTGATGAGCGGCGCGCCCGCAACGCGGCCTACGACCTGCATAATGTCGCCCACCCGTTTACCGGCCTCCATTTTTCCGACAAGGGCCTCGACCTGCTCGAGCAGTACATTGCCGAGGTTCGCGAGGTCATCGGCATGGAGATCCCGCTCGCTATCGACCACGTCGGCCACATCTCACTCCAGAACGGCATTCGGCTCGCCAGGCGAATTGAAAAATACGTGCCGGCCTGGCTCGAGGATGTAATCCCCTGGCAGTACACCGAGCAGTACCGGCAGTTGCAGGACGCCACCACGGTGCCCATCTGCACCGGCGAGGACATTTACCTCAAGGAGGGGTTCGAACCGCTGCTCAAGAGCGGTGGCCTCTCCATTATCCACCCGGACCTGCTCACCAGCGGGGGCATCCTGGAGACCAAGAAGATCGGCGACATGGCGCAGGATCACGGCGTCGCCATGGCCATCCACATGGCCGAAAGTCCAATCGCCGCGATGGCCGCGGCCCATGTCGCGACCGCGACCGAGAATTTCATGGCGCTCGAATACCACTCCGCCGATGTCGACTGGTGGGACGATATCGTCACCGGCCTTCCCAAGCCGCTCGTGCAGGACGGGTTCATCACTGTTCCGGACAAGCCGGGTCTGGGGATCGACGACGTCGTAGACGAGGTGATCTCGCAGCATCTGCAGCCGGGTGTCGTCGGCATCTGGCAATCCACCGAGCATTGGGACAATGAATATAGCTGGGACCGGACCTGGAGTTAGCCCAGACGCCCAGCCCTCATTCCTCAAGCTCACAGGGCTAACGACCGACCATTTGTGTCGACCTCTCCGTGGGGAGAGGCGAAGAAAGAAACGGACGAAACCATGATCTACGAACTGCGTATCTATGACTGCCTGCCGGGCAGGCTGCCGGCTTTGCTCAAGCGCTTTTCCGACCAGACGCTGGCCATCTGGGAGAGGCATGGCATCCGCCAAGCCGGGTTTTTCACCACGGCGATCGGCGAAAACAGCAATCGCCTTACCTATTTCCTCGCCTGGGAATCGCTGGCCGAGCGTGAGGCGAAATGGGCGGCTTTCGTCACCGATCCGGCATGGCACAGGGCCCGGGACGAGTCTGAGCGTGACGGGCAGATCGTTGCCAATATCGCCAGCCAGCTGCTCACACCGACAGCTTTCTCGTCTGTGAAATAGGACTGTGCCATGAAGATCACCGACCTGCGCTGCGCCGTCATCGGGCGGCATCCCATCGTTCGCGTCGTCACTGACGAGGGCCTCCATGGCCTTGGCGAGGTCGAGTTCACAAAGACCTATCTCAAGCCCTTTGTGCTGCATTTCCGCGAGGCGCTGATCGGCGAGGATCCGACCGACGTCGAGCGGGTGATGCTGAAGATCCGCCAGCGAGGTTCGTTCAAGCCCTATGGCGCCGCCGTCTCCGCGATCGAGCATGCGCTGTGGGACATTGCCGGCAAGGCCGCTGGCGTGCCGGCCTACAAACTGCTCGGCGGCAAGGTGCGCGACAAGGTGCGCGTCTATAACGGCTCGATCCGCCGGAAACGCGCGGGCGACCGGCCGGAGGATTATGCGGCCGACGTCAAATGGATGATGGAGCAGCCGCAGAACTTCTTCATGGTCAAGCAAGGAATCTCGTTCCACTCGAACATGAAGGACAGCATCGAGGACTTCCATTATGGCGTGACGCAGAAGAAGGCCGGCTATCACGGTGCCATGGATCAGGGCGTGATCAGCGAGCGCGGTTTCAACCACATGCTCGACTGCGTGATCGCCATGAAGGAAGTGCTGGGCGACAAGGTCAGCCTGGCGCTCGACTGCGGCCCGGGCTGGATGCTGCCCGATGCGATCAAGTTCGCTCGCGCGGTGGAGAAGTACAATTTGATGTGGCTCGAGGACATGCTGACCGGCGACTATGTGCCGTGGGTCAATCCGCAGGCCTATCGGGAGCTGACCACCTCCACCTCGACGCCGATCCATACCGGCGAGCAGATTTACCTGCGGCACAATTTCAAGGAGCTGATCGAGACGCAGGCGGTGCGCGTCATCGGCCCAGATCCTGCCGATATCGGCGGCATTGCCGAGCTCAAATGGGTCGCCGAGCATGCCTACATGCACTCGATCCTGATGGCGCCGCACGGCACCGCGAACGGCCTGCTGGGCCTCGGCGCCCTGATCAACGTTTGCGCCACCTTGCCCGCCAACTACATCGCCTTCGAATATCCCAGCGCCTCCGACCCCTGGTGGGAGGATCTCGTGATCGGCCTGCCGTCGCAGATCGTGAAGGACAGCATGGTGGACCTGCTGGAAGCGCCGGGCCTGGGCCTCGATATCGACGCCGAAGCAGCCAGGAAGTATCTCAGGGAAGAGGATACGGGCTTCTTTGATTGAGCCCCTCTTCTTTCGCCACCGGAACCACGCCGACCGCGCCGCTACATTCTCGTCGGTACCCATCGTCAGACGCCTGTTGATGTGATCCACAGCTTGGGTCAAAATTGGTTGGTCTGAACTGGACCTTCAAAGGCGGTGGTGTTGAAGCGGACTGGCAAAAACATCGTTGTCTGCTGCGATGGAACGGGAAACCAGATCGAGCGCAATCTCTCGAACGTCTTGAAGTTGTTCCGCATCCTGAAGAAGAATGAGGAGCAGCGCGTCTATTACGACGCCGGCATAGGAACCATCGGTGCCAGCGATGCCTTGACGCGATGGCGCCAGAACGCGAAATCCGTGTTCGAGCTCGCAACTGGATATGGTCTCGACGCCGAAATCGCCGGCGCCTACGCCTTCATCTGCAGGCACTACGTCGAAGGGGACGCAATCTTCCTCTTTGGCTTCAGCCGGGGAGCCTATACAGCCCGCGCCGTTGCGGGCTTGATCCACATGATCGGCCTGCTGCATCCGGACCAACTCAACATCGTCGAGTATGCCGTAAGCTCTTACAAGCAAGCCAGCGACGAGCACGACCTTAACGTTGCCTGGCACTTTTCCAAGGTTTCAGGAGCCCGGGACGCGCGCATCAAGTTTCTTGGTGTCTGGGACACCGTAGCGTCGATCATCGTGCCGCGAGGCGACCGGCTTCTGCCACAGCTCCTCACACTGCCGCATACGAGGACCAACCCGAGCGTCGAAGTCTTTCGACATGCAATTGCGATCGATGAGCATCGCCGCATGTTCCGGTTGAACCGGTGGATCGAGCCGCAGCCATTCGTCGAAAACCCTTTCGACAAGATTGCGCCGGCAAAAGAGCAGGACATCAGGCAAGTCTGGTTCGCCGGATCTCATTCGGATGTCGGCGGTGGCTATCCTGAAGAGGAAAGCGCCATATCCAAATTTCCGCTCGACTGGATGGTTGATCAGGCCAAAGCATTTGGATTGCAGACCAATTCCCGCATGCTGGAGCGGCTTGTCTTCGGGGAAGGGAAGGGCGAGGGGACGATGACGTTCGTCAGCCCCGATCCGTTGGGGATCGTGCATGATTCAATGACCGTGGGCTGGAAGCCGCTCGAGTGGATCCCAAAGTCCGTCAAATGGCGTGAATGGAAGCGAAAATCGGTCCTCGGCTTCTACCTACCGCAAGCCGAGCCGCGCACGATCGAGCGACAGGGACGGCGGCCGCTGGTCCATCAGTCGGTTCTGGATCGGAAGGCGGCGATCCCGGCCTATAAGCCCGAGAATTTTCCAACCGCATTCGATGTTGAATCTTATGGTGACCTCATGAAGGACCACCTGGCCAACGAAGCCGCTACCTAGCGCAGACACCGAGCGGGCCGTATAGCCGGTGAAGAAATTTCAGGTGGGCACGGCGCGATTTCGGCAGTCAACGCGTGGAACGCGCGCGTTTCGTCGGGTCATGGAACTCTGCTGCTTTCAACGCCGGTTCAACGAGACGGCAATGATGATGATAGCGCCCTTGATCACCTCCTGGATGCTGGTCGAAAGACCGAGCACGAGAAGACCGAATCCGAGAATTCCTATGAAGATTGCTCCGACGACAGAACCGACGATCGATCCATAGCCGCCGAAGAGACTTGTCCCGCCTATGATCACGGCCGCGATGACGTCGAGTTCGAGACCCGCCCCCAGGCTGGGATTGCCGGCGGTGGAGCGGGCCGCGAGCATCATGCCTGCAAGGGATGCCATCATGCCGGACAGCACAAAGGCGAAAATCTTGACGCTGTCCGTCCGCACCCCGGAAAAGCGGGCGGCTACAGGGTTTCCACCAGTCGCATAAACACGCCTGCCGAAGGGCATCTGGTGCAGAAGATAATAGCCGACGGCAGTTAGGACGATCGTCCACCAGATTGGCGCCTGCACGCCCAGAAAACTGCCGTTCCAGAACAGGTTCGAGAAATCATCGTCGACGATCGACACTGGCCGGGTGCCGGTGATCGTCAGCGCCAGTCCGGAAAAGATCGACAGCATGCCAAGGGTCACAAGAAACGATGGGATGCGTATTTTTGTAACAAGGATGCCGGAGGTGGCCCCGATCGCTGCGCCGGCTGCCAGCACCAGAAGAGCTGCGACGTAGGTGGGAACATCCTGGCCGAGCAGCAGCGCTCCGATCATCCCTGAAAAACTTGCAACCGATCCTACCGACAGGTCGATTTCGCCGCAGATGATGACGAATGTCATGCCGATCGCCATTGCCGAAACGATGGCCGTGATGCGCAGAACCGCGCTTGCGGTCGAGACAGACGCGAAGTGGGGAGCAAACAGGACGAAGTAGAGGGTTATCGCCAGGAAGATCACATAGGTGATGTGATCGCGGAAAAAATTTATCGCATTTGCGTGCGAGGGCATAGGCGAAGGTTTCATGCTGCAACTCCCTGGGCGCGCGTACTGGCTTGTCTGGCCGCCTCGGCCTGCAGCAACGCGCGAAGTTTTGTCTCGTCGTCCGCGCGATCGATGCTGCGCGTGATCCGCCCTTGCGCCATCACCAGAATGCGATCGGACAAATCCAGGAGTTCTTCGAGTTCCGAAGAAATGAGCAGCACGGCGACGCCTTCGCCGGCCGTGCGGCGCACAAGGTCGCGCATATCGCGCTTGGCATTGATGTCGACGCCGGAGGTTGGCTCGTCGAGGATCAACAGCTTCGGCTTCATGGCCAGCCATTTGGCGAAGACGATCTTCTGCTGATTGCCGCCCGAAAGCTCCTGGGCTTTCTGTAAGGGACCGCGGCACAGGATACTGAGATCGTCCCGGTATTGTCTGAACAGAGCCGTTATCCGGGCCTTCGCCATCGGCCCGAACGGACCCGCCAGCGAGAAATCGGAAAGGCGGGGGAGCGCGAGGTTCTCCTCGATCGAGCGCCCACCCACAAGACCTTCGAGCCGACGGTCTTCGGGAACAAGCGCGATACCGGCAGCGATGGCCCTGCTCACACTGCCCGGCTGGACGAGGTCGCTCCCGACGGCGATGTGGCCGGTTACATCCGGAAGGATGCCGAACAAGGCCTTGCCCAGGGTCGAGCGGCCACTGCCGACAAGCCCGGCAAGGCCGACGATCTCGCCCGGGCCGATCGAGAACGACACGCCGGACAGTTTGCGCGAGGTGGCAAGGTCATGGACCTCAAGAGCCGGCATCCCGGCGGGCGTCGCCGGTTGACGATTTGCTGGCGCGGCTGCGGCTGGGGAAGCTGTTTCGACCTTGGGCCGGGACATCAACGACGCGATATCCTCGATGGACGTCTTCTCCGGATCGAGCGGGCCGACCAGTCGCCCATCCTTGATGATCGAGATGCGATCCGAAAGCTGCAGCACATCGGCCATGCGATGGCTGATGTAGACGATACCGATTCCGTTCTGCTTGAGCTGACCGATTGTCCGAAAAAGCGTTTCCTCCTCATGGATGGTCAGGGACGAAGTCGGCTCGTCCATTACGAGCAGCTTGGCGCCCCGCGAGATCGCTTTGAGAATCTCGACCATCTGGCGCTGAGCGAACGCCAGGTCGCCCACACGTGCCGAAGCATCGAGCGAGAAGGCAAATCGCTCGATCAGAGCCCGGGCCTCGCGCAGCATTTTTCTGGCATCGACACGTCGGCCGAAGGCGAGCGGCTCGCGAAGGATAAACAGGTTTTCGGCAACCGAACGGTTCGGCAAGACGCTCAGCTCCTGGAAGATCATTGCGATTCCGCGATCGATCCTCTCTCGAAGCGACAGGGCGGTGACGTCCTCGCCGTCGAACAGAATCCGGCCTTCGTCCGTCCGATACGCGCCCATGAGGATCTTCATGAGCGTCGACTTGCCCGCACCGTTTTCGCCGAGCAGTGCATGCGTTTCGCCGGCCTTGACCTCGAACGAAATGTCCGACAGCACGCGGTTCGCGCCAAACGACTTGCCGATGCGTTGCATCGTTACGATAGGGCGCTGGGACGTTGAAGTTTTCGCTTCGGCCATGACGATTTCTCGATCGCTCGGGGAGCGCCGGCGGACTGCTGCGGCCCGCCGGCGAAAGAAGGAGCTAGAGCAATTCCAAGAAAAGTGTGTACGGTTTTCCGTCCGGAATTGCGCAAAAACAAAGAGATAGAGCGGTTCGCCGTTTCCGTGAAACGGTGAACTGCTCTAGAAGCACTCGCCGTTGCAGATTTTCACCACCGAAGCCGGCGCATCTTCCTTGGTGACCTGCTTGAGGGCACTGAGAAGGTCGAGCTTCTTGACGCGCAACGTCGGTACCGAAATATACGGCGGGACGTCATGTCCAAGCAGAGCAAGCGCGGCCGCCTTGGCCTCCGCGACGCCCTGGTCATAGGGGCGTTGCGCACCCACGGCCAGAAACTCGCCACGTGCAACGTTCAGCGCGCTGTCTGCGGCAATGTCATTCGTGGTGATGACGATGTCGCGGCCGAGTGTCTTGGTCGCTGCCACGACCTGCTGCGCGGGCGTGTCCCAGGCAACGAAAATGCCCTTCATGTCGGGATGCGCCGTCAACATGGCTGTGGCGACCTCGTAGGCCTTCTCAGGCGCGGTGAAGGTACCGACGTCCGCGACCTTGATGTCGGGGTGTTCGCCGAATGCCTTGAGTGCGCCGACCTTGCGGGCCGCGACAGAGTAGTAATAGTCATAGACCAGCGTGATGATGCCGACCTCGCCCTTGCCGCCAATGGCCCCGACAAGTTCCTGCGCGGCGAAATAGGCGTTCTTCTCATTGTCGGAAGCGACAACGGACACATAGTCCTTGCCCGGCGCCATATCGACCGGAACGTTGTCCATGAAAACCAGCTTGATGCCGGCTGCCGCCGCCTTCTTGTAGGCTTCGGATTCGGACTTCGGATCGATCGGGATCGAGAAGATCACATCCGGCTTGCGTGCGATCATCTGCTCGAGATCACTGATCTGCTGGCCGGGCTGGAACTTGGCGTCGGTGGTTCCGACAACCTCGATGCCAAAATCCTTGAGCGTGTTCGAGATCCCGGCCACCTGCAATTGAGGCCAGCCGGCATCCATCGTGTGCATCACCAGCCCGGCGGTGAACTTTCCGGCCTTCAGCTTTGCAAGGTCGGCATCGGAGAATTTCAGCACGTCTGGCGACACCGCCGGTGGACCGTCCGGGAAGCCCGGAACGGGTTGGCCTCTCGGCGATAGAGGCAACGGCTCAAGCAACGCCTTTGCTTCCGGTGGAATGGTGTCGTCGGCGATCGCCGAAGATGCGGCCAGTCCTGATAGTGCCACGGCCAAAGCCGCCGCCATGAATCTACGATAGTGCATTTTATTCCTCCCGATGAGATGAAACGGCCATTGCGGCCGGGTAGCGACCTGGCTGGTCGTACTGGCTGGGCGCTGTTCAGCGCCCGTAAGGCATCAATGCCGCCGTGGCGGCACCCGAGTAATTCACGTAGACCGTCTTCTTGCGCATGTAGCTCTCGAGCCCGTGTACGCCGTCGTCACCGCCCAATCCGCTCTCGCGGAAGCCGACATGGAAGCCCTGCAGCATTTCTGGCCCGATCCGGTTCACATAGATTTCGCCAAACGAAACCTCGTTGACGGCGTTCATGACGCGACCAAGATCGTTGGTGAAAAGATAGGCCGACAGGCCATAGCGACTGGTATTGGCGATGCTGACTGCCTCCTCGAAGGTGTCGAAGGGCATGATCGGCACGACCGGGCCGAAGATTTCCCGCGTCATGATCGGCATGTCGGGCGTCACGTCGGTCAATACGGTCGGATTGAGCCAGTAGCCGCCGTCGATCGGCGCCTTGGCCGGGCGTCCGCCGGCCAGCGCCAGCTTCGCGCCGCCCGCGACGGCTTCCGCCAGGACCACCTCGACCTTTTCCAATTCCTCACGGCTGACTTTGGGACCGATATCGGTATTCGCCTGCATCGGGTCACCGACGACCAGCGACTTCGAGAACTCCACGAAGCGCGTGACGAACTGATCGTAAATCGAACGGTGAACGAGCGTGCGTTCGTTGCATATGCAGACCTGCCCGCAATTCATGTAGCGCGAAGTGGCCGCCGACCGTACCGCCAGGTCGAGATCGGCATCGGCCAGGACGATGAAGGGCGCCTTGCCGCCAAGCTCCAGCGAAACGGGCGTCAGGTGGCGCGAAGCATTCGCCATGATGCGCTTGCCGGTCGGCACGCTTCCGGTCATGGTGATGAGGTCGACGCCGGGTTCCGTGCACAGCACCTCGCCTATGGTTTCGCCTCGTCCTGTTATGATGTTGACGACGCCGTCCGGCACGCCCGCTTCCACAAAGATGCGAGCCATTTCGAGCGCCGAAAGCGGCGTGTCTTCATGCGGTTTGAGGACGATGGTGTCGCCGGCGATCATGGCGGGCGCCACCTTTCGGCTGACCAGGGCGCTCGGATAATTCCAGGGAATGATGGCGGCGACGACGCCTACGGGTACGCGCTGGATCCAGACCTGCTCTCCCGCGTAGTCGGATGGCAGGATCTCACCTTGAATGCGGCGGGCAAACTCGGCGTAGTAGTCGAAGAACTCGGCCGCACCGCCCACTTCACCCATGGCCTCATTGATCGGCTTGCCTTGTTCCCTGACGACCACCTCGGCCAGATGTCGGGTGTTCTGCCGGATCAACACCGCGATCCGCTTCATGATCGCCGCACGGGCGAGGGGTGATTTGAGCCCCCAGGCTTTCTGCGCCTTACGGGCTGCCTCTATCGCCTGGCGAGCCTGATCCGGACTTGCCTCGGGCACGTCGACAAAAACCTTGCCGTTGGCCGGGTTGATCACCGGGCGCGTGCCGGCTTCGCCGGTGACAAATCTGCCGTCGATCAGCATGAGATGGGACTTCTCTACAGCCATGATTCGATCCGCTTCTTCGTGCGTTGCAGGCGTGCCGGTGCCTAAGGTTTGGATTTTGCCGCGGCCATCTGAACGGCGAACTCGATCGCCTCGACCAGGCTGTCCTCGTTGGCGATGCCCTTGCCGGCGATGTCGAAGGCCGTGCCGTGGTCGACGGAGGTACGAATGATCGGAAGGCCGAGCGTCACATTGACACCGGAGAGCGCTTTCCATTCACCGGTCGCGGGATCGACATTGAAGCCGAGCAGCTTCACCGGAACATGGCCCTGATCGTGATACATCGCGACCACCGCATCATACTGACGGGCACGTAGCTTGACGAAGACCGTGTCGCCCGGAACAGGTCCAACCACGGCGAAATCGGGCGATGTGTAAGAGGCGACGACCGGGGTCGTGATGTCGATGTCCTCACGACCGAAAATGCCGCCTTCGCCAGCGTGCGGGTTGAGCGCGGCAATCGCAATGCGCGGATGGGCAATGCCGAGGCTCTGCAATGCCTCGACAGTCAACTCGATAACCCGGCGCAAACGAGGTTCGGTCAGTTTCGACGGAACCTGAGCCAGCGCCACATGGGTCGAGACATGGCTGACGCGAAAATCGCCATGGGCAAGCATCATCACGGAATCGCGTGCGCCTGTCAGCTCCGCCAGCATGTCGGTATGGCCGGCATAGTGATAGCCGGCCAGGTTGAGTGCTTCCTTGTTGAGAGGGGCCGTAACGATGCCTGCTATCGAGCCGGCCTGGGCCAGGCGAACAGCCTTTTCGATGGCCAGGTAGGCAAGGCGCCCGCCTTCGGCCGACATGACGCCTGTCTCTATGGGTGTCCGCTCTGGTCCGGCCTCAAGAATGGCCACGGGCGGAAAATGTCCGTTGGGCGAAGCCGACGGTTCTTCCCGCTCGATACGTCCTGAAATGGACTCCATCGCGCGCATCGCGGTGACGCTGCCGATGATGAGAAGCGACAGTGACCCCTCGGCAAGGCGCGGTTTCAGCCGTGCGCATGCCTTCGCGATGATCTCGGGGCCGATGCCCGCGGGATCACCCATTGTGATGCCGAGCCTTGGACCAGACATAAACACCCCATATCGGTCAATTGTGATCATCTTCTAATCCTTCTGGCCAGATATGCGCAATAGTTTTCTTTCGCGATCATTCGCAATCAAATTTCACGGCTGATCGGACTACGCCTCTCCCTCTGCGGGCTGAAATCTCGACCGCACCCGGCTTCGCAGTGTTTTTTGACGCTATTTGACCGGCAAGGCGGATGTGCCGCGTCTTCGCCGGCGATCGTCCTGATCAGGAACGCGCGAGAGCGGCAAGCCTGCAGAGCAGGGCGCTGTCGCCGAACGCGCCCGATTTCGAAATCGTGGCCAGCCCCTCGAAAACGCCGCCTTTGATGACGGAAACCGGCAGCCCCGGCTCGATCTCGCTTTCGACCGTGAGTTCGACGGCGCCTAGGCTGTCGCACACCGACCGCAATGTTTCGCCGCCAGTGACGAGCAACGTGCCGGGCTTCGGCAAATCTTCGAGAAGCGAGGCAAACACCTTGCCGATATGATCCGCCACCGCGTGGCGATCACCCGATGCAGCGACGCTGACAATTGATGGCGCGCCTTGCATCATCCGCTCCGCCAAGCGCTTTCTCGCTTTGTCGATGTCGCGTTCGATAACGATATGCGCATCCGCATGCCGGGCGGCAAAGAGGGCCACCTGTCCCGCTGTGACCTCGTGATTTGTGCCGACAAGGCCAAGGAACGGCCCGGATAACGCAAGAGCAGGCTTCTGCTGTGCTTTCATGTGCCGGGCGAGTGCCGCCGCCAGGCCGCCTGTGCCGACCCACAAGATCCGTGCCTCCGGCATTCCGGCCGTTGCGACGATCTTGTCCAGGTCCGTGTCCGTTTCGGCATCGTAGAGGGTGATGAAATGGACCGGTCGTGCCCTCGGTGTTGAACGCCCGACCGAAAAGCGCTGGCCGAGGTCGGCGAGGAGGTCGGGACCAACCATTTCAGGCCGATCGAGCCGCCATTGGCGCCCGGCGCGCGTAACACGCCCCTGAAACGGGAAAGCAGGCGCCAGCACAACGCGCTGGTACGTCCCCTCGACGATGCAGGCTTCTATTTCGGCGATGACGTGACCGCGCAAAAGGCTGTCGATCTTCTTGAAACTCAATTGTCCGGCGGCGAGCCATGGCGCGAGCGCCCGGTGCCTGGCGACGGCCGTCGCCTCGGCGCCCTCTCGCGTGGCCGCATCGACAGCCATACGCCCCGAAAACGCACGGTCCAGTTGCCAGCTCACCCCGATGCCGTAGCCAGGCGAGGCGAAGGAAACCGCGCTATCCAGGGCGCCGGTCAGGTCGTCGGCTACGACCCGAATATCCGCAATCTCAAGAGCGCTCAACTGAAGAACCTGGACGGCTGACGCGCACGACGCGGACGTTCACATCGAGCGTCCGAAGATTGGTGAGGTGAGCCTGATCGATGCCCTCGTCGGTAATGATCTGGTGGATATCGGCCAGACGGCAGATGGTGCAGAAATTGGGGGCAGTGAACTTCGAATTGTCCGCAAGCACGACGACACGGCGCGCCGCCGCGATCATCGCCTGCTTCATCGCCGCAACCTCTAGCGAGGTCTCCGTGAGCATGTCTCCGGTGATGGCATGGGTCCCAAGAATGGCCACATCGGCGTGGATGGTTCGCAGGAAATTCTCGCCGGGCTGGCCGACCAGGGTCAGTGAGCCCGGCTTGCAGGTGCCGCCAAGCATGACGAGACGTACTTCCGGCACGGCTGCAAGTATCTGCGCGATCGCAAGACTGTTGGTAACGGCGGTAAGCGGAATAGGCGTCGCGGCGATGGCGCGGGCGACTTCCAGCACGGTCGTGCTTGCGTCGAAAATGACGCTTTGGCCGGCGCGGAGTTCCGACATCATGGCGGCACCGATGGCCTCTTTCTCTGCCCTGGCGAAATGCGCCGCGGTGGCGAGATCCGGCTCGAAGGTGGCGAGTTCCGTGCGCTGAAGCATCGCCCCGCCATGCGTTCGCTCCAGTGCTCCCTGCCGTTCAAGCGTCTCGAGATCGCGCCGGATCGTCGAAGGCGATGCGCCGATGAGATCGATGAGCTCCTGAACGCCTACGGCTCCTTGCCGTTTAAGGCATTCGAGGATGAAGGCATGACGCTTGGCCGGAATCAAGTCGACCCGTCCGCGCCCGCCATCGTCTTCCCATGACCCGGCGGACGCCGAGGGCGCCATGTCCTCCACCGCTGATTTTCGGACATTCCTTGCCACGTTTGTATCTCCGCACGGTGCCGCAAACGCGCTCGCCTGAATCACGCGAGCGATCTGCCACAAATATCATGAATCCATCCAGCAAGCCCAATCGTTTGTCATCTTGGTGGGCGAATTCCCACCGTTTTGGCTTGGTTAGAATTATTTTGACTGGTTTTTGACCGAATATGCTGATCAAACGTGGTCAACCTTGGTCGGAAGAGGTTGAAAAACGAGCAGTTTTCGTCAAAAAACTTTCTGCGGCGGCGGTAACGGCGCGGCAGATGGGGGGTGTAGACGATGAAGCGGCACTTCGTGATGCCGTTCTGCTGACGCGACCTGGAGACGACGTCGGTCCCGCCGGCCGAATTGGCTTGGCGCTGGCTGGCAACTCGGCCCGCGGAGGATCTTCTGACGAGGCGAGCGTCGTCGGAGTTCTCGATGCCCTGGGGCTTGCCCGGGATGACGAGACGGCGGCCGACTTGGCAGACGAGCTTACGCATCTTGCTGCGACCCACGGCACTGTCGGAACGACGATCGGCACCTTCGCGGCCGTCGAGCGCCGAGGCCTTCCACGCACTGGCGGGTCCTGGTTCGCCGACGCGCTGTTGGTACAGCGGCTGGGTTGGCCCCACGCGGGTCCCGCTGTTCGGTGGCGAAACCGCCAATGATCTTCATTTGAAATGCTTGCGGTCGATATGATCTCGATATAACATTTACGCAATCCAGGCATGACCCCACCGCTCCACTCGATCATTTCCAGGCTCCACCTGAAACAGCTGCGGCTCCTGGTCGCGCTGGGCGAGCACGGCTCGCTCCTGAAGGCCTCGCAGCAGGTCGCGTTGACGCAACCGGGCGCGAGCAAGGCATTGCAGGAAATCGAGACGACCTTCGGCACGCCGCTGTTCGTTCGCACCAACCGGGGCCTGGAGCCCAATGCCGTCGGCCATTGCGTGATCCGCTATGCGCGCCTGATCCAGACGGATCTCGCGCACCTGCGCGACGAGATCGTCGGAATCATGCGTGGCCAGGGCGGGCGGGTGGCGGCCGGCGTCATCATGGGCGCGGTGCCGCTGCTCACCGATGCCATCTCCGCGCTCGTTGCGCGGCAGGCCGACTTGTCCGTCGAGATCGTCGAGGACACCAGCGCCGCCCTGCTGGCCCAGCTCGAAGCCGGCCGGCTCGACCTGGCGATCTGCCGCACGACCATCAGCCAGGCGCCGCAGGTCTACGACAGCGTGAAGCTCCAGGATGAAACGCTCGCGGTGATCGCGAACGTCGGCCATCCGCTCCGGCACGCGAAGAAGCTCACCCTGCAGGAGCTGGCGCCATACCGATGGGTGGTATACCGCGCGAACATGCCGATGCGGCTCTTGCTCGAACGCGAATACCGCGATTGCGGGATCCGGTTCCCGCAGCACCTGCTCGAGACGACCTCCGCTTTTGCGACGCTGGCGCTGCTGCAGGCCAACCCGTCCTTCGTGGCCCTGGTGTCGATCGAAGTCGCGCAGTTCTTCGCGCACCGGCAGATGACGCGCATCCTGCCGCTGGCCCTGGCGTCGCGAAGCGAGGCCTATGAGCTCGTCACCCGCAAGGGGGCGTGGGTTCCGCCCGCCGCCAAACTGCTGATCGACGAATTGGTCCATCGCCAGTCCTGAGCATCAGGTCGGCGCGACCGCGCCGGTCAGCGCTGTATCCGCCAGGGTGCCGCATGGGCAAGGCGATGGACCTGGCCAGCGGGGCCGAGGGGGGCCGTCCGTGCGCGCCATGACCGAGCGGCTCGGCTTGCCGACGGGCTTGGCCCAACTGGGCGTGGCGCGCGATGTTCCCCGACATCGTCCGGGCGCCTTGAAGGACCACAGTCACCTGACCAACCCGCGCGTGGCATCCGACACCGGTTACGAAGCGATGCTCGAAGCCAGCCTTTAGGAAGCAAGCACACTATGTTCAACAACCTGATCGGCGGCGAGTGGGTCGAAGGCCCTCGCGTCTCGCGCAACATCAACCCCTCGGACACGCGCGACGTCATTGGCGAGTTCGCGCAAGCCGAGGCGGCCCAAGCCAGGCAGGCCATCGCCGCAGCCACCCAGGCCCAGTCCGCCTGGGGCCTGTCCACCCCGCAGCAGCGCTTCGACATCCTCGACGCCGCCGGCGCCGGGATCCTGGCGCGCAAGGCCGAACTGGGCGACCTGCTCGCCCGCGAGGGAGGCAAGACCCTGCCCGAGGCCATCGGCGAGGTGGCACGGGCCGGCAACATCTTCAAGTTCTTTGCCGGCGAAGCGCTGCGTGTCGGCGGCGACGTGGTGCCTTCCGTACGCCCGGCGTCGGCGTGGAAGTCACCCGCGAGCCCGTAGGCGTCGTGGGCCTGATCACGCCCTGGAACTTCCCCATCGCGATCCCCGCCTGGAAGATCGCCCCGGCCTTGGCCTGCGGCAACGCCGTGGTGCTCAAGCCCGCCGATCTCGTATACGGCAGCGCCTGGGCCATCGCCGACATCCTGCACCGCGCGGGCCTGCCAGCGGGGTGTTCAACCTGGTGATGGGCCGCGGCTCCGAAGTGGGCCAGGTGCTGCTGGACGACAAACGCGTCAACGCGATCAGCTTCACCGGCCCGGTGGCCACCGGCCAGCGCATCGCGCAGGCCTGTGTCGCGCGCATGGCCAAGTTCTTCATGCCGCCGGTGCTGGAATCACTGGCCTCGGGTCCGAGGAACAGGTAGTCCCGCCGGACCGAGAGGCCTGGCGGGACTATTGTTGAGAGCTGTAGTCCTGCTAATACGAACTGGAGGCTGCGTGCCTTCCTGCGATGATGCCCTGAGAGAGAGCTCGACCGTTCCCGTGCTGACTGAATCCGCCAGCAGCTTCGCCGGCGGCGTAGAGGCCGGGAATCACCTGAGAGGCATAGTCGAGGACCTGGCTTGAGCCGTTGATGCGCAGGCCGGACCGGGCGTCGTGGATCACCGGCGTCGACCAGGCGGCATAGAAGGGGCCCCGTTGGATCTTGTATTGGGGTGTCGGTTTGCCGAAGTCGGCGTCGGCACCCGCGTCAACAAAGCTGTTGTACCGCGTCACCGTTTCGACCAGGTTGCTTGCCGGCATCGGAACCCGCTGATGCGGCATGACGATCTTCTGTGCGAGTTCCTCCAGCGTGTTTGCCTGGAAGAAGAATCCATCGGGATCGACGAAGGGCGGCGCCACATTCCATCTCTGGCGGGCCACGGCATCTGCATCGAAGATGGCCCAGATCGGGCCACCGCCGTTGTGGCCGTCGCCGATTCCAGCCAGAGCGGCGTTGATCCAGTTTTGCGGGTTGTATGTGATGTTCTTGGCGTTCAGGTAGCTGCCCTGAGTGTACGGGTTGACCGAGCCAGCGCTGTTCGTCCCGAATTGACCTCCCGTTTCGTCGTAGAACCGCCTCCCGATCATGTTTACATGGATAACGTTCTGGTTGTTGACGTTGGCTAGTCCCGAAGCTTTCGCAAGGTGGAAGACAGGGCTATTGGGCCCCCACTGCAGGAACGAGTAGTTGTACCGCGTTCCGATGGCGGTTGGCTTGGTGATGTTAGTGCCGAACTCTCCAGTCTGGTTGTACGTGCCCGCGAGCGACGCGCCGACATTCAGCCCTGCGAGTATGCCGCTGGCGTCCTGGAAGGAATAGGGCTCGCCAGCGACGCCGCAGTACTCCGCGGTGAGCCGTGGGTCGAACTGTCGGCGGTATTCCACATTGCCGTTTCCGCCGCCACTCGCAATCACTACGCCCTTGCGTGCCTGAATGTTAACGAGGCGGCCCTGATTGGAGGCTACGACCCCGACCACGCCCGCTTTCGTCCGCAGCAGTGACTCCAAACGGTAATTCAGCAGGATCTTCACGCCACGCGCCTTTGCCGCGGCCTCCAGCGGATATATGAAGCCGGGCCCTTGAGACGTCGTCCGCTGTTGGCTCGCGGCTACCGGCAAGCCGGTCCGGACCGAGACGTAGTTCATGATCGCCGTATGCATCATACGGTTCACCGAGTTGCCGACCTCATTGCCGCCGACATTGTCGGGCCTGGATGTCGTCCACACGACGCCATGGCGGACCAGAAAGTTGTAAAGGTCGACGTTGACGTCGGCAAATGCCCGGATCAGCTCGCGATCGTTATAGCGGTAGCTCGGAAAGCCGTTCGCCTGGACGATGGACCAGTCGGTAAGGTCGCGATACAGGAGGTCTGGCGAGTCCGCGATGCCGGCCGCCATCTGGGCAGGGGTTCCGCCTCCCAGGGGAATGTTGCCTGAGCTGACGATGCCACGTCCCCCGATGTGCGGTTGCGCCTCGAGGACAATAACCGACGCGCCCGCCTCTGCGGCGGCGACTGCGGCCCCGAGGCCCGCCGAGCCGCAACCCACAACGACGATATCGGCTACGCGCGGGTCCGCGGCATTGGCAATGCTCGGCTGCAATATGCTGCTGGCCACCCCTGCGGCGGCGATTCCGGCGCCGGCCTTCAACAATGAGCGTCGGCTGACTGTCATTACGTTCTCCTCCTGATATTTTTAGACCAGCGCATTCGGGCCAGCGCATTCGGGATTGTTTGGATCTGGGCCTGAACAGCGAAACTCATTAATCGTGATCGCCGCAGAGACTTGGCCGGCCGGAGTATTGCAGCATTCGCTCGCGCGACAACTGAGAAGATGTGATCTCGGTATAACGTTTACTCAACCCAGGCATGGCCCCACCGCTCCACTCGATCGTTTCCAGGATCCACCTGAAACAGTTGCGGCTCCTACTCGCGCTGGGCGAGCATGGCTCGCTCCTCAAAGCCTCGCAGCAGGTCGCGTTGACGCAACCGGGCGAGCAAGGCATTGCAGGAAATCGAGACGACCTTCGGTCGCCGCTGGGTTACGGCAGGCCGGAACGCATTGTCATCGACGGCAGCCAAACCAACCGCGAGGCGGTCATTTCCTGCGATGCTGAAAGCCGTCTGCGGGACCGCCCGCGACGTTCACCGAAGCCGATTCACATCCGCAACAGCAAGTACCTCAATAATTGGATCGAACAGAACCATCGACGCGTCAAGCGCCGCATCCACTCCATGTTCGGCTTCAAGTGAATGCGACCGCCGAGGTTATTCTCACTGGCATGGAGATGGTTCACATGATGCGCAGACAGCAGGCGAGGTTTGCCTACAATCCATCTCCCTCGATCGCCGAGCAGTTCGAGATCCTGGCAGCCTGATCAGCGACGCGAAAACAAAAGAACGATTTGCGACAGAGCCCGCGAATGTCGATAGCCAGCGGCAGCCTTGCGCCGTCTGCATGCCACGCTGTTTTGCAAGCCTGTTATCGGCGCCAATCGTACAGCCCTGCGGAGTTCAGAAGCCGATGCCGTAGCGCTGCAGACACGGCGCGAGCGCTTCGGCCGCGCCGCAACGCGCGGGCAGCTCGACGCGTAACCGCGCATAGGCCCATTGCCGCCAGGGACGCGGAGAACTGCCGGATATCTCGATACGGACGAGTGACGGCATGCGGTTGGTGCTTGTCCATTCGGGGCTGAGCGCGCCGTCCGGCCCGGCATAGCTGAACGAAAGCTTCAGATCGCCTCGCACCAGCGGAAGATCCTCCCCGCCCTCGCCCATCCTGTGATCGCGGCGGGCACGAATGAGGGCCTCGTCGGCTCCGGCCCGACCCATCGAATAGGTGATGTCATCAAGTCCCGCACGCGGCTCGTAGCCGAGCGCCGGGCGCTCGAAGGTGACCTCGTCGGCATGGCCGGTGAAGCGGATCGCAGCGGCTCCCTCCGGGTTGGAATAGCCGGGCTGCGCCGCCTCCAGATCCTCGACCATCCGGTCGAGAATCACCGCCACCGTGTCCTCCTGCCCGCCTCTGGCGATTATCCCCTGCCATTGGCGCAGCCAGGTTCCGGTGTAGAGTGCCAGCCCGCCAAACAGCATCGTCGCAAGCACCAGCGAAGCCAATGCCTCGATCAGCGTGAAGCCGGCCCGAGCGCTGCGTTTCCTTGTCATTGCCGCTTGCCGAGGCGCACGGTCTGCATCGCGTCGTCATCCGATCCGTCGGTGCTGCGAACGGTGACGGAGTAAAGCTGCCATCCGGCGCGAGCCAGGGCAGTGCCGCGTTCGAAGCGGTACGGTTCCACGATGACCGTGAAGCCTCCGATCACGCGCCGGCCCGTTCGCAACGGGCTAAGGGTCATCGCCGCCGCCATGGCAGCCTGCATGCCGACACGGCGTTCGGTCGATCGTTCCAGACCCGCGAACGCACCTGCGGTGCCCGTGATCATGCGCGCGATCGGAACGATCAGCAGCACGGCGACGGCAAGCGAGGCCAGAACCTCGATCAGCGTGAAGCCGCGTCTGCGCCGTCCTGTCATTTCGGCCTCATTTCCACGCGGCCGGTCAACCAGTCGACGCGCAGTTCGATCTCCCGGCCGCTGGCGGACAGTGTCATGACGCCCCCACACGACCGTCCGTCGGCAAGGAAGCGCAAGGCTCTGCTTCCGCCTCGTATGGGACACCGGTCCGACGTGACCCAGTTCATGGCCACCCCATCCCTGATCGAGATCGGATTGGCGCCATCCACCTGGATGCGTTTGTTTCCCGGATCGACCCTCACGTCGGCGACGCTGCCCGTGGTCAGCGCCTTCGCTCTGCCCTTGCGGAACTCCCCGCTGACGCGAACCGCCTCGCCAGAAAGCTCGGCAGCCCCGATGCTGGAACGCGGGCGCGGCATCAGCACGAAGGCCGCGAGAGCGACGATCGCAAGCGCCGCGACCACGTCGAGCAGCACGACACCGCGTTGCGTCCTTTTGCGGTTGCTGTTGCCCTTAGGGCTGGGCGGACACATTGGAGCCGCGCCCACCGGGCCCGTCGGTGGTGATGTTGAACGTCTTTCCGTCGCTTGCGTATCTGTATTCATGACCCCACGGATCGAGCGGAACGGTCTCGCCGCGAACGTATGGCCCGTTCCAGACCTGGATGGTCGAGGGCTTGCGCACCAGCGCTCCCAGCCCCTCGGCCTGCACCGGATAACGGCCGACATCGATGTAGAAGATGTCGAGCGCGCTGGAAAACGCCTCGATCTGAAGCTTCGCCGCACGCACGCGCGAGTCGGACAACTGCGCGAGAACACGAGGACCGACGAGCGCCGAGATCAGGCCGATGATGGCCAGCACGACCAGCATCTCGATCAGCGTAAAGCCTGCCTCGCGGCGCCGGGCACGCTTGCGCTGCATGAGATAGGGACCAACTGCGAAATGAACGCTCATGCAAACAGCCTCCTAGCGGACCATGTCGTTGAAGGACATGAGGGTGGACATGATCGACACGATCATACCACCGATCAAGATACTGATGGTTGCCACTGCCGCAGGGCCGACAAGCCCGACGATACGGGACAGCGAACGCTCCAGCCGTACTTCATAGAAGTCGGCGACACGATAGGCCAGCCCTGCGAGTTCGCCACTTTGCTCGCCGAGCCTCAACATGCGCACCGCCAGCGGGGGAAGCTGAAGAATCTCAAGCGCATGGCCAAGCCTATTCCCCTGCCTCAGCGCGTCGGACGCCTGCTGCGCGCGTGCCCGCGCGGCCTCGCCGTGGTCGACGGTATCGCTGATGAGCTTGAAAGCCACAGGAACCGCCACCCCGGTCTCGACCATGATGCCCAGGAGACGGGCGAAGCGCCCCGTCCGATAGCTCCCCGGTATCTCCGACAAAAGCGGAAGTTTCTTGGCGAAACCCCAAAGCCATGCCCAGAGAAGGCCCCGCCGCGCCGCCACGAACCCCAGCAATACGAGTATCGAAGCCGCAAGCAAAAGGACCAGCCCATAAGCGCGCAGGAAATTCGAGACCGCGAACATCACCACCATCAGCGTGTCCTTCTTGCCGCTCTGCATGAGCATCGGTTCGAACTGAGGAACGACCCCCACCAGGAAGAAGACCAGTACGCAGATCGTGCCGGCAAACAGGACTGCCGGATACCGCAGCGCCTCGCTGACTTTGGCCCGCAATGCCTCGAAATGCTGGCGCTCCTGCACGATGCGCGACAGGAGGGTGGGTAACTTGCCGGAGGTCTCCGCGACACGAACCATGGCGACCTGGAACGCCGGGAACAGAGCGGGCCAGGCTTCCAGCGCTCTGGAGAACGAGGTGCCCGACGCCAGGTCGGTGCGAATGCCGGCAACCACGGGCTGAAGCCTGCCGCTGTCGAATTCCTTTTCCATGATCGCCAGCGCTTCGTCGATCCGGATCCCCGCATTCAGCATGATCGACAGGTCGGAGAGCAGCCGCGTGACCTGCGACGCCGGTATTCGGGTCGAAAACAGCGGTGCGCGCGATGCAGACTGCCTCGGTTCGACACTTACCGGGATCAGCCCGCGCGCCCCGAGCTTCTGGACGGCATCGTCGGAATCGGACGCATCGATCCGCCCGAGTTCGAGACGACCCTCGCCATTCAAAGCCTTGTATGCGAATGCCGTGGAGACCATGGAGGCCAAATTTCCTAACTGTACGCCTCTACTGGAGACGTTCGTTCCTGATAGCTGTCTGTGAAAGAAACTCGCTCCATTAATCCCTGCCGGAGGCTCGGAATGTGCAACCACTCCATTTGGATCAACCCCCTGAAGGCGTGGGCACCGGCTCCTCCGGTGGCAACATTTGTTCACCGCTTGCCTCATCCGAAAACCGCAGCGAGGCGCGTCCTCCCGCTCCATCGAGCTTGACTTCGAACTGGCCGACTTCCTTCAGGGTCCAACCTTCCCGGCTTTCCCCCGTGCGCAGCGTGAAGGCCGCCATTTCGGCCGGGGTGGTGAAGGTCGCGCTGTTGAGCCTTTCCGACCGCACGATGCCAACCAATTGCCACTCGGGCGCCGCGGCAGGCGGGGGCTCGGGTTCCGGCTCAGGCTGCACGACAATAAGTTCCGGCTCGGGGGCACCGAACGCGATCGGGGCAGTCCGGTCCGGCGAGAACAGGGGCCGATCCCGAAGCGCCGCATAGTCGCTCACCTGGCGTTCCCTGACCGATAGCTTTTCTGCGCCGAAGGACAGGCTCGAAGAGGCCGCGATGGCGGCGAGCATCATTGTCGCGCCCAGCATGGTCATCATGACTGGGGTCCCTTCTCCCGGAAGGCCGACAGCGTGACGTTCAGCGACAGCGGCCGATCCATGGAACCCGAGGTCTGATTCCCCCCCAGATCGACGTTTCGGTTCAACCGAAGCCTGAAGCTATCAACGACCATGACGGGCGAGCTTGCCTCGATGGCGTACATGAGATCGGGCAGCGATTGCTCCATAACCTCGATATCGGCAGTTAAACGAATGCGTTCCAAAGACTCCAACTGAGGATCGCTTATATCGGCGACCTCACCGTCTGTGGGAACATCGACGCGCCGGATAACGGCACCCACGCGTTCAACGCGGTTGGAGAGCAGACTCTGGAATTCGGCCGAGACGAGCCCACTGGTTTGGGCATCGAGAAGAATCTTGCCCTCGCCGGGATCCAGAGCCTGGTTCGCGCCTTGGGGAACCGGGGAAGTGGACGCCTTGCTTTCGAGCAAGGCGGTACGTTCCTCATAGAGCGCCAGCGCGCCCGCCTCCGCGCGCCAGGACAGCAGCGTATCGGCGACGAGTACAAGAGCTCCGACGACCAGCAGGGCCATGACGACCAGGGATTGAAGCCGCGTGTCGCGCCACAGGGGTGTCGTCCTCATCGCAGCGAACCTCCCGTGCGGATGAGCGGGCGGGTATCGACCTCGAACTCCGAGGTAACGCCATCCTCGCCGCGCAGGGCCGATCCGACCAGCTTGCTGTCTTCGAAGCGACCCGACGATTCCAGCGCGGTCAGTACTTCGGGCACGTCCTTGGTCCGGCCCGAGAGACGCATGCGGCCATTGGCGAAGGACACCTCAATGGCATAGGAATGCGTCGGCAAAACCTGAGCCAGGTCGTCCAATGCTCCCAGCGCGCTTATCGCGTCGTCCTTGATATTCAGCGCCTCCTGCTCAGGCGCTGTTTCAGCCTTGTCCGGAGTCGCCGCCAGCGCGATTGCCTGGCGCGCCTTCTCGGCCCGGATCTCGACGGCGGCGCGGCGCTCGGCATAGTTGTTCTGGATCATCGGCCGCACCGCCGGAGCCGTGACTGCAGCGACTAGGCTTACGCCCAGAACTCCGGCAAGGACAAACTTTATCCGGCCACGCGTGCCGGTGACCCGTTGCCGCTGTGTCAATACTTCCACGGCATCGCCTTCCGGAAACGGCGCCGAGATCACGACCTGGCGGGCCTCGGCCACGTTCAGGCAGGCCAAGGCAGCAGCGACACGCGACCTCGGAACGATTGCGACGGCGACGGTGATCTGCCGCGCCTCACGGCTGATCCCGAGGACCCGGTGGCCGAAATAGATATCGGAAGCAGGCAATGGCGAAAGCGCGCCCATCCGCGACGTAACGATGCCTTCGACGTGGCTGGCAGCCTCCATCGGCAGTTCGATCCGGCGCGCGATCACCCAGCTCGCCGGGATGCCGAGATGGACCGCCTTTCCATTCACCGCGGTGCGCAATGCGGCCGGCGCCTGCGTGTCTGGAGAAATCGGTATCAACAGGGGTGCTGACGGCTTTCGGCTGGTCGCCGGCTCGATTTCAAGCGCGCTCCCATCGTCCGCGACCCGCGCGACCACGCGGCTGCCGGATGTGACGCGCGCAAGTTCATCCAGCAGGGAGGCCGGTCCCGCGATCCAGTCATCCAAGCCGCGGATCGCCGCGGTGAAGGGATAAGCCATTCCGGTCAAACCCCAGAGCAGAAGCCGGCACCGGATCCGGAGTTCCGTCGCCCGCGTGAATACAAATCATAGCGCATCTTCAGGCCCTAATTCCAGATCAGTCACAGTTCTTCGCCAATCGAGCACCGATCTTGAACGCAGAGTAGGAACTGTTCTAATGATTGTCGCGCGGCAGGCCGCTGGTGACGGCGATGTTCTGGTACTTCACCGCCGGCTTCAGAACCATTCCCTCGGACAACTGGTCAACCATTGACCGCTGGATCTCCTGCCAGGGTGTCTGATGCTTCGGATATGCATAGCCGCCCTTGTTTTGCAGGTCGACGCGACGGCGCTTGATCTCGTCGTCCGACACGAGGATGTCGGCGGTCCCCTTGCGCAGGTCGATGCGTACCCGGTCACCCGTACGCAGCAGCGCAAGGCCACCACCGACGGCCGCCTCGGGCGAGGCGTTGAGGATCGATGGAGAGCCGGAAGTGCCGGACTGACGGCCATCGCCGATGCAGGGCAGCGAGTGGATGCCCGCCTTCAGCAGGTAGGCCGGCGGCTGCATGTTCACGACTTCGGCGCCGCCCGGATAACCGACAGGGCCGGCTCCGCGCATGAACAGGATGGTATTCTCGTTCAGGCCGAGTGACGGATCCTCAATGCGACGGTGGTAGTCTTCCGGACCGTCGAAGACGACGGCGACGCCCTCGAAGGCATCGGGGTCTCGCGGATTTGACAGATAGCGGTCGCGAAACTCCGGCGAGATGACCGACGTCTTCATGATTGCGGAATCGAACAGATTGCCTTTCAGGTTGATGAAGCCGGCTTCCTTCCTGAGCGGATTGGCCACGGTACGGATGACCTTGCCGTCGAGATTCTCCGCCGCGGCGCAATTGTCGCCGATCGTGCGGCCGTTGACGGTCATGGCTCCAGGATGCGGCAGCAAGCCGGCCTTCATCAGCTCTGCCACCACGGCCGGCACACCGCCCGCATGATGATAGTCCTCGCCGAGATATTCACCGGCCGGCTGGAGATTTACGATCAGCGGAACGTGGTGACCGACCTTCTGCCAGTCATCGACGGTCAGCGACACGCCGAGATGCCGCGCGATGGCGTTGAGGTGGATCGGCGCATTGGTCGAGCCGCCGATGGCAGAATTGACGACGATGGCGTTCTCGAAGGCTTCCCGCGTCATGATGTCGGAGGGTTTCAAGTCCTCGCGCACCATGTCGACGATGCGCTTGCCGGTTTGGTAGGCGATCTGGCCGCGCTCGCGATAGGGTGCTGGAATGGCGGCGGAGCCCGGCAACTGCATGCCGAGCGCCTCGGCCAGCGAGTTCATCGTCGTCGCCGTGCCCATCGTGTTGCAGTAGCCGACGGACGGCGCCGATGAAGCGACGATGTCCATGAACTGGTCGTAGTCGATCTCTCCTGCCGCCAGCCTTTCGCGTGACTTCCACACGACCGTGCCGGAGCCGGTGCGTTCGCCCTTGTGCCAGCCGTTCAGCATCGGGCCGACGGACAGCGCTATGGCTGGAATGTTGACGGTGGCCGCGGCCATCAGCAGCGCCGGGGTGGTCTTGTCGCAGCCGATGGTCAGCACGACGCCATCCAGCGGATAGCCATAAAGCAACTCGACGAGAGCGAGATAGGCGAGGTTGCGGTCGAGCGCGGCGGTGGGCCGCTTGCCTGTCTCCTGGATCGGGTGGACCGGGAATTCCAACGGCACCCCGCCGGCGGCCACAATGCCGTCGCGCACGCGCTTGGCGAGCTCGATATGATGCCGGTTGCAAGGTGACAGGTCCGAGCCCGTCTGGGCGATGCCGATAAGCGGCTTTCCGGACTGCAGTTCTTCGCGGGTCAGCCCATAGTTCAGATAGCGTTCGAGGTAGAGCGCCGTCATGCCGGGATTGTCCGGATTGTCGAACCACTCGCGCGAGCGTAGCCGCTTCGCACCATTGATCTTGGACATTTACATCTCCAGAACCGCCGTTTGGCCATCGATATGGCATCGGCAACTGTCGGACAAGTACCCTCAATCAGATATGTGGACAAATTGCCCATTTTGTGGATTGTAGTAAGATGTGAACGATACGGCAGGCGCGCAGATGCGCCGCGTGCCGGGGAGGGGTAGCCAAGCGTGAGCCAGATCATCTTCATTCCCGCCGAGGGCGGCTCGGGCGAACCCCGTGTCGCGGCGTCGCCCGATACGGTGAAGCGCATAGCCGCCCTTGGCTTTGACTTGGTGGTTGAGAGCGGAGCGGGCACACTGTCCCGCATCGCCGACGAAGACTACGCGAAGGCCGGTGCCACCATTGGTTCCGCATCCGATGCGGCCCGTGCGGATGTGATTCTGAAGGTGCGCCGGCCGACCGATGCGGAGCTGAAAAGCTACAAGTCAGGCGCTGCGGTCATCGCCATCATGGATCCCTATGGCAACGATGCCGCCGTCGCGGCGCTGGCCAAGGCCGGGGTGACGGCCTTTGCGATGGAATTCATGCCGCGCATCACGCGCGCCCAGTCGATGGACGTCTTGTCCTCGCAGGCTAACCTTGCCGGCTACCAGGCGGTGATCGACGGCGCTGCCGAATACGATCGCGCGCTGCCGATGATGATGACGGCGGCCGGCACTGTTCCTGCCGCCAAGGTGTTCATCATGGGCGTCGGCGTTGCCGGCCTGCAGGCGATCGCCACAGCGCGCCGGCTCGGCGCGGTCGTCACCGCGACCGATGTGCGCCCCGCCGCCAAGGAACAGGTCGCCTCGCTTGGCGCAAAGTTCCTCGCCGTCGAGGACGAAGAGTTCAAGGCGGCCGAGACCGCCGGCGGCTACGCCAAGGAGATGTCCAAGGATTACCAGGCCAAGCAGGCGGCGCTGACCGCCGAGCACATCGCCAAGCAGGACATCGTCATCACCACGGCGCTGATCCCCGGCCGCCCGGCGCCGAGGCTGGTGTCGGCTGACATGGTCGCCTCGATGAAGCCCGGTTCGGTGATCGTCGATCTTGCGGTGGAGCGCGGCGGCAATGTCGAGGGCGCCGAAGCAGGCAGGATCGTGACGACGGCCAACGGCGTCAAGATCGTCGGCTACCTCAACGTGCCGGGCCGCGTCGCGGCCTCCGCTTCGCTGCTCTACGCCAGGAACCTTTTTGCTTTCCTCGAGACGCTGGTCGACAAGGGCACCAAGCAGCTTGCGATCAACCGCGACGACGATCTGGTCAAGGCGACCATGCTGACCGACGGCGGCAAGATCGTCCATCCGGCCTTCGCCAAGGCCGACCAGCAGCCGCCAAAGGGCCAATATATCGAACCGCCCGCGATACCGGCCAGCACAATGGTCGCCGATGCTTCGGCGCCCAAGCAAGCCGCGCCTAGGAAAGCCGCGTCCAAGCAAGCCGCCGCATCCAAGCCCTCGCTGCCAAAGTCGCCCTCGCCAAAGTCGCCCTCGCCCAAGCCGAAAGGGACCGCGTGATGGACCAGACCTTGCAGAAAGCCCTCGACCAACTCGACCAGGCAAGTGCTGCCGTCCGGCTGGCGGTGCAGAACCTGGCAAATGCTCCCGGAGGCGCTGAGGCGGCCGGCGACGCCGCACACGCGCTGTCGGGCGGCGCCATCGATCCCTTCGTCTTCCGCCTGGCCATCTTCGTGCTGGCGATCTTCGTCGGCTATTACGTCGTCTGGTCGGTGACGCCTGCGCTGCACACGCCGCTGATGGCCGTCACCAACGCCATCTCCTCGGTCATCGTCGTCGGCGCGCTGCTTGCCGTCGGCATTGCCGCCTCGGGCGTCGCCGCGGGCTTCGGCTTCGTCGCGCTGATGCTGGTGTCGGTCAACATCTTCGGCGGCTTCCT
>NZ_JAIUIS010000007.1:0-361776 GCF_020165765.1 Mesorhizobium sp. B264B1B
CCCAGCCTCCATCCGCTGGCGATAAAACCGGACAACTCACGTGCTACCTAATCCGGACAACTCATGTGCTTACGACATCCCCCGGCGTACCGGTTGACGCCCTTTATTCAAGGTCTTAGGTGAGACGCCATGCCGATCAAGCCGCTCATCATCCTTCCCGACCCCATCCTGCGCCAGGTTTCCAAGCCGGTGGAGCGCGTCGACGCGCCCTTGCGCAAACTGGCCGACGACATGCTGGCGACCATGTATGACGCGCCCGGCATCGGGCTGGCCGCGATCCAGATCGGCGAGCCGCTGCGCATGCTGGTGATCGACCTCGCCAAGGAGGACGAGACGCCGGCGCCGCATGTCTTCATCAATCCCGAAATCCTGGAAAGCGCCGACCAGCGCTCCGTCTACGAGGAAGGTTGCCTGTCGATTCCCGACTATTATGCCGAGGTCGAACGCCCGGCTTCCGTGCGGGTCAAGTATCTCGACCGCGATGGCAAGCTGCAGGAAATGGAGGCCGAGGGGCTGATGGCAACCTGCCTGCAGCATGAGATCGACCATCTCAACGGCGTGCTGTTCATCGACCACATTTCGAAGCTGAAGCGCGACATGGTGGTGAAGAAGTTCAAGAAGCTAGCCAAGGACAAGGCTCCGGGCAAGCTGGTGGGATAGGGGACAATGCCCCTTCGCGTCATTTTCATGGGGACGCCGGAGTTTTCGGTGCCGACATTGCGCGCAATTGCCGATGCCGGACATGAGGTCGCGGCCGTCTACACGCAGCCGCCGCGAGCCGCCGGCCGGCGCGGCCTTGAGCTGACGCCGTCGCCGGTACAGCGCGAGGCGGAACGGCTGGGCATCGAGACGCGCACGCCGACGTCGCTCAAGGGCGAGGCCGAACAGGCAGCTTTTCGCGCGCTGCAAGCCGATATCGGCGTGGTCGTGGCTTACGGCCTGCTGCTGCCCAGGGCGGTGCTTGAGGCGCCGCGACTGGGCTGCATCAACGGCCATGCCTCGCTGTTGCCGCGGTGGCGCGGTGCGGCGCCCATCCAACGGGCGATTATGGCGGGCGACAGCGAAACCGGTATGATGGTCATGCGCATGGAAGAAGGCCTCGACACCGGCCCGGTGGGGCTGGTTGAAAAATGCGTCATCGAACCCGATATGACCGCCGGCGATCTGCATGATCGATTGATGAGCGTCAGCGCCGCACTGATCGTGGAAGCGCTGGCGCGGCTGGAAAGGAATAGCCTGGCGTTCACCGCCCAAGCGGTTGAGGGGGTGACCTACGCCAAAAAGATCGATAAATCCGATACGCACGTGGATTGGACGCGACCCGCGGCCGAAGTCCACAATAACATTCGCGGCCTGTCGCCCTTCCCCGGCGCCTGGTGCGAGGTTGAAATTGGTGGCCGGGTGGAACGGCTGAAACTGCTTCGCTCGACGCTTGCGCAAGGCATGGGCGAACCGGGAGGAATTCTCGACGACCGCCTGACGGTCGCCTGCGGAGCGGGCGCGATCCGGCTGGTCGAAGTTCAACGGGCGGGCGGAAGGCCCGCCGCCGCGCAAGAATTCCTGCGCGGGACCAAGATCGAAAAAGGAATGAAATTGTCATGAGCATGATGTCGATACGCGCGGCGACGCCGCGGGATCGCGAGGCCATCCGCCTCGTCGAGGAACACGCTTTCGGCCAGCAGGCGGAGGCCGGGCTGGTTGACGCGCTGGTTTCCGGCGGCGACGCCGTTGTCGAACTGGTGGCGGAAGAAGACGGGCAAGTGGTTGGCCACATCCTGTTTTCGCGGCTTTTCGCCCGCACCGGCGGCAAGGATTTCCCGGCGGTGGCACTGGCGCCGCTGGCGGTGGAGCCCTCCTTTCACGGCACCGGCATTGGCGGCGCGCTGATCCGCGAGGCTCACATCCGCCTGCGCGACGCCGGCGAGATGCTGGCCGTGGTGCTGGGCGACCCCACCTACTACGGCCGTTTCGGCTACAGCCACGCGCGCGCCGAAGGATTCGAGAGCGAGTACCAGGGCGAGGCGCTGCAGGCGCTGGCCTGGGGCGACGCTCCCGAAACCGGCCGGCTGGTCTACGCCTCGGCCTTCACCGCACTCGCCGCCTAGGCGAGTGCGTATAGCCGCCCGGCATGCCGCGTTTTCGCCTCGACATCGAATATGACGGCAGCTTGTTTGCCGGCTGGCAGCACCAGGCGGACCAGCCTTCGGTGCAGCAGGCGATCGAGCAGGCGATCGAAAAATTCTGCGGCCAGCAGGTCCGCTTGCGCGCTGCCGGCCGCACCGATGCGGGCGTGCATGCGACGGCCCAGGTGGCGCATGTCGACCTGGCCAAGGCCTGGCCGGACGACAAGGTGCGCGACGCCGTCAACGCGCATCTGCAGGCCGCCGGCAACCGCATCGCGATCTTGAAAGCAACGACCGTCGTCGACGGCTTCGATGCCCGCTTCTCGGCTATCGGCCGTCACTATCTCTACCGCATCCTCAACCGGCGCGCGCCCTCGGCGCTGGAAAAGGGCAAGGTATGGTGGGTGCCGAAGCAGCTTGACGCCGCTGCCATGCACGAAGCAGCCAAAGTGCTGCTCGGGCGGCATGATTTCACCACCTTCCGTTCCACGCAATGCCAGGCCGAGAGCCCGGTGCGCACGCTCGACCGTCTTGACGTCAGCCGTTCGGGCGACATGATCGAAGTCAGAGCCTCGGCGCGTTCCTTCCTGCACAACCAGGTGCGCTCGATGGTCGGCTCGCTCAAGCGCGTCGGCGAAGGCGCATGGACGGCCGGCGATCTCAAGGCGGCGCTCGAGGCGCACGACCGCGCCGCCTGCGGCCAGGTGGCGCCGCCCGACGGGCTTTTTCTGATCGGCGTCGATTATCCCGGATAGAGTCCCGAAAGGCTCTGAGCTCCGGTGTCCGGAACCGTGATGCCAAGCAGCGCCTGCAGCCCGAACAGCACGATCAGCGAAGCGATGAACATGCCAACGAAGACAGCGGTCCCGATTGCGGCCCCCCTGCCGATGGTCGCGTTGGTCATGCGCCAGGTCAGCACCATCGACAGCGCGAACAACAGCAGCGACACAAGGCTGGAGATCTGGCTCGCCGAGGTCAGGAAAAGCCTGATCAGCGCGGACGGCAGCATCAGCCAGGCGGTGATGGCAGAAGCCCAGTTCGAGGCCACGACATAGTGCACGAAGCGGCCGCCGATGCCGGCGCGCGGCGCGACCAGAGCGAGTGCGACCAGAGGCAGCACCCAGGAACCGATATCGACTGTCGCCAGCCGCAACAGCATGCTGAAGCGGCCCGCGAAGGCATCGGGATCGCCGATCTCGTTGGCGATGCCGACCCAGCCGACGATCAATGCCGGCGCCGCGACGACGATGGCGAAAAAGGAATTCCAGAAACCATCGGCAGACAGGTCGAGCAGACGCAGGCCATCGGCCCTGCCGAGCATCAGTCGCCAGGCGCCGGTCAGCGAAACTTGGGTCTCGTCCGCCGAAAGCATGCTGCTCAGTCCTGTCCGAACCAGTCTTCGATGAAGCGCTGATAGATTTGCGTCAGCGTCTCGAGATCGGCAAGGGCGACGCGCTCGTCGACCATGTGCATGGTCTTGCCGACCAGGCCGAATTCGACAACCGGGCAATAGTCCTTGATGAAGCGCGCATCCGAGGTGCCGCCGGAGGTGGATAGCGCCGGTTCTCTGCCGACCACCGCCTTGACCGAGCCGCTCAACGTCTCGATCAGCCTGTCGTCGCGGGTCAGGAAGACATGGCTCGGCCGGTCGCGCCAGACGAGTTCGTAGTCGACCGGCATCTCCTTGCCGGGCCGATATTTCCTGCGGCCCGCCGCCTGGTCGAGACGGTTGTGGATTTCGGCCTGTATGGTCTCGGCGGTCCAGCTGTCATTGAAGCGGATGTTGAAGGTGGCGGTCGCCTTGGCTGGAATGACGTTGGTGGCCGGGTTGCCTACGTCGATGGATGTCACCTCCAGATTGGTCGGCTGGAAATCCTTCGTGCCCTCATCGAAGACGGGATGCAGCAAAGCATCGACCAGGCTCATCAGCCCGCGTACCGGATTGTCGGCAAGCAAGGGATAAGCGACATGGCCCTGGCGGCCATTGACGATGACGTCGCCCGACAGCGAGCCGCGCCGGCCGATTTTTATCATGTCGCCGAGCGCAGCCGGGTTGGTCGGCTCGCCGACGATCGATGCATCCCATTTCTCGCCCCTGGAAGCCGCCCATTCGAGCAGCTTCGTGGTACCGTTGATGGCCGGGCCTTCCTCGTCGCCGGTGATCAGCAGCGAGACCGAGCCCTTCGGGCCGCCATTCGTCTCGACATGGCGCGCTATCGCGGCGATGAAACAGGCGATGCCGCCCTTCATGTCGACCGCACCCCGGCCATACATCTCGCCATTGGCGATCTCGGCGCCGAAGGGCGGATGCGTCCAGGCGGCTTCGTCGCCGACCGGCACCACGTCGGTGTGTCCGGCGAACATCAGATGCGGGCCATTGCCTGAGCGCCTGGCATAAAGGTTTTCGATATCGGGCGTGCCGTCTTCCGAAAAAATCGGGCGATCGACGAGGAAGCCGAGCGGTTCCAGCATCGTCTGCAACGCGGTCAGCGCACCGCCTTCGGCCGGCGTCACGGAGGCGCAACGGATGAGGGCGGCGAGGTTTGCGGCGGGATCGGTCGGCAGCGTCATGGCAAAAGCGATAGTCGAAAGCTGAAGGCCTGTCACGGCCAGACGTAGGGGCCAGTCCTATGACCGGCGATACCGCCGACATTATGGTTTTCATGTCGTATAGTCGTGGGCCCGGTGCGGAGCGACTGGATGGCAAACGGGGACAAGAGAATCGTCATTGCCGGCGCCGGCAGCATCGGCTGCTATGCCGGCGGCTGCCTGGCGCTCGCCGGGCGCCAGGTGATTCTGCTTGCCCGGCCGCGCATCGAGGCGGCTCTGCGGCAAGGCGGATTGCGGGTCAGCGACCTTGAGGGCCGCGACCGGGGCCTCGAGCGGCAAGCGCTTGCCGTCACCACGGATCCAGCCGCCGCCTTGCCGCAGGCGGACGTGATCCTGGTCACCGTCAAGAGCGGCGCGACGCGGGAAATGGCTGCGCTCATCGCCGCCCACGCCCCGCCGGACGCCGTGGTGGTGAGCCTGCAGAACGGCATCGACAATGCCGACAGGCTGCGCGCCGGTGTCGGCGGGCGACCAGTGCTGGCCGGCATGGTGCCGTTCAATGTCGTGCAATCGGCCGACGGCGAATTGCCGCTTCGTGTCCACCGCGCCAGCGACGGCAAGGTCATGATCGAGGACAGCGATGCCGGTCTGATCAGCCTTCTCGGCGTCGAAGGGCTCCGGGTTGAAGCCCATGCCGACATGAAAGCCGTGCTGTGGGGCAAGCTTTTGATGAATTTGAACAATGCGCTGGTGGCGCTTTCGGGCCTGCCGCTGGCGAGCGAGCTTGCCGACCGGCGCTGGCGGCTGATCCTGGCAAGACAGATCGACGAGGCGCTCCAGGCGATGAAGGCGTTGGGCATCGAGCCGGCGCGGATCGCCGGCTTGCGGCCGGCGCTGTTTCCGATAGTGCTCCGCCTCCCCGATTGGCTGTTCAGGCTGCTGGCGCGGCGGATGCTGGCCATCGACCCGGAGGCGCGTTCCTCCATGTGGGACGATCTGCAGCGCGGCCGGCCGACGGAGATCGGCGATTTGCAAGGCGCCGTTCTTCGCCTGGCGCAAGAAGCGGGCACGCCGGCGCCAACGGTCCGACGAATCATCGCCCTGGTGCGTGAAGCGGAAGCGGCCGGCCGCGGATCGCCCGGTTTCAGCGCGGATCAGGTCGCCGCGCCTGAAGCGCGTCGCGTCTGAATGAATTCAGGCGACGCGGATCAGGCCTTCATTTTCATGCATACCGTCAGTAGCGTATCGCGATGATGGGCGCTCAGGGTTCGGCCGGTGCATTGGTGCGCTTGCCATAGCGGTTGGGTCCGGGCTTGCCCGGAAACAGGCAAAGCACGACGAAGGCGACGATCGAGACGACCGGCACGAACAGGATCAACGCCGCGATGCCGGGCTTGTCGAGGTCGTGCAGCCGCTTCACCGCCAGTGCGATGTTCGACCACAGCGAGGCGATGAAGGCGATGAAGAAGACGAACGACCACATGTTGCTCTCGGGCGAGCCTTCCGGCACCAGCGTGAAACGATAGAGCGGGAAGGCCTGGATGATGGCCACGAGCAGCCCACCAAGAAAATAGGCCGCGCGGCTGACGCGGCCCGATGTCTTGAAGAAAAGCCAAGTAAGGTTGGATCTGTCAGGCAAGCGGGTCCCGTCCATATTGATTGACACCCTGGGCGCCTTCGAGAACGCCGAGACCGATCAGCGACCACCAGCCCGACTTGTCGCGGTCGTGCCAGCGTTTTGCATAGAGAGCAATCGCGAAATAGATCGACGCCAGCGCGACGAGCATGCCGATCCTGCCGCCGCCTGCGGTCGTGAAGCGCGTGCCGAGAATCGCATCGAGAATGAAGACAACAATACCGATGACGATGAATATACCGATGCCGGCCCAGAACTTGGCGCGATTGATGCGGCTGTCGAAGCTCGTCAGCAGATACTTCCAGTCCATGTCACCCCTCCATGTTGAACCGGCGCAACCGATCGTCGCGCCGGCGGAAGGTGCGCCCGCTTTCCAAAAAGATCAATCGCGCAGCAATTCGTTGATCGACGTTTTGGACCGGGTCCTGGCATCGACCCGCTTGACGATGACCGCGCAATAGAGACTTGGACCCGGCTCATTGTTCAGAAACGGCTTGCCAGGCAGCGAACCGGCTACGACGACGGAATTCGGCGGCACTTCGCCGTAGAAAATCTCGCCGGTGGCGCGGTCGACGATCTTGGTCGATTGGCCAATGAAGACGCCCATGCCGAGCACAGAGCCCTCGCGCACGATGCAGCCTTCGACCACTTCCGAGCGCGCGCCGATGAAGCAATTGTCCTCGATGATGGTGGGACCGGCCTGCATCGGCTCCAGCACGCCGCCGATGCCGACGCCGCCCGACAGGTGCACATTCTTGCCGATCTGGGCGCAGGAGCCCACCGAAGCCCAGGTATCGACCATGGTGCCCGAATCGACATAGGCGCCGACATTGACGAAGGACGGCATCAGCACGGCGCCCGGCGCGACATAGGCCGAGCGGCGCACGATCGACGACGGCACGGCGCGGAAACCGGCCTTCTCGAAATCGACGGCGCTCCAGCCGTCGAACTTCGACGGCACCTTGTCCCACCACACGGCCTGGCCGGGACCGCCCTTGATGATCTCCATCGGGTTCAGCCGGAAGGACAAAAGGACGGCTTTCTTCAGCCATTGGTTGACATGCCACTGGCCATCGGCCTGGCGCTCGGCAACGCGGGCGGTGCCGCGGTCGAGCAGATCGAGCGCCGACTGGATGGCGTCGCGTGTCTCGCCTCTGGTCGCCGTCGAAATCGCGTCACGTTCCTCGAAGGCCTTGTCGATGGTCTTTTCGAGGCTCGCCAGATCCGGCTTCGACATGAATTCGCTCCATTACCAGGCTGTTAAGGGGCTGAGCCTTAACCTGTTTTGAAAATCGCGCGGACCCTATGTGAAGGCAGAGTAGGGGTCAATCGCGACTGCGCCATGGGACGGCGCAAGTGAATGAAATGGACGGACCTGACATGACACCCATGGAAAAGGCGGGCTGGACGCCGCTGCCGCATTCGGACGAGGATCTGGAGCGGGCCAGGAGCGTGCCGGACACGCCGCAGACGCGCGCCGAGACCTACCGCCTGGCGTGGAACGATCCCGACTTCATGACGCGGCGCGAACTGCGCGCGGTCAGGCTGCAGCTCGAACTCCTGAAGCCGGAGATGATCCTGGCCGAGCGCGGTATCCGCTCGACCGTGGTCCTGTTCGGGGGCGCGCGGCTGCCTGAACCCGGCGGCGAGGCCTGGGCGGCCAAAAACGAGACGCAGAAGAAAAACCTCGAGGAAAACAGCAAATATTACGAGGAAGCGCGCAAATTCGCCCGCCTGTGCTCGCAGCAATCGGCCAGTTCATACTACCGCGAATATGTCGTGGTGACCGGCGGCGGGCCCGGCGTGATGGAAGCGGGCAATCGCGGCGCCGACGATGTCGGCGCGCCCTCTATCGGCCTCAACATCGTTCTGCCGCACGAGCAGGCGCCCAATGCCTATGTGACGCCGGAACTCTGTTTCAACTTCCACTATTTCGCCATCCGCAAGATGCATTTCGTCATGCGCGCGAAGGCCGTCGCGGTGTTTCCCGGCGGCTTCGGCACGATGGACGAATTCTTCGAGACGCTGACGCTGATCCAGACCGGGCGCATGGAGCGCGTACCGGTGATCCTGTTCGGCAAATCCTTCTGGAGACGGGCGATCGATCTCGACTTCCTCGCCGAGCAAGGCACGATCAGTCCCGGCGACCAGGACATCATCGATTTCGTCGACACCGCCGACGAGGCCTGGGGCATCGTCAGCCGGTTCTATAAGTTAGGGGAGTAAGGGAGTAGGGCAGTAAGGCAGTATATCTAGAATCAAGGGCTGAGAGCGCCCCTCATCTTCCTACTGCCCTACTGCCCTACTGCCCTACTGCCTTATCCCCACGACTATCTCCGTCAGAAACCCGGCCAAATCGTCGGTGACGAAGTCGACATCATCTTCCTGCGCCGGATCGCGCTCCCAGATTTCGGAGAATGTCGGCTCGAAATTGCGCGGCACCACCAGGACCGTCGTCATGCCCAGTGACTTCGGCACGGACAGGTTGCGCGCGAGATCCTCGAACATCACCGCATTGTGGCCGGTGACGGCGTGAAGTTCGGCGAATTTCTCGTAGGTCTGGCGCGCCGGCTTGGGGTTGAGCCCGGCGGCGACGATATCGAAGATGTCGTCGAAATGATCAAGGATGCCAAGCTGGCGCGCAGTGCGCTCGGCATGCCTGCGGTCGCCGTTGGTGAAGATGAACTTGCGGCCGGGAAGCTGGCGAATGGCGGTGCCGAGGACGGGATCCGGCACCAGCCAGGAATAGTCGATGTCGTGGACCTTCTCGAGGAAATCGTCGGGGTCTATGCCATGACGCGTCATCAGCCCGTTCAGTGTCGTGCCATACTCCCGATAAAGTTCCTTTTGCAGCTTGCGCGCGTCCTCGCGCGGTAGCGACAGCAGTTCCCCGACATAGGCGGTCATCTTGACGTCGATCTGCGAGAACAGATTCGAATGATGCGGATAGAGCGTGTTGTCCAGGTCGAACACCCAGTCGGTGACATGGGCGAAGCGAGCGGGGTCGGGGTGTGTAGCCATGCGCCCCTTATGGCACGAAACGGACGATCTTGAAGGGGCTTTATCCACAACTTCTACGCGCCGAAAGTGGCAGAACAGTCTCACCGTTCAAATTTTAGGCATCCTGGAAAGGTGGCCTTCAGGGCTTGCTGGCACAGAGGCGGTCCAGTGGGAGCCAGCGATGAGCAGTATAATTCTGAAGTCCGCCACCATTGCTTTCGTCTCCGTCGCGGTTTCGCTCCTTCTGACCCTGATCATCGTCCCCGCCATGGGATTCCCGGTCAACCGCATGATCTGGCTGACCTCGACATTGTGTCCGCTGGTTCTTGCATGGGCGGCCTGCGCAAGCACGTTCTGGCACAGCGACAGGCTGAAGTCGGCGCATCGCGACCTTGCCCGCACCCATGCCCAGCTTGCCGCAGCACATCGCCGGCTGGCGGAAAAGGCCAGCCGCGACGACATGACGGGCATGCTCAACCGGGAAAGCTTCTTTGCCGTGCTCAACGGATCCCGGCACAAGCCCGATCGCGGCGCCTTGCTGATCATCGATGCCGACCATTTCAAGATGATCAATGACAGCTTCGGCCATCTGACCGGCGACGACGCGCTGCTCCTGATCGCCAGCGCAATCAAGCGCGGGGTGCGGGACGGCGACGTCCTCGGCCGCATCGGCGGCGAGGAGTTCGGCGCATTGCTGGTCGGAGCCACGGAACGGGAAGCCAAGCGCGTCGCCGAGCACATCCGCCGCGAGGTCGAGCTGATCCGCTTCCGGCCCGTGGACGAGCGGACCATTCCGCTGACCGTCAGCATCGGCGGAACCCTCTGCGACGAAAGCGCCAGCGTGTCGGAGCTGATGCGGGCCGCCGACCGGCGCCTCTACCAGGCCAAACATCGGGGACGCAACCTGGTGATCCTCGACACCGACATCTCCGAGGCGGCCTGAACGGGCTGATCCAGCATATCGGCTTGTTAAGAAGTCTCTAACCCTGTTTGCACTCGGCTGCGCATTGTTCCGGCTTGCAACCAGTTTTGGCACGCTTCTGGCTTCGATGATGAAGCATGTGCCGTTCAGGGAACATGCCTGGATGTTCAGGGAACATGCCTGGATAGAGACCCCGTCGAGAGACCTGTCATGAGTTTCCTTATCAAGAAGATATCCCGCCGAATGATCATGCAGACGCTGATCGCGGTGCCTGCCCTGTCGCTGTTCCGCAAATTGCCCGATGCGGGTTCTTCCGAAGCCGCCCCCGATGAGATCGTCGAGGTCAATGGCTGGATCCTGAAGCGGAGCGACCTGGCATGATCTTCGACAGTTATGAGGCGTTTCGCGCCGCGAATTTCACGCCCAGGGTCTGCGTTCTCGGCTCCGGCCCGGCCGGCACCACGATCGCCAGAAAGCTCGGCGCCGCCGGCATACCGGTCGTGGTGCTGGAGGCCGGCGGCAGGGAGTTCAGCGACACCTCGCAGGATTTCTACCGCGGCACCACGGTCGGCGATCTCTATTTCGATCTCGATATCACCCGGCTGCGGTTCATGGGCGGCAGCTCGAACCACTGGGCCGGCTGGTGCCGCGTGCTCGACAAACAGGATTTCGAGCCGAAGGCGTGGGTGCCGGACACGGGCTGGCCGATCCGGCGCAGCGACATCGAACCCTATCTGCGCGAAGTGCGCGAAATCCTGGAACTGCCGGATTTCCGGCCGGACGCGCCGATCTCGGACGACATCCGCTGGGTGCAGCTGATCAAGAGCGGTGCGGTGCGCTTCGCTGAAAAATACGCCGACGAGCTCGACAAGAGCAGGAACATCGCTGTCGTGCTCAACACCTGCGCCGCCGAGCTTGCCGGCGACGGCAGACGCGTGACCGGCGCCAGGCTGTGGTCGCAGGGGCAGGATGCCGGCTTCTTTAGCGCCGATTATTTTATCGTCAGTACCGGGGGGCTGGAGAATTCGCGGCTGCTTTTATGGTCGAACCAGCGCTCCAATGGCGGCGTCGTGCCGAACGCGACGGCACTTGGCCGCTACTGGATGGAACACCCGACCTTCCAGGGCGGCAACGCCATCCTGTCCGACTATGGCGCATTCGAGGTCGATGCGGTGAACGAGGCCTTCTTCTCGCCGATGCCGGCCGCGATGGAGCGGCTGCGGATCATGAATTTCGGCATCAGGCTGATCGAGACGCCCTATCCCGGCGTCAAGGACCTGATCGCGAATCTCGCCTGTACGGCGCCCAACATGGCGGAGTGGCTATCGGGCAAACTCAACCAGAACCTGCGCTGCGCGGCCCAGCTCTATGTCGCCTGGGAGCAGGCGCCGCTGGCCTCGAACCAGGTCGAGCTGTCGAAGACCGTGGTCGACCACGCCGGCGTGCCGCGCATCGAGCTGCACTGGAAGAAATCGGACCTGGAACGCCGCACGCTGCTCGAAGGGCTGAGGCTTTTCGGGACGACGCTAGCCCAGAAGAACCTGGGCCGGGTGCGTATAGCCGACTGGATTTCGAATGGCGGCGACTACCCGACGGACGAGGAGACGGCCGGCCACCACCACATGGGAGGCACGCGCATGGGCACCGATGTCGCCACAAGCGTCGTGGATGCCAACTGCAAGGTGCACGGCATGGACAATCTCTATGTCGGCGGCTCCTCGGTGTTCTGCACCTCGGGCCAATGCAACCCGACGACGACGATCACGGCGTTGGCCTGCCGGCTCGGCGAGCATCTCGGCAAGGTGGTAGCCGCCTGAGGGTTCCGCAGTCCCCACTAAATCATCTCATCCCGACAAAGCCGCGTCACATAATGGCGCGGCCGCCGGAGCGGCTTAAAAGCCGTGGAGATGCGCACCGGCACGGCGGCGACGCAGCTTTCCTGGAATTGTCCTACGCCCGCCGCTCCGACCGGCCAAAACGCCGTTCGAGATAGGCCTGGCCGAACTCCAGCGTGATCGACAGGATCCAGTAGATCATCGAGGCGGTGATCAGCATCTCGATATGGCGGAACTCCGTCTGGCCCATGGTGCGGGCGAGATACATGATCTCCCAGACGCCGACGACCGACACCAGGGACGAGTCCTTCAGCATGGCGATGAACTGGTTGCCGGTCGGCGGGATGATGACGCGCATGGCCTGCGGCAGGATGACCAGCGCCATGGTCTGGCCGGGGCTCAGTCCAAGCGCAGTGGCGCCTTCGCTCTGTCCGCGCGGAATGCTTTCGATGCCGGCGCGGAAGATCTCGGTCATGTAGGCGCCATAACACAGCGACAACGCCAGAATGCCGGCCGGCACCGCGCCGATCACGTAACCGACCTGCGGCAGGCCGAGATAGATGATGTAGATCTGCATCAGCAAAGGAAGGCCGCGGAACAACGAGGTGTAGAAAGTGGCCAGCCCGTACACAATGCCGTTTCCGGTCAGTTTGGCGATGGCGCCGACAAGTGCGATGGCTGTCGCGATCAGGATCGAGATCGCCGAAATGTAGAGCGTGGTGGTGACGCCCTGGGTGATCAGGAAGCCGATCTTCCTGGCGATGAAGGCAAGCGACAGGTCGAAGGAATAGAAGAACAGCATCAGGAGCACGAACAGTTCGATCCAGACGCCGACGATCTGCTGCCGCCGGGGCAAAAGCAGCAGCAGCTTGCAATTCACCAGCACAATGAGCGCGATCAGCACTGCGGAAAGCGCGCGCGACAGGGCAGGGTTGGCCTGCAGCCAGCCGGATGCAACTGGAATCACCGAGCCGATCCAGCTTGACTTGATGCCCATCGCGTAAAGGCCGGCGGCCAACAGCGCCAGCACGAGCGCCCCCACTGCGCGGCGGGTGATCCCCGGATAGAAGAGCATCAGCCTGCCGATCATGCCGTCACCTTGTCTTTCGTGGCGGCATGACGTTCTCGCCACCAGTCCTGCGCCTGCAATTTCCAGTAGGTGAGCTGCGCGGCCGCCAGGCCGGCGGCGCCGCCGGCCCAGCTCAATCCGAATGGCGCGAACTGCCGGTACCGGTCCGAAACGCCCAGAATGCCTTCCGCAACGATTTTTCCGGCGATGGCCGTGGTGTTGAGACCATGGCCGCCGAAAGCCGTGCAATACCAGACGCCCGGCTGCAATTCGCCGATCTGGGGCATCAGGTGACGGGCATAGGACATCAATCCGGACCAGGCCAGTTCGGTCTTGAGGTCCGCAAGCTGCGGATAGGTACCGATCATCTCGCGGCGCAATTCGCGCGCCAGCGCGTAGGCAGAAGCGGCGCGCGTGGTGATGCGCCCGCCCCACAAAAGGCGATTGCCGCCATCGACCAGCCGATAATAGTCGCCGGCCCGTCGGTTGTCGCCGACCGCGTCCGTGGTCGCAACGGCTTGCGCGATCAGGCGCGGCGCCGGCTCGGAAACCATCACATAGGTCGCGATGGGCAGGAAGGCGCGGTGGAGCTGACTGAATACCGGGCCGGTGTAGCCGCCGGTAGCCAGCACGACGCGCGGTGCCCGAAGCGTGCCCTCTCGCGTGCGCAGCATCTTTTGCGGCCCCGACAGATCGCATTGCACGACTTCGGAGCTCTCATGGATGCTGCCGCCAAGCCGCTCGATCTCATCGGCCACGGAACGCAGATAATTAAGCGGATGGATGTGAAAGGCTTTCGGGTCGCGCAGGCCCTGGTAATAGCGAGCCGATTTCAGCACCGAACGGACGTCTTCTCTGCGCAGATATTGAAGCTGGTATCCGTGGTCGCGCGCCGTCTGGTCGGCATAGGCCTTGAGCGCGTCGCCATCGTCGTAGCGCAGGACGCTGACCAGCCCGTCGCGCGGCATGGCGGCCGATATGTCGAGCGCCTCGATGGTGTGACGCACGAATTCGACGCCCTCGATCGACAGCCGGTGCAGTTGCCGGGCGGCCTCCTTGCCGACACGCGCGGCAATGGTGTCGCCGCCGGTGGCGAAGCCAGGCGTCACGAAGCCGCCATTGCGGCCGGAGGCGCCGAAACCGACGACGTGGGCCTCCAGCACAGCGACGCGCAGCCCGGAGCGCGACAGCTGCAACGCCGTGGTCAGGCCGGCCAGTCCTCCGCCGACGACGGCCACGTCACAGTGCGCCTCGCCGCGGAGCGGGGGCCTGATCTTCCGGTCGATCATGGTGCGGGCGTAGTAGGTGTCCGGATAGGCCATCGGCGACTTTCAACTGCATCCCGCTCGTCAGGAAAAGCGCGTAGCGCTTTTCCCTGGGGAATTGCGCAAGAACAAAGGTTTAGAGAGGGGTGGCGATTGTTTCAAACGCTGCACCGCTCCGGCATCTGACACGTGATGCCCGCCGGTCGCCGAGCGGCGGCCGGCGGGCAATCCAACGTCATTTGGCGCTGTAGTCCTTGCCGTACCATTTCGTGGTCAGCGCGGCGAGCGTGCCGTCCTTCTTCAGCTCGGCGATGATGCCCGAAACCTTTGCGGTCCACTCGGGATCGTTCTTCTCGGCGATGACCACGAGCGGTTCCCGGAAGGCATATTCCCCTTCGAGGATCTTCACGGGATAGCCGTTCTTGATGGCGTTCTGCGCCGTCTGCTCCGGCGCGATCACGGCATTCAGGCGAACGCCGTCGCCAAGCCGCAGGTCATCGAAGGGAAGCATGGAATCGGCGAAGGTGCGGATCTCGCCGGGCTCCAGCTTGTATTCGACGGGAGGCAGGCCGGGCGCGTCGATCTCAAGCTTGCGGCGGATGAAATCCTCCGAGGTGGTGGCCGTCTCGACGCCGATCACCTTGCCGTTGAGATCGGCGACCGACTTCGCGGTGCTGTCCTTGTGCACGACGTAGACATAGGGGCTGTAGTAATAGATGCCGACAAAATCGATCACCTTGGAACGGGCCTTGGTCGGCGTGACCGAGCCGACGCCGAGGTCGTAGCGCCCTTGCCAGCGGCCGCCGGTCAGGGTCGCCCAGTCGGGCGTCTCGAACGAGACCTCGACCCCCAGCCGTTTGCCGATCTCGCGCGAGACATCGATGTCGAAGCCGGCGAGCTCGTTGCTGTCATTGAGAAAGCTTTGCGGCGGCCAGGCGGCGTTGGTGGCGACGACCATCGCCTTCTTCGACGTGACGCGATCCAAAGTTTCTCCGGCCATGGCCGCCGTCGTGATCGCGAATGTCGCGACGGCAAGAATGGCGAAATCGAGCAGTTTTTTCAAAGTTATCCTCCCTTATGGATGCAGCTGAAATGACGGTACCTGCGTCGGGCACCAGTGGTTGTTTCGATCGGCCTCGTCCGCGACGTCTCCGCGGCGTACCGTGGCGTTCGGCTTGCGGATGCAAGTCCAACGCGGCTCGGTGTCGATTTGCGTCCATCGCAGCCGAAGCTGTTCCCCCTCATGGACTGGCGTTTGTGACAGTTGACACTCAGGTCGCGAAAAGCAGGGTTCCACCCGGCGAAATGCCGGATAATGGCAGCCATGCAGTCATTACGTGCCGTGAGGCGGCAAAATGCCGGATATTTGCGCCTTGCGCAGCCTGCACCGGCGGTTCCTGAGGATTGTCGCGGCGGTGGTTCAGCCGATAGGATCGCGCCGAGCGATTGGACGGGTTCCAGGGCGGATCGAAGGAGAGGATTGATTGTGGAATTGACCGAAAAAGATCGCCAGCTGCTCGCGCTGATGCAGAAGAACGCGCGTGAGCCGGTCGCATCATTGGCGCGTCAGCTCGGCGTATCCCGGACTGCCTTGCAGGAGCGCATACAAAAGCTCGAGGCGGGCGGGGTCATCGAAGGCTACGCGGTGCGGCTGACCAAGGAGGCGGCACAGAATTCCGTCCACTGTTTCACCTTCGCCGCCCTGAACAACAAGAGCTACCCGGACGTCTCCAGGAAGATCAAGGCGATGCCTTCGATCCAGGCGGTCTATGCCATAACCGGCGAGTGGGACCTGATCATCCATGTCGCGGCCGAGACGCTCGAGAAGCTGAACCGGGAAGTGAATGCGCTGAATGAAATCAGCGGCATCGTCAAAACCGCATCGCATGTGGTGATGGAGACGAAGTTCAATCGCAACATCTATGCCGCACTGTAGGAAGGGCGAGGTTTCGCTCGCCCCTGCCCATCCAAATCCGGCTACACAGTCGCCGGGTCGAGTGCGGGCTCGCCCATGCGGCGAGCGACGATCGCCGCGAAATCGGCGGTCTGGAATGTGTCGCGCAGCGCGTCGAAGGACGGCAGCACGAAATAGACGCGCTGGAACTTGTCGATTTCGTAGCCCGTGCGCATCACCGTTTCCAGGTCGAAAGGCGCATGGTGCGCATCCTTGCTTTCGACCGCGAACTGCAACTCCGTGAAGGATGACATCAGGCCGGCGCCGAAGGCCTTCAGCGGCTGACCACTCTCCTGCATGAGGCCGTATTCGGCCGTGTACCAGTAGAGCCGGCTGATCATTTCGTCGCCGCCCAGCGCGATGATGTCGCCGGCCTTCTGGCCATACATCTGCATGAAGTCGGCGAAGACCGGCTGCGACAGCACAGGCACATGTCCGAAGAAATCATGGAACATGTCGGGTTCGACGATGTAGTCGAGCTCCTGCTGCGTCCGCAGCCAGTTGGTGACGGGGAAACGGCGGCTGGCGAGATGGTCGAAGAAGGGCGCGGCCGGGATGAGCCCTGGCACGGCGACGATCTCCCAGCCAGTCAGCTTACGCAACTTGGCACTGACTTCGTCGAAGTCCGGGATGCGGTCGAGCAGGCCGAGCTTGTCGACGCCGTCGAGATAGGAATGGTGGGCGAGCTTGCGCGTCAGTTTCGTCTGGCGGTCGCACAGTGTGCGCCAGACCGCCTGTTCCTCGGCGCTGTAGTCATAGCCTTGCGCCACGGTGAAATCGGCACGGCAGACCGAGTAGTCGCCGCGCAACCCTTGAGCCGCGCAGTCGCGGGCATATTCGGCAACGCTCATTGTCGTCATGGTTTTCTCCTCGCCAATCTTGAATTCCGGATGTGCCCGAAGTTAACCGGACTTGCGGAGGCAAATCGGTTTTGGTGATGGCCGGAATGAGGATTTTTGGATAACATCCACTCGGAATATGCCATAGCGGAGTGAAAATGCCTCAATTCGACGATTTCGAGATCAAGATGCTCGATATCCTCCAGCGCGACGGACGCAAGCCGGTCTCCGAACTGGCGCAGGAGATCGGCCTGTCGACGACACCTTGCGCGCGGCGCTTCGAGGCGCTGCAGGAGGCCGGCATCATCAAGGGCTTTGCCGCCGTGCTCAGCCGCCGTGCCGTCGGCCTGACGGTCGAGGTGTTCATCCAGGTGCGGCTGGTCAGCCACAGCGACGGTTCGCCCGAGAGTTTCATCGCCGCGGTCCAGCGCATGGACGAGGTATCATCCTGCTGGACGATGACCGGCGACCACGACTTCCTGCTGCATGTCATGGTGCCGTCGGTCGACGAACTCAACGCCTTCGTCATGCACCGGCTGATGCGGCTCGACGGTGTGCGCGACGTCCACACGCAGCTCGTGCTGCAGAACATCAAGGGACCCGGCCACGTGCCGCTCGGACATCTGCGGCGGTGATGGCGCCGGCCAGCATGGGCGGATCACCCATGAAGAGGTCCCGCCATGAAGCTCGTTCTCCATGCGCTGGTATACGGAGATGGACGGCGGCTCTGGTCCGCGAGTCTGGGGATTTCTGACGCGCGATGGCCGGATGAAAGATGGCCGATTTCCGGAGCGCGCCACAGACGCGGAAGAGCAATCGATGGTGTTCGAACGGACGGCATGGAAACCTGCCGTGCTCGCGGCCATGCATTCGCACCGCGCCTGACTTTTTCACGCTGGCCGTTATCAGGCTGCGCGCTACTTCCTGGAAGCAGAGGTGTCCGGCAGGAGGAAGAGATGCAGCTTGTCACCCATAAAAAGACGAAAGAGGGCCGGCTGATGCCTTGGGGAAAAGGCACCGTCGTCAGCGGCGCCAGGGGCTATGTCTTTCTCGCCGGCAATACGGGCACGGCCGAAAATTACGACCCGTCGACGGGCAAAGGTGGCGCCGTCGGGGACGCGGCGACGCAATGGCGCTCCATTTTGACGACCATCAAATCGGACCTGGAGGAGCTTGGCAGCTCGCTCGAGCATCTCGTCAAGATCACCCAATACATCAAAGGACCATTTCCGGACGGCGGCGTTCTGAGTTCCCCCAATTTCCGGCTGGACGTCATGGACGAATTCTTCGCCGCGCACTGCCCGAAGCACTGCAGCTACAACAATCCGCCGCCCTCGGAGGTAATCGGGGTTGCCGCACTTGCGCATCCCGATCTCGTCATCGAGATCGTGGCGGTCGCCGCTCTGCCGGATTAGCGCCGGGCGCGACAGCCCACAAATATCAGGGCACGATCAGCGTGCCGGCGCCGTGCTCGGTGAACAGTTCAAGCAGCACCGAATGCGGCGTCTTGCCGTTGAGGATGACGACGCCTTCGACGCCGCGCTCGATCGCCTCAATGCAGGTCTCGACCTTCGGGATCATGCCGCCCGACACCGTGCCGTCCTTGATCAGCGCCTTGGCCTCGGCGACCGTCAGCTCGTCGATCAGCTTCTTGTCCTTGTCGAGCACGCCCGGCACATCGGTGAGGAACAGAAGACGCGAGGCCTTGCAGGCGCCGGCGATGGCGCCGGCGAAGGTATCGGCATTGATGTTGTAGGTGTGACCATCGCGGCCGGGCGCCACAGGTGCCAGCACCGGGATCATCTCGGAGCGCGCCAGAAGGTCGAGCAGCGTGCGGTCGACCTCGACCGGCTCGCCGACGAAGCCGAGATCGAGCACGCGCTCGATGTTGGAGTCCGGGTCGATCATGGTCTTGCGCGCCTTTTCGGCGAACACCATGTTGCCGTCCTTGCCGCACAGGCCGATCGCCCATTCGCCCTCGGCGTTGATGAGCGCGACGATCTCCTTGTTGATAGAGCCCGCCAGCACCATCTCGACGATCTCGACCGTCTTCTGGTCGGTGACGCGCAGGCCGCCCTCGAATTTGGATTCAATGCCCATCTTGTTGAGCATGGCGCCGATCTGCGGCCCGCCGCCATGGACGACGATCGGGTTGACGCCGGACTGTTTCAACAGCGCGATGTCGCGCGCGAAGGCTTTGCCGAGTTCGCTGTCGCCCATGGCGTGGCCGCCATATTTCACCACCACCGTCTTGTTCTCGTAGCGCTGCATGTAGGGCAGCGCCCGCGACAGCAGGGCGGCCTGCATTTCGGCGGTGGCGGCGATGTCCGTCATCGGCGTGGTTCCCTGGCTTTTGATTTCATGCCTGTCGTTGCCCCAAAACCGCTGCGCATTTTTGGCGACATGCATCAGGTAAAGACGGCGGCGTCTTAGCGGGAATTGACGCGGGCCGCAAACGGCTTTGCTGTCATATTCGGGCGGCTCACGACCTCGTCATCACTTAAGGCACCATAAGCGGCGCCCTGCGGCCAAGCCAACCGGAGATCTTCTCCATCTGCGCGGCCAGGGACAAAAGCGTCTCCTCGTCACCGGGGCGGCCCGCGGCCTGGACGCCGAGCGGCAGGCCGGCTTCGGTGACGTAAACAGGGAGCGCGATGGAAGGCTGGCCGCTGACATTCTGGATCGCCGGCCAGTGAGTGAACCACAGGCTCTTGTCCATCAACTGGCCGAACAGCGGTTCGATCCTGAGCAGCGCCGTGAGGCGAAGCTTGTCGAGCATATTCTCGATGAGCTCGTCGGCACCCTTCGGGTCCATCGCACCGCAAGCGAGCGGCGGGTGGGCGATAACAGGCATCAGCACGGCGTCGTAACGCGCCGTCTCCGCAATCAGTTGCCGCGAGGCGGCATGCAGCCGCTGCAAGCCGGCATAGGTCTCGCCGGCCGAGACCATTTCGCCCAGTCGGCCGAGCACCCGCGTCGCGCGCTCGATGTCGCCGGTGACGGTGCGGCCGACGCGCACCGCCTCGGCCCGCAACATGCCTGCGACAGCCGAGGCAACCGTTCTGCAGAAATTGGCGAAGAAATCGCGACCGATGGAGGGCAAATCGATTTCCTCGACGCTGTGGCCGCCCTCGTGGGCGAGCGCCACCGCGGTATCGAGCGCATTCAGCGTCTCGGCCGAAATCGGCAGGCCGAGCGGAGAGTTCCGGTACATTGCGAGCTTGAGCTTGCCGGGATCGCGCGCGGCAGCCGCGGCGAACGCACCCTTCGGCGGCGGCGCGGCATAGGGCGCGAGCGGGTCGGGGCCATGGGTGAGGTCAAGCAGCAGGGCGCAATCTCGCACCGAGCGGGTGACGGCATGGTCGACCACCATGCCGTACCAGCTTTCGCTCACCGATGGCGACAGCGGAACGCGGCCGCGCGAGGTCTTGAGGCCGACCAGCCCGGTGCAGGCAGAAGGCACGCGGATCGAGCCGCCGCCATCGGAGGCATGCGCCACCGGCACGACGCCGGCGGCGACCAGTGCCGCAGCGCCGCCGGACGAGCCGCCGCTGGTGTGGCCGGTGTTCCAGGGATTGCGGGTGATGCCGAAGGCTTTTGATTCGGTCATCAGCCGCAGCCCGTGTTCGGGCGATGTCGAGGTGACGATGGGTATCAGTCCGGCGGCGAGATAGCGTTCGGTCAGCACCGAACTGACCTCGGGCATCCAGGCGGGGATGCGGCTGCCGCCATGCGACGGCACGCCCTTGATGGCGATGCCGAGATCCTTGACGGCGAAGGGCACGCCGGCCAGCGGTAGGGAATGATCGATGCCCTTCGCCCGGCTGCGCGCCGCATCGTAGAGTGTCTCGGCCGTGGCATTGATTTCAGGCCGGCTGGCCTCGGCGCGCGCGATCGCCGCGTCGACCAGTTCGACCGGCGAAACCTCGCCCTTGCGCACCAACGTGGCAAGGCCGGTGGCGTCTTCTTCCCACAGCACTCGTTCGACCGACATGCGCACTCCCCCGATCCAGGCAAGGTAACCAGCGGCCAATCCGTTGGCAATCGAGCGATGAACGAGTGCGGCGCGGTGCGGAAAGCTTTGGGTGCACGGAAATTTGCGCCGTTGCAAATACATCGCAATCCCCTAATTTGCCGACATGACGCCACAGGAGATCAGCAATCTGATTGTCCGGACTTCGATGAAGGACCGGGCTTCGTTCGATCTGCTGTACCGGCAGACCAGCGCGAAACTTTTCGGTGTCTGCCTTCGTGTATTGAAGGACCGGGGAGATGCCGAAGAGGCGCTTCAGGAAGTCTTCGTCAAGATATGGACGAAGGCGGACCGTTTCGCCGTCTCGGATCTAAGCCCGATTTCCTGGCTGGTGGCCATCGCGCGCAACCATGCGATCGATCGTATCAGGGCGCGGCGGGAACCTGCCGCCTACATCGATGCCGCGCTCGATGTGGCCGATCCGGCGCCGGGACCGGAGGCCATGACCGTGGCAGGTGGCGAGTCCGAGCGCATCCACCGTTGTCTCGAGGAATTGGAAAAGGGCCGGGCAGCGGCTGTCCGGGGCGCCTATCTGAACGGCGAGAGCTATGCCGAACTGGCGGAGCGCCACGGCGTGCCGCTGAACACGATGCGAACCTGGCTGCGACGCAGCCTGCTGAAGCTCAGAGAGTGTCTGGAAAGATGACGCTGGTAGACGACGACGGACCGGAACGTGGAGGCGACGACCTGTTCGCCGCCGAATACGTGCTTGGCGTCCTGACAGCGGAAGAACGCCAGATCGCGTCCCGCCGCATCGATGGCGACGCCGCATTCGCTCGGCTTGTCGATGCCTGGGAGGCCCATTTTTCGCCCTTGGCCGTCGCCTATCCCGGGACAGAACCTCCGATCAGGGTCAAGGAGGCGATCGATCGCCGGCTGTTCGCCTCGCAGCCTCGCGCCGGCCTATGGTCGAGCCTTGCCTTCTGGCGCGGCCTTGCCGCCGCCGCCATCGCGGCGCTGGCGATCTACATCGCCTTGCCTTTCATCAACCCGCCGCTCCAACAACCACAGCTTGTCGCCTCGCTGGCCGCCGAAGGCAGCGACGTCAGATACCTCGTCGTCTATGACGCGGCGCATCATGAAGTCGGCCTGTCGCACGTTTCCGGTGAGCGGGCCTCCGGCAAGGACTTCGAACTGTGGGTGATCGTGGGCAAGAACGCGCCGGTTTCGATGGGCGTCATCCCGGCCGGGAAGGCTGCGCATGTGACGGTTTCGCCGGTCGTGCAGCAGAAACTTGCGCGGGGCGCCGTGCTGGCGGTCAGCCTCGAGCCTTCAGGCGGTTCGCCGACCGGCCAGCCGACGGGACCGGTGGTCGCGGCAGGCGACCTGAAGGGCATCTGATGGCTCCCCGCCCGGACCGTCGCCTTACAAAATAGTGAAGTCTATTTTTGCATGGATAACCGCGGACCAAATTCCCGCAGTTGGATCAGCCTATCCACTGAAATCACCGGGCGTCATTCGGAATAAAAGAATTCTTTCATAGAAAGCGAAACTAAGTTTTGCATGGCCCGTATCTCCTCGCGTTCCCAATGATGGGGAAAACAACCCGAGGAGACTTACATCATGCGTAAACTCGCCACCCTTTTGCTCGCCGGTACGATCGGCCTCTCAGCGCTCGGCACCATCGCCTATGCCGCCAATCCGATGGTCGGGGGCGCACCCATGTACGCCAAGAAGAACATCATCGAGAACGCCGTCAATTCGAAGGACCACACGACGCTGGTCGCTGCCGTCAAAGCAGCGGGCCTGGTCGACACGCTGCAGGGCGCCGGACCCTTTACTGTTTTCGCTCCCACCAACGAGGCCTTTGCAGCACTTCCGGCCGGCACGGTCGAAACGCTGCTCAAGCCCGAGAACAAGGACAAGCTGACCAAGGTCCTGACCTGCCATGTGATCGCGGCGAAAGCGATGGCCGCCGACGTCGCCAAGATGGCCAAGGCCGATGGCGGCGCGCATGTAGTCAAGACCGCCGGCGGCTGCGAGCTGACGCTCAAGGCCGATAAGGGCAAGGTCACCGTCACGGACGAGAACGGCAATGTCGCCCATGTGACGATTGCCGACGTCAGGCAGTCCAATGGCGTCATCCACGTCATCGACAAGGTTCTTTTGCCGAAGATGTAACATACGGCTCGCTGCCGGCGAACAGGCAGCAAGGCTCTCCTGCCGGTGCGCGACTTCGTACACGCGTTGCGCCGGCAGGCGTCCGCTCCGCACTGTGGCTCCATCCAGGAGGCTGGTGCGGGTAACGTTCGGCCCTCAACGGCTTTTGATTTTCAGCCGAGCGTTGAATGTGGCAAACAGATAGCAGGAGGATTGGCCATGAACCGTCGCGACTTTCTCTTGAGCGGCGCCGCCGCCATCGGCGTGGTGGCCGGCACGGCATCTCTGCTGCGCATGGGCGGATCGCAGGATGCACGTGCGGCGGAGACCTTCGAAGTCACCAAGACCGATGCCGAATGGCGCGCGATCCTGTCTCCCGCGGCCTTCGACGTGCTGCGCAAGGAAGGCACCGAATATCCCGGCACCAGCCCATTGCTCAACGAGCACCGCAAGGGCGTCTTCGCCTGCGCCGGCTGCGACCTGCCGGTTTACTCCTCCGAGACGAAGTTCGATTCCGGCACCGGCTGGCCGAGTTTCTGGCAGGAGATCGCCAACGCCGTCGGCAAGACGCAGGACCGGTCGCTCGGCATGACTCGCACCGAAGTCCACTGCCGCCGCTGCGGCGGCCATCTGGGCCATGTCTTCGACGACGGCCCGCCGCCGACCGGGCTGCGTCACTGCATCAACGGCGTGGCGCTGAGCTTCAAGCCCGCCACCGCCTGAGACCATGCGGCCGCGATATGAAAAAACTCCGGGCTTGCGACCCGGAGTTTTTTAGCGGTCAGTCATTTCGGGCGTGGACTGGAGGAGCTTCCCGAAACGGCTGCCCGTGTTTCCTTGCTTCCAGCGCGATTCAGGACGCAAATCGTTTCTCCGGTATTGCCCTGGTGTCAGTGCCCGCCGCCACCACCGCCGGCGGCCGCCGGTTTGCGGATCATCATGGTGAACAGGCCAAGCGTCGCGAACAGCACCGTCAGCATGTAGAACACGTCCATGAAGGACAGCAGCGCCGCCTGCTGCTGGACCATGCCCGACAATTTCGAGATCGCCGCGCTGGCCGCATCCAGGCCGGCGGTCTGCTCGAAATTGAGCGTCATGTTCTGAAGCTTCTGCTGCGCGGCCGCACTTCCCCACTGCACGTGCTCGGAGAGCCTTGCATAGTGGAAGGCGTTGCGGTCGATCAGCACCGTGTTGATCAGGGCGAGGCCGACGGCACCGCCGAGATTGCGGGTCAGGTTGAACAGGCCCGATGCATTCTTCAGCCGCTCGGGCGGCAGCGTGCCGAGCGCGATGTTGTTGATCGGCACCATGCACAGCATCATCGAACAGCCGCGCAGGATCTGCGGGATGAGCAGCTCGTAGAAATCCCAGTCGGCGGTCAAATGCGTCATCCACCATGTTCCGGTGGCAAAGCCGAAGAAGCCGATCATCATCATCAGGCGCGGGTCCATCTTGTTCGACAGGATGCCCGAGACCGGTGCGGTGAAGAACATCGCCAGGCCGCTGACGAACAGCGCCTCGCCGATCATCATGGAATCGTAGCCGCGGATGCGTCCGAGGAACACGGGGTAGAGATAGGTGAGACCGTAAAGCCCGATGCCGATGACGAAGGAGAACAGCGAGCCGAAGGCGAAGTTGATATTGCTGAACGCCTTGAGATCGACGATCGGCTCCTCGGCGGTGAACACCCGCCAGAAGAACAGCACCGCGCCGAAGGTCATGACGACGGCACAGATGAACACCGCCTGATCCTGCAGCCAATCATTGTTCGGGCCTTCCTCGAGCACATATTCCATGCAGCCGAGGAACGCCGCCATGCCGGCAAGGCCCCACCAGTCGAACTTCGAGAACAGCTTGAGGTTGGGCTTGTCGAAATCGATCAGCGACCAGGCCGCCGTCGTCACCAGGATGCCGGGCACGACATTGACGAGGAACAGCCAGTGCCAGGACATTGCGTGGCTGATATAGCCGCCGACGGTCGGGCCGATTGTCGGCGCCAGGGTGGCCACCAGGCCGATCATCGGCGACACGACGGCACGGCGCGACGGCGGGAAGATGGTGAAGGCGGCCGCGAAGACGCTGGGGATCATGCCGCCGCCGATAAAACCCTGGATGGCGCGGTAAACGATCATCTGGTCGATGTTGGTGGCGGTCGCGGCGAGCGCGCTTGCGGCGGTAAAACCCGCCGCCGAAATTGTGAACAGAACGCGCGTCGACAGCATCCGGCTGAGAAAGCCGGATAGGGGGATCATGACCACCTCGGCGATCAGATAGGCCGTCTGCACCCAGGGGATCTCGTCGGAACTGGCGCTCAGGCCAGCCTGGATCTCGGCCAGCGAGGCCGAGACGATCTGGATGTCCAGGATGGCCATGAACATGCCGAACACCATCGCCAGGAAGGCTATGACGCGCCGCGTCGAGATGGTGTCAGGCACAGCCGGCCTCGCCGGCAGCGCTCCTGCGGTCAGGGTTGCGGTAGCCATGGCGTTGCTCCCCGGAGCGCGCTCAGTTGATCGCGGCCGGCGCGGTGCGGCTGTCGACGGCGACAACGACGCTCAAGCCGGCGCGTAATCTGCCGCTCTTCAGCGCATCGGCCGGCACGTCGATGCGGACCGGGACGCGCTGCACCACTTTGGTGAAGTTGCCGGTGGCGTTTTCCGGCGGCAGCAGCGAGAACACGGCACCCGAGGCCGGCGCCAGCGAGGAGACAGTGCCCTCGATGGGCTCGCCGTCGATGGCATCGACCGAAATCCTGACCTTTTCGCCGGGCACCAGCCGGGCAAGCTGGGTCTCCTTGAAGTTGGCGACGATGTAGAGCTTGTTCATCGGCACGATGACGGCGAGCTTCTGGCCGGGGCTCACGAGGTCGCCCTGCTCGACGGAACGGTTGCCGACGACGCCGTCATAGGGCGCCTTGAGCACAGTGAAGGAAAGGTCGCGCGCGGCCTTGTCGCGGTTGAGCTGCAAGGATGCCAGCGTGCTTGCCGATTCAGCGCGCTGCGCCTCCAGCACGCCGATATTGGCTTGTGCTGCGGCGATCTGCGCGTCGGCGCCGACGAGAGCGGCGTTGGCCTGGTCGAGCGCCGTCTGGGCGTCGTCGAGTTGCGCCTGCGTACCGACATGGGTCTTGAGCAGTTGCGCGGCGCGCTGCTGGGCGCGCGCGGCATTGGCCGCCGCGGCCTGGTCGGCGGTCTTGGCGGCCTGCGCCTGCTGCAAGGAGGCCTGCGCCGCCTTGGTCTGCGCATCGATGCGATCGAGCATCCTGGCCAGCGTGGCGATCTGCGCCTCGGCCTGGGCGACCGCTATTTTGTAATCACCGTCATCGACCGTCAGCAGCGGATCGCCGGCCTTGACCTGCTGGTTCTCGCTGACCTTGACCTGATCGACATAGCCGGAGATCTTGGGCGAAATGAAAGCCATGTCGGCCTGGACATAGGCGTCGTCGGTCGAAATCATGAAACGGCCGGTGGTCCAGTAATCATAGCCGTACCAGGCGCCGGCGCCGAGCAGGGCGACGCCGATGATCGGCAGCAGGAAGGAGCGCACGGAACGCTTTTTCTTCGGCGGAGTTTCCGCCAGAGGCGGCGCGGCGACTGGCTGGACGGGAACTTCCGGTGCTTCCGTCGCCGGAGCAACCTTAGCGTTGGGGAAAGGACGGACTTCGGCGGTGGACGGCGCGTTCGAGGACATGACATCTCTCTAAGTTATAATACTGAACCGTTCGGTTCGATCCGGCCGTTGACATAGCGCCTAAAGAGGACCATATCAAGAGGCAATCGAACCGCTTGGTTCGAATTATTTTCGAGGTGTGACTTTAATGGCCGACACAACGCCCGACGTCGAAAACGACAATTGCGGCGACCTGCTGGACGGCTTGCGCCGCGGCCGCCCGGCAGCCGGACAGGATCCGGTCAAGCGCAGCCAGATCATCGATGGCGCCCGCCGGGTCTTTATCGACAAGGGCTTTGAGGCGGCCTCGATGAACGACATCACGCGGGAAGCCGGCGTTTCGAAAGGCACCATCTATGTCTACTTCGCCAACAAGGAAGAGCTGTTCGAGGCGCTGATCGAGGAAGAGCGCGGCACGATCTTCAAGAACATGTATGACGTGCTCGACCGTGCCGACGACCTGCGCGAGACGCTGGTGAAATTCGGCAAGGTCCTGTCCATGAAGATCACCTCGGCCAAGGTCATCCAGGCCCAGCGCACGGTGATCGGCGCCTCCGACAGGATACCCGACATGGGCGCGCGGTTTTACGAACGCGGCCCCAAACGCGGCCACGACAAGGTCGTGACCTTCCTCAAGGCCGCCATCGACCGTGGCCTGCTCAAGATCGACGATGTCGACCTTGCCGCCTATCAGTTCACAGAACTCTGCCTGGCCGGTCTTTTCCGGCAGTGCATCTTCGCCTATCGCGCCAAGGCTCCGAACCAGGACGAAATCGACCATATCGTCAGGTCGGGCGTCGACATGTTCCTGAAGGCCTATGGCACCGAAATGCTTGCCGCGGAGGAAAGCCACAAGATGATCGCCCTGGAGGCGAAGGCTTAACCCGGCTTTTTGTGCCGCTAGCCGCCATTGGCCGCGAGCACGATCGCGGCGCGCAGTTCCTCCAGGCCCTCGGCCTTTTCCGATGACGTCGCCAGCACGAAAGGAAACGCCGCCGGTCGCTTCTTGATCTTGGCAAGCGTCTCCTCAATCAGCCGCGGAACGCCGGCGGCCTTGATCTTGTCGGTCTTGGTCAGCACGACCTGGTACGAAACCGCCGCCTTGTCGAGCAGCGACAGCACCTCGTCGTCCTTGGCCTTGATGCCGTGGCGGGCGTCGATCAGCACATAAACCCGCTTCAGCGTGACACGGCCCTTGAGATAGTCGAAGACCAGCTTCGTCCAATCGTCGACCTTTTCCTTGGGCGCGGTGGCATAGCCGTAGCCCGGCATGTCGACCAGCGCCATTGGCGGCAGGTCGGCGCCCTCCCCCGAAAATCCGTCCGGCACGAAATAATTGAGTTCCTGCGTGCGCCCCGGCGTGTTGGAGGTGCGCGCCAGGCCCTTCTGGTTGACCAGAGCGTTGATCAGCGACGACTTGCCGACGTTGGAGCGGCCGGCAAAGGCGATTTCCGGCGGCCCTTCCGGCGGCAGGAACTTCATGGCGGGCACGCCGCGGATGAAGATCCACCCGCGGGTAAACAGGTCCGTGCCGATCGTGGTGCTGTATTGAGCGTTCAAGCTGCTGTCTCCAGAAGAGAAATATCGGCGCCCCTGATGGCATCGAGGTTGCGGCTGATCTTGTCCACCGGCCAGTCCCACCAGGCCACCGCCAGCAGCCGCCGGACCGTCCTGTCGTCGAAACGCATCTTGACGACCTTGGCCGCGTTGCCGGCGACGATGGCATAGGGACGCACGTCGTGCGTGACCACGGACTTCGCCGCGACGATGGCGCCATGGCCGATTTGCACCCCCGGCAGGATCACTGCCTCCATGCCGATCCAGACATCGTTGCCGACCACCGTGTCGCCGCGCACCTCCTTCGACCATGTGGCGGGGTCGAAACCCTTTTCCCAGCCATGGCCGAAAATGTTGAACGGATAGGTCGAAAAACCGGACATGGCGTGGTTGGCGCCGTTCATGATGAAGCGGGCACCTTCGGCGATGGCGCAGAACTTACCGATGATCAGCCTGTCGCCGATGAAGGAATAGTGGTGCAGTACGCATTTCTCGGCGAATTTATCCGGCCCTTCCGGATCGTCATAATAGGTGAAGTCGCCGATCTCGATGTTGGGCGCGCTCACCAGTGCCTTGAGGAAGCCGACGCGCGTGTGCATCGGGATCGGGTGCTTGATGTCGGGATTGGGTCCGGTCATGGCGGTTCGTCCGGGAATTGGCTGGCGGACGCGTCCCGCGTCGGCGCACACCTCGTCAAAGTAGCGTAGTCCGCCGTATAGCACCAATCGCCCCGGGAGCGAGTCTTCGATGGTGGACAAGCGCATTTGCCGGATCGGACGGTGCCGCGCGTTTGCAGTTTCGCCCATCGCGGACGGACGTGGACCGATGCCGGCGCACAAGAAAAAACCCGGACGAGCCGGGTTTTTTGAATCGTGAGCCGGCGCCTCTATTCCGCTGGCGACGGTTTCTTGCGGAACAGCGCTAGCAGATTGTCCCACAGTTCGATCTTGGCGCCCTGGCGCTTCATGATCACGCCTTGCTGGAGGATCGACAGCGTGTTGTTCCAGGCCCAGTAGATGACCAGGCCTGCCGGGAACCCAGCCATCATGAAGGTGAAGATGACGGGCATCCAGGTGAAGATGGCTGCCTGCGTCGGATCCGGCGGCGTCGGGTTCATGCGCATCTGCAGGAACATGGTGACGCCCATGATCAGCGGCCAGACGCCGATCATCAGCATGTGGGGAAGCGTGATCGGGATCAGCCCGAACAGGTTGAAGATCGAGGTCGGATCGGGCGCGGCCAGATCCTGGATCCAGCCGAAGAACGGCGCATGGCGCATCTCGATGGTGATGTAGAGCACCTTGTAGAGCGAGAAGAAGACCGGGATCTGCAGCGCCACCGGCCAGCAGCCGGCGAGCGGATTGATCTTCTCGGTCTTGTACAGCTCCATCATCGCCTGCTGCTGCTTCATCTTGTCGTCCGCGTATTTCTCGCGGATCTCGAGCATCTTGGGCTGCACCTTCTTCATGTTCGCCATTGACGCGTAAGACTTGTTGGCGAGCGGGAAGAAGATGGCCTTGACGATGACGGTGGTGGCGAGGATCGCCAGGCCGAAATTGCCGAGGAATTTGTAGAGCGTGTCGATAAGCCAGAACATCGGCTTGGTGATGAAGTGGAACCAGCCCCAGTCGATCAGCAGGTCGAACCGCTTGATATGGCGGTCTTCGGCATAGGCATTGATCTTGGCGACTTCCTTGGCGCCGGCGAAGACCTCGGTCTCGACGGTTGCCGACTGGCCGGCCTCGACATTGATCGGGTCGGTGAGGAAGTCGGACTGGTAGCGGTGGCGGCCGTCCACGAAATAGCCGAAGCGCGGCTGAAACGGCTGCTTCTCGCTCGGAACCACCGTCACCGCCCAATATTTGTCGGTAATGCCAAGCCAGCCGTCCGTCGACTTGCCCGGCTTGACTTCCTTGTCCTTCTCGATGGACGCGTATTTGTGTTCCTGGAGGCCTTCCGCACCGGTGAAGCCGATCAGGCCTTCATGCAGCACGTAGGTGCTGGCGACTGCCGGCTTGTCGTAGCGCGTGACGCGGCCGTAATTCGACAGCGTAACCGGGGCCGAACCCGAATTGCGCACCTCGTCGGAAACGGTGAACATGTAGTCGCTGTCCACAGAGAAGGTGCGCTTGAAGGTCAGCCCCTTGTCACTGGTGTAAGTCAGCGTCACCGGCGTCGACGGGGTCAGCGTCGGATTGCCTTCGACGTTCCACACCGTATCCGCGCCCGGTACCGTACCCGTCTTGTCGTTGCCGACGAAGCCGATCTCGGCGAAGTAGCCGCTGGGCAACTCCGAAGGGTTGAGCAGTTCGATCTCGGGCGAATTCTTGTCGACGGTTTCGGTGTAGTGCTTGAGCTTGAGGTCGTCGAGACGGGCGCCGGTCAGGTTGATCGAGCCTTCGAGGCTCGGCGTATCGATCTTGACGCGCTTCGAAGCCGCCAGCGCCTGGTCGCGGCTGGCCGCGGTGACGGTGTCTCCGCCGGGCGCGTTGGGGATGGCACCGGGAGCGGTGCCGGCCGGTGCCGGCGTTGCCGCGCCCGGATTGGCTGTCTCTGCCGCCTTCTTCTGCTCTTCCACGCGCTGCTGCTCGACGCGCGCCGCCTCGCGCTGCTGTTCGACGCGCGGGTTCATGTAGAAGACCTGCCACAGGGTCAGGATCAGCACCGACAGCGCGATGGTGATGAAGAAGTTTCGGTTGTTTTCCATCGAGAGCCCTTGGCCTATCGTGTTCCGCGAAGTCGGCGGGAGAGTTCGACCTTCAACTGGCCGAACGGGGCGCGGAGCGCATCATCGCGCCCGACGATGACATAATCATTGCCGGGCATCATGTCATCGGCCGCATGGGTGCGCACGGCCTCTTTCAGCCGCCGCCTGACGCGGTTGCGCACGACCGCGTTGCCGACCTTCTTGGTGACGGTGTAGCCGACGCGCGGCGCGCCGCCGTCGCCGCGGTCGAGGACCTCGACGAGGAAAAACCGCCCGCGACGTTTTTCACCACGGCGGACGGCCAGGAATTCCGCGCGTTTCAGAAGCCGCTTGGGATTTTGTCCCACTGGCTTGCCGGTTGCGGGCAACGATCTTGTCTCGCTCAGGCGCTGAGCCGCTTGCGGCCGCGGTTGCGGCGAGCTGCGACGACGCCGCGACCACCCTTGGTGGCCATGCGGGCACGGAAACCGTGCCGGCGTTTGCGGACGAGTTTTGACGGTTGGTAGGTACGCTTCATTTGTTTTAATACCGCGGGGTGCGGCCCTTCTTGATTCTGTCACTCTGTAACAGGAGCTTTGCCGGGCCGGCTTTGGCGCGATCGAAACCGCGCCGGGACGAATGGCCCGAGCGTGAGCGGGCTTATAGAAAGAAGGGTTTTGGAAGTCAATCCGGTGCCGGGCCGGTGCCGGGCCGGTGTCGCCGGGCCCGGGATGCGCACTTTCGGCGGCAATTATATCTCTCCGACCAAGGGGGAAATTGGCAAAAAAGCCGCAATCGCCTAATCTGGGCTGATCAAGCGATTGTGAAGACAGGACCGCATGAGCGAAACCACGCACGCCGAGGAAGGGACAGGACCAGCGCCAGCCGCCGTCCGCAGCGTACCCTTGTCGCGCGGCCTGTCGACAAAACTGCTGCTGTTGACCATCGTTTTCGTGCTTTTGGCCGAGGTGCTCATCTTCCTGCCCTGGATCGCCAGCTACCGGCTGGCCTGGCTCAAGGAGCGGCTGAGTACCGCCGCGGCCGTATCGATCGTGCTGGTGCAGGGCGAACCGACCTCGCTGTCGCGCACGGCGCAGAACGACGTGCTTATGGCGATCGGCGCCAAGGCGATCGCGGTGCGCGACGGCGGCGTGTCGCGGCTGCTTGTGGTGGCCGATATGCCGCCGCAGGTCGACGAGCACATCGACCTCGCCAGCGTCGGCATGGTCAAGGGCATGACCGGCGCGCTCGACACGCTGTTTTTCGGCGGCAACCGGATGCTGCGCGTCTTCGGGCCGGTCGGCGACAGCGACAAGGAGTTCGAGCTGATCATGCCGGACTACAGCCTGCGCAAGGCGATGCTTATCTATTCGCGCAACGTCGCCTTCGTCTCGCTGCTGATCTCGCTGTTCACGGCCATGCTGGTCTATGCCGCGATCGACCTGATCATGATCGGACCGATCCGCAACATGACTCGCTCCATGCTGTCCTTCTCGCAGGCCCCCGACGACCCCAGCCGGATCATTCATCCCGCCGCTCGCGCCGATGAGATCGGGGTGGCCGAGCGCGAGCTGTCGCAGATGCAGGAGCGGTTACAGAAGATGCTGACCGAGCAGAAGCACCTGGCCGACCTCGGCCTCGCCGTGTCGAAGATCAACCACGACATGCGCAACATCCTGGCCTCGGCGCAGCTCATTTCGGACCGCCTGCGCCAGGTCAAGGATCCGACCGTGCAGGCCTTCGCGCCGAAGCTCCTGCGTGCGCTCGACCGTGCGGTCTCCTACTCGGAAGGCGTGCTTCATTACGGCCGTACGCAGGAGCCGCCGCCTTCGCGCCGGCGCGTGCGGCTGCGCCAGCTGGTCGAGGACGTGCACGGCCTGCTCGACATCGAGGAAGGCATCGAGTTCATCAACGCGGTCGAAAAGGCGTTCGAGGTGGACGCCGATTCCGACCAGTTGTTCCGCGTGCTCACCAATCTGTGCCGCAACGCCGTGCAGGCGATGGCAGCGGACACGGAGAGCGCCGTGGTGCGCCGGCTGGCGGTTTCGGCCGAGCGCATGGGCAGCGTCAGCCGCATCGTCGTGACCGACACCGGTCCCGGCCTGCCGCCGAAGGCGCGTGAGAACCTGTTCGCGGCGTTCCGCGGCTCTGCGCGCAGCGGCGGCACCGGGCTTGGCCTGGCGATCGCGCATGAACTGATCCGCGCGCATGGCGGCACGGTGGAGCTGGTCGAATCGATTGGCGGGCGCACCACCTTCGCCGTCACCATTCCCGACCAGCCGGTGCGGCTCGACCAGGCCCGCAACGGGCTGCGCCGCCCGGCCTGACAGGCTTGGACGCTGTTTCGCCCGCAAACCGGTCCGGCCCCCTTCGCCCTGAATGCCGCTTCGAACAACCCGATTTCCGGCCGGATCCAGCGGATGACGCATCGACGACAAAACTTTTGCCGGATCGGCTTGCTTTTCGCGAATTCAGTCGCTAGGGAACTGCACACATTCGCGGCCGGTCCTCGAGGATCGGATCGCGGGGTCATGGAAAGCATGACCTGATGCGCGCCCGTAGCTCAGCTGGATAGAGCACCAGACTACGAATCTGGGGGTCAGGAGTTCGAATCTCTTCGGGCGCGCCATTTAATCCTATTGAAATCAATAGACTTCCAGGCGTTTCCAGCGCGACGCCACTGGCTTGATTTTCGGAATTCAGCCGGTTTTGGCAAGACGGCGGCAGCCGGTGCCAAAATCGCACTATGGGCTAAAGTGCCCTACTTGGAACGGCACAGTCTCTGCCAAGCATTCGAAATTTGCTGAGTTTCCTGGCGGTGCACGTGACAGACTCACATTCCGGGGCCGCGCTGGCGTAGTTCGGGATTGAAATCATTGTAGTTCTTCTTTCCGATCTTTCAGTGCGCGCCACCCGCCTCGACATGGCCCGGGTTGCGCAACAGCAGCGTGGCGAAGAACGCGACGACAAGGGCTGCTCCGAGTAGATAGAACGCGTCGCTGAAAGCCATGATGAAAGCCTGCTTGCGCACCATCTGTCCGATGGCGATGACGGCCTTGTGCATCGCGGCTGCGCGATCGCCGGCGCCATGCGCCAGGAAGTACCGGGTCAGATGCTCGATGCGCGCGCGAGTGCTCTCTTCGAACAGCGACACCGACCGCACCAGCACGTTGGAGTGGAACTGCTCGCGCTTGGTCAGAAAAGTCTGCAGCATGGCGATGCCGACGGCGCCGCCGAGATTCCGGATCATGTTGAACAATGCGGAGGCAGAGCCGGCGTTCTCCTGTTCGATGCCGGCCGTAGCGACCGCAGCCAGGGGTACCATGACCAGGGCCTGACCGACGGCACGGACGACATTCGGCCAAAAGAACTGCTCCGACGCGTAGGTCGCCGTCATTTCGATGTTCATGAAATTGCTCGCCGCGAACAGCGCAAAGCCGAAGGCGACGATAATGCGCATGTCGAAACGCTTCATCAACTGCGGCACCAGCGGGATTAGCACCAGTTGCGGCAGGCCTGTCCAGGCCAGCACCATGCCGATCTGCTGGGCGTTGTAGCCCTGGATACGCGCGAGATAGACGGGCAGGATGAACACCGCCCCGTAGAGCGCAATTCCGAGCAGGAAGCTGGCCAGGATGGAGAAACCGAAATTCCAGCGGGCGAACAGTCTGAGGTTAAGCAAGGGCCTTTCGCTTCTCAACTCGATCCACAGGAAAAGCGAGAGGCTGACGAGGGCGATCAAGGACAGCCGCACGATGAACGGCGAGCCGAACCAATCGTCCTTGTTGCCCTCCTCGAGCACGGTCTGCAAGGTGCCGAGCCCGATCGCCATGGTGATGATCCCGGCCCAGTCGCCCTGGCGCAGCAGCGAAAGCTGCATCGGCGCCCTTTCGAGGGACATCCACAGCATGCCGACCATCAGCGCGCCGGGGACCAAGTTGACATAGAAGATGAACTGCCAGCCCCAGTTCTCGGTGAGATAGCCACCGATTGTCGGTCCGATGGCCGGTGCGAAGGTCGCCGACAGCGCGAACAGGGCGAATCCGATCGGCTGCTTCGCCTTGGGCAGGAGGGTTATGGTGATGGTGAAGGCGACCGGGATCAGCACGCCGCCGCAAAAGCCCTGCAAAGCACGCAGAACAATCATCTGCTGAAGGTTTTGCGCGAAGGCGCAGGCAACCGAGAAGGCGAGAAACAGGATTGCATTGGCCAGAAGATAAAGGCGGATGGAAAAGACCCGCGACAGCCAGCCAGTGAGAGGAATGACGACGATCTCGGCCACCAGGTAGGCGGTCGATATCCAGCCGCCGTCATCGATGCCCGCGCCGATGGCGCCCTGAATGTCGGCTAGCGATGCGTTGACGATCTGGATGTTGAGGACCGCCATGAAGGCGCCGAGCGTCGAGCCAATGACGGCGATCCAGGTCTTGAGCGGGGCGGAAGAGGCATCGGTCGGCGCCAGGCTCGATGCTTTGGCTGCCATCGGCGCAGGCGTGGGGTTGGCGGTGAAGATCGCGGGCACGGCTGAATTCCTTGTTTGACGAAGCGCGCGTGAGACACTGGCGTGGCGGCCACCATGCGAGGTCTCGGAGAACCTCGCGCAGCCGCTACGAGTTACCAGCCGGCGATGATTCGGCGGCCGCTGTCCGGTTCACCCCGTTCGGCCAGGATGGTTGCCTTCGTGTCGATCGTCGGTTCCGCCGACATGCCGGCGCGCAGCTTGCCGGCGAGCCTGCCGTCGTTGATCGCGATCTTCACCGGGATGCGCTGCACGATCTTGGTGAAATTGCCGGTGGCGTTATCCGGGGGCAGCAGCGCGAACTCGAGACCGCTGGCCGGCGACACACTGTCGACACGGCCCTTGAGTGCCACGCCGGGAAAGCCGTCGACGGCGATCTCGACCGGCTGTCCGCTCTGCACATGAGTGAGCTGTGTTTCCTTGAAATTGGCCACGACATAGACCGCATTCAGCGGCACCACCGCCATGAGCAGCGTGCCGGCCTGCACATACTGGCCGACGCGAAGCGAACGGGCCCCGACAGTGCCGTCGACGGGCGCTGTGATCGTGGTGTAGGAGAGATTGAGTTTCGCCTGACGCAGGGCGGCCTGGCTGCTGTCGCGCTCGGCCTCCGCCTTGCCGCGCTCAGTCGTGAGCACGTCGATTGCTTTGCGGGCAGCAACCAGTGCGGCGCGATCCCTCTGCAGTTGGGCTTCGTTTTCGCCAAGGGACGCCGCGGCCTGCTGGGCGCGTTGGCTGGTGCCGTAGCCGCTTTTCAGCAGGGTTTTATAGCGGTCACCCTCCTGCTGCGCGAATTTGAGCTTCGCCTCGGTTGCGGCGACGTTGGCCTTTTGCTGTTCGACCACCGAATGCTGCAGGCCGATCTGGGCGTCGAGGTTATGCAGCGTCGCTTCGGCTGCTTCGACATTGGCTTGCGCTTGGTCTAGCGCGGTCCTGAAATCGCGATCGTCGATGCGGGCCAGAACCTGGCCCGCCTTGACGTGAGTGTTGTCCTCGACCAGCACCTCGGCGATGTGGCCCGAGATCTTCGGCGCGACAGCCGTATAGTCGGCCTTGACATAGGCATCGTCGGTCGATTGCAGATACTGCCCGACCGTCCAATAGTCATAGCCGTAGAGCGCAGCCGCGGTCAGGCCGGCCACCAGACCCAACCCGATAACGGTGCGTTTGATCATCGTCTTGCGGGACCGCCGCGCGGGTTTTACCTCAACCGGGTATTCCAAGGTGGCGGGGTTGACGCTTACGGTCATCGTAATCTCCTCTCACGGTCGGGCCGAGTGGCCGATTGGTGCAAGGACGATGCAACGGCAATCTTGATGTGATAATCGAGAAAAGAACGGAAGGATCATCCATTAAGAGCGGATAATCGAAATGGACAGGCTCACGAGCTTGACGGTGTTTGGCCGCGTTGTGGAATGCGGAGGCTTTTCCGCGGCGGCCCGACGCCTCAACATGTCGACGACGATGGTCAGCAACCACGTCCAGGCGCTGGAGGAAAGGCTCGGCGTTCGGCTTCTCAATCGCACCACCCGCAAGGTGAGCCTGACCGAGATCGGCCAGGCTTACTATCAGCGTTCCTCGCAGATCCTCGCCGATCTGGAGGAGGCGGACCGCGTCGCGGGAGCACTTCAGGCGACGCCGCAAGGCACGCTTCGCCTTCATTCCAGCATGAGCGTCATCCGTTTTCTGGCGCCGATCGTTTCCGAATTCGTCAACCTTTATCCGGCTGTTTCGGTCGATCTCACCGTCGGCGAAAGAATGGTCGACATGGTGGAGGAGGGCTTCGACCTTGACGTGCGTTCGCTGCCGCTTCCCGATTCAAGCCTGATCGTCCGGCGGCTGACCTCATGGCGCAACATCGTCTGCGGTTCGCCCGGCTATTTCGAACGCCATGGAACACCGCGTCGGCCCGATGACCTCGCACGCCACAATTGCATGCGCCATGCGTCATATCCTTTCGGTAACGAGTGGCGTTTCGAGGACCCCGACGGCGAGCCCGTTTCCGTCCGCGTCGATGGCAACTTATTGACCAACAGCCAGGAGACGCTCAGACGCCTTGCTCTCGACGGCCGCGGTCTGTTCATACCGCCGCCCTTCCTCGTGGCCGACGACCTGAGCGCCGGGCGCCTTGTCCGGGTGCTGGAGGAATATTCAGGAGTCGAGTTCGCGATCAACGCGTTCTATCCGCATCGTCACCATGTCTCGGCCAAGGTCAGGACTTTCATCGATCTGTTGGCCGAGCGCTTTGCCGAACACCGCAGATGGATGGAATTGAAGTACTGAACAGCAGTCCACCGTCCGCGCCGGAAAGTCGGCGGGCTGATGTCCCTTCTGATCTTCTGGCCGGCCACATGCGGGCAAGGGCCGGAGCGATTGCCAGCACCGACATGGCAAAATCCTCGATCCGGGAGGGGTCAGCGCTGAGGCAGCGCACCCGCTCATGATCCTATTATCCGCTCTTGGCGGATGATCCTTCCCAATCTTCGATGATTATCATGAGTGGGCCCAAGATGCATCGTCTTGGCGAACAGGCAAGGACCTGTTCTTGAACGCAAGTCCAGAACTCAACCTTAGGAGATTTCCATGAAAAAGATCGCTCTTGCCACCGCCGCGTTCCTGGCCATCACTGGCGCCGCACTCGCCGAGAACCCGAATGTCGGCGGTTCCGACATCAATGCGATTGCCCGGGAACAGCTCGACAACACCCACACGTCCTCGATCGCGCATAGTGCAGCCTACGAACTGCTCAATGCGGGCTCCAATGCGGCCATCGCGCAGGATCAGGCGGTCGAGCGTCGCCGGGACCTTTTCGGCAACCGTTAGACACCGGCTCCGGCCGCCGAACCCCCAAAGCAGCGGGCTCATTCGCCGCCTTCGCCTCGGGGTTCGACCGGTCGCGAAAAAAGGAGAAATGCGATGGACGCAGTCGTCAACGGCGCCGCCTTGGAGCGGGCCGAAACAAGGAGTGCACCGCGGCGGCGTGGAGTCGAGGCTCTACAGATTCTGATGGCGCGCGTCGCGGCGATCTTGGTCTGGGTCGAAGCCGGTATGGAAAGGCGCCGGAGCCGCCGCATGCTGATGGAACTCACGGACTCGCAATTGCAAGACATCGGTCTTTCTCGCGCCGACGTTGCCGGCCGAGACTGGAAAACCGATCCTTTCCGCCCTGTTCCAGCCGATGGTCGCTAAATAACCATGACAGGCATCAAGCACCCACCGGGACAAACCGGAAAGCCTTACCTTCATCAACAGGAGAAAGAACATGCAGTTCATGGTCTTGACACGTCGGCGGACGGAAAGCTTCAACGACGCGGACTACACGCCCGAGAGACTGGAAGCCGAAGCCGAAGGCGTTCGCCGACTTTTCATGGCGAGCACCGTGCGACAAATCTGGAATCGCGGCGACATGGGCGGCGCTTGTCTTCTCATGGAGGCCGAAACGGAGGAAGAGGTTCGCTCGGTGCTCGATGCCCTTCCGCTGTTCAAAAGCGGCATGCAGGAAACGGCCTCCATTGTTCCGCTACGGCCATATAGAGGCTTTGGGCCGCGGCAATAGAAGATGTCACAAGGCATTCATGGCATATGGGACCTCGGCCAAGCGATCCCTGGCTCCGCAGAGCTTCATTCCCCGCGCGTGCCTGGGAAAAGAACCGTCAGTCTTTGCTCGGCCGCCGCCCAAGCCCGCAGGTGGTAGCTGCGCAGCACGAACACGCTTGCAGCGAAGGCGAGCATCCCGGCTGCCACACCGAGAGCCATTCCGGCGCCGGCTGCCGCTGTGGCGGCTATGCCCGTAAAGACACCTGCGATGGCGCTGCTGATCACGCTCACCATTCCGGCCGTGGTCATGAAATACTGCAACGGCGATGGGCTGAGCCCCTTGTCCACGAGCACCGCCGAGCGATCGTCATGCGTGGAATGAACGAGGTAGCTTTGCATGGCGGGCGCGACTTCGACGTAGTAGTGCCGGATCCGCGCCATTCCACGGGCGTGCACCATGTCCTCGATGGCGACCTGCACGGCGCGGACGAAGGTGACCAGGCCGATGAAGAAAACGCAGGGCAGCAAGATCAGGCTGAACAGCACGAACGGCGTACCCATTTTCGTGACTTGCGCGACGAATGACAGCGCGATCGCCGCGCTTGAGACCGACGTGAGGAACAGATTGGCGCGCTGATTTGCCTCCTGAATCGTGGCCGCGCGGGCGGTCTGCAGCACAAAGTGCTCGGTTGTCATGCACTGCAGGACTACCTGCGCGTCGTTGCCTTCTTCGGCCATCCCATCGTCCTCCGGTCGGCTCGACCACAACGCCGCCGAAATCGCTCAGGATCGGCAAGCCACTTTCAGTCGCGCATATCCCATGCGGGCCCGGCGGCCTTCCGTAGCCGCCCATGGGATCACGCCGGCCCGAGGGGTTGGTCATTCCACGCGCTCGAACACATCCAGGCTGGTCCCGAAGGCGCGCCATGCCCCAACTCTGACCATCCTGGCAGGCGCCCCTTCCGCCGATGCGGTAAGGGTCTGCCCTGCAACGGTATGCCAAAGCATCTCGAGCTTACTTTCCCTCAGAATACCGGTGTAGCTCACGGCCGCAGGCCCGGCCTTGCCCTGTCCCGCAGCCGTGAAGCCGATTACGTCGCCGCAAGCAGCGCCATGGATCGAAAGTTCCTGACCAAAGAAACTGCTGTCTTCCAACGCCGTCCTGAACATGCCGCGGATGACGCCTTCCGCATCGTCCTCGATGATGACGGTCGAGCCGTATTGGTTTCGCCAAGTCCCGATCCAATCTGGCATGGTGCACTCCACGAGCGGTTCGGGATCAACGTGCAGGGCCCGCCCGTGTTCCGAGGCTGCCTGCGTCGCTGGGCGTCGAGGCCAACTCTCGGCAACGGTCACCGGGCCATGTGCGGCTCTGATGCCGCAACAGCGCCAATTCCGGCTCCCGCGTCAGCTGACGTCGATGACGACCATCAGCCCGCCGCCGCCCTTTTGCTCAACATTGTTGTTCGTCGTGTGGTGCGGAATGTGGCAGTGGATGAGCCATTTGCCGGGTCGCCGCGCCGTCCAGACGACATCATAGCGCTGGCCCGGACCGACATTGATGGTGTCGGCGAGGAAGCGGGCCGAAGGGGGAATGGTCTCGCCGTCGCGCGCGACGACCTCGAATGGTCCGCCATGAATGTGCATCGCCGGACCACGATGGGATACGCAGTAGACCGACAATGTGGATCATACTTGAACGGATGCCACTTTCCGGCGCCGCGATTGCGAGACGGTGAGCCAAAGGGCTGAGACGAGGAAATAGAAGGCGCCGAAGCCAGCGTAGCCTGCGATGTTGGCGATCGAGGGCGGTGCGGACATCTGCGCTTGCGCGATGAAGAATGCGCCGGCGACAGCCGATTGGCCTCCGCTCAAGATCATGGCCCATTGGCCTCCGGCGGTTTTCCAGCGCCGGATTGCGGTTCCGAGCTGCAGCAGGCCGGAGAAGATTGCCCACGCGCCGAAAACGCCGAGAACCCAATTCATGTTCATGGCCAGCGCCATGATGACTGCAAGGGCGACCACCGAACTGACTGCGATGTTGAATGCTTGCGTAGGATTGACGGCAAGCCCGCCGTTGCGGGAAGCATCGACATAATTGGCGGCTGCATCCCAGACAGGATAGGCAACAAGCAAGACAGCCGCGATGGACGCCGACTGCCGGCCGACCGTCAAAGCGGCCACGACCCAGACGACGGAAAAGGCCGCGCGGGCGAGGTAATACAGCTTGAGCCACTTGTCCTGGCCATTTGAAGCAACTTCAACGCGATCGCGTCTCATTGGATATCCTTCGGGTATGGTTCAATGTTTGTCCGATGCACCTCGGCGACCACAGGTGGCCGAGGCGCTTGTCAGCCTGCGAACGAGCGGCGACCTGGCTCACATGGGCGGGACCACGCCATCTTTGCCAACGACGACCTGATGACCGATCGTTCCGCTTGCGGCCTTCTCGCCTGCTATGAAGACGACGGCACCCGGGATCAGATCATCCTGGGTTGCCGGAGCGAGGGTCACGACGGGGGTGCCGTCCGGGATCGCGATCTTCTTTTCCTTGCCTTGGTAGGAAACGGTCACGGTGCGCCCGTCGACGTCCTTGACGGTATCGGCGACTGTTGCATTGGTCATGCTGCTGTCAGGCTTCAGATCCCACCCGTAGCTTCCCTCACCTGCGCCTTTCAGCGCGGGCGGGAAGATCAGGACTTCCAGAGCGCCGTCACCGCCCTTGTCCTTCGGCAGCGAGGCAATTCCGACGAAGTCGCCTGGCTTGATATCGGCCACCTTCGCAGCAGCGACGCCGGAGATCTTCCAGCCATCAGCCAGCGCCACGTCAACAGTCTCGCCTTCCCGCGTGTTGACCTTCAGCGTCGAAGCGCTGAAGGTCAACACGCTGCCCCTGATGTGGATCTGCTCGGCCTTCCGGCTTTGAGCCTGAGCGGGCGCCGTGATGGCTAAATTTGCCGGAATACCGACGACCAAGAGAGCCGAGAGGAGTTTGTGAAACATAGGGAATTTCTTTACCTACTAGTTGGTAGTTTACCGCGGCGCATTTATCGATGCTCTGGTCGGGGCGACCCGTCGCTTAGCCGCCCGGCACTGATATCATTCGGGCTTCAGCCTCCGCAGGGCCGGGCCGAGAATTGTAGCGAAGACGCCAGGCTGTCCGTATGCCCGAGCCGATAGCATGGCGCCATGAACAGTGGCCATGAGCGCCTCTGCCTCTATCCGCGCCGGGCCAGAGATTTTCAGGGAGCCTTGCTGTTCGCCGCGTTCGATGACCGACGTCAGCCACGCCGAGAGAAACTGAAAATATGCCCGTACCTCCGAGGTGACCTCGTTCGGAAGCGCTGGAAGTTCGCTTGCCAGCAGCGCACACACGCAGAACGGCATGCTTGCATCCTCGATGCATCTGGCCCAATAACCCGCGTAGGCCTGAACGAGTTCGAGCGGTTCAGGCACGCTGCGCTCGAGATCGGCCATGCCGGCTTCGGCGTTCTCGCGGTAACGCGACACAAGCGTACGCACCAGATCGACCTTGCTGGGGAAGTGGTGGTGGATGCTGGCCTTGCGTATGCCGACCACGGCCGCGATGTCTGCGTAGCTGAATCCATTATAACCGCCGGCGATGATCAGCTTTTGTGCGGAGGCCAAAATCTCGTCAGATGTCGTTGAAAAGTTGCTCATGCACCCTGTCTACCTTCTAGTAGGCAGACTGTCAAGCGGACGGATACCCCGCGCAATTAACGGGAGTGCGTCGCGCGGCCATCCCGAGCTTTTCCTGCAAAGCAGTCAACCAGCAGGCTGCCCGGCCGGCTGAGGATCAACGGCTATTTCGCAATTTTTCGATCAGGGTCGAGCATTAATGTTTTCAGCAACACGGGACACTGCCCGGCCGCCCTCGTACCAGCCTTTGGAGCGGTTCACGATCCAGACCACGGTGAGCATGACCGGCACTTCGATCAGCACGCCGACGACGGTGGCGAGCGCCGCCCCCGACTGAAAGCCGAACAGGCTGATGGCGGCGGCGACCGCCAGTTCGAAGAAATTCGAAGCGCCGATCAGGGCCGAGGGGCCGGCGACGCAATGCTGTTCGCCCGAGACACGGTTGAGCAGGTAAGCGAGCCCTGAATTGAAATAGACCTGGATCAGGATCGGCACGGCCAGCAGCGCGATGATCAGCGGCTGCGCCAGGATCTGCACGCCCTGAAATCCGAACAGCAGCACAAGCGTGGCAAGCAGGGCTATGAGCGAGAGCGGCTGAAGCCGCTCGAGAAATCGCTTCAAGGCGGCTTCGCGGCCCGCGGCGAGCAGCCGCCGACGCAGGAGTTGGGCGCCGATGACCGGCACGACGATGTAGAGCGCGACGGAGAGGACGAGGGTATTCCAGGGTACGGTGATGGCCGAGAGGCCGAGCAGCAAGCCGACGATCGGCGCGAAGGCGAAGATCATGATGGTGTCGTTAAGCGCGACCTGGCTCAGCGTGAAATGCGGTTCGCCTTTCGTCAGGTTCGACCACACGAAGACCATCGCCGTGCAGGGCGCGGCCGCCAAGATGATAAGGCCGGCGATATAGCTGTCGATCTGGTCGGCCGGCAGATAAGGCCGAAAGAGATACCCTATGAACAGCCAGCCGAGCGCCGCCATCGAGAACGGCTTCACCGCCCAATTGACGAACAGTGTCACACCGATTCCGCGCCAATGCTCCTTCACATGGCCGAGCGCGGCGAAGTCGATCTTGACCAGCATCGGCACGATCATCAGCCAGATCAGTGCCGCGACCGGCAGGTTGACCTTGGCAATCTCGGCCTCGCCGACGGCGTGGAAGACGCCTGGCATGAGACGGCCGAGCGCGATGCCGGCGAGGATGCACAGCGCCACCCACACGGTCAGGTATTTCTCGACGAAACCAATGCCGCCGCCCGCGCTCAAAGCGTGATCGTTCATGATACTTTCCTTGCTCAGCCGGCTTTCGGAAGGTTGAGTATCGCCTCGGCGATGATCGACCTTGCCGAATTGCCCGTGCAGAGGAAAAGAACGTTGCATGGCTCGCTCATGGCGGATGCCTCTTCTAACACTTGCAGGTGACCGCCTGGATCACGGGCCGACAGAGTTCTGGCGCGCCATTGCAGCAGTCTTCCATGAGGTAGGCGAGCAGATCGCGGAATCCGGTCATGTCGGCAACATAGCGGATTGTGCGGCCGTCGCGCTCGGCGCGGACGAGGCCGGCATGGTCAAGAACCTTGAGGTGCGCCGACATCGTGTTCTGCACGATGTCGAGGCGGGAAGCGATCTCGCCGGCGGGGGTCCCCTCGGCGCCCGCCTGGACAAGCAGGCGAAAGACCTCGAGCCTTGTATCCTGGCCGAGTGCCGCCAAAGCGAGGAGAGCTGATTTTTTATCCACGTATCCATAAATCCAGAACTAAGGCTTCGTAGTGCCGACATATGACAGCCGGGTGACAATAGGCAAGCGCGCTCATCGCGTTTGAAGCTGGGGCAGAAGTTCGGGAACCGCAGAGCGGGCGCCGACCGAATCTCGGATATTCATTGCCGCGATCACTCCTGAGACCGGCGACAAAAGATGCGTGACCTTCGGGACAGGCATTCGGTTCGCTCAACCCACTCGTTGCGGCGTCCGCCGCCAGCCGTTAAACAGAGACTGACACACGAGCGTGAGAAGCAGCCGTGAGCGAGCCGACGCAGCTAATGGTCGAGACCAACGGCATCCGCCTCAACGTCGCGGAGCAGGGCGATGGCCCTTTGGTGTTCTTGTGCCACGGCTTTCCCGAATCCTGGTATTCCTGGCGCCATCAATTGAGTGCGCTCGCGGCGGCGGGCTTTCACGCCGTCGCCCCCGACATGCGGGGCTATGGCAAGAGCGATCGGCCGGAGGCGGTCGAACAGTATACGCTCTTCCATCTGGTCGGCGACACGGTGGGCCTTCTTGACGCCCTCGAAGCGCCGACCGCCATCATCGCCGGCCACGACTGGGGCGCCGTCGTCGCCTGGCACGCGGCGCTGATGCGCCCGGATCGGTTTCAAGCCGTCATCGGTCTCAGCGTGCCGTTCCGGCCGCGGGCCAAGGGTGCGCCCAACCAGCGTGATGCCGCGAACGACGGACTCGCAATTCTACCAGCTCTATTTCCAGCAACCCGGCATTGCCGAAGCCGAGCTGGAGCGGGACCCCCGGACCACGGTGCGGGCCATGCTTTACGCTGCATCGGGGGATGCCTCGGGCACGAGCGCGGGTGGAATCGGCATGGTTCCACATGATGGAGGTTTCCTGCAAGCCGTCGAGGCGCCGCCGGGCCTGCCGCCCTGGCTCAGCCAAGGCGACCTCGATTTCTACGCCGGCGAGTTCCAGCGCACCGGCTTCGCGGGAGGTCTCAACTGGTACCGCAACATCGACCGGAACTGGGAGCTGATGGCGCCCTTTGCCGGCGCGCGGATCAAGGTTCCCGCGCTCTATATAGCGGGCGACCGCGATCTGGTGGTCGCCTTCCCCGGAATGGACCAGTTGCTGGCCAATCTCGGAAATTTCGTCCCGCAACTCCGCGACAAGTTGATGCTGCCCGGCTGCGGGCACTGGACCCAGCAGGAACGCCCGGACGAGGTCAATGCCGCGATGATCCATTTCCTCCGGAGCTTGCCGGAACAGCGCTGACCCGAGGACACGACCGGAGCGGAAATCATGGAGATGAGCGTAAAGAGATTTTTTGAACGCTATCAGCGATTTTTCAAGGCGTCGCTTGGCGGCGGCATGGATATGGATGAGGCCGCGTCGCTCTACACGTCGGAGTTCATAGCCGCCTCGCCTGCCGGCGTCGTGACCGGAAAGAACGACGATCAACTCAAGCAAGTCATGGCTCAGGGCTATGCTCACTACCGGGCGATCGGAACGAAAGAGATGCGGATACGCGACATCGGCATCTCGCCGATCGACGAGCATCATTGCGTTGCCCATGTTGCGTGGACCGCGACCTATGCCCGCGAGGGCCAAGCGGACGTCGGGATAGATTTCGACGTTCACTACCTTGTCCGGAAACTCGACGGGGAGCCGAAGATATTCGGATGGGTGTCGGGCGATGAGCAGGCGCTGTTAAGGACGCACGGCATCATCTGAGGTCCGCCGCTCCCATTCCCGGTTGTGCTCAGCCCCGTCCTCGGCTTCTGTGTGGTGACCATCATTGGCTGTGTTTTCGAAGCGCGTCGACAATGACCTTGAAGGCCGGCGAGTTCTGGCGACTGCTTGGATAGTATAGGTAATAGCCGGCGAATTTCGGCGACCAATCGTCGAGCACGAGCTGCAGCCGGCCGGCGGCAACATGCGCCGTGACCAGATCCTCGGGCACATAGGCAAGCCCGTAGCCGGCAATGGCGGCGTCGACCATCGGCAGGGTCGAGTTGAACACGAGCTGGCCATCGACGCGGACGCGCAGAGCCTGGCCGGCCTTCTGGAATTCCCAGGCATAGAGGCCACCGGCGCTGGTCATGCGCAGGTTGATGCAATTGTGGCCGATCAGGTCCTGCGGCGCCTTCGGCACGCCACGTCCGGCGATGTAGGCCGGCGAGCCTACGGCAACAAGCCGCCAGTCCGGCCCGATGCGCACGGCGATCATGTCCTTCTCCACGCTTTCGCCAAGCCGCACGCCAGCATCGAAACCATCCTCGACAATGTTGCGCAATCCGTTGTCCCGGCTGAATTCGAGCTTGATGTCAGGATAGTCGGCAAGGACGGGCCGCAGTTTCGGCCAGACCAGCTGCTCGAGGGCATGATCGGAGACGGTGATGCGCACGGTCCCCGAGGGTTTGTCGCGATAGGCCGTCAGCGCCGCGATGTCGGTTTCGATATCGACGATGCGCGGCGCCAGGGATTGACGTAACCGCTCCCCCGCCTCGGTCGTCGAGACACTGCGCGTCGTTCGCGCCAGCAGCCGCAGGCCCAGGCGCGTTTCGAGCCGCTTGATCGTGTGGCTGAGGGTCGATTGGGTAATGCCGATCTTGGCGGCGGCCTTGGTGAAACTGCGCTCCTCGGCCACCATCAGGAACCACAGAAGATCGTTGAAGTTTTCGCGCATGGCCTTCTGCCCCGCTGAATACGGCCCGACGTTATTTATGGCCTGCATCGATAAGTTCAAGCGACTTTCAGCCGCTAATCATTCCAATAGTCCGGCGCTATCTCCTGTCGCGAACAGGCCGCCGATGCGTTTTCCGGCGGCCGGCTTTTTGTGCGTGGTGACGGCTGATGGAAACGACTTACGACGACAGGCTGGTGAAGCCTCGGGCAGCATGGGGTGCGGTGTTCTCGATGACGCTTTGCGTCGCCGTCCTCATCGCTTCCGAGTTCATGCCGGTCAGCTTGCTGACGCCGATCGCCGACGGGCTCGGCATCACCGAAGGCCGGGCGGGACAGGCGATCTCGGTCTCCGGCATCTTCGCGGTCGTCACCAGCCTGTTCATCGCCGGCCTGACGCGGCATATCGACCGCAAGCTGGTGCTGACGTCGTTCTCGCTGCTGCTCGCCGTGTCCGGCTTGGTGGTGACCTTTGCGCCCAACTATGCCGTGCTGATGATCGGCCGCGTCTTGCTCGGCATTGCCATCGGCGGTTTCTGGTCGATGTCCACCGCGATCGTGATGCGCCTCGTGCCGGAGGACTCCGTGTCCGAGGGCTTGGCGATGATCAACGCCGGCAACGCCATCGCGGCAACCATATCGGCGCCGCTCGGAAGCCTGCTCGGCGATTATGTCGGCTGGCGCGGCGCGTTCTTCCTCGTGGTGCCGCTGGCCCTCTTTGCCCTTGTCTGGCAAAGCTTCAGCCTGCCTGCGCTGCCGCCACGCGGCCGCAAGGCGTCGGGCAATGTCCTCCGGTTGCTGCTGCGCCGTCAGGTCGCGCTCGGCATGACCTCGATCCTGTTGCTCTTCATGGGCCAGTTCGCGCTCTTCACCTATCTCAGGCCTTTCCTGGAAACCGTGACCGGTGTCGGCGTTTCGGCGCTCTCGGCGATCCTGCTCGTGATGGGACTAGCAGGCGTCGCCGGCACCTGGACCATAGGCCGGCTGCTCAAGACGCGGCTCTACAGCATCGTCATCATCATTCCGCTGGCCATGGCGCTGCTGGCCGTCGCATTGATCGTGCTTGGATCGATGCCGGTGGCCGTCACCGCGTTGCTCGTCGGCTGGGGCTTTTTCGGAACCGCGGCGCCGGTCGGCTGGGGCACCTGGCTGAGCCGCGCGCTGCGCGACGATGCCGAAGCCGGCGGCGGCTTGCAGGTCGCCGTCATCCAGTTCGCCATCACGCTCGGCGCGGCGGGCGGCGGCCTGCTGCTGGACACGCTCGGCTGGCGAAGCCCCTTCGCACTTGGCGCGGTGCTGCTTGTGGGATCCGCGCTGGCCGCGGCGGCAGCCGCCCATGACCACTGCAAGGGCGCACCATGACACGCAGCCACATGACGCGCCGCGCCGCGGTTGCCGCCGCACTGGCAGCCGCGTTCGCGCCCTCCGCCGCGCCAGGCCAAGCCCGCGGAACGGACGGACAGGAGAAACCGTTGATGAGGATTGCTATTGAAGTGGACGCGATGCGCCTGACGGCCTCCCTGTTCGACAATCCGAGCGCGCAGGATTTCGCCGCGATGCTGCCGCTCGACCTGACACTGGAAGACTACGCATCCGTCGAGAAGATCGGCTACCTGCCGCGCAAATTGCGGATCGAGGGCAGCGGCCCGTTCGACAACGAGGCCATCGGCGACATCGCCTACTACGCGCCCTGGGGCAATCTCATCTTCTTTTATGGCCCCTACCGGTATTCGCGCGGCCTGATCCGGCTCGGCCGGCTCGACAGCGGTATCGCACCGCTGCTGCGCGGCGGACGCTTCAACATACGCATAGAACGCCTGACATAGGCTCAAGGAGAAAACGATGCTCGGAACAGTTCTCTACGGTGCCGGCGACATCCGCTGCGAGGAAGTGGCGGAGCCCGAAATCCTTCATCCCACCGACGCCATCCTCAAGCTCTCGGCCACCTGCATCTGCGGCTCCGACCTGTGGCCCTATCGCGGGCTCCAGCCGCTGAACGAACCGATGCATATGGGCCACGAATATTGCGGCGTGGTGGTGGAAGTGGGCAGCGCGGTGAGAACGGTGAAGCCCGGCCAGTTCGTCGTCGGCTCGTTCTGCACCTCCGACAACACCTGCCCGCATTGCCGCTTCGGCTTCCCCTCGTCCTGCGAGCAGCGCGAGTTCATGAGCCGGGCGCAGGCGCCGATGCTGCGCGTGCCGCTTGCCGACGGCACGCTGGTCGCCACCCCCGGCATGCCCGAGGACGATCTGATCCCGAGCCTGCTGGCGGCATCGGATGTGCTTGGCACCGGCTGGTATGCCGCCGACGCCGCGCGCGTCGAGCCCGGCGCGACGGCGGTCGTCGTGGGTGACGGCGCGGTCGGGCTGATGGGCGTGCTCGCGGCCAAGCAGATGGGCGCGGAGCGCATCATCGCCATGAGCCGTCACAAGACGCGCCAGGATCTCGCGCTCGAATTCGGCGCCACCGATATCATTTCGGAGCGCGGCGATGACGGCGTGGCGCGGATCAAGGATCTGACCCGCGGCGTCGGCGCGGAATCCGTGCTGGAATGCGTCGGCACGCAGGAATCCATGATGCAGGCGATCAACTGTGCCCGCCCCGGCGGCTCGATCGGCTTCGTCGGCGTGCCGCATGGCGTCCAGCTCGACGGCCAGGGCCTCTTCTTCGCCCAGAAGAGCCTGCTCGGCGGCCCCGCGCCCGTGCGCCGTTTTCTTCCGCATCTGATGGATCTGGTGCTGGAGCGCAAGATCAATCCCGGCAAGGTCTTCGACCTGACCCTGCCGCTGGCCGATGTCGCCGAGGGCTACCGCGCCATGGATGAGAGGCGGGCGATCAAGACGCTGCTTCGTCTGTAAGCGCCGCACTGCGTTCAGCCCACAAATGCAGGGGAGCGAACCTTAAGGAGACCAAAATGAAGAAAATCCTGACAGCAACGGCCGCGAGTGTGGCGGGAGGTATGCCCGTGCAAGCGCAGGGCATCGAAATCCGGACAAACGGCAGCACGCCGGCGATGATCGGAGCGGCAGAAAACTTTACCGGGCAAGCGGTCATCACTGCGCTGTTTCCCGCCACCGAGATAACGGGCGCAAGCACAGGGCTGGTGAACTTTGCTCCCGGAGCGCGCACCGTCTGGCACACCCATCCTGCCGGTCAGTTGCTGATCGTCACATCAGGCCAAGGCTGGATTCGCGAAGACGGCAAGGAGGCCCTCGTCATCAATCCAGGCGACGTCGTCTGGATTCCCGCCGGGGTGAAGCACTGGCATGGCGCGACCGCCACCAGCCCGATGGCCCATATCGCGTTGAGCTACATGCATGACGGCAAGAATGTCAACTAGCTGGAGCCTGTCTCCGACGAGCAATACCGCTGACCGTACGCAGGAACGAAAGGCATCATCATGAAACCTTCAACCATTCTCGCACTCGCTTTGTCGATGGGGGCTGCCGACGCTGCGGCGCAGACGGGGTCGCAGACCGGCAGCCTGCCTCCAGAGGATTTGCAGGCCGTCTCGCCCGCCCTTGCGCGCTATGCGACGGACAAGCTTGCCAATGACGTTTGGAAGCGCCCCGGCCTGTCGACGCGCGATCGCAGCATCGTCACCATCGCGGCGGTGGTCACCCGCAACCAGGGCATACTCCTGCCGGAGCAGTTGAGCCTCGCCCTCGACAGTGGCGTGAAGCCGGCCGAGATCTCGGAGATGATCACGCATCTTGCCTTCTATGCCGGGTGGGGCAACGCGATGGCAGCCACGGCGATCGCCAAAGCGGTGTTCGAGGCACGCGGCATCGGGCCGGACCAGCTCCCCAAGGCTGTCGTCGATTTGCTGCCGCTCGACGAAAAGGCGGAGGCCGATCGTGCCGCACGGGTCGAGCAAGGCACGGGACCGGCGTCGCCGGGCCTGGTGCGCGACACGACGGAAGTGCTGTTTCGCGACTTGTGGCTGCGTCCCGACCTCGCGCCGCGCGACCGCAGCCTGGTGACGGTCAGCGCACTGGTCGCCGCCGGGCAGGTGGAGCAGATTCCCTACCATCTCAACAGGGCCATGGATAATGGACTGACGCGCGCCGAGGCCTCGGAGGTGATCAGTCATCTCGCCTATTACGCGGGATGGCCAAACGCTTTCTCGGCAGCCCCGGTCGCACGCTCCGTATTCGAGAAGCGCTCCGCCGACTGACCGTTTTCGGCCGTGACGGCTTCTCCGTTCGAGCAGCGCGAAGTAGCAATGCGGCGAGCATCTGGAGAACTGCCCAGGGCAAATTCAGTGCGGTCTGGCGGATCGAGGCCGAAAGCCGACGCGGGCGGTATGACCTGACATTGCGCTCAGCCGGCGCGCGATCCCGGCGCTTCCGGCCGGAGATAGACCGTCAGGCAGCAGCAACAGATCGCCAGTCCGGCGATCGGGTATTTCAGGGCGACGACCACCGCCAAGCCGAAAAGGCACAGCGTCACGATCGAGCGGATGCGCATGACCTTGCGCACCTTGAGCGGAACGGTGTCGGCCGGCATCGGGTCGATGAGTTCCCGGATCAGGAGAATGTAGGTCAGGTTCACCAGGAAGAAGACGACCGCGTAGAACGCCACCGGCTGCGGGGCCAGCTCGCTGACCGCCATCCACGCGGTTGCCAGCGGCAGCAGCGACACCGAGAACAGGTGCGCGAAATTGTACCACATCAGGCTGGTCGTCGCCGCCGTGGCATGGCGCAGGAGATGATGGTGGTTCGCCCAGACGATGGCGATGAAGAGATAGCTCACGCCGTAGCTCAGCCATGTCGGCCACAAGGCCAGCAACGCAGTGAAGGTCGGCACCTCCGGTGGGCGCAGGTCAAGCACGAGCACGGTGATAAGGACGGCGAACACGCCATCCGAAAATGCGCTCAATCGCTCAAGCCCTGTCGAGGGAAGCACCTGGAGTGTCCTTGTCGAGGTTCGTCCGGCCTATGGTAGCATCGCCACCCGCAATATCCATGGCTGCCCAGTTGAGATCGCTAACGCGTTGCTTCGCGCCAAGTCCAACCCCGCTCACGACGCCTTGGCCAGAAAGCTCTGGTAATCCGATTTGGCCTGCAGCAGGCGCAGCACGTTCTCGCGCGAGCCGCGCACATGGGCGCGCGCCAGGGCGCCGGCGCGCTTGGCGTCGCCGGCGCAGATCGCCTCAACAATCTCGGCATGCTCGTCGCGGGCGATCTTCCATTCGTCGAGCCACAGCAGTTCCGTCCAGACATAGTGCTGGCACTTGTCGAGGATGCCGCACAGCATGCCGTGCAGCATGGCATTGCCGCTGATTTCGGCGATGACGCGGTGCAGGTCGATGCCGACTTCAAGCTCCTGGAATTTTTCCCTTGTGGTTCGCTCCGCAATGGCGGCCAGCCTCTCGCATTCGGCCAGCATGACGCGCAGCCGCGCCTTGTCTTTCTCGGTGGCCGCAGCCGCCGCCAGTTCGGTGGCGTGGCCGTCGAGCAGTTCGCGGATGTCGAAGGCCTCGCGGAACATGTTTATGTCGAACTCGGTGACGGCGTAGCCCTGCCGCGGCCGGCCGGTGACCAACCCGTCGCGCTCGAGGCGGTTGAAGGCCTCGCGCACGGGCGTGCGGCTGACATTCAGCTTTGCCGCAATGTCGCTCTCGGTGACGCGCGCGCCCGGCGGGATCTGGCCGGTCACGATCATTGCCTTGAGCGCGGAATAGACCGAGTCGCGCAGCGTGTTTTTTGTTTCCTTGGCCAAGTTCCGTATCCAGTCTCCGGTCCGTGCCGGAAATCGATGTGTTTCGCGCGTAGCTGTATTGAAAATCGGCGCGTTTTGCCATTCCCCGGCCCCGGGTCGGTGGCCCCAAGGCCCCGCCGAGCGGTGTTGACTTCGCTGATCCCCGAGCTACACTCAAAATTGTATACAAAATCGCATGCGAAATCAAAAACAATGGGAACACCGGTTGGAGAACCGAAATGAACAGCACCAAAGGCATTAGCGTCGTTGCCATAGCGGGCCTTATGGCAACGGTCACGGCGCCCGCCGCGGCAGGCGACACCATTACCGTCGCCTCATGGGGCGGCACCTATCAGGAGGCGCAGGCCAAGGCCTTCTTCAAGCCGACCGCCGATGCGCTCGGCATCACCATCAAGGAAGACACCACCAACGGCCTCGATGACGTGCGCCTGCAGGTGACAGGCAACGCGGTGAAGTGGGACATCACCGAGCTCGGCGCCGACGAATGCGCGCGCGGCTCGAAGGAAGGGCTTTTCGAAAAGCTCGACTACAACCTCATCGACAAGAGCGGCATCAATCCCAAGCTCGTGCATGACGACTGGGTCGGCATCTCCTACACCTCCGTGGTACTCGTCTACCGGACCGACGTATTCGGTGACAAAGGCCCCAAGACCTGGGCCGACTTCTGGAATGTGGAGAAGTTTCCCGGACGGCGCGCACTGAGCAGCAGCCAGGCGACGGAGACGCTTAGCGTTGCAGCCCTCGCCGAAGGCATTCCGATCGACAAGGTCTATCCTGTCGACATCGACGGCGCGCTGAAATCGGTCGACAAGATCCGTGGCCATGTCGATGCCTGGTGGACTTCCGGCGCGCAGGCCATGCAACTGGTGAAGGACGGCGAGGTCGACATGGCAAGCATCTGGAACGGCCGCGCCGGCACCTTGAAGAAGGAAGGCGCGCCGGTCAGCTTCTCCTTCGACCAGGGCGTACTCACCGCCGACTGCATGGTCATTCCCAAGGGCGCCAAGAACAAGGAGGTCGCGATGAAGGCGCTGGCGATGTTCGTCAGTCCGCAATTGCAGGCCAATCTGCCGCTTTATGTCGACAACGGACCGGTCAACGAGAAGGCGTTCGAGACCGGGAAGATCCCGCCGGAGCGGATCAAGGACATCAACTCGTCGCCTGAGAACGTCAAGAAGCAGGTGCTGCAGGACGCCGAGTTCTGGCGCGACAACCTCGTCGAGGCGACGGAGAAGTTCAACAATCTGATCCAGCAATAGACCGGAAACCCTGACATTGCGGGGCCGCCTGGCCCTGCTTCTTGGAGTCCTGCCTAGGAGAAAACAATCTTGTCCATTGCGCCATCCGCGCTGCCGATCGGCATGCGCGCGATAGAGAAACGTTTTGGCTCCGTATCGGTGCTGCGCGACCTCAATCTCGACGTCGCGGCCGGCGAATTCCTGACGTTGCTCGGCCCTTCCGGCTCCGGAAAGACGACGCTGCTGATGATCCTGGCGGGATTCGTCAGGGCCAATGCCGGCTCAATCAAGGTCGGCGACGAGGAGATCATCACCACGCCGCCGCACAGGCGCAATATCGGCATGGTGTTCCAGAACTATGCCCTGTTCCCGCATATGAACGTCTTCCACAACATCGCCTTTCCGCTGAAGCAGCGCCGCGTTCCGGCCGCCGAGACGGTGGAACGCGTCGAGAAAGCGCTGGAGCTGGTGAAGTTGCAGGGCCTCGGCGAACGGCGCGTCGACCAGCTCTCCGGTGGCCAGCGCCAGCGCGTGGCGCTGGCGCGCGCCATCGTGTTCGAGCCGCGCATCGTGCTGATGGACGAGCCGCTGTCGGCGTTGGACAAGGGCCTGCGCGAGCACATGCAGATCGAACTGCGCGCCCTGCATCGGCGGCTTGGCATGACGACTGTCTATGTCACGCACGACCAGCGCGAGGCGATCACCATGTCGGATCGTATCGCCGTCATGAATGCCGGGCGCATCGAGCAGCTCGACAAGCCCGAAATTCTCTACGCCGCGCCGCGCACCCGGTTCGTCGCCGGCTTCATCGGGGAATCGAATTTCATTCCCGTCGAATGCCGCTCCGGTTCGGTCTGGTACGAGGACAGGCAAATCCACACCGCGGCGCCGGCGCCGGCATCGGGCCAGCAGCTGATGGTGGTGCGGCCGGAAAAGCTGCGGCTGCTGTCAAATGCAGAGCCGGCCAAGGGCGTCAACGTGCTCAGCGCGACGCTCAGTGACGTGATTTATCAGGGCGACAGCTTCGTCTGCTACGCCGTGCTGCGCGACGGCAGGCAGCTGACATTGCGCGACTATTGCCGCAGCGACGTGCTGGCCAGGTTGCCGGCCGCCGGGCAGCCGATCGCGCTTGGCCTCGATGCGCAGGATACGATCCTGGTGGCGGCGGACTGATGAGCGTGCAAACCGCCACGATGGACGAGGCAATTGGCGCCATGACCCAGGACCTGAACGCGCATGCGTTGCGCGCCGATGCGCGGCGCGAGCAGTTTCGGCTGCTGGCGCTGCTGTCGCCAAGCCTGTTCCTCGTCTTTGCCATCATCATCGTGCCGATCGGCTGGCTGTTCTGGCTGTCGCTGTTCGACGAGGTCGGCGTCTTGAGCGCCGCCAACTATGCGCGCTTCTTCGAGCAGGCCTCCTATATCAAGACCTTCCTCACCACCTTCAAGGTCGCCTTCATCGTCACCGCCGCCTGCGTGCTGCTGGGCTATCCCTTGGCCTATATGCTGTCGCAACTGCCGCGCCGGGCGGCGTCGATCTGCCTGATCTTCGTCATCCTGCCGTTCTGGACATCGGTGCTGGTGCGCACCTATGCCTGGCTGGTGATCCTGCAGCGCAAGGGGCTGATCAACAGCTGGCTGATCGACCTCGGCGTCATCAGCCAGCCGCTGCCGCTGGCCAACAATTTTTCCGGCGTCGTCATCGGCATGACGCATATATTGCTGCCGTTCCTGGTGCTGCCGCTCTACGCCTCGATGAAGACCATCGACACCGACTGCCTGCGCGCCGGGATGAACCTGGGCGCCGGCCCGGTCGCCACCTTCCGCCAGATCTTCTTTCCGCTGTCGCTGCCTGGCCTCGCCTCCGGCGTGGTCATCGTTTTCGTGCTGTGTCTCGGCTTTTTCGTCACCCCGGCGCTGATGGGCGGCGGCAAGGTCGTCATGTGGGCGATGCGCATGGAACAGACCACCAGCCTCTATTCCAACTGGGGCGCCGGCGCGGCGCTCGGCGTCGTGCTGCTCGTGGTCACGCTGGCGCTGCTCGGCCTGTTCCAGTGGCTGCTCGGCGCGCGCGCCACAGGTGTGTGGAGTTCGCGATGAGTGGAGATGTCGGCCTGCCGATCTCGCACCGGCAACGTCTGTGGCTCTATGCGCTGGGCGGCCTCGTGCTGCTGTTCCTGATCGCGCCGTCGGTCATCATCGTCATCATGTCGTTTTCGGATTCGACGCTGCTGCAGTTTCCGCCGCAGCAATGGTCGCTGCGTTGGTACCAGACCTACTTCCAGTCGCTGGAGTGGCGCGACGCGACGGTGGTCTCGGTCAAGGTGGCCGTTATGACCGCGCTGGTGGCGACGCCGCTCGGCACGGCCGCCGCCTATGCCATCAACCGGGGCACCCTGCGCTTCAACGGCACCATCAACGCGCTGATGACCGCGTCGCTGATCGTGCCGGTGATCTTGATCGGCATCGGCACCTTCTTCCTCTATGCGCGCATCGGGCTCAACAACACGCTGACCGGCCTGGTCATCGCGCATACGGTGCAGGCGCTGCCGCTGGTGGTGCTGACGGTGCTGTCCGGCTTGCGCTCCTATGACATGAACCAGGAGCGCGTGGCGCGCAGCCTCGGCGCCGGACGCGTCGCCGCCTTCTGGCAGGTGACCATGCCGCAGATCCGCTTCTCGATCGTTTCGGGCGCGCTGTTTGCCTTCATCACCTCCTTCGACGAAGTGGTGGTTTCGCTGTTCATATCGGGCGGCGAGACGACGACCTTGACGCGCCGCATGTTCAACGCCCTGCGCGACCAGATCGACCCGACGATCGCTGCCATCTCGACCTGCCTGATCGTGCTGTCGGTCGTGCTCTTGTCGGTGGCGCAGATCTTCGGCAGGCGGCATTGATTTCACCGGACCAATTGGCTTCAAGTGACCAGGAGATATTCGGACAGAATGCGTGATTTCCAGTTTCCCGGCCGCTCGCCGGTCCGCGCCACCGAAGCGATCGCCGCGACCTCGCATCCGCTTTCGACGCTTGCAGCCATCGACATGCTGCGCGCCGGCGGCAATGCCATGGACGCCGCTGTCTGCGCCGCCGCCGTGCAGGGCGTGGTCGAGCCGCAATCGACCGGTATAGGCGGCGACTGCTTTGTCCTCTATTGCCCCGCGGGGCAGGGAAACGTGCTGGCCTTCAATGGCTCCGGCCGGGCGCCCACCAAGGCGACCGTGGACTGGTATCGCGACAAAGGCTTCAGCGAACTTCCCAAACAGGGACCGCATGCCGTGACCGTGCCCGGCGCGATCGACGCCTGGTGCAGGCTGCTGGAAGACCATGGCAGCAAGGACCTTGCAGAGGTGTTGGCGCCGGCGATCAACTATGCCGAGAACGGCTATGTCGTGCATGACCGCGTCGCCTTCGACTGGGCCGAACCGGAGACCGACCTGTCGGCCGACGAGCACGCCGCGCGCATTTTCCTGCCGGGCGGCGAGGCGCCCAGGGCCGGCGACGTGCACCGGCAGCCGGAGCTTGCCGCCACCTTACGCATCATTGCCAGGCATGGCCGCGCCGGGTTCTATGAAGGCGCCGTCGCCGACGACATTGTGAGCCGGCTCAAGGCGTTGGGCGGACTGCATTCGCTTGAGGATTTCGCTTCGACCAAGGGCGATTATGTAGCGCCGGTCAGCGTCTCCTATGGCGGCCACGAGATCCACCAGATGCCGCCGAACAATCAGGGGCTGACGGCGCTCGTGATGCTGAATGTGCTGTCCGGGCTCAGGCTCGGCGAGCTCGACCCCGACGGCGCCGAGCGCCTGCACTTGGAGATCGAAGCGGGGCGGTTGGCCTACCGCGACCGCGACCGTTTCCTCGGCGACCAGGACCAGGTGCCGGTGCCGGTAAAAGAGCTTCTGTCGGCCGCCTATGCCGAGCGGCTGCGCGCCGAGATCGACCGCCAGCGTGCCATGACGCACCTGCCGGATGTGCAGCTGCCCGGCAGCGACACGGTCTACATCTCCATCGTCGACCGCGACCGCAACGCGGTCTCCTTCATCAACTCGACCTATTATTCCTTCGGCAGCGGCGTCGTCGGCCCGAAGACCGGCGTGGTGCTGCAGAACCGCGGCTCGAGCTTCCGCCTCGACCCGGCGCATCCGAACGCCATCGCGCCCGGCAAGCGGCCGATGCACACGATCATGCCCGGCATGGCGACGCGAAACGGCCGCGTGGTGATGCCGTTCGGCGTCATGGGCGGCGGCTACCAGCCGTTCGGCCATGTCCATCTTTTGACCAACATGCTCGACTTCGGCATGGACCCGCAGCAGGCGCTCGACGCGCCACGGGTGTTCTACAATGACGGCATGGTGGAGGCCGAGCGTCATGTGCCTGCAGAGGCAATCGAAGGCCTGCGCCGGCGCGGCCATGCCATCACCCAGCCGCACCACCCGCTCGGCGGCGGCCAAGCGGTGCTGATCGACTGGGAAAAGGGAACGCTGACCGGGGCGTCGGACCCACGCAAGGACGGAATGGCGCTTGGGTATTGATGGGATCGGGACAGCCGTCGCGGCCCGGATACGGCTGCAGTTGCCACAGGAAGCGTCGGCGCCGCCCCACATGAGCAGCATACCCTCACCCCGCCACCAGGTGACCGCCTCCGACATCGCTCAGCGCCAGCCTCTGCGGGCTCTCGCCCAGCCTCCGCGTCGCACTCGGAATCTCTTGGTCCAGCCTTGCGAACCGGCTCCTGCGCTTCGCCGGATCGGGCACCGGCACGGCTTCGATCAGCCGCCTGGTGTAAGGGTGGCGCGGGTTGGAGAAAACCTGGTCGCGCGTGCCCATCTCGACGATCTGGCCGAGATACATGACGGCGACGCGGTCGGAGATGTTTTCGACTACGGCCATATCATGGGAGATGAAGAGGTAGGCGGCGCCGAATTCGCGCTGCAATTCCTTCAACAGGTCGAGCACGCGCGCCTGCACGGAAACGTCGAGGGCCGAAACGCTTTCGTCGGCGATGATCAGCTTCGGCCTTAGCGCCAGGGCGCGGGCGATGCAGACACGCTGGCGCTGGCCGCCGGAGAATTCGTGGGGATAGAGCTCCATCTGGTCGGCCGACAGGCCGACCCGCTCGAACAAAGCCGCCACCCGGTCCCTGCGCTCCTCCTTCGAGGCGACGCCATGGATGACCAGCGGCTCGGCAACGAGATCGCCGACGCGCATGCGCGGGTCGAGCGAAGCGTAGGGGTCCTGAAAAATCATCTGCACGTCGCGGCGCACCGCCTTGCGCTGGTCGCGGCCGAGGCCCAACAGGTTGCGTCCGCCGATGACGATGTCGCCGGTATAAGGCACCAGTCCGGCCAGCGCCTTGGCGGTGGTCGACTTGCCGCAGCCGGATTCGCCGACCAGCGCCAGCGTCTCGTTGGGCGCGATCGAAAAGCTGACGCCTTCGACGGCATGGACGCGCCGGTTGACGCGCCCGAAGAAGCCGCCACGCAGGTCGAACCGGACATGCAGATCGGTGACATCGGCGACGTTTGCCGGCGCAGCCGGCTCGGCAATCTCTTTCGATTTCTGGCGGCCGGCGCCAGTGCCGATGCGCGGCACGGCGGCGAGCAGCTCGCGCGTGTAGTCGGCTCGCGGGCGAGCAAAAATGTCCGATGTCTTGCCTTCCTCGACCATGCGGCCATGCCGCATGATGATGACGCGGTCGGCCATTTCGGCGACCACGCCCATGTCGTGAGTGATGAGGATGACGCTGGTGCCGTGCTGGCGCTGCAGGTCGCGCAGCAGTTCCAGAATCTCGCCCTGCACGGTGACGTCGAGCGCAGTCGTCGGCTCGTCGGCGATCAGCACGTCCGGCTCGAGCGCCAGCGCCATGGCGATCATCACCCGCTGGCGCATGCCGCCGGACAGCTCATGCGGAAACTGTTTCAGCCGGCTTTCGGCTTCCGAAATGCGCACTGCCTTCAACGCCTCGATGGCGCGGCTTCGGGCCTCGGCGGGCGAGGGGCTGGTGTGCGCCTCGATGGATTCGGTGAGCTGGCGGCCGATCGGCAGCACCGGGTTCAGCGAGGTCATCGGCTCCTGAAAGATCATGGCGACGCGGTCGCCGCGGATGCGGCGCATCCGGCGCTCGTCGAGCGCTGTGAGATCGGTGTCGCCCGCATCCCCGCCAAGAAGGCGGATCGTGCCCGAAGATATGCGCGCGGCGGGCTGCGGCAGTAGTTGCATGATCGCCAGCGCGGTCATCGATTTGCCGGAGCCGGATTCGCCGGCGATGCAGAGCGTCTCGCCGCGTGAAAGCGTCAGAGAGAGGTTGGAGACGACGTCGCGCTCGCCGTCCTCGCCACGCACGGAGACGGAGAGATTGGCGATGTCGAGAATTGTTTCGGTGGCTGAGGTCATTGCAGACGCAAACCTGCAAGGGATTTATTCTGTGGCGCCCCCCACCCGGACCTTCGGTCCGACCTCCCCACAAGGGGGAGGTAGGGCGCCGGTTTTTTACCCTCCCCCTTGTGGCGAGGGTCGCTGCGAAGCAGCGGGGTGGGGGTGCAGCGCCGACCGAACATCATTCGAACACGCAGCGCGGGAAGTAGAACGACACCACCCAGTTCGGCATGTCGACGATCTCGCTGATCCTGAGATCGCCACAGACCGAGGCCAGCATATAGGCCTCGACCGGATCGATCTGGTAACGGCCGGCGAGCAGGTCGATCATCTGGGCGACCGCCTCTTTCGCGCCGGTCATCAGGTCCGGGCCGATGCCCGTGGTCACCTCGTAACCCTTGGTGTCGAGGTGGCGCGTCACCGGGCCGGGCGTGGTGAAGCGCGGCATCTTCAGCCTGGCGTCCTTGACAAGGTCGAGCTTGAGCACGACGTCCATCGGGCTTTCGATCGCCGTGCCGCAGACCTCGCCATCGCCCTGCGCGGCATGCGTGTCGCCGACCGAAAACAGCGCGCCGGCCACGTCCACCGGCAGATAGAGCGTTGTGCCGGCGGCGAGGTCGCGAATGTCCAGATTGCCGCCGACGCGGCGGGGCGGCACCACCGAGTGATGGCCCATCTCGCCCGGCGCGTTGCCGATGGTGCCGGCGAAGGGTTTCAGCGGCACGCGGCCGTTCTTGCCGAACAAGGCCGGCTCCAGCGAGGCGGCATCGTATTTCCAGATGTTGAGCGCCGGCTGCTTGAAGTCGTCGGCGAGCAGGCCGAAACCTGGAATGTTCGCCGTCCAGCCGAAGCCGGACGGTTTGAACATCTCGATCGTCACCTTCAGCGCGTCGCCCGGCTCGGCGCCCTCGACGAAGATCGGCCCGGTGACAGGGTTGATCCCGGCGAAGTCGAGCTTGGCGATGTCGGCGACGGTGCTGTCGGGCTTGAGCTGGCCACCGGAGGAATCGAGGCACTGAAACTCGATGGTCGAGCCGGGCGCCACGCGCTGCGCCGGGGCAAAGGAATTGTCCCAGCCGAAATGGTGATGGCGTCCGTGGATGGTGTAGTCGCAGTTATTGCACATCTTTTACGTACACATTGTCGTAGTTGATCGGGATATGGACCGGGTCGACATAGAGGTTGTCGGCGCCGCCCATGCGCGCGGACTTCATGGTGAAGCGCTGCTCGTTGAAGACCGGCGCCCAGGGCGCGTCCTCCATCACCTTGTCGTAGATGGCGCTCCACATCTTGTCGCGCTCGGCGGCTTTAGCCGGGTCGACCACCGAGTCGGCCTCGGCCGCCTTGGCGTCGAGGTCCTTGTTGCAATACCACGACCAGTTCCAGCCGCCAGGCACCGCGCCAGCACAGCCGAGGATCGGACCGTAGAAGTTCGATGGGTCCGGGAAGTCGGCGATCCAGGCCATGCCGCCCGACCAGATCATCGGCGCGCCGGCCTTGTCGCCGCCGGCGGCGATGACGTTTGCCTGGGCGAGCGACTGGATGCTGGCCTTGATGCCGATCGCCGCGAGGTCCTGCTGGATCGCCTGCGCGATGCGCGGATTGGGATCGGTGTTCATGGCGAAAAGCTGCGTCTCGAAGCCGTCGGGATGGCCGGCTTCGGCCAGCAGCGCCTTGGCTTTGGCGACGTCATAGGGATAGCCCTTGTACGCCTTGTCGTAGCCCGGCATCGAGGGCGGCAGCGGCTGGTTGGCCGGCACGGCACGGTTGTTGATGATCTGGACGACACGCGCCTTGTTGATCGCCATGTTGACCGCCTGGCGCACCTTCACATTGTCGAACGGCGCCATGGTGGTGTTCATGGTGACGTAGCCGGTGTGCAGCTGCCCGCCCTCGACGACGCGCGCCTTCTGCTCGGGATCGGCCATCACCTCCTGGAACTTGGCCGGCGGAATGCCATCGCCGGGCACGTCGATCTCGCCCTTCTGAAGGCGCAGCAGCGCCACGATCGGCTCTTGGCCGATCTCGAAGGTGATCTTGTCCAGATGCGGCAGTCCCTTGTGCCAGTAGTCCGCGTTGCGCTCGAAGACGATGCGCTGGCCGAGCGTCCACTCGGCGAGCTTGAAGGCGCCGGTGCCGACCGGATGCTTGCCGAAATCGGCGCCGTATTTCTCGACCTCTTCCTTCGGCACGACATGCGAGAAGTTGATGGCCATGACATGCAGGAAGGTGGCGTCGGGCCGGGTCAGCTCGAACTTGACGGTATAGGGATCGACGACGGTGACGCCGGACAGGCTTTCGGCCTTGCCGGCGGCGACATCGTCATAGCCCTTGATCGAGCCGAAGAATCCGGCGCCGGGGCTCTGCGTCTTCGGATTGGTGACGCGGTCGAGCGAGTATTTCACGTCCTCGGCGGTCATTTCGCGGCCATTGTGGAATTTCACACCATGGCGCAGCTTGAAGGTGAAGGTCTTGCCGTCGGGCGAGATCTCGTAGCTTTCGGCGAGGTCGGGCTTGAGATTGGTGGTGCCCGGCTCGTAGTCCATCAGCCCGTCGAACAGGCTCTTGATCATCGACCAGTTCTGCCAGTCATAGCCGATCGCCGGATCGAGGGTCGCGACATCGTCCTTGTAGGTGATGGTGATGGCGCCGCCCTGCTTGGCGTTGGGGTCGACGGCGTCCTCGGCGCGGACGCTCGTCATGCCGAGCATCAGCGCCAGCGCCGATGCGGCCACGGTTGATGCGAGAAGCTTTTTCATTGTTATGTTCCCTTTCTCTGTTGGTTTTCTGGTTTCATCTGAGCTTGATGCGGGGATCGATGAACGGGGCGATGATGTCGGCCAAGAGATTGCCGAGCACGATGGCGAAGGCCGACACCAGCGTGACGCCCATGATGATCGGAATGTCGACGCGCTGGATCGCCTGCCAGGCGAGCTGGCCGATGCCTGGCCAGCCGAACACGCTTTCGACCACCACGATGCCGCCCATGAAGATGCCGATGTCGATGCCGATCATGGCGATGACCGGCAGGATGGCGTTGGGGAGCGCATGGCGGAACAGGATGGCGCGGCGGGCCAGGCCCTTGGCGCGGGCGGTGCGCACATAATCCTGGCGCAGCACGTCGATCATCGAGGAGCGCATCATGCGCGCGTACCAGCCGGCGCCGAGTATGCCCATGGTGAGCGAGGGCAGCACCAGATGGCGCCAGGTGCCGTAGCCGCCGATCGGGAACCAGCCCAGCCGCACGGCGAACACGTAGAGCAAAAGCAGGCCGACGACGAATTGCGGCGCCGAGACGCCGACGAAGGAGGCGACCATCAGCGTCTGGTCGGTGGCGGTGCCGCGCTTGACGGCGGCGATCAGGCCCATGCTGAGCCCGATCAGCAATTCGCACAGGATGGCGCCGACCATCAGGAGCAGGCTCGCCGGCAGCCGCGAGACGATAAGCTCGGTGACCTCGGAGCGCTGGATGTAGGAGCGGCCGAGATCGCCGCTGGCGAGCTTCGTGAGATAGTGCCAGTACTGGACGACGAAGGGCTGGTCGAGGCCGAGCTGCTGGCGGATGTTCTCGACCGTCTGCGGCGTGGCGCTGCGGCCGGCGATCTGGCGCACCGGGTCGGCAGGCAGCAAATAAAGCAGCGCGAAGGTGATCAGCGAGACGCCGAGCAGGATGAGCAGCGACTGGATCAGGCGGCGGCCGAGATAGGAGATCATGCCCGGCCCCTTTGCGTCGGATCGAGGATATCGCGCAGCGCGTCGCCGATCAGGTTGAAGGCCAGCGCCAGCGCCAGGATCGCCGCACCCGGGAAGAACACCAGCCAGGGTGCCGCCTGGAAGTAGGTCTGGTTCTCGAAGATGATGTTGCCCCAGGAGGCCGTCGGCGGCTGCACGCCGATGCCGAGGAAGGAGAGCGTCGCTTCCAGCAGCACCGTGGTGGAGATGCCGAGCGTGCCCCAGACGATGATGGTGGGCAGAAGATGCGGCAGGATGTGGCGAAACAGGATGCGCGGCGCGCTCGCCCCGATGGTGCGTTCGGCATCGATGAACTCGCGTTCGGCGAGCGAAGAGGTTTCGGTGTAGATGACGCGCGCGGTCTGCACCCAGTTGACCAGCGCGATGACCAGAGCGACGATCCAGAGACTTGGCTCGAACACTGCCGCCAGGCAAATGGCGAGCAGCAGCGCCGGAAACGCCATCATCAGATCGGTGAAGCGCATGAGAGCGCTGCCGATCCAGCCGCGGAAATAACCCGCCGTGACGCCGACTAGCGTGCCGATCAACAGCGCCACGCCATTGGCGGCGATGCCGATGATCAGCGAGGTGCGGGCGCCGTAGAGAATGCGGGTCAACAGGTCGCGGCCGAGCAGATCGGTGCCCAGCCAGAATTTTGCGTCAGGCGGCAAGGGCGAGCCTTCCAACGTCAGCCCGTCGAACATCTGCTCATTCGGGTCATAGCCGGTCAGCCATGGCGCGAGGATCGCGCCGGCAAGGACGATGGCGACGATGAACAGACCGAGCAGCGCCAGGCGGCGTTTGACCAGCCGGCGCCAGACGCCGGCGCGCGACTTGACCGGCATGCGTGCGGCCGCCGGGAGGTCAGGCGCGATAGGAGTGGTCATCGCCGCCTTCCTCACCCGTTACTTCCTCATTGGTCATTGCCACGATGCGGCGCGCCGCATCCTCGACACTGATCTGCCAGCTCATCGCCAGCGAGCGCAGCTGCGCGTAGGCGCGATCGTCGTCGGCGCCTTTCGACAGTGCCGCGACGGCGCGCACGATGGTCTGGCGCTCGGCGACACGCTGACGCAGCGAGGCGATCTCGCCGGCCAAATGTTTTCGCGCCTCGAAACTCTGCCTTGCGATCAGCAGCGCGCTGTAGACGCCGGCAGTGCCGACCGGCTTCAGGAGCTGCGCATCGGCCTTGTGCGAGAGAGCCCATTCGATGCGGCCGGGCGCCTCCGAACCGATCAGCGCCACCAGCGGCATCGGCGCCTCGCCGGCCTTCCACGGGAATTGCTCGTCGAAACCGAGATCGGCGTCGAAGAACACGAAATCGGCGGCCAGCGCTTCAGGCGGCAGTTCGGGCCAGCAGTCGACGGTGACCAGGCCGATGGCGGACAACTGCCTGGTGATGGCCTGCACGGTCGGGTGCGGGCGATGCAGGATGAATGCCCTGGCGCCGCCGAGATTCGGGATGCGCGATGGCCTGGTCACGACACCACCCTCAGGCGCGGCCGGCCGAATGTCGTGGCGGGGTCGTAGCGTGACAGGTACGGATCGGGCGCGACCTCGTGCTGCCGGCTGACGACCTCGAAGAAGCCGTCGGCGATCCGGCCGATGATTACCGGCAGCGTTGCGTGCTGGGAATGAGCGTCGATAGCAATCGGGCCGAGCCGGGTGGAGAAGCGCCGTTCGGCGAAGGCCTTGGAAAATTCCGCCGGACCGGCGTCGGGATCACGCGAGAGCACGTCGGCCATCACTTGCACGGAGGCATAGGCGGAGGCCTCGAAAGACGAGGCGAAGGCCGCCGGGCGAGGCGCGAAATACGGCCCGACCGACAAATGCCCCTTGCCGGTTTCGCCGATCGCCGGCAGCTCACCCTCGGTGAGGTTGCAGGAGATGATCGGGCACACCTCGGGGCTGAAGGCCGGGTCCTCAACGCCCAGGTCGCGGTAGGCCGCCAGGAAGGCGTAGGAGGAGGTGCCGATCAGGTTGTTGAGGACGAAGTTCGGCCGCGTCGCCCGGATCTCGGCGATCAGCCGTGACACGTCGGTCTCGCCGATACGAAGATAGCGCTCGCCCAAGACCTTGCCGCCGGCATCCGCGATCAGGTCGCGCGCAACGCGGTTCATCTCCCAGCCCCAGATGTAGTTCGAGCCGAGCAGGAAGCCGTTGGCGCCGAAGCGGGGCACGACATGGGCCATCAGCGGCACCAGATGCTGGTTTGGACAAGCGTGCATGTAGACGACGTGCTCGTTGGCCTCGAAGCCTTCATAGGGGCAGGCGTACCAGAGCATGCCGCCGGCTTTTTCCAGCACCGGAATGGTCTCCTTGCGGCTCCAGGAGGTGACGCAGCCGACCACGTGGCGGGCGCTGCTGGTCTTGAAGATGTCCTCGCACAGCGTCGCGTAGCGATCGGCATTGCTCTGTGGGTCACGCTCGACGGGCACCAGTTCGATACCCGAGCCGCGGTCGGCATTGATGTCGGCGATGGCGCGCATGGCGCCCATCCGGCACGCATCGGAGACGAGCTGATAGCTTCCCGAGCGGGAATAGAGGATGCCGATCTCGATACGCCGTTTCAAACAGATCCCCAAAATAACAATGCCCCGCAGCCACCGCCGGAGGGCGAGGCATACGAGGCATTCTTGCCGCCCGGCGATCAGGGCCGGTATTTTCAGCCTAAACTATTCCGTGCCACCACGCAGTCAAGCGGGAAAGTGGGTAGTGTCTCAGTTTGAAATTAGACGCCGCGCTTGTCGCGATCCTAGCCAAACTCCTATGGAAAAGCGGCGCGATTGAAAAGAACATGTGACCTTTTGGACCGGTCGGAATCAGGCCGCCTTGCGCCGTATGAGAGATGCTAGGACGGTACGCATTCCTGAGTATGCCGGGCCGCCGATTGTCACTTCCCAGTCAGTGCCGCGTTTACGGGGAAACTTAGCACTGCGTAGCGCTTCACGGAATGCTGTCGGCTCAACGCCTACGGTTTGAGCCATTTCTTCAGCGGTTGTGTATTTGGCTATCATGAAATCTCCTGTGCTTTCCTCTAGGCATATAGGGATTCAGAGCGGAATGCGCCAGCAGACCGGCCAGATCGCAACCGGGACACTACGGGAAAGTGCGTTCGTCAGCTCAACCGCGGCGCTGCGGCCCGTTTGGCGCGGCGGCTAGGCTACCGTGCTCGCCGTTCAGAAAATTTTGAGAGAATATTCCGGGCTTCCGGGCGAACCGGGAACGCGGTTCTTTGATAATATCCCTAGAGTTTCTGATGATCTGGACAAGGCTTGGCGTTCCGCCCGGCTTGTGACTTCGCAACCGCAGAGATCCATCATGTCCGATTTCAGGAACACCTTGTCGTCTTCCCTCTCGTCATATTTCAACCGCCGCGCGGGTCTTGGCTTGCTTTTCGCTTCGGCGGTCGCGGTCGCCGGGCTGATTGCGCCCAGCGCTTCGTTCGCCGAGGACAAGAAGGCGATCAAGGTCGGCATCATCAGCGGCGAGGACGAGGATGTCTGGCGCGTCGTCGTCGCCCAGGCGGCGCAAAAGGGCCTCAGCATCGAAACCGTGGTCTTCAACGATTACACCCAGCCCAATGAGGCGCTGGAACGCGGCGAGATCGACGCCAATGCCTTCCAGCACCAGCCCTATCTCGACAACCAGATCAAGACACAGGGCTACCACATCGTGCGCGTCGGCTATACCGGCGTCTGGCCGATCGGCCTCTACTCCAAGAAATATACGAAGATCGCCGACCTGCCCGAGGGCGCGGTGATCGGCGTGCCGAACGATCCCTCCAATGAAGGCCGGGCGCTGCGCGTGCTGCAGAACGAGGGCGTGATTAAACTGAAGGACGGCACCGGCATTCTCGCCACCACCGCCGACATCGCGGAAAACCCGAAGAAGGTCGAGATCAAGGAGCTTGACGCCGGCATTGTCGGCCGCTCCGTCGAGGATCTCGATGCCGCCGTGGTCAACACCGACTGGGCGCTGAAGAGCGGCCTGACACCGGAAAACCGTATCGCGCAGGAGCCTATCGCCGACAACCCCTACCGCAACTTCATCGCGGTCAAGGTTGGCAATGAGAACGAGCCCTGGGTGAAGACGCTGGTCGCCTCCTACCAGAACGAGGCGGTGAAAGCCGAGTTCGACAAGGTCTACAAGGGCACCGGCCTCAGCGCCTATTGAGGCTGTTAGTGCATTTGACATGAAGGCGGTCCGCGCGGTGCGCGGGCCGCGATCGTATTCGGGATCCGCGCATGAACCAGCATTTCTCAGCAACCGCAGAAGCCATGGAGGGCACAGGCCCACCGCCGCAAGACGTGGTGCGGCTCGTCGACCTGAAGCGCCGCTTCGGCGCGACGGCGGCACTCGACGGCATTTCGCTGACGGCGCGCAAGGGGGAGATCCTCGGCATCATCGGACGCAGCGGCGCCGGCAAGTCGACGCTGATCCGCTGCCTGAACGGGCTGGAGCGGCCGGATTCCGGTGAAGTCTTCATCGAAGGCCGCGAGATCAGCCGGCTCGGCGAGCGCGACCTGCAGCCGCTGCGGCGCCGCATCGGCATGATCTTCCAGCATTTCAACCTGCTGTCGGCCAAGACGGTCGAGGACAATGTGGCGCTACCGCTCAAGATCGAGGGCCGCCCGAAGGCGGAGCGGCTGATGCGCGCCGCCGAACTGCTTGAACTGGTCGGCCTGTCGGAGAAGGCAAAGGCGTATCCGGCATCGCTGTCGGGCGGACAGAAGCAGCGCGTCGGCATCGCCAGGGCACTGGCCGCGCGGCCGGCGCTGCTGTTGTCGGATGAAGCTACCTCCGCGCTTGACCCGGAGACGACGCGGTCCATCCTCGCCTTGCTGAGGGACATCAACCGGCAGCTTGGCCTGACCATCCTTTTGATCACCCATGAGATGGAGGTGATCCGCTCGATCGCCGACCGCGTGGCGGTGATCGACGCCGGGCGCTTCGTCGAGCAAGGCCCGGTCTGGTCGGTATTTGCCGAGCCGCGCTCGAACATTACGAAAAGCCTGCTTGGCGCCATCCGGCCGCAATTGCCGGCCGAGCTCTCGGCCCGGCTGCTGCCCGCGACCGGGGCGGAGACGATCCTGCGCGTGGATGTGGCCGGCGAGACCGCGCGCAGCCCATTGCTGTCCGATCTCGCGGCGACGGTGCCTGGCCCGTTCCGCCTTATCCATGGTGGCATCGACCATATCCAGCAGCAGCCGGTCGGCACATTGTTCCTTTCTGTTCCCGGCAAGGATGCAAGCCATCTCGCGCGAGTGATCGCATTCCTGAAGTCCCGCCAGGCGCGGGTGGAGGTGCTTGGCCATGTCGCCGATCCTGTTTGAGCTTCTGCTGCGGTCGATCTGGGAGACGGTGCTGATGACGGCCGCTTCCGGCCTCATCTCGCTGGTTTTCGGCCTGCCGCTTGGTCTCGCCTTGATCGCCACCGAACGCGGCGGCATCGCCGAAAGCCTGTGGGTCAACCGCGTGCTCGGCGCAGTCATCAACGGCTTCCGGTCGGTGCCGTTCATCATCCTTTTGGTGGCGCTGATCCCGGTGACGCGGCTGATCGTCGGTACCTCGATCGGCACCTGGGCGGCGATCGTGCCGCTGTCGATCGCCGCCACGCCCTACTACGCGCGCATCGCCGAAGTGTCGCTGCGCGAGGTGGACCATGGCCTGATCGAGGCGGCGCGCGCCATGGGCGGCAACCGCTGGACGATCATCCGCGAGGTGCTGGTGCCGGAAGCGCTGCCAGGCATCGTCGCGGGCTTCACCGTGACGCTGGTGACGCTGGTCGGCGCCTCCGCCATGGCCGGCGCGATCGGCGCCGGCGGCCTCGGAGACCTCGCCATCCGCTACGGCTACCAGCGGTTCGAGACGTCAGTGATGATCGCCGTGGTGATCGTGCTGATCATCCTGGTCTGCGGCATCCAGTGGGTGGGCGACCGGCTGGTGGCGAAGCTGGACCGGAGGGGGTGAGCGGCTGAGCTACGCGATGATGTCTTCGATAAGCGTTTGAAGCGGCGCCTCGGAACCACCGAAGCTGTCAATCATCGCCTGAATAACGCGATCTCGCTCCAGGATATCGGCGTTGAATGTGAAGCCCGCATGTTCAGCAAGCATCGCAAGGAAGGTGAGTTGGGTACGGCCGTTGCCTTCGCGAAAAGGATGAACGGCATTGACCTCCGCAACGATGTGGGCCACGTGCCTCGCAAAACCGAGGCTGTCTAGGTCTGCCAAGGAGTCGGGGTCGCCAAGTTCACGGAACACCCGAACCATCTCGCTGGCGATGTGCTCGGGATAGCAAAACCAGCTGCCACCCTTGCCGATCCGGATGGTGCGCGGCTGACCGGCCCAAGCATACACGTCTTGGAACAGGTGCCGATGCAGGTGGAGATAGTGACGGTAGTCGAGTTCGCCTGCCGGAAGGGGCTCGTCCGCGCGAGTCAGGAACAAGGCGAGCTCGACCTCATCGAGCTCTGCCTGCTCGCGGATATCAAGCAGATTCATAAGCACGGTCGTGCCGGGGTAGCAGAGTGGATCGAACTCGGCAGCGTAGACCAACGGCCTATTTCTTTTTGCGGATTTCTTCTTTGATCAGCGAGCGCCGCTCGTCACCGGACAACCCTTGCCGCACACTATGGTTGAGTATTTTCGCCATGCGGGACGACAACTTCATACCTTCGACAGCGCTGATTTTCTCGCCATGCGCTCTCGTCAGCACGAAATGACCCGTCTTGGCTGAGCGGCCGGTTCTTGAATTAAGATACTTCATTCGCAAATCATATCATGGACCCGCAGGAGAGGCCAAAACGATTTCCGAGCAAGCCGGACCAGGCCGCGGCCTTACTCCTCCGGGTCGAACAAGGCGCCAGCGAGTTCATGCGGCGCCGAACAAATCCCTGGCCTGTTCAGCCGTATAATAACCAAGCCTGACGTCCTGAGCCACCAGTTCCGGATCGCGCTCACGCGGATCGCCGTAGCCGCCACCACCCGGCGTACCGACGCGGACGCGGTCACCGGCCTTGAGCGCGATGTCCTGCTCCTTGGAGAGGTGCGGCGGCACATGTTCCTTCCCGTCGCGGATGACGGCCACCGTGTTGGGCTCGCCATCCCGGCCGCCGAGCGCGCCTTGCGGGCCGAAGCGGCCATGGTCCATGACAAAGGAGGCGCGGGCTTCTCCACGCAGGATCTCGACCTCGTAGGCAAGGCCAAAGCCGCCGCGATGTTTGCCGGCGCCGCCCGAGCCCTCGCGCAACGCATAGTGACGGTAAAGCACCGGAAAGGCCTGCTCCATGATCTCGACCGGCGGCGACTTGGAGATGCCGATGGTCGAGCAGCCATTGGTCAGCCCGTCATGGCCGGCATTGCCGCCATAGCCGCCACCAGAGATCTGGTACATGACATAGTCGCGGCCGCGCGCCGGATCGTTGCCGCCGAGCGCGAAATTGCCGCTGGAGCCGGCGGGCGCCGCCGTTACCTTGTCGGGCAGCGCCTGCACCATGGCCGCAAACACCGCCTCGGCGATGCGCTGCGACACTTCCGCGGCGCAGCCCGAGACCGGGCGGGGATATCTGGCATCCAGGAAGGTACCCTCCGGCCGCTTGACCTCGAGCGGCTCGAAGGCGCCGGCGCTGATCGGCACATCGGGGAAGATATGGCGCATGGCGAGATAAACCGAGGACAAGGTGGTCGCCAGCACGCTGTTCATCGGCCCCGCGCAGGGCTTTGACGAGCCGGCGAAATCGAAAGTCAGGGTGTCGTCCTTCTTCTCGACGGCGAGCGCGATGGTCAGCGGCTCGTTGACCACGCCGTCGGAATCGACGAAGGCCTTCGAGCGGTAGGTCCCGTCGGGAATGGCCGCTATGTTGGCGCGCATCTGCTCGGCGGCGCGGCGGCGCAGTTCTGCGATCGCCTCGACAACAGTTTCGTCTCCGTAACGATCCAGAATTCCATTGAGCCGATCCTGGCCGATCAGCAGTGCGGCAGCCTGCGCCCTGATGTCGCCGATGCGCTGGTCGGCGACGCGGATGTTCGAACAGATGATGGCGTAGATCTCCGGGTCGAGTACGCCTTTCTTGAACAGTTTGACGGGCGGCAGCCGCAAGCCTTCCTGCTCGACCGCCGTCGCCGAAGCCGAGAAGCCGCCGGGCACCGAACCGCCAATGTCGGGCCAATGACCGGTGTTGGACAGCCAACAGAAAATCTTGCCGTCCCGGTAGACCGGCATGACGAAGCGCACGTCCATCAGATGCGTGCCGCCGAGATACGGGTCGTTGACGATGTAGATATCGCCCGGCTCCGGGGCCAGGCAGCGGCCGTCGGCGATCATCTCGATCACCGTCCTGGTCGAATATTGCATGACGCCGACGAATACCGGCAGGCCCTGGCTGCCTTGCGCGATCAGCGAGCCGTCGACGGCCGAATAGATGCCGTCGGAGCGGTCATTGGCCTCGGCGATGACAGGTGAGAAGGCGGCGCGGGAAAAGGTCAGGTCCATCTCATCGCAGACCTGCTGCAGGGCTGCCTGGAGAACCGAGAGCGTGATGGCGTCGAGCTTTTGCATCTCAGGCCTCGCCAATGTCGATGATGATGTTGCCGTCGGCGTCCGAGCGGGCACGGTCGCCGGGTTCGAGCACCGTGGTAGCGTCCATCTGTTCGAGGATCGCGGGCCCTTCGATGATCACATCGAGCGGCAGTTCTTCGCGTGCGTATACGGGCGTGTCATGCCAGCGCCCGCTGTACCAGACCGGCCGGATCTCGCGCCGGGCCTCGTCGAGCGTCTTTGCCCGCCCGGCGGGGTCGATCAGCCGCGACAGATCGATCGCCGGCCTGACACCCGTCACCGAGGTGTTCAAGTTGACCAGATTGGCGCGGATTTCCGGCAGCTCGACCTTGAAGCGCGCGAAATAGGCCTTTTCGAACAGCGCCTGCAGCTCCTGCCGGGTCACCGACGAGGACGGCAGCGGCACGTTGATGATGTGGGTCTGGCCGACGAACTGCATGTCGGCGGAATGGGTGACGCGGATGGTCTGCGGTTTCACCGCCTCCTTGGCGATCAGCTCCTCGCCTTCGTTTCGATGCCGTTCCAAAACCCGATGGAGCTGGCTTTCATCAAGAACGCCTACCGGCCGGTTGATGGTGTTGACGAAATCGTGGCGCAGATCGGCGACGACGCAGCCCAGCGCGTTGGTGATGCCGGGCCGAGCCGGCACCAGCACCCGGGGCAGTCCGAGTTCGCGCGCCAGGGCGGTGGCGTGCAGCGGGCCGGCGCCGCCGAAGGCGAACAGCGCGAAATCGCGCGGATCGTGACCGCGCGACACCGACACCATGCGGATGGCGCCGGCCATCTTCATATTGCCGAGCCTGAGCACCGCGCCGGCTGCTTCGACGCCGGACAAGCCCGTCGCCTTGCCGATCCTGTCGGCGAAAATGCCGGTGACACGCTCTGATGTGACCGGATTGTCAACGGCAAGCAGCTTCTTCGACGCCAGCCGGCCGAGCACCAGATTGGCGTCGGTGATGGTCGGCTCCAGGCCGCCGCGGCCGTAGCAGATCGGGCCTGGATTGGCGCCGGCACTTTCCGGGCCGATCTGGATCAGGCCTGCCGCGTCGACGCGCGCGATCGAGCCGCCGCCGGCCCCGACCGTGTGTACCGCCACCATCGGCACATGGATGGGCATAGCGTATTCGATCTCGATCTCGTTCGAAACCGCCGGTTCGGCGTTGCGGATCAGCGCCACGTCGGTCGAGGTGCCGCCCATGTCGTAGGTGACGAGATTTTCGAAGCCGGCGCGCTTGCCCGTGTAGGCGGCGGCGATGACGCCCGAGGCCGGGCCGGACATCACGGTCTTGGCCGATTCACGTGTGACGAAGCGGGCCGAGATCATACCGCCATTGCCGTTCATGATCAGGAAGTCGCGGGCGTAGCCTTTGTCGGCGAGTTCCTTGCGCAGCCGCTCGACATAGCGCTCGAGGATCGGCTGCACCGAAGCGTTGACCGAGGCGGTGACGCCGCGCTCGAATTCGCGCGCTTCCGACAGCAGCGCATGACCCGCGGTGATGTAGTCGTTCGGCCAGAGTTCGGCGGCGATCTCGGCGGCGCGCCGCTCGTGCGAAGGGTTAGCGTAGGAATGCAGGAAGTGGATGACCAGGGATTCGCAGCCGGCATCGATCAGCGCCTTCACCGCCTCGCGCATTTCGGCTTCGTCGAGTGGCATGCGTACCGCTCCCGACGCCTCGACGCGCTCGGACACTTCGAGCCGCAGGTTGCGCGGGATGACCGGAACAAAGGTGCCGGTCATGCCATAGGGCTGCGGCCGCGTGCGCCGGCCGAGCTCGATCACGTCGCGAAAGCCGCGCGTGGTGATCATGCCGGTCTTCGCCAGCCGGCGTTCGAGCACCGCGTTGGTGGTTGTCGTCGTGCCATGCACGATAAGATCGATGCCGTCGATCGGAAAGCCGGTGGTATCGAGCGCCGAAACGACGCCGAAGGCCTGGTTGTCGACGGTCGTGGGCGTCTTGGCGATATGTACCCGCCCGCCATCCTTGCCATCAATCAGAAGCAGATCGGTGAAGGTTCCGCCGACGTCGATGCCGGCGACGACACTGCCCAGGGAATCCGGCGGCTGCACCGAAAAATTCTCTTTCATTGTCGAAACCCGAAATGCTGGGACTACGGATATGTCACAGTTTGGAAAGGTGTTTTACGGCGGCATCTTGACGCAAATATCGTTTGTATACTAATAAATTCCGGACACAAGAGCTTACCGCTTTGGAGTGTGCGAGCAGCACGCCGGAACCTGAACGGTCCGGGCGCGCAGGAATAAGGTTTGGCGCCCGCGTTCGTGAGTTGGGCCAGAAGGTTGGATTTGATGAACACCACATCCGCGTTCAACACCGCCGGCGCCCGCCCGCTGCAATTTCCGATTCCAGCCAATGTCTATGCCGAAACCGTGGTCTCGGTGAAGCACTACACCGACCGGCTGTTCTCGTTCCGCATCACCCGTCCGCAGTCGCTGCGCTTCCGTTCCGGCGAATTCGTCATGATCGGCCTGCCCAATGCCGAGAAGCCGGTGTTCCGCGCCTATTCGGTGGCCAGCCCGGCCTGGGACGAAGAGCTGGAATTCTTTTCCATCAAGGTACCGGACGGCCCCCTGACCTCGGAGTTGCAGAAGATCCAGGTCGGCGACACCGTCATCATGCGCCAGAAGTCGACCGGCACGCTGGTGGTCGACGCGCTGACGCCGGCCAAGCGGCTGTTCATGATCTCCACCGGCACCGGCATCGCGCCCTTCGCCAGCCTGCTGCGTGACCCTGACACTTATGAAAAATTCGAGCAGCTGGTCCTGACCCACACCTGCCGTGACAATGCCGAGCTGACCTATGGCCAGGAACTGGTGGCGGCGCTCGAAAGCGACCCGCTGATCGGCGAACTGACCGGCGGCCGTGTCACGCTCTACAACTCCACGACCCGCGAGGAGTCGGCCCGCATGGGCCGTATCACCGCGCTGATCGGCTCCGGCAAATTCTACGCCGACCTCGGCATAGAGAAGCTCAATCCCGAGACCGACCGCATCATGATCTGCGGCTCGATGCATATGCTCAAGGACGTCAAGGAGATGGCCGAGAGCCTCGGTTTCCAGGAAGGCTCGCTCAGCCATCCCTCGACTTTTGTCGTCGAGCGCGCCTTCGTCGGCTGAGGCCTGCTCTTCTCCGGCGATCGAGCTTTTGACCTTCTGGTCAAAAATTAGCTGCTTTCGCGGCCTTTTTTAGCTATCCTCGCTTGAGGACTCGTGAAGCGCGGCTTCGCGGGCTATCTTCGTGCGTGTCGCCCAAAAGTGCCGAGCGGTTTGGGAAGACGATACACACCTAGACATAAGCGCAGTCGCTGAGTGAAAGGGCAGGAGATGAGCAGCACAATCCGCGAGGCCGAGGCCAAGGTGATGCCGCTGCCGGCGCGCGCCGCCGCCAACACCGCCCTCCCGCTGGATCATCGCATCGCGCGCAATCCCGGCATGAAGCTCGACCTCGGCTTTCTGGAGTCGGTGCGCAGCGTCAACCGCTCGGCGCTGGAACGGCGCGTCGCCAGCCTGACCAAGCGGCGCTCGATCAAGGCCGACAACCAGGCGGCCTGGCTGCTGCGGGCGATAGCCTGCATGGACCTGACGACGCTCAACTCGAACGACACGGAAGAGCGCGTGCGCCGGCTTTGCGCCAAAGCGATCAATCCGCTGCGCCGCGACATCGCCGAGGGCCTGGGCATTGCGGGCGAACCCATCCGCCCGGCCGCCGTCTGCGTGTATCATCCGTTCGTCGCCACCGCGGTCGACGCCGTGCGCGGCACCGGCATCCATGTCGCCGCCGTCTCCACTGCCTTCCCGCATGGTCTTGCGCCACTGTCGACCCGCCTCCAGGAGATCGAGGCCTCGGTGCGCGACGGCGCCGACGAGATCGATGTCGTCATCCCGCGCGGCCTGGTATTCGGGGCCAAATGGCGCGAGCTCTACAATGAGATCGTCTCGATGCGCGCTGCCTGCGGCGATGCGCATCTGAAGGTCATTCTCGGCACCGGCGACCTCGCCACGCTGCGCAATGTGATGCTGGCCTCTATGCTGGCAATGATGGCGGGCGCCGATTTCATCAAGACCTCGACCGGCAAGGAAAGCGTCAACGCCACGCTGCCCGTCGGCCTTGCCATGGTGCGCGCCATCAGGGCCTATTTCGAGGAGACCGGCTATCTCATCGGCTTCAAGCCGGCCGGCGGCATTTCTACCGCCAAGGTGTCGCTCGACTGGCTGGTGCTGATGAAGGAAGAACTCGGCCGGCCATGGCTGGAACCGGATCTGTTCCGCTTCGGCGCCTCGAGCCTTCTCACCGATATCGAGAGGCAGCTCGAGCATCACCTGACCGGGCATTATTCGGCCAATCATCGCCACGCGATGGCTTGAGTCAGGGCTCGAACGTGGAGCCCTACGGCGCCCCCCTCTGTCCTACCGGACATCTCCCCCATACGGGGGGAGATCACGCGCTTCCTTGTTTTCGTCCATTTTCAACGTCGCAAGGGCAGCGACACGCTGAAACTGCCAATCTCCCCCCTTGTGGGGGAGATGTCCGGCAGGACAGAGGGGGGCGCGACAGAGCGCTTGCCGAGGCAATTATCTGGAGGGCCCCATGAACATTCTCGAACGCTATCACGCCATGGAATACGGTCCGGCGCCGGAAGCCCGCAACGAGGCCGACGCCTGGCTTGCCGTGCGCGATTTTTCCAAGGCATTGTTCATCGACGGCACCTGGAAGGCGGCTGGGGGCGGCAAGACCTTCGAGACCAGCGAGCCTTCTTCCGGCAAGCTGCTGGCCAAGGTTTCGGACGCGGGCGCCGCCGACATCGACGCGGCGGTCGCGGCGGCCACCAAGGCGCTGCCGAAATGGTCGGCCTCCTCGGGCTATACCAGGGCAAAAGTGCTCTATGCCATCGGCCGCGCCATGCAGCGCCACCAGCGCCTGCTCGCGGTGCTTGAGACAATCGACAATGGCAAGCCGATCCGCGAGAGCCGCGACATCGACGTGCCGCTGGCGATCCGCCACTTCATCCATCATGCCGGCTGGGCGCAGGCGCTGGACAGGGATTTCCCCGGCCACAAGGGCGTCGGCGTCGTCGGCCAGATCATCCCGTGGAACTTTCCGCTCTTGATGCTGGCCTGGAAGATCGCGCCGGCGCTGGCCGCCGGCTGCACGGTGGTGCTGAAGCCGGCCGAGTTCACGCCGCTGACAGCCATCCTGTTCGCCGAAATCTGCGAACGCGCCGGCGTGCCGAAAGGCGTCGTCAACATCGTGCAGGGCGGCCCGGAAGCGGGTGCGGCCATCGTCAAACACCCCGGCATCCAGAAGATCGCCTTCACCGGGTCTTCCGAAGTCGGCAAGATCATCCGCAAGGCTACCGCCGGCTCGGGCAAGAAGCTGTCGCTGGAGCTTGGCGGCAAGTCGGCCTTCATCGTGTTCGAGGATGCCGATCTCGACAGCGCCGTCGAAGGCCTGGTCGACGGCATCTGGTTCAACCAGGGACAGGTCTGCTGCGCCGGTTCGCGGCTGCTGGTGCAGGAAGGCATCGCCGAAGCGTTCTTCGCCAAGGTCAAGGTCAGGATGAGCCGGCTGCGCGTCGGCAGCCCGCTGGACAAGAACACCGATATCGGCCCGCTGGTCGATCTGACGCAGCTCGATCGCGTCAAGGGCCTGGTCGCCGAGGGCGCAAAACAGGGGGCGGTCTGCTGGCAGCCGGATGCGGCGCTGCCCTCATCCGGCTATTACCATCTGCCGACCCTCGCTACCGGCGTTTCGCCGGCTAATATTCTCGCCCAGGAAGAAGTATTCGGCCCCGTTCTGGCGACCATGACGTTCCGCAACACCGAGGAAGCGATCGAGCTCGCCAACAACACCCGCTATGGCCTTGCCGCTTCGGTGTGGAGCGAAAACGTCAACCTCGCTTTGCACGTCGCACCGCAATTGAAGGCCGGCGTGATCTGGGTCAACGGCACCAATATGTTCGACGCCGCCTGCGGCTTCGGCGGCTACCGCGAGAGCGGTTTCGGCCGCGAGGGCGGGCGCGAAGGCATGTTCGAATATCTCACGGCAAAGCTGCCGCTCGGCCCGGTCATCAAGCCGGCGACAGTCTCGGCACAACCCGTTGAACAGGCCGATGGCGCAGCAATCGACCGGACGGCAAAACTGTTCATCGGCGGCAAACAGGTTCGGCCCGATGGCAACTACTCGCTGGCGGTTGTCACCGCCAAGGGCAAGCTTGCCGGCGAAGTCGGCTTGGGCAACCGCAAGGATATACGCGATGCCGTCTCCGCGGCGCGGGCCTGCAAGAGCTGGCCGGAGGCGACCGCCTACAACCGCTCACAGGTGCTCTACTATCTGGCGGAAAACCTCTCCGGCCGGGCGGAGGAGTTCGCCGCCCGTCTCGTCCAGCTCACGGGCGCGACCGCCAAGGCGGCACGCGAGGAGGTCGACCAGTCGATCGAGCGGTTGTTTCTCTATGCCGGACTTGCCGACAAGTTCGAGGGGCGCGTGCACCAGCCACCGGCACGGGCGGTGACGCTGGCGCTGCATGAGCCGGTTGGCGTCGTCGGCATCGTCGCGCCCGACAATCAGCCGCTGCTCGGGTTCATCTCACTGGTCGCGCCGGCGCTGGCAATGGGCAACACGGTGGTCGCGGTGCCTTCGGAGCGCCATCCGCTGCTCGCCACCGATCTCTATCAGGTCATCGAATATTCCGACGTGCCTGCCGGCGCCATCAACATCGTCACCGGACGCACGGCCGAACTTGCCGGCGTGCTGGCCAAGCATGACGATGTCGATGGGCTCTGGCTGTTCGCCGATGCCGACACCTGCGCCAAGGCGGAGGTCGAGTCCGTCGGCAACCTCAAACGTATCTGGAGCGGCAATGGCCGTAGCCTCGACTGGGCCTCGGAAGAAGCCGCTGGCGATGTTTTGCTGCGCCGCGCCGTCGAGGTGAAGAACGTCTGGGTGCCCTACGGCGACTGACGTTCCATGCTGTCACGATGGAGATCGGGTTCGGGCTTGACGCTCGGGCTTATGTTCTTTAACGAGAAAAAACATCTTTATCTGTGAACTGACAGAGCAGGCCACATCATGGCCTGTGACTGGCACATGACGCCTTCGCAGGCCGCCGATAAAGGCAGTTAACCCAGGAGGAGAACAGCATGGCGGATCTGGCAGGCAAGGTCGTCGTCATCACGGCAGCGGCGCAAGGCATCGGCAAGGCAAGCGCGCTCGCCTTCGCCAAGGCAGGAGCTACCGTCCATGCCACCGACATCAACGAAACGCTGCTGGCGGAACTCGCCAAGACTGCCGGGATCAAGACACGCAAGGTCGACGTGCTCAATGACGAGGCGGTCAACACCGCCTTCGCCGGGATCGGCCGCGTCGACGTGCTGTTCAACTGCGCCGGTTTCGTCCACTCCGGCTCGATCCTGGAGATGAAGGACAGCGATCTCGATTTCGCTCTCAACCTCAACGTTCGCGCCATGATCCGCACCATCCGCGCCGTGCTGCCCGGCATGCTGGAGCGCGCAGACGGGTCGATCATCAACATGGCCTCGCTGGCGAGTTCGCAGAAGGGCGTGCCGAACCGTTTCGCCTATGGTGTCACCAAGGCTGCGGTGATCGGCCTGACCAAGGCAGTCGCGGCCGACTATGTCGGCAAGGGCATACGCTGCAACGCCATCTGCCCCGGTACGGTGGAAAGCCCGTCGCTGCAGGATCGCATGCACGCGCAGGGCGATTATGAAGCCGCGCGCGCCGCCTTCATCGCGCGCCAGCCGATGGGCCGGCTCGGCACGCCGGAGGAAATCGCCGATCTGGCCGTCTATCTGGCCGGCGCCACCTACACATCCGGGCAGGCCTACAATATCGATGGTGGCTGGTCGATCTGACCGGATCGAGGAGTCTGAAAATCCCGCTCACCGGCGATCACTATATGGTGTCCGCGCTTGCCCTGGATCAGGCCGGTGGTACGGTCCGCCGGCTTCCCAAACGGGAGCCATTCGTTTCGGTGAAGAGTTTGCAAAAGGCCGCGAGGCCGCAACCAGGAGAAGGGTCTAAATGAAACTGCTGCGCTATGGCGAGGTGGGGAGCGAACGTCCCGGCCTGCTCGATGCGGATGGGACGATCCGCGACCTCTCCGCCCATGTCGCCGACATTGCCGGCACCACGCTTCACCCGGCCTCGCTGGAGATGCTGTCCAAGCTCGACGCAAAGTCGCTGCCGGCGGTTTCCGGCAAGCCGCGGCTCGGCGCCTGCGTTGCCGGCACCGGCAAGTTCATCTGCATCGGCCTCAACTATTCCGACCACGCCGCCGAGACCGGCGCCACCGTGCCGCCGGAGCCGATCATCTTCATGAAGGCCAGCTCGGCCATCGTCGGACCGGACGATGACGTGCTGATCCCGCGCGGCTCGGAGAAGACCGACTGGGAGGTCGAGCTCGGCGTCGTCATCGGCAAAACGGCAAAATATGTCAGCCAGGCCGATGCGCTCGATTACGTCGCCGGCTACTGCGTCGCGCACGATGTCTCCGAGCGCGCCTTCCAGGCCGAGCGCCAGGGCCAATGGACCAAGGGCAAGAGCTGCGACACGTTCGGCCCGACCGGCCCATGGCTGGTGACCAAGGACGAGGTCTCGGATCCGCAGAACCTGAAGATGTGGCTGACCGTCAACGGCAAGACCATGCAGAACGGCTCGACGAAGACCATGGTCTACGGCGTCGCCTATCTTGTGTCCTATCTCAGCCAGTTCATGTCGCTGCATCCTGGCGACATCATTTCGACAGGCACGCCGCCCGGTGTCGGCCTGGGCATGAAGCCGCCGGTGTTCTTGAAGGCCGGCGACGTGGTGGAGCTGGGCATCGAAGGGTTGGGCCAGCAGAAGCAGACGTTCAGGGCTGACGCATAACTTTCACGAGTCGCGCCGCCCCTCATCTGGCTGCCGCCATCTTCTCCCCGTAGAACGGGGAGAAGGACGCTGTCGTTGCTGCTTTCGCCAATCGCCGGCGCTGGAGCTATCTTCCTTCTCCCCGTCACTATACGGGGAGAAGGTGCCGGCAGGCGAATGAGGGGCAGCGCCAACTATGTTGCGATACTACTTCAGCACCTTCCCATCCGCGCCAAACCGATAGGTCTTCGCCGGATCCGGCGTTGCATAAAGTGTCGCCCCCGGCTCGGCGTCATAAACACCGAAAATGCGCACGGTGATCAGCCCGGCCTTCTCGCAGTCGAGATAGAGATTGGTGTCGGCGCCGAGGTGCTCGGCATGCACGACCGTGCCTTTCCAGGCGCCGGATTTCGGGTCGACAGTCAGATGCTCCGGCCGCACGCCGATGCTCTTGGCGGTTTCCCCAAGCCTGGCGCCGTCGATGAAGTTCATCTTCGGCGAGCCGATGAAGCCCGCGACAAATTCGTTCGCCGGCGAATTGTAGAGTTCCATCGGTCCGCCGATCTGCTCGATTTTCCCGGCATTGAGCACCACGATCTTGTCTGCCAGCGTCATCGCCTCGACTTGGTCGTGGGTGACGTAGATCATCGTCGCCTTGAGGCGGCGATGCAGCTGCGCGATTTCCAACCGCGTGTTGACGCGCAGTGCCGCGTCGAGATTGGACAAAGGCTCGTCGAACAGGAACAGCTTTGGCTCGCGCACCACGGCGCGGCCGATGGCGACGCGCTGGCGCTGGCCGCCGGAGAGTTCCGCGGGACGCCTTTCCAGATAGGGCTCAAGCGACAGCATGGACGAGGCGATGCCGATGCGGCGCTCGATCTCGGGCGCCGGCGTGCCGGCCTGCTTGAGGCCAAGGCCCATATTGTTCTTCACCGTCAGGTGCGGATAGAGCGCATAGGTCTGGAACACCATGGCGATGCCGCGCTTGGCCGGCGGCGTAGCCGAGACATCCGCGCCATCGATGACCACCCGGCCCGAGGTCGAATCCTCCAGCCCGGCGATCACCCTCAGCAAAGTCGACTTGCCGCAGCCCGAGGGGCCGACGAAGACGACGAATTCGCCATCCGTCACCTCGAGGTCGATGCCCTTCAGCACCTCGACCGGGCCGAAGGCCTTCTTCACATTCTCGATCTTCAGCGAGCCCACGGCAGTCCTCCAAATTGATGAGTGGGCGCCAGGGCGCCTCCCTCTGTCCTGCCGGACATCTCCCCCTCAACTGGGGAGATTGGCAGCTTTGACGCTGAAACACTCTTTTTGACGTTTGTGATCGGCGAAGGCCATGCCGACAGCTGATCTCCCTCCTTGAGGGGGAGATGGCCGGCAGGCCAGAGGGGGGCGCCGTAGACCGCAACCCCTGCCGCTAGCTCCCTTTTCACAATCGCACCGCCTTCCCGCTGCGCACGCTCTCGTCGGCGGCAAGGCAGACGGCGAGCGATTTCACGGCGTCGTCCATATGGCGGGTGAGATCGATATCCTCGCGGATCGCCTTGAGGACAAAAGCCTGTTCGAGATCGCAGAGATCCTGGTGGCCGGGTTCGCCCTCCATCGACAGCATCTCGTCTGGCTTGGCGAACTTGCCGTCCGCGCCGGTTTTCGCACTGTGCAGGCGGATGGTCGACGTCTTGGTGTGAGTGTCGATGTCGTCGGACTTAACGCCTTCCTTCATGACGATCGACACGCAGCCCGTCGGCGAGATGACATCTTTGACAAAGAACGCGGTCTCCGAAATCATCGGTCCCCAGCCGGCCTCGTACCAGCCGACCGAGCCGTCATCGAACAGCACCTGGAGGTGGCCGTAATTGTACATCGTGGGCGCCACCTCCTCGGTCAGCCGCACGCCCATGCCGCGCACCTCGACCGGCCTGGCGTCGGTGATCTGCAGCATGACGTCGAGATAATGCACGCCGCAGTCGACGATCGGCGAGGTCGTGCGCATCAATTGCTTGTGCGTCTCCCAGGTATGGCCGGAGGACTGCTGGTTGAGGTTCATGCGGAAGACATAAGGGCCGCCGAGCTTGCGCGCCTCGGCGATCAGCCTGATCCAGGACGGGTGGTGGCGCAGTATGTAGCCGATCACCAGTTTCCTGCCATTGGCCTTGGCGGCCGCGACGACGCGCCTGGCGTCGGCCACCGTCGTCGCCAGGGGCTTTTCGACGAAGACATGGCAGCCGGCCTCGAACGCCCTCACCGCATAGTCGGCGTGGCTGTCGGAATAAGTGGCTATGCAGGCGACATCGGGCTTTTCGTCGCGCAGCGCATCGTCGAAGGAGCGCCTGATGCCGTAGCCCGACAGCCCATTCGGCAGCGGCACGTCGGAGCGGTTGATCAACGCGGCGATCTCGAAGCCCGGATTGGTGTGATAGGCGAGCGCATGGCTGCGGCCCATATTGCCGAGGCCGGCGACGACGACGCGAAGGGGGGATTCAGAGTTCACGGAGCTGCTCCAGATATCCTGATTTGTCTTGAGAGGGTGTCACCCCACCCGGCGCTACGCGCCGACCTCCCCATCGAGGGATGGTAGGACGTCGGCGTGACCCCCGCCACGCTCAAAGAGGCTTCTCCGAAACGTGTCCCTTGGCCGTCGTGAATGAAGCCGTGACCTTCGACCTCCCCTTGATGGGGAGGTCGGCGCGCAGCGCCGGGGGGGGTGAAGGCTCCAACAGAGATTTGTCCGCTCACTTGACGGCTCCTGACGTAATGCCGCGGATCAGCTGCCGCGAGAAGATGACGTAGAGGATCAGCACCGGCATGATCGCCAGCGAGAGCGCGGCCAGGATGGCGTTCCAGTTGGTGACGAACTGGCCAAGGAAGAGCTGCGCGCCGAGGGTCACAGTCTTGGTCTCTTCCGACGGCGCCAGGATCAGCGGGAACCACAGATCGTTCCAGATCGGGATCATGGTGAAGACGGCGACTGTCGCCATCGATGGCCGCACCAGCGGCAGCACCAGCCGGAAGAAGATGGTGTATTCCGACAGGCCGTCGATGCGGCCGGCGTTCTTCAGGTCGTCCGACACCTGCCTCATGAATTCCGACAGAATGAAGACGGCCAGCGGCAGGCCTTGCGCGGTGTAGACCAGGATCAGCGCCGTCAGCGTGTTGACCAGCCCGCTCGCCACCATCAATTGCAGGATGGCGACGGTGGCCAGCCGGATCGGGATCATGATGCCCAGCGCCAGATAGAGGCCCATCAGCGTATTGCCGCGAAAACGGTATTCCGACAGGGCGAATGCCGCCATGGCGCCGAACAGCAGCACGAAGAACAGCGAGGCGACCGTGACGACGAGGCTGTTCTGGAAGTAGTGGATGAAGTCGCCCTGGCCGATCACCGTGGTGTAGCCGATCAGGTCGAAGGTCTTTGGCGTCGGCGGCGTCAAAGGCGCGCCGAAAATGCCGGCGCGGGATTTGAACGAATTCATGATGACCAGGATCACCGGGAACAGCGCGATCGCCGTGTAGGTCAACAGGACCGCATGGGCGCCGATCGTGCGGGGCAGCGAACGGGTGGCGGTGCTCATTGGATGGTCTCCTGAGGAGCTACTTTGCCGAGGAACAGCACCCAGCCACCCCCCTCTGGCCTGCCGGCCATCTCCCCCGCAAGGGGGGAGATTGGCAGCTTTGGCGCCGACACATCTCCTGCATCGCTGGTGGCTGGCGAAGGCCGTGACAACAGCTGATCTCCCCCCTTGCGGGGGAGATGTCCGGCAGGACAGAGGGGGGTGCTCGAGCTCGACATATCGCCCCCTAAAACTGATATCGACGCAGGCGCGTCTGGATGAGGAAGAGGTAGACGCAGACACCGCCGAGGATGATCAGGAACATGATCGTGGCGATGGTCGCGCCCATGTTGGGGTCGCCGACCTGCAGCTGGAAGCCGAAGAATGCGCGGTAGAGGAAGGTGCCGAGAATGTCGGTCGAATAATTCGGCCCGGCGAGCGCGCCCTGCGCGGTGTAGATCAGGTCGAAGGCGTTGAAATTGCCGACGAAGGTCAGGATCGAGATGATGCCGATCGAGGGCAGGATCAGCGGCAGCTTGATCTTCCAGAACTGCGACAGGCCGGTGATGCCATCGCATTCCGCCGCCTCTATGACCTCATTGGGGATCGACAGCAGCGCGGCGTAGATCAGCATCATGGGGATGCCGACGAACTGCCACACCGAGACCAGGCTGAGCGCGGTCAGCGCATACTGCTCCTTGCCGAGCCATGGCGTGAACAGGCTTTTGAGGCCGACCAGGTCCATCATGTGCGGTGCCACGCCCCATAGCGGCGACAGGATGAGCTTCCAGGCGAAGCCGACGATGACGAAGGACAGGATGGTCGGCACGAAGATCGCCGTGCGGTAGAAGGCCGAAAAGCGCAGCCTGGGGCTGGACAGAAGTGCGGCCAGCAGTACGCCGATCGGGTTCTGCACCAGCATGTGGATGATGAAGAACCAGACATTGTTGCGCAGCGCGTTCCAGAAATTCACCGACCAGTTTGGATCGCCGAACAGGGTGCGGAAGTTTGCCAGCCCGACGAAGACCTGGGATTGCTCGATGTTGCGGAACAGCGACAGCTGCAAAGTGCCGGCGAGCGGCAGGATCATGATCGCCGTATAGACGAGCACCGCCGGCGCCAGGAAGACGGCGATATGCCAGCGGATCGGTCTTTTCGGTCGTGCTTGTGCGGCCATGAGTTCGGTCCCCACCGATCAGGTCTGGGAAAATGCTTTCGACAACAGCGGTGCCCCTCATCCTTACCCTCTCCCGGTGAAGAACGGAGAGAGGAGGTCGCCAGCATTGCGGCAACTCCCTTTCTCACCGTCACTGTACGGGGAGAAGGTGCCGGCAGGCGGATAAGGGGCGGCGCCGTCCTTCGCAGTCGATGCTATCGAAAAACGCTGGGCCGTCCACTTGGAACGGCCCAGCTCATTGCCCGAGCCTTACTTGGCGGGCTTGTACCAACTGTCGAGGCCGTCCTGCAGCTTCTTGGCAGCGGCTTCCGGCGTATCGGTGCCGTTGATGACATTGGCCGATTCGACCCAGGTCTCGTTCTCGAGGTTCGGCGTGCCGCGCGACAGGATCTGGTAGGTCGAGCGAATCGTCGACTTGCACTTGCCGCGCCAGGAGACGAATTCCTGGGCCAGCGGGTCCTCCATCTTCACCGGCGAGGAGTTCAGGCTGAAGAAGCCCGGCAGCGCGTTGGCGTAGATGGTGGCGAAATCCGGCGAGGCGACCCAGGACAGGAAGGTCTTGGCCGCATCCGCATGCTTGGAGCCCGCATTCAGGCCCATGCCGATGTCGGTATGGTCGGAGATGTAGCAGGTGTCGCCGGCCTTCTCGACCGGCGGCGGGAAGGCGCCCATCTTGAACTGGGCCTGGGTGTTGAACAGGCCGATTTCCCACGAGCCGGCCGGGTAGATGGCGGCGCGGCCGAGCGTGAACAGGTTCTGGCTGTCCGGATAGGTCTGCGCCTCGAAACCGTCACCGAGATAGGGCTTCCACTTGGCCAGTTCCTCATAGGGCGCCACCCAGTCCTTGTCGGTCAGCTTCTGCTCGCCCTTGATGAGGGCCGCACGGCCTTCCTCGCCCTTCCAGTAGTTGGGGCCGATGTTCTGGTAGCCCATGGTCGCGGCTTCCCAGAGATCCTTGGTGCCCATCGCCATCGGGATGTACGTGCCGTCGGCCTTGATCTTGTCGAGCGCGGCGAAGAACTCGTCACGGGTCTCCGGCACCTTGATGCCGAGCTTGTCGAAGGCGTCCTTGTTGTAGATGAAGCCATGGATGACCGACGCCATCGGCACGCAGAAGGTCGCCTTGCCGTCGTCGGTCTGCCAGGCGGACTTGGCCACCGGCGAGAAGTTGTCCATGCCCGGCAGCGAGGAGAGGTCCGCGAGATTGCCCTTCTTGAACAGCTCGAGCGACTTGTCGAACGGGCGGCAGGTGATCAGGTCGCCCGCCGAACCGGCGGCGAGCTTGGCGCCGAGAGCCGCGTCATATTCGGTCGGCGCCGAGGGCGCGAACACCACCTTGATGCCGGGGTTCTTGGCTTCGAAAGCGGGGATCAGCTTGTCCTTCCAGATGGCAAGGTCGTCGCCGCGCCAGCTTTCGATGTTGAGCGTTACGTCCTCGGCGTAAGCCATCCCGGCGGAGCCGAGAATGCTGGTGCCCAGAAGCAGTGCCGTCAGTAGTTTCGTTGTCATGCTCAGTCTCCCTGTTGACCTTTTTCAGGTTCGGTTTTGATGAGAACAGAGGCGTTGCGCCCCTTGCTCCCCTCGCAAGCCTGCTTCACCCCGATGGACACCGGGATGAAACAGGCTCTATTTCTTTGTTCGAGCATGATCTTTTCCGAGAAGCGGTCTCCACTTTTCGGGATCATGCCCCAGCGCGGAAAGGGCCGGCCGCAGCTTCTGGCCGGCCTCTTCCAGTATCTTCTGCGCCGTGTCGGCGCTGTCGGCGCCGGCGGCAAGCAGAATGGCGGTCTTGACCGCACCGCCGCTCTTTTCGAGCAAACGGGCCGCGTCGTCGCGGCTGCCGCCGCTGATGGCCGCGACGATCCGCGCCGCGCGGTCGCGCAGCTTGCTGTTGTCGGCCATGAGATTGACCATGTAGCCGTCATGGACATGGCCGAGATGGATAGCGGCGAGCGTCGACAGCATGTTGAGGGCGATCTTCTGGGCCGTGCCGGCGCCCATGCGCGTCGAGCCGGCGATCACTTCCGGCGGCGTTTCGAGCAGGATGGCGGTTCCGGACAGACGCAGCAGAGCCGAGTCCCGGTTGTTGGCGATGCCGATGGTGGCCGCACCGCGACGGGCGGCTTCCTCGATCGCCCGTAGCGCATAGGGCGTGGTGCCACTGGCCGAGATTGCGATCAGGCAGTCGCCCTTGCCGATGCCGGCGTTGGCGACCGCTGTCGCGGCCTCCTCGGTATCGTCTTCGGGGCCGCCGGCCAGGGCTCTGAAGGCCCCATCGCCGCCGGCGATCAGGATGGCGATGCGGTCGCGACGGATGCCGAAGGTGCCGGGCAGCTCCAGCGCATCGGCAAGCGCCATCAGGCCGGAGCTGCCGGCCGCGGCATAGGCGAGCTTGCCGCCGCCCTTCAGGCTGCCGGTGATGATCTCGGCCGCTTTGGCAATGGAGGGAATGGCGTTGTGCACGGTCTTCGCCGCCTCGACCTGCGCATCGGCCAGCGAAGCAAGGATGGCTTCGGGAGCCTGGATATCCAGCCCCTCGGCATTCCTGTGCAGCGCTTCGGTGCGCGTTTCCGCCATCCCAATTCCTCCAATTCGAAAAACAATACCAAAAAAATACCACTTGTCCACACGCATTAACGAATTCGCGGTACCGAAATCGCTGGCGCAGGTAAATGGCCAAGTTTTTCAGTGAAATACGCTCTAACCTTTTTGCAGCGGAAATTAACCCTTGGCTATTGGTATTTTATTGGTATTATCGGCCTGGAGGAGAAATCACGTGAAATTCGTGCTTGGCATCGATGGCGGCGGCACCAGCTGCAGGGCGGCCCTGGCAATGGCGGACGGCACGGTGCTCGGCCGCGCCAAAAGCGGCGCCGCCAACATCCGCACCGACCTGACCGGCGCCCGGTCGAACATCGTCGAGGCGGCGCGGCAAGCCTTTGTCGCGGCTGGCCAGGATTCGGACCTGATCCCGCAAACACCGGCCATTCTCGGCCTCGCCGGCGCCAATGTCGGCACCTACCGGCAGCAGCTCGAGGCGATCCTGCCGTTCAGCACCAGCCGCGTCGAAACCGATGCCGAAATCGCGCTGGAAGGCGCAGTCGGTTCCGGCGACGGCGCCATGGCGATCCTCGGCACCGGCACCGCCTACATGGCGCGCAAGAACGGCAAGTCGCGTGCCATCGGCGGCTGGGGCTTCCAGGTCGGCGACCAGGGCAGCGGCGCCCGCATCGGCCGCGACCTGCTCGAACAGACCCTGCTTGCCCATGATGGCGTGCGAGCGCGCACGCCGCTGACCGATAGCATGATGGCCGTGTTCCGCGACAATCCGGAGGATGTGGTCGAGTTCACCACCAATGCCAAGCCCGGCGATTTCGGCGGCTTCGCCCCCAAAGTGTTCGAACATGCCGAAAAGGGCGACGCGGTCGCCAACTGGATCCTCGACAAGGCGGTCGCCGATGTCGAGGCCTCGCTCGGCGCTCTCGATCTCGCGGCAGACGCGCCGCTCTGCCTGCTCGGCGGGCTGGCGCCGCTCTACGCGCCGCGCCTGTCTGCACGCTACCGGGCGCTGCTTCGGGAGCCGCTCGACGATGCGCTCGGCGGCGCCGTGCAGATGGCGGTCCGCCTGTTCGCGCCGAGGGGAGCGGCTCGATGAGCGACGCCGCCGACCAGATCTTCGCCGCGCTGAAACAGTCCTCGCAAAGCGGTGCGCCGCTCTACCTGCAACTGCGCAAAAGCATTGAGGATGCCGTCAATCGCGGTCTGATCGGGCCCGGCGACGCGCTGCCTTCCGAGCGCGACATCGCCATCAAGGCCGATATTTCGCGTGTCACCGTGCGTAAGGCGGTGCAGGACCTCGTCAAGGGCGGCATCCTGGTCCAGCGCCACGGCTCCGGCACCTTCGTGGCGCCGCGCATGGAGCGGGTCGAGCAGTCGCTGTCGCGGCTGACCTCCTTCACCGAGGACATGGCGCGGCGCGGCATGGTTGTGCGCTCGGCCTGGCTCGACCGCGGCCTTTACGCGCCCTCGCCCGACGAGATGATGGTGCTTGGCCTGTCGTCGAACGAATTGGTGGCGCGCGTGGCGCGCCTGCGCATAGCCAACGACACGCCGCTGGCGATCGAGCGCGCCTCGCTGTCGGCCAGCGTGCTGCCGGACCCCGCTGGAATTGGCTCCTCGCTCTACGCAGCCCTGGAATTGACCGGCAACAGGCCGGTGCGCGCGGTGCAGCGCATCTCGGCCGCCAATCTCGGCGACGGCGACGCGCGCCTGCTCGAAGTGCCGCCGGGCATTGCCGGCCTGCACATCGAGCGTATTTCCTATCTGGCGAGCGGCAAGGTGATCGAGTTCACCCGCTCCATCTACAGGGGCGACGCTTATGATTTCGTCGCCGAACTGCGGCTGACAGGGCCGAGCGAAGAGGGCCGACCATGACGACCGAGCCGAACAAATCGACGGAGCCGACCCATATGCGGCGCGAGATCGAGGAGATCCCGCAAGCCGTCGCCCGCCTGCTCGACGGTTCCGGTGCCGTACTTTCCGAAGCCGGCCGCGGCATTCGCGAGCGCGACCCGCATTTCGTCGTCACTGTGGCGCGCGGCTCGTCCGACCATGCCGCTACTTTTATGAAGTACGCGGTCGAACTCACCGCCGGTCTTGCGGTGGCTTCGGTCGGCCCTTCCATCGCTTCGATCTATGGCCGCAAGCTCAGGCTCGGCGGCTCCGCGTGCCTGGCCATCTCGCAGTCGGGCAAGAGCCCCGACATCGTCGCCATGGCCGAAACCGCACGGGCAGGTGGCGCGCTGACCATCGCCGTCACCAACACCGCCGATTCACCGCTGGCGCGCGCCTCGGACCATGCGATCGACATCCTGGCCGGGCCCGAGCGCAGCGTCGCGGCGACCAAGACCTTCGTCAATTCCGCTGTCGCCGGCCTTGCTCTGATGGCGCATTCCACCGGCGACGAAGCGCTTCTCAAGGCGCTTGCCCGCTTGCCCGAGCATTTCGGCAAGGCGATCGCCTGTGACTGGATGAGCGTGCTCGTCGAAACGATCGAAAAGCAGAAGTCGCTGTTCATCCTCGGCCGCGGCCCATCCGCGGCGATGGCCAACGAAGCGGCGCTGAAATTCAAGGAAACCTGCGGCATGCATGCCGAGGCCTACAGTGCTGCCGAAGTCATGCATGGCCCGCTGGCGCTGATCGGCCCCGATTTTCCGGTGCTGGCGCTGGCCGCGCGCGACGCGTCCGAACCGTCCGTAGCCGAAGCCGCCGACAGCCTGGCGGCCAAGGGGGCGCCGGTCTTCGTCACCTCGATGCTGGCGAACAAGGCCATACGCCTGCCGCATGTCGCCACCGGCCATCCACTGACCGATCCGCTGACGCTGATCGTGTCCTTCTACGTGTTCGTCGAGGCCCTTGCGCGCCACCGCGGCCTCGATCCGGACACGCCGCGCAACCTTCGCAAGGTGACGGAGACCGTATGAGCGACCGTTTCGCCCTGACTGGCGCCCGTATTTTCGACGGCGACGACTGGCATGACGGTCATGCCCTCGTCGTGCGCGACGGTCTGGTCGAGGCCATCCTGCCCACCGGCGCGCTTGCCGCGGATATGCGCCGCGTCGACACCGGCGGCGGCATGCTGACGCCGGGCTTCGTCGACATCCAGGTCAATGGCGGCGGCGGCGTCATGCTCAACGATCACCCCGATGTCGCCTCGATCGAGACCATCTGCCGGGCGCATGCGCCGTTCGGCACCACGGCGCTGCTGCCGACGCTCATCACCGATACGGCTGATATCACCGCCGCGGCGATTGCCGCTGGCGAGGCGTCGGCACTGCGGAAAGTGCCGGGGTTCCTCGGGCTGCATCTGGAAGGTCCGCATCTGTCGATCGCCCGCAAGGGCGCGCATGACCCGGCGCTGATCCGGCCGATGACGGACAAGGACGAGGCGATGCTGATCGCGGCGAGAGCCAAGCTCCCGGTGCTGCTCACCACGATCGCGCCCGAATCCGTCGAGGCGACCCGCGTGACGGCCTTGGCCAAGGCCGGCATCATCGTCAGCCTCGGCCATTCCGACAGCGGCTACGCCACGGCCAAAGCATTCAGCGAGGCCGGCGCCAGCGTGGTCACGCATCTGTTCAACGCCATGAGCCAGATCGGCAACCGGGAGCCGGGACTGGCCGGCGCCGCCATCGACATCGGCGGCCTGTCCGCGGGACTGATCGCCGACGGCATCCATGTCGATCCCGCCACCATCGCAATAGCGCTGCGGGCCAAAGAGGGGCCGGGCAGGATCGTGCTGGTCACCGACGCCATGGCGACGATCGGCACCGACATGACCTCCTTCACGCTCAACGGCCGCACCATCTACCGCAAGGACGGCAGCCTGCGGCTTGCCGATGGAACGCTGGCCGGCGCGGATCTCGACATGATCTCGGCTGTGCGTTTCACCCATCGCAGCGTGGGCGTGGAGCTTTCCGAGGCCTTGCGCATGGCCTCTCTCTATCCGGCGCAGGCGATCGGCCAGTCGCACCGGCTCGGCCGCTTCGCCAAGGGCACCGCCGCCGACATCGTTGCGCTTTCAGACGATCTCGACATCAAAAGGGTCTGGATCGGCGGCGACAAGGTTTTTTCGACCAGCGCCGGCGGGCAACGGTGAAAGCCGGCAATGCCTGACGTCGATTGCGTCGTCGCCGGAGCCGGCGTCGTCGGGCTCGCCATCGCCAGGGCGCTCGCCCTGTCGGGCCGCGAAGTGCTGGTGGTCGAAAAGGCCGCTTCGATCGGCACCGTCACCAGTTCGCGCAATTCGGAAGTCGTTCATGCCGGGCTCTATTACGCGCCCGGAAGCCTGAAGGCGCGTTTCTGCGTCGAAGGACGCGAACGGCTCTATGCCTATTGCCGCGAGCGCGGCATCGGCCATCGACGCACCGGCAAGCTGATCGTCGCCCTCGGACCAGGCCAACTGCCTCGGCTCAATGCAATCCGGGCCAATGCGGAACAATGCGGCGTCGACGACCTCGATTTGCTGACCGCCGCGCAAGCAGAAAGCCTCGAACCGGCGCTGAGCTGCGCCGGGGCGCTGCTGTCGCCGTCGACGGGCATCGTCGACAGCCGGGGGCTGATGCTGTCGCTGCGCGGCGACGCGGAGGCGGCCGGTGCGTCGTTCGCCTTCCTGACCGCCGTCGCAGCGGCGACGGTCGAGGCCGACGGGATTCGTGTCACCACGCGCGATGGCGACGGCGAGACGTTCGCGTTGAAAGCCGGCGCTTTCGTCAACGCCGCAGGGCTCGACGCGCAGGCGCTGGCCGGCCGCATCGAAGGGTTCCCGCAAGAGCTCGTGCCGCCGCTCTGGCTGGCGCGCGGCAACTACTTTTCGCTTTCGGACCGCTCGCCATTCTCGCGGCTGATCTATCCAGTGCCGGTCAATGGCGGCCTGGGCGTGCACCTGACCCTCGACCTCGGCGGCAGCGCGCGCTTCGGCCCCGACGTCGAATGGATCGGCCAGGCGGACTATACGGTGGATCCCGGCCGCAGCACGGTCTTCTATGACGAGATCCGGCGCTATTGGCCGGATCTGAGGGACGGCGCCCTGCTGCCGGCCTATGCCGGGATCAGGCCGAAACTGTCGGGCCCGAACCAGCCGGCGGCCGACTTCATGGTGCAGGGGCCGGCCGACCACCGCGCGGGCCGGATCGTCAACCTGTTCGGCATAGAGAGCCCGGGCCTGACGGCAAGCCTGGCGCTGGCCGAGCATGTCGTCGGTCTCTTGTTCCCCCGATAGTGCCCAGGCGACCGCACGAAACTGTCGCGATGCCTCCCGTCCAAACAAGCGGGATGAGGTATCCTTGCCTGGATCGACTTAGCTGGCGGGACTGCTTATGGAAAAAAGGTCCTTGTAGGTATCGCGCAGCAGATTCTTCTGCACCTTGCCCATGGTGTTGCGCGGCAATTCGTCGACGAAGACCACGCGCTTGGGATGCTTGTATTTCGCCACGCGCGCGGCAATGGCATTGAGTATCTCGGCAGCGGTGACGGTCGAAGCCGGCAAGCGAACCACGACGGCCGTTACGCCTTCGCCGAAATCGGGATGGGCAACGCCGATGACGGCACTTTCCAGGACGCCGTCAAGCGCGTCGATCTCGCTCTCGAGCTCCTTGGGATAGATGTTGTAGCCGCCCGAGATGATCAGGTCCTTGCCGCGGCCGACGATGTGGACATAACCGTCGGGGTCGATCATGCCGAGATCGCCTGTGATGAAGAAGCCGTCGTCGCGGAATTCCGCTTTGGTCTTTTCCGGCATGCGCCAGTAGCCGGAGAAGACATTCGGCCCCTTGACCTCGATCATGCCGACCTCGCTTTGGGCAAGCGGCCTGCCAGTGTCGGGGTCGGCGATGCGCAACGACACGCCGGGCAAGGGAAAGCCGACGGTGCCGGCGCGGCGCTCGCCATCATAGGGGTTCGAGGTGTTCATGTTGGTCTCGGTCATGCCGTAGCGCTCGAGAATGGCGTGGCCTGTGCGCTCGCGCCAGGCCCTGTGCGTCTCGGCCAGCAGCGGCGCCGAGCCGGAAACGAACAGGCGGATGTTTCTTGCCGCCTCGCGGGTCAGCCCGTCCTGCTGCAAGAGCCGGACATAGAAGGTCGGCACGCCCATCAGCGCCGTGGCGTCCGGCAAGAGCGCGACGACGCGCCCTGCGTCGAATTTCTGCTCGAACAGCATCGAGGCGCCGGCCATCAGGATGACGTTGGTGGCGACGAACAGCCCATGGGTGTGGAAGATGGGCAGTGCGTGGATCAGCACATCGTCCGATGTGAAGCGCCAATAGTCGACCAGCACGCGCGCATTCGAGGCGAGGTTCTCGTGGCTGAGCATGGCCCCTTTCGAGCGGCCGGTCGTTCCCGACGTGTAGAGGATCGCCGCAAGATCGTCGGGACCGCGCGCGACGTCGTGGAAGTCGGGCGATTGCCGCGACGCCTGGTCCGCCAGCGATCCTTCGCCCTTGCCGTCGAGGGTGACGGCAAGAGCTCCGCATTTTTGCGCCAGGGCGTCGATGTCGGCTACCCGTGCCGGATCGCAGACGACCAGCCGGGGCTCGGCGTCGCCGAAGAAATAGGCGAGTTCGGCCAGCGTATAGGCGGTGTTGAGCGGCAGGAAGACGGCGCCGGCGCGCAGGCAGGCGAGGTACAACAGCATGGCTTCCGGGCTCTTCTCGACCTGCACCGCGACCCGGTCGCCGGGCTCTACGCCGAGTTGCAAAAGCGCGTGCGCCAGTTGCGCCGAGCGCGCCAGCATGTCGCCATAGGTCAGCACGCGGCCGTCATCCGTCCGCATCAACAGGCGTCCGGGCTTCGGCATCCGGGACCGGAAAATGTCGAACAGATGATTGCTCATGAGGTCTTCCTGCGTCTGGCGGAGAAAGGCATGCATCGGACGGAGCCGGGCCTGTCTTCCGGGTCGGCCGCTTTGCGCGGCGCCAGACTGTTGGCGGTTCTTGCCGACCCGTCAAGCCCGCAAGGGCGGCTCCACGCGGCCGCCATGACCATGCCGCCGGGCGAAAGCGGAAGGCTTTGGCGGCAAAGGCTGGGGCGCGATGCGGCGCTACCGTGGCGTGCGCTCGGCCCTGGCGCTGGCCGGCTCTGATGCTTCGACCTGCTTGAAGCGCTCCATGCACATCGCTGCCGTCAGGCGATAGTGATTGAGCAGGGCTTCGACCGCGGCGTCGGCATTACCGTCCAGCGCATTTTCCGCGATCAGGCGGTGCTCCGCAAAATCGTCGCGCTGGACGCCTTCGCCGTTACTGGCCATTCGCCGGTAGCGGTAGGCGTGATCGGAAAGCTGGTCGCAAAACCCCACCAGCCATCGCGACCGGCAGGCCGAGATCAGCGCACGGTGGAAAGTGCGGTGCAGTCTCTCCCAGTCCGGATTGAGCGACGACAGATCCGTTGGCATGAGACGTGAGGTGCGCCCCAACCGATGCAACGCCAGAACCAGCTGTTCTTCCCATTCGGCGGTGCGGTGGGCGATGGATTCGCGAAGCGCCCGTTCCTCGAGCCAGCAACGGGTACGTGTCAATTCCTCGAGCTCTGCCGCGCTGACCGGCATGATGAAGAAGCCTCGCTGGTCATGCCGACCGAGAAGCCCTTCCGAAGCCAGGCGATTGAGAGCCTCACGAACCGGGGAAGCGCCGGCGCCATATTTGGAAACAACCCACTCAACCCGCAGCTTGCTCTCGGTTTCAAAGGCGCCCCGCAGAAGATCGGCACGGAGTTGATGATAGACAGTGCTGGCGAGCGTACTCTTCGAGCCTGTGCCGTCGTCATTCAGATTGGCAGCTGCGTATGTCAAAATCGGCTCCTTGTCCCCAAATCTGGTCCTGGGCAATTCGAGTCCGAGAAACAGTTCCCTTTCCGTACACGTACCCTACCGCGCGCGCCTCGACGCGCTCAAGCGGGAGATCGCGTCATTGTACTTTAGAACAAAGAAATATGCACGATCCTATATCTGGTCGAACGAAATCGTGTTCGGCTACAACCGGCGGAAATTTAACGTGTTTATATGCAGGATCACTGTTCTTCCGTGCCTCCGCGCGAACCTCTTTTCCGTCGCGCGCAAAAGACACCGAACAGTGGGACCGAATCAGGCCTTTTATCCTGCCCATGGCTTTTGTCGCGGGGCCAGCCGCAGCGAAGCGCGCAGTGCAGGCCCCCGGGGTTGACCACGTGGGGAGATCCTGGCCTCCATCGGTTCTTGTGCGGTGCTTTTAGCCGGCTGCCTTGTCGGCCGCCGTCCTGATCGCCTCTATATTTGCCCGGTACGCTTCCACGCTGCCGCCCTTGAAGATGGCGGCGCCGGCCACCAGCACATCGGCGCCGGCGGCGGTCACCAGCGGCGCGGTTTCGGGCGACACGCCGCCGTCGATCTCGATGCGGATCGGCCGGCCGCCGATCAGCGCCTTGACCCGCCTCACCTTGTCGACGATTGCCGGAATGAAGGCCTGGCCCCCGAAACCCGGGTTGACGGTCATGATCAGGATCAGGTCGAGCCTGTCGAGCACGTATTCGATCGCACTTTCCGGCGTTGCCGGATTGAGCGAAACGCCGGCCTTCTTGCCGAGATTCCTGATCGTCTGCAGCGAGCGGTCGAGATGCGGCCCGGCCTCGGCATGCACGGTCATGCCGTCGCACCCGGCCTCGGCGAAGGCTGCCAGATAGGGATCGGCCGGCGCAATCATCAAATGGCAGTCGAAGAAAGCCTTGGTGCGATTGCGGATCGCCTTGATCACCGGCGGACCGAAGGTGATGTTGGGGACGAAATGGCCGTCCATCACATCGAGATGGATCCAGTCGGCGCCGGCTGCCGCGACGGCCTCGACCTCGTCGCCCAGCTTCGAAAAGTCCGAAGCCAGCACCGAAGGTGCGATCAAGGTTTTTTTCGTCATGATGACGGGGCCTTTCCGAGCGCCTTTTTCATCTGATCACTGCCTAAAGCGCAGCCGCTGACTTGTCGAGGGTGCGAGCTTGGCGGTTCCACAGCTGGGGTAGTGCGGCGTCCTCTTCGTGTTGCAGCTTCAGCCTGCCCGGCCACGAAGAACCCCGCCGGGATTCCTCCGGCGGGGTTTCCGATGTGCCTTCAGGCGATGGTTACTGCTGCTGGAGATTCAGGATTCTGTTTGGAGCCGTATCCTGCTGCTGTTCGGACTGCGGCCTGCGCCGTGGCAGAACCTGCTGCAGCAGCATGCCCGGGTTGAGTTCCAGCGAGGGCTGCCCGCGCACCGGCCTGCAGTTTGGATAACGGCCGATCATGCCTTCCGGGCAACGCCGCCTGAAGATCGGCTGGCACTGGCCGTTGACCATTTGCGAGCCCGGCGCGCATTCGCTCTCTTGCCTGGACCGGCGGCATGCGCCGTCGATCACCCGGGTTCCACGCGGACAGACACACTCGCCGCGCTTGTTGTGGATCTGGCCGCGAATGTCGCACTGCTCCACATCGGGCTGCTTGCGCCGGCACACTCCATTGCGCAGCTCGGTCCCCCTCGGGCAGACGCAGTCGCCGTCCGCGCCGTGGACCTGGCCACGGATGGTGCACTGCTCGGGCTTCGGCCTGTCGCGTACGCAGGCGTTGGCATCCCGATCGAGATGCGTGCCCTTGGGGCAGGTGCAGCCATGGCCGTTCGATGTCGGCACCGATCCCGGTATCGCGCAGCCCGGCCTGGATGTCTTGACGCAGGCGCCATTCTCCAGCTCGGTCCCGCGCGGACAGACGCAGCGTCCATCCTCTGTGCGGACCTGGCCCTCGAGCAGCACGCAACGCTTTGGCTCCTTCGGCGGGATGATGACGCCGCCGGACGAGCACTGGCCGTTGCGATAGGTGGTGCCTTGCGGGCAGACGCACCGGCCGGCGTCGTTCATGACGAAGCCTGCCGAGCATTCCTTCTTCGTCTCATGGCTGATGGCGAAGGGATGGCAGGCATAGGCCTTGCCGCGATCGGCTTGGGTGTTGGCCTGGTCGCGGGAAAGCACATCGCCCCCGCCCTGCACCCGCGTATGGGGAGAAAGCACGCCGACGCAGTTCTGGCCGTTGACGCTGCCTTGCAGATTGGCCAGGCGGCCGTCGTCGGGGATGACCACGGTGACGTGGTGGACGCGGCTTTCGCCAGCGCCAAGCGTCAGGTCTGCGATGCAGGACGCAGGCAAGGCCGCCGGTTCCGGCGAGCAGCCGAAGGCCGGCTCGATCGAGGTGATCGCGACGCCTTCCAGCCGGCCGAGGCCTTCGACGCCGATCGCATCGCCGATGCGGACAGGGCCGGAAAATTCCGCCGAGCCGTCGTTGGTGATGGTGATCTCGAACGAGCAGGGTTCTCCGGGCCGGCACTCGCGGTCGCCGGTCTTCTCGACGCGGATGGACGAGACCCCGCCGCCCTTGGCGCAGGCCCGGCCGACCGGATGGACGACGTCCTCGCCCTGCGCCGGGCCGTAGGAGCCCCGCGCGCAATTCTCGAACTCGCCGTTGGCCGAAACCGTCACGTCGAAGTGCCTGCTGGTTCCGGGTGTCATGACGGCGCCTGGAATCTGGCACGCCAGCGTGTCGGCCGGAACCGGCCCGCATGCCCATTCCGCGCCGTCTGATGTGACGGTCTGGATCTGGACGGGCGCGCCGCCCGCCACCAAAGTGGCGGCATCGTTGACCCGCACCGGACCGGTGGGGGCAGCCGTGCCGGCATTGCTGACGGTGATGCGGCAGGAGACGAAAGCGGCACCCGCCAGCGAACCGCCGCATGTCTTGGTGATACGCAGGACAGGCTGGCCGCCATTGGGACGAGGGATGCGTTGCTTGGCGCAGGCCCGGTTGTTGGTGAGGTCGGTTTCGCCGGGGATCGGTTTCACCTCGGCGCAATTCTCGACCGTGTCCGACCGGTAGCCGGCCGGCACCACCGCCTTGACGACGATCGCCGTCAAAGCGCCCGGCGGCAGCGAGATGCCGGCATTGTCGCAACGGAACTGGCCGGGGCCGTTCGGACCGCATGTCCAGGGTGGGCTCGGGCCAAAGGTCGAGGAGGCCGGCGCGCCCCCGGGATAGGTGTCGACCACGGTCAGCGGCCCGTTATAGGTCGAGGTGCCGTTGTTGATGATGTCGATGACGAAGCTGCACACGCCATCGGCGGTGCAGGCTTCCGCGCGGGCACGCTTTTTCAGGATCAGGTCGGCCTTCTTCTCGACCGGCGGCCGGCAGTCGCGATCGCGATCGCCACGCCGGCAGATCGGGATCGAGGCGCAGCCACGGGCGTTGGCCTGGCTGCCGAACAGCGGCTTGCCGCTGGCGGCATAGTTATAGGTGGCACAGTTGCGCAAGCTGCTGCCTTGCCAGCCGCCAGCCGGCTTGAAGCCGAACTCCAGGTCGATGAAAGCCCCCGGATTGAGCGTGGTCACCGGATGGGTGCACATCATCGGGGTGGCGCGGGGCACACAGGTCCAGGGCGGATTGGGTCCCGAATCGAGCGTCGAGCCCGCCGGCAGCGTCACCTCGTCGAGCACGATCTTGCCGTTGTAGGGCGCGTCGCCGACATTGGTGACCCGGATGCTGAAGTCGCAGCCGCCGCCCATCGTGCAGCGCGTGACATCGGCGCGTTTCTCGACCTTCAGGTCCGGTTCCCTGTCCTTGGGCGGACATCTCTGGTCGCGCGGGATGACGATGTCGTTGGTCTGCGTGCAGCAGAGCCCCCAACCCTCTTTCGGCCCGGCATAGGTCTCGATGCCGGTGACGACGAGGTGGATGACGTCGCCGGGCGAGGCGCCGACGATCTTCCAGTTCAGCACACCGCCGCCGGCCGGCACCTTCTGTGTGTCGGGGACGATGGTGATGCCTGGCGTGGCGGTCGAAAGCTGCACCCACCTGCCGCCCATCTCGGGGCCGACAGGCATATGGTAGATGAACGCGCCGCCGCCGGGCACGCAGTCGACCGTGCCGCGCTCCACCTTGAAGCATTCCTTGCCCGGAGGCGGCGGTGGTGGCGGATTGCACTTGGTCAGGTCGATCCGGATCGAGGTTTTTTCGCCGGTGAGAAAATTGCCGTCGTCCGGCTTGCCCGGATCCTGCGACGGGATGATGGTTCCCGTGCCGGTGCCGACGGTGACTTTGACCAGGCCCTGATTGTCGACCGTCGCCGGCGCGGGGAACGCCGCGTGGTCGATCCTGGCGGTGATACGGAAAGTGATGACGCGTTCGTCCGGTGCGCCCGAGCCGTCGAGGTCGGAAGCGGAAATCCGGAAATCCGAAACCGTTGCCGTGTCGTTGGGGCCGGCCGAATTGCTGATGACGGCGCCAGGCAGAGGTCCGCCGGACGCATCGGTGCCGTCACCGGAGACCTGCATGTTGACGATCTGCAAGCCATGCGGGAGCTGGTCCTTGAAGTCGAGCCGGACCGTCTGCAGCGAAGCCGCAAACCCCGGGCTGGCGAAGCCTTGCGGTGCGCCGCGCAGGCCGAAGCTCAAAGTGTAGAAGACATAGTCGCAGCTTCGCTGGCCGCCGGTCTTGGTGAAGAACGGCACGGCTCGTCCGGGCTCCGGATTGATGATGCGCGGATTGTCGAGCTTGAATTCCTTATCCGGGCTGGCGGCCTGGACAGTCTTGGCCGGAGCCGTGCCTTCGGCAAGTGCCGGCAGCGCCGGCAGCATGGCGACCGCGATACCGGCCGCCACCAGCCAGCGCGCAGCGCGCCTGGCAAAAGACAGGCGCCTCGTGTTCATGACGGTTGATTTGTCGGCGACGCCCAGCGGGGAGAGTGCGAGATTGTTCATCGTCCCCTCCTCAACGGTCGCAGCTGACGGCTGGCGTTCTGAGCGGCAAGGTCATCTTGCAGCAAGGGTAGTAGCCGCCCTTGTCCTTGTCGGACTTCCTGTAGAAGCAGAGTCCGACATCGACCGTGTCGCCCGGATCGTGGCCGGTGATGCCGATCGTGTATGGCTTGCCAGGCACATGCGACATGGGCGAGGTCACCCCGACGCCTGGCGTCCTGGATTGGGCTTTGATCGAATCGCCCCCGAGGCCGGCATGGTCATGGAGATAAAGGTCCGCCTCGAGCCCGCGCGGTGTGCAGAAATACCTGACATCGTCGACATCGAGACAAGGGGGCAGGTTGCCGGGCGGTTGGAAGTCCGGCGGATAGAACGGTGGCAGATAGCCGCCCGGGATTTCCTCATAATAGCCGGCGCGGCCCTCGCAGGGATGCCAGACGGCGACGTCGCCGACATGGCCTTCCACTTCCGGGTCCTCGAAATAGCCGTCGAAGTCGACGAACCGGGAGCCGAAAGGCGGCACATTGGCCGGCTTGACCAGCTCCCTGGGCGTGATCTGCACGCCATGCACGGCGAGCGGCCCGCCAGCGGCGAGCCGCTCGGCAAGAGCCGGATTGTCGCGCAATTTATCGCCGGTGTTGACCAGCGTCCGGGTGCAGGCCGACGTGTCGAGATCGCCCTCGGCGTCGTAGCCATATTGCAGGTCCAGCCCGCCGGCCGACTGCCTGAAACCTTGCGGGAAGCCGACGGCATATTCCTGCGGCGCTTCCACCCAGACCGATTCCGTTGCCGGATCGTCCGGGTTTTCGCTGAAGTAGCGGATGACCTCGCCCTTGCCGGAATCGGCGAGCTGGCTGTAGTCGTAGCGGTTCTCGACCGGGCCGCGCTGGGCCAGGTACATGAAGCCGCTATCGTCGAAGGCGATGTCGGTGACGGCGTAGTCCTTGTCGGCCTTGACCGTCAGCTCCCAACGGGGATCGCCGGCGAAGCGGCCGTCGCGGGCAATGCCCACCGACCAGATCTCGGCCTTCTCGCCGACGGAATAATAGAGCCGGCCGCCATGATAGGCGACGGCCCAGACACGGCGCTCGTCCTGGGTGTAGCCCCAGGTCTCGGGGTCTTCCGTGTCGAAGGCCGCGCCCTGTATGTCCATGACGGCGCCATCGTCGGTGACCGGAGCCAGGCCATGCGCCGGGCGCCCGGCGACGCCATGGTCGAACGTGTCGACCAGCGCGCCATTGGCGTCGATGCGATGGATCAGACCGGTATCGAGGTCGGAGGCGAAGACTTGGCGGTGGATGGGGTCGAAGGTGAGATTGCCGATGCCGGGCCCGCTGTTGGTGTCGATGTCGGCGAATTTGGCGACCTGGCCGGTGATGCCGTCGACCTTCCAGATGGTGCCCGGCCGGCCGCCGTTCTCGGTGCCGAACTGGCCCTCCATGAAGGCAGCGCCTGCCATGCCGCGGTGCTGCCGCTCCGGACGGCCGTCATCGTCGGCGTCAGGCGTGACGATGCGGATGCCGTGCAGCGAGGTGGCGCCGGCATAGAGATTGGGAACGCCTGACGGGGCGCCATCGCGCATGCCGTCATCATAAGTGAGGCCGAACACCTGGCCGATCTGGCCTGATGTCACCTCGAAAGGCGGCGGCGTGTAGACGAGCTGGCCGGAGGCCGGCCCGCCCAGGCTTGAAACGTCGAAAACGCGCAAGGTGGCGCGCGCCGTGTCGATGAAGGTCTCGTCAATCGGATCGACGCCGGGCGGCAGGCCCCCCTTTTCGGAATCTGAAGAGTCGAAATCGGGAATGACGGTGCCGGAAAATCCGGTGACCGCCATCGAGCCGGGATAGATGATCCGGGTTTCCTGCGCCCGCGCGGGGCCGCCAAGCCATAGGCCGGCGGTCAGCGCCAGGACAAGAAAGGCGCTGGCGGCCTTCGCCACGCCGCCCAAACGGCCGGCACGAGAGGGCGCGAACCGGCGGTGATCGCGAGACATGGAACTCCCCCCGAAGTCTAACGGAGAACCAACCGATCCTGCCGCGCAAACCAGCGCAAGGCGCGGCGTTCCAGCACGTTCGTCCCCGATCGAATTGTCTGCTTTCCTCATAATTACGATACGCCTGCTCCTGTGCAGGGTCAACGGAACCAGCGGAAAGCCAAGCGCATCGACCCTGTCGCGAAGACGATGGTCGCGCCGAGCTCCTGTTGGTCGGGGAGGCCATGGCGTCCCTGGGGTGCTGGTCATGGTGGCTCCCTTTCCCGTGGCCGCATCATGCGGCGCCTGAGCGTCAGTCGCACGCGGAGGCGGAAAGGTTCACTGTGGGGCCCGGCTATTCTTTCAGACGCCGCGAAGCGGGCGGACGCGATGCCTCGGGCGCAGGCGTAATCGGGCCGTTTCGCCATCCGCTGTCGAGGATGGTGGAAGCCTTGCGCAGAATGCTTGCGCCCGATGCCGCCTGTTCTTATATACGCGCCAAGCCGTCCAGCGCCGCAACAGCGGTTGCCGAACGGGATTTCTTGTGAACAGGGGCTTTCGTCGGAACGCCTTACGGGTCCTGAGAGCCTGCTTAGCGGAGAGACTAGAAAAATGGCAAAAGTAATCGGTATCGATCTCGGCACCACCAACTCCTGCATCGCCATCATGGACGGCAAGGAGCCGAAGGTGATCGAGAATGCGGAAGGCGCGCGCACGACGCCTTCCATCGTCGCCATCTCGGGCGACGGCGAACGTCTCGTCGGCCAGCCGGCCAAGCGCCAGGCGGTCACCAATCCTGAAAACACCATCTTCGCGGTCAAGCGCCTGATCGGCCGCCGCTATGACGATCCGGTGACGGAAAAGGACAAGAAGCTTGTCCCCTACAAGATCGTCAAGGGCGACAATGGCGATGCCTGGGTCGAGGCCGGCGGCAAGAAGCAGTCGCCCAGCCAGATCTCGGCCATGATCCTGCAGAAGATGAAGGAAACGGCGGAAGCCTATCTCGGCGAGAAGGTCGAGAAGGCGGTCATCACCGTTCCCGCCTATTTCAATGACGCCCAGCGCCAGGCGACCAAGGACGCCGGCAAGATCGCCGGCCTCGAAGTGCTGCGCATCATCAACGAGCCGACCGCGGCTGCCCTCGCCTACGGCCTCGACAAGAAGGACGGCAAGACCATCGCCGTCTATGACCTTGGCGGCGGCACGTTCGACATTTCGGTGCTCGAGATCGGTGACGGCGTGTTCGAGGTGAAGTCGACCAATGGCGACACCTTCCTCGGCGGCGAGGATTTCGACATGCGCCTCGTCGAGTATCTGGCGGCCGAGTTCAAGAAGGAACAGGGCATCGACCTGAAGAACGACAAGCTTGCCTTGCAGCGCCTCAAGGAGGCTGCCGAGAAGGCCAAGATCGAGCTGTCGTCGACGACGCAGACCGAGATCAACCTGCCGTTCATCACCGCCGACGCCACCGGGCCCAAGCACCTGACGCTGAAGCTGACGCGCGCCAAGTTCGAAAGCCTGGTCGAAGACCTCGTCCAGCGCACCATCGATCCGTGCAAGGCGGCGCTCAAGGATGCCGGCCTGAAGGCGGGCGAGATCGACGAAGTGGTGCTGGTCGGCGGCATGACCCGCATGCCCAAGATCCAGGAAATCGTGAAGCAGTTCTTCGGCAAGGAGCCGCACAAGGGCGTCAACCCCGATGAGGTCGTCGCACTCGGCGCCGCCATTCAGGCCGGCGTGCTGCAGGGCGATGTCAAGGACGTGCTGCTGCTCGACGTGACCCCGCTGTCGCTCGGCATCGAGACCCTGGGCGGCGTGTTCACCCGGCTTATCGAGCGCAACACGACGATCCCGACGAAGAAGAGCCAGGTGTTCTCGACGGCTGAGGATTCGCAGTCGGCCGTGACCATCCGGGTCTTCCAGGGCGAGCGCGAAATGGCCGCCGACAACAAGGCGCTCGGCCAGTTCGACCTGGTCGGCATTCCGCCGGCCCCGCGCGGCGTGCCGCAGATCGAGGTCACCTTCGACATCGACGCCAACGGCATCGTCAACGTTTCGGCCAAGGACAAGGGCACCGGCAAGGAGCACCAAATCCGCATCCAGGCCTCGGGTGGCCTTTCGGACGCCGACATCGAGAAGATGGTGAAGGATGCCGAAGCCAATGCCGACGCCGACAAGAAGCGGCGCGCGCTGGTCGAGGCCCGCAACCAGGCCGAGGCGCTGGTGCATTCCTCGGAGAAGTCGCTGAAGGAATATGGCGACAAGGTCTCGGAAGCCGACCGCACGGCGATATCGGACGCGATCGCGGCGCTGAAGACCGCTACCGAGGGTGACGACGCAGCGGAAATCGAAGCCAAGAGCCAAGCGCTCGCGGAGGCTTCGATGAAGCTCGGCCAGGCCATGTACGAGGCCTCGCAGAAGGAAGCGGCGGAAGCCGATGCCAAGGCGGACGCCGCCAAGGACTCGGATGTGGTCGATGCCGATTTCGAGGAAATCGACGAGGACGACGACAAGAAGAAGTCGGCCTGAACCGGCTGACGGCAAGATAAAGCGGAAAGCCCGGCGCAAAGCCGGGCTTTTTTGCAACCCTGGCAGAAAAAGTGCGGAAAAAATCGTCGAAAAACACGAACAGCTCCGCACCGGCCCTAGCATCCGGGCTGCGCCGATCCTAAATCGTGGCAACGTGCCGGCAAACGACGCAACACTGCATGAAGACGTTGAGCATCCGGACAGCGGGAAAAAATGAAAGCTGATTTCTACGAAACGCTGGGCGTGCACAAGGGTGCCGACGACAAGGAACTGAAGAGCGCTTTCCGCAAGCTCGCCATGCAGTTCCACCCCGACCGCAATCCGGGCGACCATGCCTGCGAGCACAAGTTCAAGGAAATCAACGAAGCCTACGAGACGCTGAAGGATCCGCAGAAGCGCGCGGCCTATGACCGTTTCGGTCACGCGGCCTTCGAGCAGGGCGGCATGAACGGCGGCGCACACGGCTTCGGCGCCGGCGGCTTCGCCGACATTTTCGAGGACATTTTCGGCGACATGATGGGTGGCCGCCAGCGCCGCTCTTCCGGCGGCCGCGAGCGCGGCGCCGACCTGCGCTACAACATGGAAATCTCACTGGAAGAGGCCTTTGCCGGCAAGACCGCGCAGATCCGCGTGCCGGCCTCGATCTCCTGTTCGGAATGCTCGGGAACCGGCGCCAAGCCCGGAACCCAGCCGGTCACGTGCTCGATGTGCAACGGCCACGGCAAGGTGCGCGCCACGCAAGGCTTCTTCTCCATCGAGCGCACCTGCCCGCAATGCCAGGGCCGCGGCCAGACGATCAAGGATCCGTGCCCGAAATGCGCCGGCCAGGGCCGCGTCACCGAGGAGCGGTCGCTGTCGGTCAACATCCCAGCCGGCATCGAGGACGGCACCCGCATCCGGCTTGCCAATGAGGGCGAAGCCGGCTTGCGCGGCGGGCCGTCGGGCGACCTCTACATCTTCCTCGCGGTCAAGCCGCACGAATTCTTCCAGCGCGACGGCGCCGACCTCTACTGCAAGGTGCCGATCTCGATGACGACTGCCGCCCTTGGCGGCTCGTTCGAGGTGACGACGCTGGACGGAACGCAGACCAAGGTGAAGGTGCCGGAAGGCACCCAGAACGGACGCCAGTTCCGCCTCAAGGGCAAGGGCATGCCGGTGCTGCGCCAGCCCAATGTCGGCGACCTCTACATCCAGACGGCGGTCGAGACGCCGCAGAACCTGTCGCGCCGCCAACGCGAGCTGCTGGAGGAATTCGAACAGCTCTCCTCACAGGACAATTCCCCCCAATCGAGCGGCTTTTTCGCCCGCATGAAGGACTTTTTCGAGTCGTTCGGCGAGCGTTGATCGACGGCCTGTGCGCGTGTGGCTTGCCTTGCCGGTGTCGGCGCTGCGCCTCACCTGCCGGGCGGCCAACACGCGCCGTGAAAACCGCAGTAGGCGCGCATTTTTAGACGCGACGAAAACTATCTTATCCACGACATAGGCATGACCCTGCCTTGCCTTGGGCGGCTTAGGTGTTAAGTAGCTCTCAGGGGAGCGCTGAGGAGAGCTTGCATGACACGTGGTCCGGGACTGCGGAAGGCGCTTGCCGAAAAGTTCGATGACGAGCTGAAGTTCTTCAAGGGCTGGATCGACAAGCCGAAGACGGTCGGCTCGATCGTGCCGACCAGCTCCATCACCGCCCGCAAGATGGCTTCGATCGTCGACCCGAAGTCCGGTCTGCCGGTGCTCGAGGTCGGGCCCGGCACCGGCGTCATCACCCGCGCCATCCTGGCCCAGGGCGTGAGGCCTGAAAACCTTTACGCGGTCGAATATTCCACCGACTTCGTGCGCCATCTGCGCCGGCTCTACCCCGGCGTCAACGTCATTGAGGGCGACGCCTTCAATCTCAACGCCACGCTTGGCGACAAGAGCGGGATGATGTTCGATTCGGTGGTCTCGGGCGTGCCGCTGCTCAACTTCCCGGTCGCCCAGCGCATCGCCTATATCGAAAGCCTGCTCGACCGCATTCCGGCCGGCCGCCCGATCGTGCAGCTGACCTACGGCCCGATGTCGCCGATCCCGCCCGGCCGCGGCGACTACACGGTCAAGCATTTCGACTTCATCATCCGCAACATCCCGCCGACGCAGCTGTGGATCTACCGGCGCGAGGCGCATTAGGGATTGCGAAGCCGACCGCGAATGTCTTCGAAAGTCGTCATCCTGCGGCTTGTCCCGAGGATCTGCCGCATAGCGGTATCAGATGCGGTGGGCATTGGGACGAAAATGTCTGACTTGGATGCGTTGGCAGATCCTCGGGGCAAGCCCGAGGATGACGCTTTGTCTGATCTGCATTGATTTGAGCGGGCTCTGGCTGTACCTGTCCGGGAACAAGGTTGGCCAATGGCAGTGATCCCAAAAATCCTCGTCTTTGCCGGCTCGGTCCGGGCCGGGGCCTTCAGTGGCAGGACCGCCGACGTGGCGCAGAAGGAACTTGCGGTGCAAGGCGCCGAGGTCACTCGCATCTCGCTTGGCGACTATCCCTTGCCGATCATGGATGAGGATCTGGAGAAGGAAAAAGGCGTCCCCGAAAACGCCCTGAAACTTGCCCGGATGATCATTGCCCATGACGGGCTGCTGATCGCCACGCCCGAGTATAACGGCTCCATTCCGCCGCTGCTCAAGAACACGATCGACTGGGTGAGCCGGGTGCGCAGGGATGGCGGCCGTGCGGTGAGGCCGTTTGCCGGCAAGGTCGCCGGCCTTAGTTCGTCTTCCAGCGGACACTTCGCCGGGATACGCTGCATCAATCATCTGCGCGCCGTGCTGGTGCGTTGCCAGATGGAGGTGGTGACGCCGGAATGCTCGGTGCCGGAAGGCGGCAACGCCTTCGACGAGGACGGGCGTTTCAAGGACGAACGACTGCACCGAACCATGGAGCACCTATGCCGCACGCTGATCGAAACCTCGCGCATGCTGTCGACCCGGGTCGAGCCGTGATCGCCAACGCCATGCAGACCGACACAATGCGCGAAAGGCTGATCGTCGGCCTCGACGTGCCGAGCTTGAAAGAGGCCGAGAAGGCGGTACGCGAACTCGATGGCGTCGTCTCCTTCTACAAGATCGGCTACCAGCTCGCCTTCGCCGGCGGGCTCGATTTCGCCAGGGAGCTCGCCAGCGCGGGCAAGAAGATCTTTCTCGACATGAAGCTGCTCGACATCGACAACACTGTGGCCAAGGGGGTCGAGAACATCGTCAAGATGGGCATGACCATGCTGACGCTGCATGCCTACCCGAAGACCATGCGGGCGGCGGTCGAGGCGGCGAGAGGCAGCGAGCTTTGCCTGCTTGCCGTCACCGTGCTGACCTCGATGGACGAACAGGACGTGATCGACGCGGGCTACGAATACGACCCGCACACGCTGGTGCTGCGGCGCGCGGAACAGGCGCTGCATGCCGGCATGGGCGGCATCGTCTGCTCGGCCGCGGAAACAGAGGCGGTGCGCCGCATCGTCGGGCCCGACATGGCGGTGGTAACGCCAGGCATACGCCCCGCCGGCAGCGACCATGGCGACCAGAAGCGCGTGATGACGCCGGCGGATGCCATCCGCAGCGGCTCCAGCCATCTGGTCGTCGGGCGCCCGATCGTCGCCGCGGCGGACAGACGCGCGGCGGCTGAAGCCATCCTCGACGAAATGCGCTCGGCATAATTTCCAACGAACGGCTTCGGAGAAGAAGGATGCCCAAGGGATACTGGATCGCCCGCGTCGATGTGCGCGACGCGGAAGGCTACAAGGATTATGTCGCCGCCGCCAAGCCGGCCTTCGAGCGCTTCGGCGCGAAATTCCTGGCGCGCGGCGGCGAGCATGAGAAGGCAGAAGGGGCCGGCCGCGCGCGCAACGTCGTCATCGAGTTCGAGACGCTTGCCGCCGCGCATGACTGCTACCATTCACCTGAATACCAGCGCGCCGCCGCCATTCGCCAGAAGGTCGCCGACGGCGAGATCGTGCTGGTCGAGGGCGTCTGAGGCTATCCCGGCCGGCATCAGTGCCGGCCGCGGCCTTTGCACGAGTCCTGAGGTTCACATCCCGCAGCCTGGCCCAGCAGGCGGCGCCCCGACCGGTTGTCTTTGAGCGACAACCGGCACAGTCGTTCGACAACGGCCACGACATGGCTGACGCATAATCCCTTTAGCAATCGCGTCCGAACAGCCCTTACACGGGGGTAATTTTGATGCCGGCCGATCGCGGGTTGACATGCAGGTATTTACCTGCATATTATGGCTTCACATCAGAGTGAACCCGATGGACGCGGACAAGGTTTTCAAGGCGCTGGGCGACCCGACACGCAGAAGGCTGCTTGATCTTCTGTGCGAGAAGAACGGGCAGACGCTGGGCCAGCTTTGCGAACATCTCGATATGGCCAGGCAATCCGCCACCCAACACATCGACCTGCTGGAGGCGGCCAATCTGGTGAGCACGGTCAAACGCGGCCGCGAGAAGCTGCATTTCATCAATCCCGTGCCGCTGCACGAGGTCTACGAGCGCTGGGTGCGCAAATTCGAACGCCAGCGGCTCAGCCTGCTGCATGACCTGAAACAGGAACTCGAAGGAGAAGACAAATGACCGCAGAGACGACCAGCTTTGTCTACGTGACCTACATCCGCTCGACGCCGCAAAAAGTGTTCGAGGCCATAACCAGGCCCGACATCGCACGGCGTTACTGGGGCCATGAGAACGTCTCGGACTGGAAGGCGGGATCGAAATGGGAACATATCCGCGCCAATGACGAGCGCACCGTCGAACTGGTCGGCAAGGTCGTCGAGATCTCGCCGCCGACCCGTCTCGTGATGACCTGGGCAAACGCTTCGCAGGCCGACGATCCGTCGAAACACAGCCGGGTGACGTTCGCCATCGAGGAATACGACACGATGGTGCGGCTGACCGTCAGCCATGACGAACTCGAAGCCGGCAGCGGCATGGCGAAGGGCGTCAGCCAGGGATGGCCGGCGGTGCTGTCCAGCATGAAATCCTTCCTGGAGACCGGCAGCGGCATCGATATTTTCGCCAAGCCGAAATCGGCTTGACCAGCAAATCCGACTGCGGGAAAACGACAATGACCAAACACTATAGCGGCGGATGCGCATGCGGTGCGATCCGCTATGAAACGAGCAGCGAGCCCATCTTCGAAAACCACTGCCAATGCCACGAATGCCAGAAGCGAAGCGGCACGGGCCACAGCTCCTACCTGACTTTCCCCCGGCGAGCCGATGTGATCATCACGGGCGAAGCGAGCACCTGGCGGGTGGCGGGCGACAGCGGCAACGAAAAGATCCACGCCTTCTGCCCGACCTGTGGAACGCCGGTCTACCTGACGCAGGTCGCAAGGCCGGACCTGATAGCGGTTCACGCGACCAGCCTTGACGATCCCGGCCAGTTCAATCCGCAGGTGGTCACATATGCCATCCGCGGCCGTGCCTGGGACAGGATAGATCCTTCCTTGCAGACATTCGAGCGAATGCCTTTGGGATAGCGTACGGCAGGCAATCTTGCCGCGCGCTAACGGGTCATCCGGTTCGCGGCGGTTTCGGCCATGGCGTCGGCGAGCTCCAGGTTCCATTGCGACCGGCAATAGGCGCGGAAATCGAAGCAGGGCAGGCCGGGGCAGACTTCGAATTCTATGAGGTGAACGGTGTCGTCGGGCTCGATGCGGAGATCGATGGAGAACACGTCGCGCAGGCCGAGCCCGCTCATCAGCCGTTCGGCGATCGCGCGGACTTTTGCATCGGCGACCGGCTGGCTTTCGGCGACCGGAAGCAGAAGCGGCTCGGCGTATTTGCCCGCCGCCTTCGCCGCCTCGCCGGTCTCGCCGTAAAGCGCCAGGCTGTCTTCCATGGTCTGGAAATCGCCGCCGGACTCGACGAAGGCGACGCCGAGCGCTTCGACGCCGGTGTCCGGCCTCAGGCCGAGGAAACTGGCGCGCGCATTGCGGCCGCCGACATAGGGCTGGACGACGGCGTCGTCGCGATAGGCGGCGAAAACACGCCGGCTAAGCTCCAGCGCGTGGCCGAGATCGCCGCAGCGCGAATCCGGCCAGATGCCGATCTTGGCGCCGAGCCGGTTCGGCTTGACGAACCAGCCGGCGGCGGAAACCGGCGGCTCGACCAGCCATTGTCCGTTGCGCGCCAGGCCGGCCTGCGGCGCAGGCAGGCCGAGCGCGCCGAGCACGGCGCCGGAGCGAAACTTGTCCTGGCAGAGCGCGAACAGCGAGTCCTCGGCGCCGATCGTCTTCAGGCCGTTCAGCCTGGCAAGCGCGGGCGCCGTGCCGCCTCGGAAATAGGCGATGCCGTCGGTCAGCGTCCAGACCAGCGTGGCCGCCGGATCGGCCTTGGCGAGCATATCGGCGGCATCGTCCAGCTCCACCGCTGCGAAGCCGAGATCGCGCCGTTTGAAGGCAGAAGCGAGGGCGTCGAATTCATGCGCGAGATCGGTCGATTGCGCCAGGTAAGAAACGATTTCGGCGGCACGCTCCGGCGCGTGGCCCTCGGCGAGGAGCCGCTCGAGGCAGGCCTTTTCCGGCTCGTGGACGAGGATCAGCCTGGGGCTGGACATGATATGATTCCCAGTGATGCAATTCCACACCATCGCATGGCGAAGACGTCAGGCTTTCGCGAAACCGACGCGGGCCGGACGCCTGCGTGACAGCCGGCCGAATGATCCCGTCAGACCCGGTGCATCGGGGTACCGAGACTCAAGTCAGGCCGAGCCGAAAAGGCCGGCATCACCTGAGGTGCCCTAGGCGATCAGCACGCGAGGCTCGAACCGGCCATTGACCTCGATGTCGAGGAGGAAGGTCATGCCGGCCTGCGGGTCGAGCTGGCGCTGCTTGTCGTCCTTGCCATGCCAAGCCGAGGTAACCGCCAGCCGGCTGGCGTTCTTGCCGACAAAGGCCGGGCAGGAAGGCTGCGTAACCGGCATGGCGATCGTGCGCACCAGCTTGCCGTCCGGGGCGTAGCCCTTGATCACCTTGCCGCCCCAGACGGCATTCCACAGGATGCCGTCGCGGTCGAGCACGGAGCCGTCGACGAAGCCCTTGGCCGACCGGTGATCAACGAACACCTTCGGCTCGCCCGCCGGCAGGCCGGTCGCCGGATCGCAAGCGACGCGCATCAACAGGCCGGTCGAGGTGTCGGTGTAATAGGCGAGTGCGCCGTCCGCGGAAAAACAGATCGAGTTCGACACGGTGATGTCGGAGAACAGCTTGCGCAATTCGCCCTTGAAGAACCAGTAGATCGCGCCGGCGCGCTTCTCCTCGCCCTTGCCCATCGTGCCGGTCCACAAAGCGCCGCAGGGATGGACGCGCGAATCGTTGGAACGGGTGACCGGATTGTCGGCCTCGACAGGCGTGTGCAGCGTCATCCTGCCCGTGGCGACGTCGCGGACAAAAAGCCCGGTTTCGGTGGCGATCAGCTGGCGCTTGTCGTCGATGATGGCGATAGCGCTGGCCATCCGGCCAAGCTCGTGCACCTGGGCCGCGCCGCCGGACAGGCGCATTTCCAGGAGATGGCCCTTGACGATGTCTAACCAGTAGAGCGTGTCTGTGGCGGGGTCGTAGCTCGGCCCCTCGCCGAGCTGGCAGACATGGTCGGAAAAAACCGAAACGATCGCTTCGCTCATCCTGCGTCTCCGCCGAACACCGCGTCCCAGGCCGTCACCGCCGCCTGGGCCCGCGCGGCCACGTCGTCGACGCTCATGCCCGGCTTGAACAGGCTGGAACCAAGCCCGAAAACCGTGACGCCGGCGGCCTTGTAGCCGGCAAAGTCCTTCTCCGAGACGCCGCCGACCGCGCCAACCAATGTCGAAGCCGGCAGCACCGCGCGGATGGCGGAAATGCCCGACGCGCCGAGCACGCTGGCCGGGAAGAATTTCAGCGCCGAGGCGCCGAGCCGGATCGCCAGGAAGGCCTCCGTGGGCGTGAACACGCCGGGCATGGTGACCATGCCGTATTGCATGGCGCGTTCCATCACCTCGGCATCGATATTGGGACTGACCAGCAGCCGGCCGCCGGCTTCGTGCAGGCCATCGACATCGGCTGGCGTCAGCACCGTGCCGGCACCGACCAGCGCGGCCGGCGGCAGCGCCTTGAGGATGGCGGCGATGGACGCGAACGGATCGGGTGAATTGAGCGGCACCTCGATCGCCTCGATGCCGGCATCGAAGACCGCCTGGCCGATCGCCACCGCCTCGGCAGGCTTGAGGCCGCGCAGGATGGCGACCAGCCCGCGCTTGAGCTTCGGGAACGCAGCGGTCTGGTTCATCAGGCAACTCCGGTTCTGGCGATCATGCCGTTTTCGCGCGCCGCCTCGACCAGGCCGGCGCGCACCGCCTCATCCGCGTCGACGGTCCGCACGCCAAGCCCGGCAAGGCCAAGCGCCTGCCGATAAAGCGCCGCGAGCGCGCCCGAGGCAATCAGCACCACCGATATGGCGCCCGCAGCCTGGCGGCGCCTCGCCGAGGCGATCTCGCCGCCGATCAGCAGGCCCGACAGGCAGGCCGCGGCATCGTCGGCCTTCATGTCCTGGAGCAGACCGGCGGCGCGGATCGAGAAGAGTTTTGCGGTGACGTCGCCACCTTCGTTCAACGCCGCATCACACCAGCGGCGGAAGAAAAGGTTCTCCGGATCGACCGGCTCGGGATGCTCGCCGAGCGAATGGCGCAGGATCGAATGCGCGGCCAGCACCGAGAACAGCTCGCCGGTCGGCCATGTGCCGAAGCCGGCAACGGCGCCGTCCTTGACCAGAACCCATTTCGAATGGGTGCCCGGCATGCAGACGATTTCACGCCCCTTTGCCGGCAAACCGGCGCCGGCAAGCTGCGTCTCCTCGCCGCGCATGACGTCTGGCGCATCGGCCAGGCGTTGGGCAAGGCCGGGCACGATACGAATGTCGCGGCTCTCCCCCGGGATGCGGGCCGCGCCGGCCAGGATGGCGCCGATCGGCGCCGGCACGGTGACATAGGGCGCTTCGAGCCAGCCCTGGCGCGAGCCTGCCATGCCGCAGATGATGACGGGCAGCGTTTCCGGCGCGCCCATGGCGGCGAGATGACCCTCGAGAACCCGGGAAAAGCCCTTCTCGCGCGCGGTGATCAGTCCGTCGTCGCCGCGACGCTCGGCAAGCACCTTGCCGCCGCCGTCGATCAGCCAGGCACGAAGCCGGGTCGTGCCCCAATCGAGCGCCGCGACCGCCGGCACATTGCCGACAAATCGGGGGCCGGCAAACCCGGGGCTCACAGGAAACCTCCGTCGACGATCAGCATTTGCGCGGTCAGCATGCGCGAGGCGTCCGAGGCCAGGAACAGCACGGTGCCGACCAAATCGTCCGGCCGCATGACGTCCTTGATGCACTGCTTGGCGACATGAGAGGCAAGCGCCTGCTCCGTCACCCAGCGTTCCTGCTGCCGTTCCGTGATGACCCAGCCGGGCGCGACGGCGTTGACGCGGATACGGTCGGGCCCGAGCTTGCCGGCCAAACCCTTGGTGAGGCCGAGTATGCCCGCCTTGGCGGCGGTGTAGGCCGGCATGTCGGGGTGGTTGATCAGGTAGGAGGTCGAGGTGAAATTGATGATCGAGCCGCCGCCGGCCCGCTTCATGCCCGGCGCCACCGCCTGCGCGGTGAAGAAATGCGGTCTGAGGTTGATCGCCTGGTTGTTGTCCCAAAACTCCACCGTCACGTCTTCGACGGCGTGGCGTTCGTCCCAGGCGGCATTGTTGACCAGCACGGTGACGTCGCCATGCGCTTCGGCCGCCTTCGCGGCAGACGCCCGGAGCGCTTCGATGTCGCGCAGATCGGACTTGAGGTAGAGCGGCCGGCGGCCGAGCTCTTTCTCGATGCGGTCGGCAAGCGCGGTGCTGGGCTTGTCGGCGATGTCGACGAAGGCGACCTTGGCGCCCTGGCGCATGAAACCCTCGGTCAATGCCGCGCCGATGCCGGAGCCGCCGCCGGTGATCAGCACCGAAGCGCTTTCGAGGTCGGCAAAACGTGCCGATGGCATCATGGTTTTCGTCTCCCGGGTTGACCGGCGCGCATCCTAGCCAGACCGGTCCGGCGGGCAAGGGCGAAAAGACGGATTTTCCGGCTTATGTCTGACAAAAAGCCTGGAGGTCGCGCGCAGGCACGGCACGGCCTCGATCGAACGGGCCAATCGCCCGTTCAGATCGCCTTGGCGCGCAGGGCGCCGCGGAAGGAATCGCGGAGATAGCCGAGCGTGGCGTCGGCATCGGCCGGCTTGCCGAACAGATAGCCCTGCCCACCGGCGCAGCCGAACTGGACGAGCCGGTCGGCCTGCGCCTCTTCCTCGATGCCTTCGGCGACGACATCCATGCCGAGCCCTTCGCACATCGCGAGAATGGCGCGGATGATGTGCTCCGACGGGCGGTCATCGAGAATGGAGGAGACGAAGGCGCGGTCGATCTTCAACTTGTCGAAATGGAATTCGCGCAGCCGCCCGAGCGAGGACTGGCCGGTGCCGAAATCGTCGAGCGAGACGCGGATGCCGACGCGGCGCAGGTCCTCGACGATCTGCGCGGCCGAGGCCGGATCGTTCATCAGGCCGGTCTCGGTAATCTCGATCTCCAGCCGGCGCGGATCGAAGCCCGTACGGTCGAGGATCGCCAATATGTGCAGGCCGGTGTTCTGGTCGACGAGCTGCGAGGGCGACAGGTTGAACGACAGGAACAGGTCCTTCGGCCAGCTTCTCGCCGCCTCGGTCGCCTTGCGCAGCACTAGCTGCGACAGCGGGCCGATGATGCCGCGCTCCTCGGCGATCGGAATGAAGACGGTCGGCGGCACCGAGCCGAGATCGCGGTCGGTCCAGCGCGCCAGCGTCTCGAAGCCGATGGTGCGGCGCGTGGTGAGGTCGACGATCGGCTGGAAATGCGGCTCCACCTCGCCGGCCGAGACGGCGCGGCGCAGCGCCTGCTCGATGCGGGTGACGCGCTTGGCCGCCTCTTCCATTTCGCGGGTATAGACGACGACCCGGCCGCGGCCGGATCGCTTGGCATGGTAAAGCGCCGTTTCGGCCTTGTTGATGAGGATCTCGGTGGTCTCGTCGCCGGAATAGAACAGCGAACAGCCGACGGAGGCCGACAGCCTCGCCGTGCGTTCGCCGACATCATACGGGGCCGACAGGATTTCGATCAGCATGCGCGACTTTTCGGCGGCCGCCTCCTCGCTGAACACCAGCGGATAGAGGAAGGCGAATTCGTCGGCGCCGATGCGGCAGACGGTGGAATGGCCGTCCATCGAGGCGCGCAGGCGCATCGCCACCTGGATCAGGATGTCGTCGCCGGCCTTGTGGCCGAACAGATCGTTGATCGGCTTGAATCCATCAAGGTCGAGAATGCCGACGGTGAAGGGCGCGGGATCGTCGGCACGGTCGCTGATCAGGCGATCGACCTTGTCGAAGAAGCGGCGATGGTTGCCAAGCCCGGTCAACGGATCGGTGAATGCCAGATCCGTGCTCTCCCTGTTTGCCTGACCGGTGCCAAACGAAGTTTGCATCGGTGTCCCTGTTTCTCGAAGTCGGAATTTATTTCCGAGACTGGCAGCAAACCCTTTAGGAAACGTATCGGGAAAATCGATTTTTCGCCGCTAGAGCGCGTTGCCCTCCGCAAAGCCGCCCGGGCTCAAGGGCGCCGTCGCTCAGGCGGATTCTCAACCGGCGGTGCGAACGCGATAGAGCTCCAGCGGCGCGCCCTGGGTCTCCGCCACCGGTTCCAGCCAATCCGGCACGCTGCCATGCATCAGCCCGGCCAGAAAGCCGTCAGGCGCCTTGGTTGCGAGAAGCCTGGTTTCGGGATTGCCGCGGCAGAGCGCGACAATCCCGACGCGATGGTTTGCCACGACGGCTTTCGCGTCAGTGGCCGAGCCCAGCAAGGCATCGAATACGAGCAGGTTTCCGGCGACGTTGCGGTGGTAGGGCCCAGCGAGCGCGCGATGACCGGTAAAGGCCAGGATCGGCGAGCCGAGATTGGAGATGGCCAGCACCGTGGTGTCAGGCATGCGGGCGAGCACGGCGAACGAGGCCTTGCTGTTGCAAGGTGCATCGATGCCGGCATTGGTGACGGCCGCACCGGTCTGGAAGGCGCTCGATGCCGCCTCGGCAGCGCTGGACCAAACCGCATTGACCGAGATCAGCCAGGCCGCGGCCATACGGAGCACGGAGCCGCCGGACGGGCTGTTTTCGGCGCGCTGCCGCCATTCGGCGATCCAGGCGCAAAGCGGGATCACCGCGAAGGCGATGGAGAAGGTCGAGCCGCGGACCTCCCAGGCACTGACCAGGAAAGCCATCACCAGCAGCGCGCCGACGAGACTGTCTTGCCGCCGCCAGCCGCCCTTGCCGAGGCGCAGCGCCATCAGGACGATCGCCACCAGCGGCGTCGCGAAGCGCGCCACCGCTCTGGCCGGATCGGCCGCGACGAGCTGGAATATCGACTGCGCTTCGTCGATATGACCGAGCCACATCTGCTGGAGGCGCGGGTCGAGGCCGGCATAGGGGGCAGCCAGGCATTGCGGGAACAGAAACATCACGACAAGGACAAGCACGAACGCCAGCAGGCCGAGCGAGGCCAGGCGACGGCCGTACGTCGCATTGGCGGCGCCCCATGAGGCGATGACCGCAAGGCCGGCGCCGGCAAGCGCGGCAACCACGAACTGCACGGTCGAGAAGGTGTCGCACTGGGTCTGCCCCCATACCGACGCCGGTATGGTGGTGATGAAAACAAGGGCCGAGACGGCGGTGACGCCCAAGCCAAAATCCCTGGCGATCAGCCTTTCGCCGCCACCGCTGACGAGGAACAGCAGGGCGACGATGGCGCCCAGGGTTCCAGCATAGGGGGCGCTTTCCATGCCGATCGCCAATGCCAGCGTGGCGCACGCGCCGGCAAACAGGGCGGCTGTCCGGTGGCGAGGTGCTTCAAGCAGCAAAGCCAAGCCGGCCAAGGTCAGCATCAGCTGGACATTGTGGTGATCGAGCGCGCCGGGCGAGAAGATTCCGAGATAATACAAGGCCGCTCCGCCGACCACCGCGGCGGGCAGGACCGCGTGCTCGCCGGCGAAAGCGCGCGCGGCGCGCATGATGGAGAACAGCGCGAGCCAGAATTGCAGGAGAGGCCAAAGCACCTGCACGACCTGCTCGCCCAAAGCGGCACTGCCCGTCAGGGCCGACAGGGCAAGCATGCCGAGCGCCAGCGGGGCGTCGAGCAGCCGCGACCAGTGCATGACGAAGCCACCCTCCAGCCCCATCCTGTACTGGTGCAGGTCGAACCAGCCCTGGCCGGCCAGGAGGTCGCGAACCTCCACCAGTTGCAGCAGGCTGTCATTGTCGCCGGCCGGGTTGGCCAGTTGCGGGAATCCGGCATAGAGATCGAGCGCCAGCAGCAGCAAGGCGGCAAGCAACGCAAACGCTATGTCGGACTTCCAGGTGGAAGCGCCGTTGCTGGCTGTGCTCATCCCATCGCCCCTGGCAGGAATGCCGGGCTTTTTCGGCCAATCGACACTCGTAAAGTCGGCCTTAAACCTAGCCTTAACGGCTTCAATAAATAGTAAAACCGCCTGAACGCGCCTGACTTTCGGCGCGAACCGCGCGTGGCGGCGAGGCACCCGGAGAGGAAAATGCCGCAAGAGCTTCGCTACGAACCCGCCATCGCCGTGCTGCTGCCTTGCTACAACGAGGAATTGACGATCGCCGAGGTGGTGCGGCGCTTCCGCGAGACGCTGCCTTTGGCGACGGTCTATGTCTACGACAACAATTCGCGCGACCTGACCGCGCTCAGGGCCCGCGCCGCCGGCGCCATCGTGGTGCGCGAACCGCGCCAGGGCAAGGGCAATGTGGTGCGGCGCATGTTCGCCGACATCGACGCCGACATTTACCTGATGGCCGACGGCGACGGCACCTATGCGCCGGAAGACGCGCCGCAATTGATCAACACGCTTCTGACCGAGCGCTCCGACATGGCGGTGGGCACCCGGCGCGGCGTCACCGACGATGCCGGCAGGACCGGCCATGCCTTCGGCAACCGCGTCTTCAACAGCCTCTATAAAGGGCTGTTCGGCAGCGATTTCACCGACATCTTCTCGGGCTACCGCGTCTTCACCCGGCGCTTCGTCAAGAGCTTCCCGGCCGTCTCCGGCGGCTTCGAGATCGAGACCGAAATGTCGGTGCATGCCTCGCAGCTCAAATTGCCCGTCAGCGAGATCGCGCTCGATTACGGCAAGCGGCCGGACGGCTCGTCGTCGAAGCTTTCGACGTTTCGCGACGGCGCCAGGATCCTTTGGATGTTCGCCATGCTGATGAAGGAAACGCAACCGCTGCGTTTCTTCGGCGCCTTCGCCCTGGTCTTCCTGGCGTCGAGCCTGTTCCTGATGGCGCCGGTGCTGGTCGAATTCGCCGAGACCGGGCTGGTGCCGCGCATGCCGACATGGGTGCTGTCGGTCGGCCTGCTCTTGCTCTCGATGCTGGCTGGTGTGACTGGGGTGATCCTCGATTCGGTGTCGCGCGGCCGCGCCGAACAGAAGCGCATCTTCTACCTGTCGATGCCTTCGGGCCGCATAGAGCGGCGCGAGCGCGCCAGCGAGCCGACTGCCGCGAAGGCCGGCCCAGGCAAGACGCCTCGCGCCGCATGAAGCGGTGAGCCGTCTTATCCGCTTCCTCTTTGCCGGCGGCATCGGCTTCGTCGCCGACGCGGCCGCCCTCTGGCTGCTGCTTGCCGTCACGCCGCTCGGCCCTTTCAGCGCCCGCATGCTGTCCATCGGCTTTGCACTCTGCGTCACCTGGCAGACAAACCGGCATCTGACCTTCTCGCCGTCGAGCCGCGGCTTGGTGCGGGAAGGTGCCCGCTATGGCAGCATCGGCATAGCCACCAGCATCGCCAACTATCTGGTCTACTGCGCCATCCTTGTCGTCCTGCCGACAACCCCGCCATTGGCCGCCCTTGCTTTCGCTTCGCTGGCCGCCATGGCGCTGTCCTTTCTCGGCTATTCCAGGCTGGTCTTCGACCGCTAGAGGCGTGGCCCGATTGGCAGAAGGCGCCGGGACCCTTATATCGCTCTCTCATCGACCGTGCTGGGGACCTGCCATGAAGCTGAAAATCGCCGTCCAGATGGACCACATCTCCACCGTGTCGATCGCCGGAGACACTTCGTTCGCGCTGTCGCTGGAGGCGCAGCGGCGCGGCCATCAGCTCTACCACTACACGCCCGACCGGCTGTCGCTGCGCGACGGCAAGGTGTTCGCCCGCATCGAGGAGATGCAGGTACGCGACGAGAAGGGCAGCCACTATTCGCTGGGGGAGAAGGTGCGAACCGACCTGTCGGAGATGGACGTGATCCTGCTGAGACAGGATCCGCCCTTCGACATGAACTACATCACCACCACGCACATACTGGAGCGCATCCACCCCAGGACGCTGGTGGTCAACGACCCGGCCTGGGTGCGCAACAGCCCGGAAAAGATCTTCGTCACCGAGTTTTCCGACCTGATGCCGGAAACGCTGATCACCAAGGATCCCCAGGAGGTCGCCGCCTTCCGCAAGGAATTCGGCGACATCATCGTCAAGCCGCTCTACGGCAATGGCGGCGCGGGCATCTTCCACCTGCTGGAGGCCGACCGCAACCTCGCCTCGCTGCTCGAAATGTTCGGCCAGTTGTTCCGTGAGCCCTACATCGTGCAGCGCTACCTGAAGGACGTGCGCAAGGGCGACAAGCGCATCATCCTGATCGACGGCGAACCGGTCGGGGCCATCAACCGGGTGCCGGCCGAGCACGATTCCCGCTCCAACATGCATGTCGGCGGCCGCGCCGAGAAGACCGAGCTGACCGAGCGCGAGCGCGAGATCTGCGCCCGCATCGGGCCGGCACTGAGGGAACGCGGCTTCATCCTCGTCGGCATCGACGTCATCGGCGACTACATGACCGAGATCAACGTGACCTCGCCGACCGGCGTGCGCGAAGTCAAACGCTTCGGCGGCGCCGACATCGCCAGCCTGTTCTGGGACGCGGTGGAGGCCAAGCGGAAATAGCCGTTTTCATTTTGTATTAACCATGTTCCGTTTTTGCAACCGGAGACAATCGCGCCGCAACTTAAGCGATTGCGTGTTCCTGTAATGTTCTTGATTTAGCCGAGGAACTGTGATTGTCTCCGGCCCAGGCCCTTCGCGGCCTGATTGCAAAAGGCTTGGGGCAAGCCCAGATCCGGGGGCAAGACATGGTGGCGCGGGTTCGCACGGTTGCTTTCCAGGGCATCGAGGCCGTGCCGGTCGACGTGCAGGTGATGATCGCGCCCGGCAAGGTCAACATGCACATCGTTGGCCTGGCCGACAAAGCGGTGGCCGAAAGCCGCGAACGGGTGCAGGCGGCACTGCATGCTTCCGGCCTGTCGATGCCGTCCAAGAAGGTCACTGTCAACCTAGCGCCCGCCGACCTGCCCAAGGAGGGCAGCCACTACGATTTGCCGATCGCGCTCGGCCTGATGGCGGCGCTTGGCGCCATTCCGGGCGACATGCTGGCCGGCTATGTCGTGCTTGGCGAATTGTCGCTCGACGGCACCATCGCGGCGGTCGCCGGCGCCCTGCCGGCGGCGATCGGCGCGAATTCCGAAGGCAAGGGCCTGATCTGCCCCTTCGCCTGCGGCCCGGAAGCCGCCTGGGCCGGGAAGGACTTTGACATACTCGCGCCGCGCAGCCTGATCGCCATCGCCAATCATTTTCGCGGCACGCAGGTGCTGTCGCGCCCCGAAGCCGGTATCCATGCCGCGGCGCGCGACCTGCCCGATCTTGCCGATATCAAGGGCCAGGAAACCGCCAAGCGAGCGCTGGAGGTGGCGGCGGCCGGCGGGCACAACCTGCTGATGGTCGGCCCGCCCGGATCGGGAAAATCGATGCTGGCGCAGCGGCTGCCGTCGATCCTACCGCCGCTGGCGCCGAAGGAATTGCTCGAAGTGTCGATGATCGCCTCCGTCGCCGGCGAGCTCGGCGAAGGCAAGCTGACCGACCGGCGGCCGTTCCGCGCGCCGCACCATTCGGCCTAGATGGCGGCGATGGTCGGCGGCGGCATCCGGGCGCGGCCGGGCGAAGTGTCGCTTGCGCACCACGGCGTGCTGTTCCTCGACGAATTTCCCGAATTCACGCCGCAGACGCTCGATGCGCTCCGCCAGCCGCTCGAGACCGGTGACTGCATGATCGCGCGCGCCAACCACCGCGTCACCTATCCGGCGCGCATCCAGCTTGTGGCGGCGATGAACCCGTGCCGCTGCGGCATGGCCGGCGAGCCCGGCTATCGCTGCCTGCGCGGCGAACGCTGCCGCACCGACTACCAGGCGCGCATCTCGGGACCGCTGCTCGACCGCATCGACCTCAGGATCGAGGTGCCGGCGGTCTCGGCCAGCGACCTGATCCGGCCCGACCGGGCGGAGAAGAGCGCCGACGTGGCGCTGCGCGTTGCGCGTGCCCGCGCCCTCCAGCGCGAGCGCTTCGAACGGCTCGGCGTCACCAGCGCCGCCACGAATGCGCATTGCGCGCCCGCGGTCATCGAGGAGATCGCCATGCCCGACGCATCGGGCCTGTCGCTGCTCAAGGAGGCCAGCGAAAAGCTCGGCTTCTCGGCGCGGGCCTATCACCGCGTGCTGAAGGTGGCGAGAACACTGGCCGATCTCGACGCCAGCGAGACCGTCGGCCGCATTCATCTCGCCGAAGCGATCTCCTACCGGATGAGTTCGGAGCGGGTGGCACAGGCGGCGTAGTTCGCGCTGCTTCGAGAGGAGGGAAACGGAACGCCTGCCGGCTTCAACTCTCCGGTTCAGGCCGCTCCCTTCGCCTTCAGTTCCAGCCTCCGCGCGTGCAGCACCGGCTCGGTATAGCCGTTGGGCTGGATGCGGCCCTTGAAGACGAGGTCGCAGGCGGCCTGGAAGGCGACGGAGCCGTCGAAATCGGCGGCCATCGGCTGGTAAAGCGGGTCGCCTTGGTTCTGCTGGTCGACGATATCAGCCATGCGCCTCATCGTTTCCATCACCTGGTCGGCCGTGCAGACGCCATGGTGCAGCCAGTTGGCGATGTGCTGCGAGGAGATGCGCAGCGTGGCGCGGTCCTCCATCAGGCCGACATCGTTGATATCTGGCACTTTCGAGCAGCCGACGCCCTGGTCGATCCAGCGCACGACATAGCCCAGAATGCCTTGCGCATTGTTGTCGAGTTCCGCCTGGATGTCGGCCGGAGACCAGTTGGGCCGCACCGCGACCGGCACCGACAGGATGTCGTCGAGCTTGGCCTTCGGCCGGCTCTTCAGCGCCGCCTGGACGGCGTGGACATCGACCTTGTGATAGTGGGTGGCGTGCAGCGTCGCCGCAGTCGGCGAAGGCACCCAGGCGGTGTTGGCGCCGGCCCTGGGGTGGGCGATCTTCTCGGTGAGCATCGCCGCCATCAAATCGGGCATCGCCCACATGCCCTTGCCGATCTGGGCATGGCCGGCAAGCCCGCATTCCAGCCCGGTGTCGACATTCCAGGCCTCGTAGGCGGAAATCCAGGCGGCCTGCTTCATGTCGCCCTTGCGGATCATCGGGCCGGCTTCCATCGAGGTGTGGATCTCGTCGCCGGTGCGGTCGAGGAAGCCGGTGTTGATGAACACGACGCGCTCTTTGGCGGCGCGGATCGCCTCCTTGAGGTTGACGGTGGTGCGCCGCTCCTCGTCCATGATGCCCATCTTGATGGTATTCTGGTCCATACCGAGCAGGGCCTCGACGCGATCGAAGATCTCGACGGCGAAGGCGACTTCCTCGGGTCCATGCATCTTGGGTTTCACGACATACATCGAGCCGGCGCGGGAATTGGCGCGGCGGCCGTTCGGCCCGATATCGTGCAGCGCGATCAGCGCGGTCAGCGCGGTGTCCATGATGCCTTCCGGCACCTCGTTGCCGTCTCGGTCCGTTATCGCCGGATTGGTCATGAGGTGGCCGACATTCCTGACCAGCATCAGCGAGCGGCCGGGCAGCGTCACCGTGCCGCCATTTGGCGAGGTGTAGGACCGATCGGGGTTGAGCTTGCGGACAAAAGTCCGGCCGCCCTTGGTGATCTCTTCGGCCAGGTCGCCCTTCATCAGGCCAAGCCAGTTGCGGTAGACGACAACCTTGTCCTGCGCATCCACCGCCGCGACCGAATCCTCGCAGTCCTGGATGGTGGTCAGCGCCGATTCCAGGATGATGTCGGCGATGCCGGCCGGATCGGTACGGCCGATCTGGTTATCGCGGTCGATCAATATCTCGATATGCAGGCCGTTGCTGACCAGCAGCACGGCTTGCGGGTTGGCGGCATCGCCGCGATAAGCGACGAACTGCCTGACATCGGCAAGCGTGGTCGAGCCGGCGCCGGCGCTGAGCCGCAGCGCGCCATTGGCCAGCGAAAGGCCGTTGACGCCGGCCCATTTGCCCGATGTGAGCGGCACCGACTGGTCGAGAAAGTCCTTGGCCCAGGCGACGACTTTCGCACCGCGCGCGGGGTTGAATCCGTTGCCCTTCCCGGCGCCGTCCGTTTCGGGAATCGCGTCGGTGCCGTAAAGCGCATCATAGAGCGAGCCCCAGCGCGCATTGGCGGCGTTGAGCGCATAGCGCGCATTCATCACCGGCACCACAAGCTGCGGCCCGGCGACGACGGCGATCTCGGGATCAACCTTTTCGGTCGTCACCGAGAAGACCGGGCCTTCGGGGACGAGATAGCCGATCTCCTTCAGGAAGGTTTTGTAGGCTTCCATGTCGACCGGCGCGCCATTGGCGCGATACCAGTCATCGAGCTTTTCCTGGATAGCGTCGCGCTTTGCCAGCAGTGCCCGGTTCTTCGGCGCGAGGTCGTGGACGATGGCCGAAAAGCCGTTCCAGAATTTGTCCGGGTCGATGCCGGTGCCCGGAGCGGCCTCGTTGACAACGAAGTCATGAAGTTCGCGGGCGATCCGCAATCCGGCGATTTCGACGCGATCGGTCATCAGGCTACTCCAGATGAAAGGCTTTCGCGGGCCTTTGGCATGTTGGGAGTGCAGGGTCAATTCAGCTTAGGGTGAAGGCAAGGCAGGTAGGCGCGGTTTTTAGGCTTGGTGCCGGCGGCGACGCTGCCAATCTCCCCCCAAGTGGGGGAGATGCCCGGCAGGGCAGAGGGGGGCGCGAAGGAATGCCGACCTCGGCAAGTTTCGGTATTTCGTGCAGTCGGTCGACGTCGAGTATGAGCGGGCGCTGCTCCGAGACGCTGGCGGGACAGCGCCCCCCTCTGGCCTGCCGGCCATCTCCCCCACAAGGGGGGAGATTACACCCTCCATCACACCGCGATCCGTGGCCTGCCCGAAGCCACCGCCACCACATGTGCCTCGATGAACATACGCTGGGCTTCGACGGTGGAGACGCGGAATTCGGTCGCGACATCGATCTCGGCGCTGTCAGTGCCGGCATCCCTGGCGCGCTGCGCAGCGATGCTGCGCACATCGGCCTCGGCGGCCGCGATCGCCGCCGCCTCGTCGAGGAAATCGCGCACGGTTTCGCCCGAGGCAAGACGGAACAGACCTTCCTTGGGCTGGCTGACGCGCGCCTCCGCCGATACCCGGACCTGGCCGACAACGGCGCCGAGCGCGTTGGCGACGTCGGTGTCATCAGGCACCACGCAGTCATTGCCGACCAATGGCGGGAGTCCGGCATAGTGCAGCGGCGCGGAGGCACCGAGGCCGATCACCGGCCGGTCGAGCGCGACGCTCAGGCGCGCAATGCCGGGATGCGCGTCGACGGCGCGCTGCACCAGCGCATGCGCAACGGTGGCCGCGCCGTCGAGCCCGTCCTCGGCGAAGGCGGTTTGGAGGATATATTCGGCCGACCAGCGCGTCAGCGCCGCCAGCACGCGCTCCGAAATCGCCTCGGGAGAGGCCGCGATCGCCTGGCCGCGGCCGTCGCGCTTGCGGGCAAACAGCTCTGCGCCGAGGCGGGCGGCCGCGGCATCCCAGTTCGCCTGCTTGCCAAGCACATGCGCCGCATCCGACGGGGTGAAACCTGAAATGTGCACCAGCCCGCGCGACACCAGGCGGTTCAGGGTAGCGTTCTGGGCATTCGAGGTCAAAAGCCTGTCGAGGGGCAAGGGCATTGCGCCGATCGCTTCATAGAGCCTTGCTTCCGGAGCCGTCAGCCCGGCGGCAAGACGGTCGGGCACGCCGGTGCGCACCGCGAAGCGGCCGTCCATGCGGCCGGTGTTCGGCGCGCGCAGCTGGCGCTCGAGTTCCGCCAGAACGGCCTCGCGATGCACCATGCCGGCCAGCGCCAGCGGCACCAGCCGGCGCGGTCCAAGCAGGAGCCTGGGGTTGAGAGCGCCGTCTTCCAACGCTACTTCGGAATCGCCGCCGAGGCCGAAGGTGCGCATGGCGACGGCCTCGACCATGGTGCGGAAGCCGCCGACGGTGGCGCCTTCCGGATCGAGCCGCGGCCGTCCCTTGTCGAGCACCGCAACGTCGGTGGTGGTGCCGCCGATGTCGGAAACCACCGCGTTTTCCAATCCGGTCATGTGGTGCGCGCCGACCAGGCTGGCGGCCGGGCCGGAGAGAATGGTCTCGATCGGCCGCTGGCGGGCGAACGCCGCCGACACCAGCGCACCGTCGCCGCGCACCACCATCAGGGGCGCGGCGATGCCGCGCGCCTCGAGAAAGCCTTCGGTCGCCGCCACCAGCCGGTCGATCATCGAGATCAGCCGGGCGTTGAGCAGCGTCGTCAGCGCCCGGCGCGGGCCGCCGAGCTTGGCCGACAATTCATGGCTCGCGGTGACCGGCAGGCCGGTTTTCTCCCGGATCAGCTCGCGGGCGGCGATCTCGTGCGCCGGGTTGCGGGTGGCGAAATAGGCGCAGACGGCAAAGCCCGAGACCGAGCCGCCGAGTCCGGGCAGCGCCGCCTCGAGGCCGGACAGATCGAGCTTGGCGGTATTGCCATGCACATCGTGGCCGCCGGGGCAGAACACGACCGGATCGGTGCCCAATGCCGCCTTCAGCCCATCGCGGGCAAGGTCCGCCTCGGAAAAGCCGATCATCACCAGCGCGACGCGGCCACCCTGGCCCTCGACCAGCGCGTTGGTGGCAAGCGTCGTCGACATGGAGACAAGCTTGATGGCGGCCGGATCGGTGACCGCTTTTTCCAGAACCGCGTCGACGGCGCCGGAAATGCCAACGGCGAGATCGTGCCTGGTGGTCAGAGCCTTGGCCTTGGCCAGCACCTTTCCCTTGTTCGGCCCGCTCTGCGGGCCTTCGGTTTCGGACCACAGCACGGCATCGGTGTAGGTGCCGCCGGTGTCGATGCCGAGGAAAAGAGGTTTTGGCTTGGTCTTGGTGGTCATTTTTTAGCAGGTCCGGACGAGCAGATTTCTCTGACCCAGCCCTTAGCCGATACGGACGGGCTGATAAAGCAGCGAGCGCTGGGCCACGGGATGGGCCACGGGAAGAGTTCGATCTCCCCCCTCGTGGGGGAGATGGCCGGCAGGCCAGAGGGGGGCGCTGTCCCGCCTACCTTCTGCGGTTACGGCCCCTCCAGCGGATTGGTCGACGACGCATCTGCAAGCCCGACCGTATTCACAATGCGCTGGCAGACGTTGTCGATGTTGCGGACGACATCGTCATTCCAGAAGCGCAGGACGTTTGCGCGATACGTTGGAGACAATAGGGTATGAGGCATTGTGATGCTCGGTGCCCGGTGGCTATTGCGGTTCGCGCTCTACGGCGCCCCCCTCTGTCCTGCCGGACATCTCCCCCACGAGGGGGGAGATTGGCAGCTTCAATGGCAGGGTCAACCTACCCCACGAACCCAACCTTTTTATGCGACCCATCGCAATACGGCTTGTTCGCCGAATGGCCGCAGCGGCATAGGAAGGCGCGTTGCGTGCGGTCGACCGTGTGGCCGGTGCCGGTGACGATTTCGACATTGCCTTCGAGCTTGAGCGGCCCGTCTTTCGTCGGCGTAACCTTGAGTGGCCCGTCGCGCGCGTCCAGCGCCGGCGTGTCCTTCAGCGCCGGCTCGCCGGTGGCGGCAAAACCTGATTTGTTGTGGCTGCCGTCGCAGAACGGCTTGTTCTGCGACGCGCCGCAGCGGCAGAGCGTGGCGCGGTGTAACGTCTCGCCGTCGAGCATAATCTCGGCGTGGACGGCCAGCGGGCCATTTTCCCTGATGCGCACGGTGTTGACCACCGGCGGCCTTTCCTGCGGCCCGCCATCCTTCCTGACATAGGTAATGGCGCCTGACGGGCAGCTTTCGGCAATGGCGACGATCTTCTCGACGCTGGCCGCGTCGGGATGGATCCACTCTCCCGGCGCGTTCGGCACGAAGACATGCGGATCGCCCAGCACGCAATTGCGCGAATGGATGCAGCGCCGGCCGGCAAAGCCGACGTCTATCTTCTCGCCCTCGACCGGACCTGCCATCGCCTTGCTCCTGTTGCCTGACGCACGCCGCCTGGATGCGGCGTGCTTTGGGTGCTGTTCTTGCAGGCTATGCCCCAGGCAGGAAAAGCGTCAAGCTGGCAAGCCGGTCAGGGAACCAGTTCGATTTCCTCGGTCTCGCCGCCGCTGCAGGTATAGCAGCAATCGTCGCATTTTTCCTTGTCGCCGGGGCCGACGCCCCAATAGGTGCCTTCGTCGCCGTCGACCCAGGCGCCGTAGCAGATCGATTCGCCCTCGTCGCAGGAGACCGGCAATTGCCTGGTCTCGCCGTCATCGAGGTAGAAATCCTTGCCGTTGCCCGGCCACACATAGTCGCGGTCCTGGCTGTAGAGCTCGAGGCGCATGGCATTGGGATGGCTGTTCTTGATGGCGAAGGTGACGTCGCCGGCATGGGCCGACGGCACCAGCAGTATGGCAAGAGACAGCGCGGCCAGCGAGCGGCGCGCATAGGCGTAGAACATGATATCCCCCAAAAATAAACGGCCCACCCGGCCGCCTTGCGGGCATTGCACGGGGCGAGCGATCGCTAAAGGGGGCGACCGCGACAATCCCGGACTAATTTTGGGGAGATTGGCGCTACTCCACCAGGTCGACGGTCTCGGTCGAATGGTGCACGCAGATGAAACAGCAATCGTCGCAGGGCCGGTCGTTGTCCGGGCCGACGCCGGCCGAGATGGCGTCATTGCCGTTGACCCACGCGCCGTAGCAGATGCGTTCGCCCTCATTGCACGAAATCGGCACCGATTTGCGTGAGCCGGGATCGATCAGGAACACCTTGTCGTCGCCCGGCCAGACCGTTTCGCGGTCGCGGCTGAACAGTTCGACCGCAACGGCCTGCCCGCGCTGGTTCTTGACGAAGAAAGCCATGTCGGCAGCCCCAGCCGAGGTGGTGAAAACCAATGCCGCGAGTGTGGCCGAGCGAAAGAGCGTCACGATTGGACCTTTCGAATCATGCCAGCAGACTCGCATGGCCGCCGCGAACTAGGAAGCCGCCTCCGCCGCGATCTGGCGTCCCAGCCGCAGCGTTTCCCGCACCAGCAGGTGAAGATCGTCGCGCCGGGTCCGGTGGTTGGTGATCGCCACGCGCAGGCAATGCTGGCCTTGCACCGTCGTGTCCGACAGTGCCGCAATGCCTTGTTCCTGCAAACGCAGCATGATCTCCGTGTTGAACCGCTTAAGCTCCTCGCCGGACGCCCCGGCAAGCCGATGCCGGAAGCAGACGATGTTGATCGTGGTCGGCGCCATCAGCACCAGCGACGGCTCGTCCTCGATCAGTCCGGCGAGATAGGCCGCTTGCGCGATGTTCTGGTCGATCAGGCGGCCGAATTTGTCGATGCCATGCTCCTTCAGCGCCATCCATACTTTGAGCGCGCGAAAGCCGCGCGACGTCTGCAAACCGTAGTCGTGCAGCCATTCGCCGGAGGCGAGACCACGCGGCGTCGATTCCAGATATTCGGGGGTCACGGCGAAGGTACGGCGATGCGCGAGGGCGTCCCTGACCAGGGCGCAGCCGGCCTCGAACGGCGCGTGCAGCCATTTGTGCGGATCGAGCGCGATCGAATCGGCCCATTCGATGCCGGCGACGCGATGGGCGTTCTGCGGAGCGATGGCGACCAGGGCGCCGATGCAGCCATCGACATGGAACCAGAGCTCTTCCTCATGCGCCAGCTTGGCAAGCGCCCGCAGGTCGTCGATCGCTCCGGTGTTGACGGTGCCGGCATTGCCGATGACGCAGGCCGGTTTGAAGCCCGCCTGGCGGTCCTCGGCAATTGCCGCCCGCAAGGCAGCGATGTCGATGCGCAGCCCGGCATCGGTCGGTATTCGCCGCAAGGCCCGGTTGCCGAGGCCGAGCGCCTCCATGGCCTTGCGGTGACAGGAATGGAGCTGGTCCGAGCCATAATAGCGCAGGGGCTTCTCGATGGCGGCAACGCCATGCTCGCGCACGTCGATGCCGGCCTTGACGTTACGCGCCACCGTCAGCCCGATCATGTTGGCCATCGAACCGCCGCTGACCAGCGTGCCGCTGGCCGAGACGGGAAACCCCAGCATTTGCTTGCACCAGTTGACGACCTGGCAGTCCATCAGCCCGGCGGCATGGTTGCCGCCGCCGAGGTTGGAACCCTGGATCGCCGCCAGGAAATCGCCGAGCGCGCCGGTGAAGTTGCTCGAGCCCATGTACCAGGCCCAGAAGCGAGGATGGATGTTGCCCATCGGGTATGACATCACGGTGCGGGAGACCTCGCCATAGACGGCGGCCAGCCGCGCCGGCGTTCGCGGCAGGGGTGCGGCGAAGACCTCCCTCACGTCAGCCGGCACCTCCCGCCAGACCGGACGGTCGCGCACGTCGCGCAGATAGTCGACGGCATCGTCAATGACCCGGTGCGACAGGGCCTGCACATCGGCCCAGTCCAGGGGGTCAAGCGTCTCCTCGGCCACAGCGCCAAGGGTTTCCTGCGCGACGTCCATGACAGCCTCCCGTCAAGCCGCCGGGAACTGGCAGCCGGGCGTCGATCGCGACAACGCCATCTCGTCGGCGTCCATCTCGGCATCGATGCCGTCGAACAGCGGCGTCGTTATGTAGCGTTCTCCGGTGTCGGGCAGCATGCACAGGATCACCGATCCGGCCGGCGCCTCCTCGGCGACCTGCCGCGCGACGGCGAAGGTGGCGCCGCCGGAAATCCCGGTGAAGATGCCTTCCTTCCGCGCCAGCGCCTTGGCCCATTTGATGCCTTCGGGCCCGGCGATCGGCATCACCTCGTCATAGAGGCCGGCATCGACCGCTTCCTGCAGCACGTTGGGGATGAAATCAGGCGTCCAGCCCTGGATCGGATGCGGCTCGAAGGCCGGGTGGCTGGCGGCGGGCGCCCCGTCGGCACCGCGCTGCTGCGCCTTGCCGCTGCCGATGAGCTGGGCGTTGGCCGGCTCGGACAGGATGATACGGACATCCGGCCGCTCACGGCGCAGCACGCGCGCCACGCCGACGACGGTGCCGCCAGTGCCGTAGCCGGTGACGAAGCAATCGAGCCGCGAGCCGGCGAAATCATTGATGATCTCGCGCGCCGTCGTCGCCTCGTGGATGGCGGCGTTGGCCCTGGTTTCGAACTGTCGCGCCAGGAACCAGCCATTGGCCTCGGCCAGCTCCACGGCCTTCTTGTACATGCCGAACCCCTTTTCGGCGCGCGGCGTCAACACCACCTTGGCACCCAGCATGCGCATCAGCTTGCGGCGCTCGACGGAAAAGCTGTCGGCCATGGTGACGACCAGCGGATAGGCTTTCTGGGCGCAGACCATGGCGAGCCCGATGCCGGTGTTGCCGCTGGTGGCCTCGACGATGGTCTGGCCCGGCTTCAACGCGCCGCTGCGCTCGCCCTCCTCGATGATGTTGAGCGCCAGCCGGTCCTTCACCGAGGCAGCCGGGTTGAAGAACTCGGCCTTGACGTAGATCGTCGCGTGGGCCGGGCCAAGATTGTTGATGCGGATGACCGGCGTGTCGCCGACCGTGTCCAAAATGCTGTCGAACAGGCGGCCGCGGCCGGCCGTGGTTCTGATTCTTGCTTGCTGCAACATGTCTGGTCTCCTCGTCTGTGTTGGTACCTTGCGGTCACGGGCCGGTTACAAACCGGCGGCTTGGGCGGCGAGGTTTCGAGACCTTGCCGCGCTAGGGTCGCTCGACGTGCCGGCAATGCGGCTGCCCGCATCCCGGCGCGCAACTCGCAACCGGGTGCGTTCAGGCCGTGTTCGGTGATAAACGAGGGCCGACCGGCCAACGTGGGAGGAAGCGTGGGAGCAAGCGTGGAAATGCACGTGGAATCCGCTCGACCGAGCCTGGATCGCGGTAAGCCCGCTCTTGCCGTGCGCCTGCTCGGGCCGTTTGCGGTCGTGCGCGATGGCGTGCGGGCCGAATTGCCGGCATCGCGCAAGCTGCGCGCGCTGCTTGCCTATCTGGCGCTGGCGCCGCATCCGGTCGGACGCGCTCGGCTGTGCGAGCTCTTGTGGGATGTTCCGAACGACCCCAGGGGCGAGTTGCGTTGGTGCCTCAGCAAGCTTCGCGCCGTCCTCGACGAGCCGGGGCACCGTCGGGTCGAGACACAGGACGACACGGTCGCATTGCGCCTCGACGGCTGTTTCGTCGACGCGCTGGAGGTTAGCGCCGCCGCCGCGCAAGGGATCGCCTCCCTCGACGCGGAGCGCCTGCGATCGCTGTCGGAGCTGTTCGCCGGCGACTTTCTCGACGGTCTGGAGCTCGACCGCAGTCCGTTTTTCGAGAGTTGGCTGATCGCGCAGCGCCGCCGCTTCCAGTCGTCTCACGCCGCCGTGCTGGAGCACCTTGTCGCGGCGGTTCCGCCCGGTTCGGAGGCGGCAGCAGCCGGTCTTGACCGATGGGTGGAGCTGGCGCCGTTCGACGGCCGCGCGCATCTGGCGCTGCTCACGCATCTGGCCGGGCGCGGCGCCATCGGCGCGGCCGAGCAGCACCTGACGGCGACGGCGCAATTGTTCCAATCGGAAGGGCTCGACTTCGGACCGGTGCGCGCGGCTTGGCAGGCGCTGCGCGACAAGCCAGCGGAAGATCGGCCAGCGGAAGATCGGCCGTCGGATCGGCCGTCGGTAGATCGGCCGGCGGTAGATCGGCTTGCGGCGCAGCCCGCCGGCATCGCGGCATCGCCGCCGTCGCCCGCTCCGGCGGGCGTGGAGCCCAGCCACGCCTCGCTGGCGGTGATGCCGTTCGTCGAGACTGCCGGCCCTTGCGGCACGCGCGGCGGGATCGCCGACGGGCTGACCCATGACATCATCACGCGTCTGGCCAAGCTCAGGGATTTCTTCGTCATCGCGCGCGGCTCGGTCTTCGCGCTCGCCGAGAAAAACATCGCGCCGCAGGAAGCGGGGCGGCAGCTGAATGTGGACTATGTCGCCACCGGCACGGTGGGCACCGTGGCCGGCCGCGTCATCATCGCCGTCGAGCTCATCGAGGTTCGCACGGCCAGGATCGTCTGGGCCGAGAGCTTCGAGCGCCGGGCCGACGACCTCTTCGGCGTGCTCGACGATATCGGCAACGCGATCGTCTCGTCTATCTCGGCCGAGATCGAGACGGTCGAGCGCAACCGCGCCATGCTGAAGGCGCCCAACTCGCTCAACGCCTGGGAGGCCTATCACCGCGGCCTCTGGCACATGTATCGCTTCACCCAGCCGGAAAACGAGTTGGCGCAGCATTTCTTCGGCGTGGCGACGGCGCTCGACCCGACCTTCGCCCGCGCCCATGCCGGCCTGTCCTTCACCCATTGGCAAAGCGCTTTCCAGCGCTGGGGCGACCGCGACCACGAAAGCGCGCTAGCCTACGAGACAGCGGGGCACAGTCTCCTGGTTGACGAACAGAACCCTGCCGCGCACTGGGCGATGGGCCGGGCGCTGTGGCTGCGCGGCGAACAGGACGGATCGCTCTTCGAATTGGAACGGGCAGTGGAGCTCAGCCCCAATTTCGCGCTCGGCCACTATGCGCTGTCCTTCGTCCACTCGCAGTCAGGCGATCCGCAGGCGGCGATCGGCTCTTCCGACCATTCGCGCCATCTCAGCCCTTTCGACCCGCTGCTGTTCGGCATGCTGGGCGCGCGCGCCATGTCGCATGTGCGGCTCGGCCAGTTCGAGGAAGCGGCAGAATGGGCGCTAAAGGCGGCGGCGCGGCCCAATGCCCACGCCATCATCCTGGCGATCGCAGCACACTGCCTGGCGCTGGCCGGGCGGCTCGACGAGGCACACAATTTCGCCGCCGCCCTCCGCAAGGCGCTGCCGGACTACCGCGCCGACGATTTCATCGGCACGTTCCGTTTCGAGGCGGACGCGGAGGCATTGTTCCGGCAAGGCGCAAAGCGGATCGGATTGAACTGAGCCAGCGCAATTCCCGCCGGTTAACGATTTCGGAAGGGGTTGTTTAACCGTTCGTCGCTATGTCACCGCCCGGGAGGGGCATGACAGAGAGTGTATGATGAGCGACAGCCCTGACAAGCGCAATGAATGGCGCGCCATTCTTTACGTACAAGCCCGCGTGGCGGTTCTGTTCGTCCCGGTCGTCGCCAGCCTGCTGATCATCGCCGCACTTGCCGGCAACGACCGCAAATCCGTTCCCGCCGTCGACCGGACGGTGACAGGCTCCGTGCGATAAGGGCACGGTCATCGACAGCACGTTTCCCGGCAGGCGTGCGCATGATGTCGGGCAAATCCCTGCGGCTTTCTGTCGGCGGGAATGACCAGGCGATCGGTCGCACAGGCAACAAAAAAGCCCGGACGAGCCGGGCTTTTTCTGCGAGTCTCTGAACCGTCGAACGGTTCAGAGACGGGAATTTGGTGCCCAGAAGAGGACTCGAACCTCCACTCCTTGCGGAACACGGACCTGAACCGTGCGCGTCTACCAATTCCGCCATCTGGGCTGGTGCGGGCTCAATAAGCGGGCAAGCGGTGCGTGTCAACGCGGTTTTTGGACCATGATCCCGAAAGGTGGAACCGGCTTTCGCAAAAGGCCATGCCCGGCAAGAGCCGCAGCCTCCGACTGCCGGCTCCGGAGCGGTCAGCCCTCCAGCACTTCCTTCGACGCCACGGTGGAATCGGCGTTGAGCGTGTAGATAACCGGCACGCCGGTGCCGAGCTCCAGCTTGACGATCTCCTCGCCCGACTTGCCGTCCAGCGCCATGATCAGCGCGCGCAGCGAATTTCCGTGGGCGGCGACCAGGACCGTGCCGCCGCGCAGCACATGCGGCTGGAGGTCGTGCAGGTAATAAGGCCAGACGCGGGCGCCGGTGTCCTTCAGGCTTTCGCCACCGGGGGGCGGCACGTCGTAGGAGCGGCGCCAGACATGCACCTGCTCCTCGCCCCATTTCTTGCGCGCGTCGTCCTTGTTGAGGCCGGAGAGGTCGCCATAGTCGCGCTCGTTCAGCGCCTGGTCGCGGACGGTTTCCAGGTCGCTCTGGCCGACGGCGTCAAGAATGTGCTGGCAGGTTTTTTGCGCCCGGACCAGCGCCGAGGTGAAGGCGATGTCGAACTTCAGGCCGCGTGCCTTGAGCTTCTGCCCGGCTGCCTTGGCCTCGGCGTGGCCCTGTTCGGTCAGGTCGACGTCACGCCAGCCGGTGAACAGGTTCTTCAAATTCCATTCGCTCTGGCCATGGCGCACGAGCACGAGGGTTCTCGACATTTTTGCTCCTCTGGGATCTGAGCAATTCCAGCAGAAGTGGGAAGCGGTTTTCTGTCCGGAATTGCATGGGATGAAGATGGTCCGGGGTCGTTTCAGGCAAGCCCGAGCACGTCCCGCATCGAGTAAAGGCCGGGCTTCCTGCCATGCGCCCACAGGGCTGCCTTGACGGCGCCGCGGGCGAAGATGGTGCGGTCCTCGGCATGGTGGGCCAGCGTGATACGTTCGCCGGTGCCGGCCAGGATCACGCTGTGGTCGCCGACCACCGAGCCGCCGCGCAGGGTTGCGAAGCCTATCGAGCCCGGCTTGCGCACGCCGGTGTGGCCGTCGCGGACGCGCACATCGTTGCCGGCAAGCGCAATACCGCGCCCCGCGGCGGCGGCTTCGCCCAGCAGCAGAGCGGTGCCGGACGGCGCGTCGACCTTGTGCCTGTGATGCATTTCGAGGACCTCGATGTCGAAATCCCCGGCGTCGAGGGCGCGCGCGGCCTGTTCGACCAGCACCGCCAGGAGATTGACGCCGAGGCTCATATTGCCCGACTTGACGATCGTCGCATGGCGCGCCGCAGCGGCGATCCTGGCATTGTCGTCGGCCGAGCAGCCGGTCGTGCCGATGACATGGACGATGCGCGCCTGCGCCGCATAGCCGGCGAATTCGACGGTCGCAGCCGGGGCGGTGAAATCGAGCACGCCGTCCGCCCCTGCGAAGGCCGGCAGCGGATCGTCCGATATCGGCACATTGATGATGCCGATGCCGGCAAGCTCGCCCGCATCCTTGCCGAGATAGGGCGATCCCTGCCGCTCGATCGCGCCGGCGACGCGTGCGCCCGGCATTGTGTGGATGGCGCGGATCAGCGTCTGGCCCATGCGGCCGGCGGCGCCCACCACCACCAGGCCCATATCGCCCGCGGGTCTGTCGGCTGTCGGCGTTTCACTCATCTCGCGCTCCCGGCGATGCCCTGCGTCTCGATAGGTTGCGTCGGCCCTGGCGCCGGAGTTTGGATCGGCGCGCCGTCATCGACAAGCCCCAGGCCCTTCCTGCCCTGCACCCGGTGGAAGCGGGAATAGACGCTGTGCGGGTCGGCCATCAGCGAGGCATGGGTGCCCTGTTCGACCAGATGACCCTGTTCCAGCACGATGATGTGGTCGGCATTGACCACCGTCGACAGCCGGTGGGCGATCACGATGGTGGTGCGCCCCTCCATGACGTGGGTCAGCGCTTCCTGGACCTTGGCTTCCGCCTCATTGTCAAGCGCCGAGGTCGCCTCGTCGAGCAGCAGGATCGGCGCCTGACGGACGATGGCGCGGGCGATCGACACACGCTGGCGCTGGCCGCCCGACAGCGACGCGCCGTTTTCGCCGACGGGCGTGTCGTAGCCGAGCGGCTGCTGGCGGATGAAGCCGTCGGCCTGGGCCAGCCGCGCGGCCTGCTCGATCTCGGCGTCGGTGGCGGAGAGCCGGCCATAGCGGATGTTGTCGCGGATGGTGCCTTCGAACAGGTAGGGCTGCTGCGAAACATAGGCGATGGAGCTGCGCAGCGACTGCTTGGTGATCTTCGAAATGTCCTGGCCGTCGATCTCGATCGTACCCGCCTCGACGTCGTAGAAACGCTGCAGCAGCGCCACCAGCGTCGTCTTGCCGGCGCCGGAGGCGCCGACGATGGCGGTCATCTTGCCGGCGGCGGCGACGAAGCTGAGGTCCTGCAGGACCGGTGCCTCCTCGACATAGCGGAAGCTCACATTGTTGAACCGCACTTCGCCCGTGGTGAAATTGGCCTCGGCGGCTCCCGGCGCGTCGCCCTGCTGCGGCTCGAGATCGAGGATTTCGTAGATCATGCGCGCATTGACCAACGCGCGCTCCATGCCGACCTGCATGCGCGCCAGCCGCCTTGCCGGGTCGTAGGCCAGCATCAGCGCGGTGATGAAGGAGAAGACGGCGCCCGGCGGCTGCCCGAGGACGAGCGCACGATAGCCGGAATAGGCGATGACGCCGGTGACGGCGAGACCGGCCAGCATGTCGGAAATCGGCGACAGCCGTTCCGAAACCCGGGCGATCTTGTTGCCGCGGTGCTCGGCGCTGTTGGCGAGCTGGCCGATGCGCCGCGACAGCTCGTCCTCCATGGTGAAGGCCTTGACGATGGCGATGCCTTGCGTGGCTTCCTGCATGGCGCCGATCAGCCGCGAGTTGATCTGCACCGATTCGCGGGTGATGCGGCGCACCCGGCGCATCAGATAGACAACGGTGTAGATGAGCGGCGGCCCGATCACCAGCGAGCTGAGCGACAGGACCGGATCCTGGTAGATCATGACGCCGAGCAGCCCGAACAGCGTCACCCCGTCGCGCGCGATCGACGTCAGCGTCATCGACAGCAGGTCGCGAATGCCGTTGACGTTCTCGTTGACCTGCGCCGCCAGCCGGCCAGATCTCGTGTCGTTGAAGAAACCGACGCCGAGCTTCATCAGGTGATCGAAGATGCGGCGCTGGTAGCGCGCAACCAGATTGTTGCCGACGGTCGCCAGCGTCACCGCCTGGCCGTAGCCGGCGAAACCGCGCACGAGAAAGGCGCCCATGACGCCGGCGCAAATCCACACGATCAGATCGCCGCGCCGCTCGTAGAAGATCTGGTTGACGACAGGGCTCATGATCCAGGCGGTGAAAGCGGTCGTGGCGGATACCGCCAGCAGGCAGGCGCCGGCAAAGATGTAGGACCAAAGGTAGTCGCGGCCGTTCTCGGCGATGATACGGCGCAGCACCGCCCAGACCTCGCCGGGAGTGGCTTTCTGCTTATGTGGAGCTTGGAGTGTCAAATCGGGAGCGCTTCGTGGTTTCCGCTTGGCAAGACCGGGCTGCACACAGCATCCCTTCTGGCGCCCCTCTTAGCGCCAAGCGGCCGGCTTGCCTATGCCTGCGGCTGATTAACTTCGTCGCGGGGACCGGACGGACGCCTGGTCCGTCATGCGGCCCAGCCTAGGCCTGCCAGCGGCGGCCCGCGGTCTGCACGCCGAACAGCGAAGGGTTCCTGGCGTAGGCGGCGAGGCCCAGAAGGGCCGCCAGCGGATGGGTGATGACATAGACGGGCATGGTGCGCATCAATTCGCTATGCGGGGCCTTGTCCTCGAAGGCGGCGCGGAAATTGCCCTGTTTCAGCGCCGGCACGATCTTCTGCGCGATGCCGCCGGTGAGAAAGACGCCGCCACGGCTCATGAACACCAAGGCGAGATCGCCGGCGGTGCGCCCAAGGCAGGTGACGAATATCTCCAGCGCTTCCTGCGCAACCGGATCGGTCCTGGCAAGTGCCGCTGCGGTTATTTCGGCCGGCGTGGTGAAGGGCGACGGTTTGCCGTCCGCCTTGGCCACCGCCCGGTAGACGTTGACCAGGCCGCGTCCGCACAGGATCTGCTCGCCCGAAATGCGGCCCTCGATCTTCTCGATATGCGGGAAGACCTCGAAATCCCTGCTAGAACGCGGGCCGATGTCCATGTGGCCGCCCTCGCCGGGCACCGGGATCCAGTGGCGCAGCGCGTGCACCAGCCCGGCGACGCCGAGCCCGGTTCCGGGACCGAGCACCACGCGGCCTGCATTGGGCTCCGGCGCGCCGCCGCCGATCTTTTCCATGTGCTCTTCGCCGAGCGCCACGACGGCCAGCGCCTGCGCCTCGAAATCGTTGAGCACGACGATGTCGCTGAGGCCGAGGCTGGCGAACATCTGCCGGGGCTTGACGATCCACGGGCAATTGGTGAGCTCGATCTCGTCGCCATCGACCGGGCCGGCCACCGCCAGCACCGCCGAATTGGGGCGGACCGAGGAGCGGTCGAGCACCGCCGCCTGGATCGCCTCGTCGATTGTGTTGTAGCTGGCGGTCTGGACGATCGCCGGCTCGCCGGCTTCCGAATTGGCGTCGAGCACGACCGAGAAGCGCGCATTGGTGCCGCCGATGTCGCCGATCAGGATCGGGAACCGCAGCGCCGTGTCGTCGTCGCCTGTGTTTGGCATGCTTTGTCGTCCGTCCCCGGCGCCCGACGGCCCATTGCCGTTCTCCCGTTGACTAGCGCATGAGTTTGAAAAGGGAAACGGTTTTCGAAACCGATGGTGCGCACGACCGATTTATGAAGCCGAACGGCCGCGACTAGGCTGCCGCCTTGTGCTCCTCGCGGGCAGCGGACCAGACTTCGCGGGCCGCATCGGCGTTCATGGCGGCAATTCCCAGGCCGACAATCAGGTCGGGCCACGCAGAATGCCAGATCACGGCGGTGAGAAGGCCCGCGGCGATTATGGCGACGTTGGCAAAGGCGTCGTTCCGCGCGGAGAGGAACGCGGCCTTTGTCAGGCTGCCGCCGTGATGGCGAAAGCGCGCCAGCATGAACGCGCAGGACAGGTTCACGGCCAAGGCCCCGGCGCCCGCAAGCGACAGTGGCAATGGTGACGGCGCGACCGGCAGGTTGAACTTCACCCAAGCCGTCCAGAGCGTTGCCAAAGCGGGCACCAGAAGAATCGCCGCCAGAGCCATGCCGACCCTTGCGCGGCTGCGTGCGCCCCAGCCGAGGGCAACGAGAATAAGCAAATTGACCGAGGCATCTTCCAGGAAATCGACGCTGTCCGCGAACAGCGACACGGAGCCGATCGCGGATGCCACGGCGAACTCGACGATGAAGTAGCCCAGGTTCAGAAGGGCCACCCACCAGACGACGCGGCGAAGGCCTATATCCTGCGTTTGCAATGCCGGCCCTCCTGCTCACGGGGTGACGAATGAACGGCGGCGAAGCGCCGGGGCGTCAAATCACGCGGTCAGTTTCCCGGCCGTGGCCGCGGCACCGGTACGCCGATCTCGGGCGTCGCGGTGAAGGCGTTCACCATGCCCGGCAGGCCGGCCGCGCCGCTGGCCGCGGTGGCGGGCAGCGACGGCGCCTCGGGTTCGGGCGCGGCGATCGCGACCGGTACGGCGCCGCCGTGATAGGTGGCGGCCTCGACCGAAGCCGGCCCGGGCGCGTCGAGCACGGCGCGGCATTCTCTCGGCAGGTTCGCCATGGTCATCAGGTCGCGCGCCTTGGGCGCATCCGGGTTCTTGTTGGGCCGCCACGGTTCCTGCGTGAACCACCAGGCCAGCGGCTTGCCGCAGCCGTCGTCGGCCGGGGTCGCTTCCTGCGCCTTGCAGTTGGGCGAGCCCGGCTGGCAGCCGATGCGCATGTGGAAATGATAGTCGTGGCCCCAGAACGGCCTGATCTTGCGCAGCCAGGAGCGGTCGCCCCTGACGGTGTCGCAGAGCTTCTTCTTGATGCCGGGATTGACCAGGATGCGCTCGACCTCGGGATAGCTCGCCGCGCGCTTCAAAAGCCGCGTATGCGCCGACGTCCACAGCGCGTCCTTCACCAGATGCGTCTTTTCGTCGACCATCAAGGTCGCGCTCATCGTCTCGCGCCGCGCCATCGACAACGGCCGGCTGGGCATCGGCGTCAGCCAGATGTCGGCATCGAGCCCGATCTGGTGCGAGGCATGGCCGGTCAGCATCGGGCCGCCGCGCGGCTGCGCGATGTCGCCGATCAAAAGGCCCGGCCAGCCGTCGGCGACGGCATCGCGCGACAGTTTCTCGACCAGCGCGATCATCGCCGGATGGCCCCAGCGGCGATTGCGCGACGGCCGCATCACCTGCCAGGTCGGGCCGTCCATGGGGATGGCGACGCCGCCGGCAAAGCAGCCCTTGGAGTAGAAGCCGAAGGATTGCGGGGCGGTCGCAGCCGGCAGTTTCATCGCGCCGAACAGGTCCTTTGCCCGTTCCTCGGCCATTGCCGGCCGCACGGCGAGACTTGTGAGGGCGAGCAGGCCAAAAGCCGCCGCCAGCTGTGAACGCTTGCCGAGCCGCATCGCTGTCTCCATGAACCCCCGCCGCAAACCCAAGCCCGAATCATAGCACGCAATGGACGTTGCTTCGATCGCCGGAGCGGTTCCGTTTTTCACAAACCGGTCAACCGCCCTGTTTTCTTTCCGACGCATTCCGGCCCGAAACCGTGTCACGTGCTTCCCGGCATGCGTCAGCGCTTCATCGGGCTGCGCGGCGCGCCGTCGCGCCAGTCGCCGCTTGCCCACATATGGTCGAAGGCGGCGCGGTAATCCGGGAAGCGGAACCGGTAGCCCGTCGCCTTGAGCGCCGCGTTGGCGACGCGCTTGTTCTCGCCATAGAAGGACCGCGCCATGGGCGAAAGTTGGGCGGCCTCGAAGGAAATTTCGGGCGGCGGCGTGATGCCCATCAGCGCGGCGGCATAGGCCACCACGTCCTGCGGCGGCGCGGGCTCATCGTCGGTGACGTTGAAGATGCCGCCCGTATCATCCCCGATGAGATGCCACAGCGCGCCGGCTATATCGTCGCAATGGATGCGGTTGAACACCTGGCCGGGCTTGACCAGCCGCCGCGCGGTGCCGTTTTCCAGATTGACCAAGGCGTTACGGCCGGGGCCGTAGATGCCGGAGAGCCGCAACACCGCCACCGGCCGGCCGATCTCGCGGCCAAGCCGCAGCCAGTCCTGCTCGGCCGCCACCCGCATCGCCGAGCGTTTCGACACCGGCCGGCATTGCGCCGTCTCGTCGACCCAGGCGCCGCCATGGTCGCCATACACGCCGACGGTGGAGAGATAGCCGATCCATTCGAGCGCAGGCATCCGCACGATCGCCTCGCGGGCGGCATTCAGCACGGGATCGCCGGCCTCCTCGGGCGCGATCGAGATCACCAGATGGGTTGTTGTCGCCAGCGCATCGCTGATTTCGCCGGTCAGCGCGCCATCGAACAGCAGCGGCGCGATGCCGGCCTGGCGGAGCGCCTCGAATTTCTCCGCGGAGCGCGTCGTGCCGCGGACCGTCGTGGCGGAATCCCGGTTGGCGCGCGCAAAAGCCTGACCCGAATAGCCGGCGCCGAAGATGAATATCCGCTTTTCACTCATGCAGGCGCCCTGGCTGGAATCGGCCGCGCCCATTCCTCGCGCACGGCCGCGTCGCTCTCGGTTTCCAGGCCGGTCGCGGCGCGTTCGGCATATTCGGCCTCGGACACCAGCCGCGCCAGCGCCCATATTGCCGCGCCCCGCACCAGCGGCGAGGCGTCGGCTAGCAAGGCGCGCACGGCGCCGGCAAGCGCGGCATCGCGGGAATTGCCGGCGGCGATCAGCACGTTGCGGACAAAGCGGTCGCGGCCGATGCGCTTGATCGGCGAACCGGAAAAGAACGCGCGAAAGGCCGCGTCGTCCAGCCGCAGAAGATCGGCCAGCGCCGGCTCGCGTAGATCGTCGCGCGCGGCGAGCTTGGCCTCGGACGCCACCTTGGCGAACTTGTTCCATGGGCAGGCGGCGAGACAGTCGTCGCAGCCATAGATGCGGTTGCCGATCGCCTCGCGGAATTCATGCGGGATCGGCTCCTTGTTCTCGATGGTGAGATAGGAGATGCAGCGCCGCGCATCGAGCCGGTAGGGCGCCGGGAAGGCGCCGGTCGGGCAGGCGTCGAGGCAGGCGCGGCAGGAGCCGCAATGGTCCTCCTCCGGCATGTCGGGAACCAGTTCGGCCGTTGTGAAAATCGTGCCGAGGAACAGCCAGGACCCGTGCTGCCGGCTGACCAGGTTGGTGTGCTTGCCTTGCCAGCCGAGCCCGGCGGCCTCGGCCAGCGGCTTTTCCATGACGGGGGCCGTATCGACGAAGACTTTGACGTCACCTCCCGCCCGCGCGACGATCTTGCCGGCGATTTCCTTCAGCCGGCCCTTCATCACGTCATGATAGTCGCGGTTTTGCGCATAGACCGAGATCGCGCCCCGGTCGCGCCTGGCCAACAGGTCGCGCGGATCGTGGTCCGGCCCGTAATTCATCGCCAGCACGACGATCGAACGCACCTGCGGCCACAGGCTTGACGGCTCGCTGCGGCGTTGCAGCGTCTCGGCGATCCAGCCCATGGAGCCGTGGAACCCGTCTTCGACAAAGGCGGCGAGCCGGGCCGGCGCCAGCGGGATCGCATCGGGGGTGGTGACGGCGACCGCCTCGAAACCGGCGCGCCGCGCCTGCGCGTCGATCAGCGCGCGCAGTTTTGCGGCGTCAGAAGTCGAGGTCCGCATAATGCGACACCGGCGACAGGCCGCGCACGCGGTCGGTCAACAGCGGCCGGAACGAAGGCCGCGACTTCACCCGCGTGTACCATTCGCGCGCGGCGGTGTGCTCGCGCCAGTCGATCTCGCCGAGATAGTCGAGCACCGAAAGGGTGGCGGCGGCGGCGAGGTCGGCATAGGTGACCCTCGAGCCGGCCAGCCAGTGGCGGGTGCCGGCCAGCCAGTTGGTGTATTTCATGTGCTGGCGGATGTTGGCCCGCGCCGCGCGGATGGCGGCCGAATCGGGCGAGCCGCCGCCGGCGGTTTCCGGCATGACCGGCTTCAGCACGCGCTCGCGCACCAGATGCCGGGTGACCTCGCTCTCGGCCTTGTGGAGATACCAGTCGGTCAGCCGGCGGATCTCGGCGCGCTGCATCGGGTCCTCGGCGAACAGGCGCTTGTCGCGCTTCAGGACGCCGCGCGTCTCGTCGAGATATTCAGAGATGACCGTGGCGCCGACGATCGGCACATCGCCCTCGGCCAAAAGGATCGGCAGCGTGCCGGCCGGGTTCAGCGCCAAGAACTCCTTGCGCCGCGTCCACGGCTTCTCCTCGATCAGCGCCAGTTCCTCGCCATACTCGCCGAAAGCGAGGCGCACGAACCGGCAGGAGGCGAACATGGGATGATGGAAAAGCGTCAGCATGGTTCCGCGATGATAAAGCGCACTGGTGGTTTGGATTTGAAGTTCCTGTCCCCTCAACGGCATCCGCGTTCAGGAACTTCAAATTCAAACCACACCAGAACTTGAAGTTGGCAGTGTGGCTCAGAATCCGGAATTCGCGCATCGCGCTCCTCCCGGGTGTGGCGAATTCCGGATTGCCACACTGGCGAATCGCCCGGCGCACCGGTAAGTCTTGGCCGCCCGATCAAGCGGGCCGTCAGGGTGTTGCGACCTATAGGGGGAGTTCGGCGCCATGACAAGCAAGCCCTGTCAGCCCATCCAGCGAATGCCGAGGTAGCCAATGGAAAGCCAGACAATCGTCGAAGCCCTGCTGCTCGGTCTGCTGGAGGGATTGACCGAGTTCATTCCGGTGTCCTCGACCGGCCATATCCTGCTCGCCGGCCACTTTCTCGGCTTCCACTCGACCGGCAAGGCCTTCGAGATCCTGATCCAGCTCGGCGCCATCCTGGCCATTCTGAGCGTCTATTTCCGGCGCTTGTGGCAGATGCTGCTCGACCTGCCGCATGACCGGCTGACGCGGCATTTCGTCATCGGCATCCTCATCGCCTTCCTGCCGGCGGCCATCATCGGCGCGCTGGCGCATGATTTCATCAAGACCATCCTGTTCGAATCGCCGCGGCTGATCTGCATCATGCTGATCATCGGCGGCGTGGTGCTGCTCGTCGTCGACCGCATGAAGCTGAAGCCGATGTACCGCGACGTCGAACGCTTCCCGACGCGGCTCTATTTGCAGATCGGGCTGTTCCAGTGCCTGTCGCTGATCCCCGGCACTTCACGCTCGGGCTCGACCATCGTCGGCGCCCTGCTGCTTGGCGTCGACAAGCGGGCGGCGGCGGAATTTTCCTTCTTCCTCGCCATCCCCACCATGGTCGGCGCCTTCGCCTTCGACCTGTTCAAGAACCGCAACGTGCTGACGTCGGCCGACCTGCCGATCATCGCCGTCGGCTTCGTCGCCGCCTTCGTCACCGCGCTGCTGGTGGTGCGCCTGCTGCTCGATTACGTTTCGCGCAAGGGCTATGCGCTGTTCGGCTGGTGGCGGCTGGTGGTCGGCATCGTCGGGCTCGCCGCGCTGATGATCTGGGGGTGACCTCGTCATCCACGGGCGAAGCAAGGAGCGCAGCGACGCCGCGCAGACCCGTGGATGACGAAGGTGAAGGCCTTCGCGCGCCCCCTTCATGCGAACCTCCTGCGGAGCAACGCACAAGTCCTGCGGATTCCAGAACACTCCGCTGCGTAAGCTCGCCCTATCATCCCTCAGGCAATGGCGTCCGGCGAGCCGCATCCGCCCCCGCGCACGCGGTCGGCCGGGCGCCCAACAAGAGGGAACGACGATGAAATTCATGCTGACCGGCAGGAAATTGCACCCGAAAGCCAAACCCGTCGCCGAGGATTTCAGGAGCGGCGCCATCAACCGGCGCGAATATTTTGCGCTGATGGCCGGGCTCGGCGTCAGCGCCGCCGGCGCTTTTGCCCTGGGCGGGCTGGCGCCCACGCCTGCCCGCGCGGCGGAGCCCAAGAAGGGCGGCGTGCTGCGCGTCGCCATGAACGTCAAGGGGTTCAAGGACCCGCGCACCTTCGACGGCGTCGAAATGTCCAACGTCGCCCGCCACTGCAACGAATATCTGGTGCGCTGGAACACCGACTTCTCGTTCGAGCCCTGGCTGCTCGAAAAATGGGAGATGAGCGACGACGCCAAGACGCTCACGCTGCATGTGCGCAAGGGCATCACCTGGTCGAACGGCGACGCCTTCAACGCCGAGGATGTCGTCCACAACCTCACCCGCTGGTGCGAAGCCGGTGTTGCCGGCAATTCGGTCGCCGCGCGCATGGGCGCGCTGGTCAATGCCGACACCAAGAAGGTGGTCGATGGCGGCATCGAGAAGGTCGACGACCACACCATCAAGCTCAACCTGCCCAAGCCCGACATTTCGCTGATCGCCGGCATGGCCGACTATCCCGCTTTGATCATGCACCGCTCCTATGATGGCGACGGCGATCCGCTGAAGGCACTTTCGATCACCACCGGCCCTTGCGAGCTGGTGAAGTGGGATGCCGAGACGGGAGCCGAGGTGAAGCGCAAGGACAAGCCCTGGTGGAAGGGCGAATTCCACCTGGATGGGATCCAGTGGATCGACTACGGCTCCGACCCCAACGCCATGCTGTCGGCGTTCGAATCCGGCGAGATCGACACCGACCACGAGACCGCGTCCGATGCCGTCTCGCAGACCGAGCAGATGGGCCTGAAGAATTCCGAGATCGCCACCGGCTCCACCATCGTCGCCCGCTTCAATGTCGCCAACGCGCCCTATGACGACGTGAAGGTGCGCCGCGCCGCCCAGCTCGCCGTCGACAACTCGGCCGTGCTGGCGCTCGGCCTCGGCGGCCGCGGCAAGCCCGCCGACAACCACCATGTCGGCCCCATGCACCCCGAATATGCCGATATCGGCCCGGCCACGCGCGACGTGGACGCCTCGAAGAAGCTGCTGGCCGAGTCCGGCAAGGCCGACCATGAATACGACCTCATCTCGGTTGACGTCGAATGGCAAAAAAGCACCGGCGACGCCATAGCGGCGCAGATGCGCGAGGCCGGCCTCAAGATCAAGCGCACCGTGCTGCCCGCCGCCACTTTCTGGAACGACTGGAGCAAATATCCCTTCTCCTGCACCGAATGGCTGGGCCGCCCGCTCGGCGTCCAGGTGCTGGCGCTGGCCTACAAATCCGGCGCCGCCTGGAACGAAAGCGCCTATGCCTCGAAGGAGTTCGACGAGCTGCTCGACAAGGCGCTCGCCACCCCCGACGCCGCCCAGCGCAAGGAGATCATGGCCGGCATCGAAAAGAATTTGCGGGACTCCGGCATAATCATCCAACCCTACTGGCGCTCGGTCTACCGGACCTATCGCAAGGGCGTCGAAGGCTGCGAGCAGCACCAGGCGCTGGAGCAGCATTTCGAGAAGGTTTGGTTGGAGGGGTGAGGCCAGCGCCGACCTGATTTCCTCGCCCCCACGAAAGTGGGGGAGAGGTGGCCCGGCGAAGCCGGCACGGAGAGGGGGACGCCCTCCGCGAAGCCAAAACCGGGTCAGGATTGAGAGCTGGCTGGCATGAAAGAAAATCCTCTCAGGAACCCCTGAAACAACCTCCCAGCGCCGCGCAGACCCCTCTCCGTCCCGGCTTCGCCGGGCCACCTCTCCCCACTGCGTAGGGCGAGGAACCAGCGCCATCCTGCCGCCCATCAGCATCTCCAGTGCTAGCCGCTTGATCGTCAGGTGAGGCAGCGCCAACGCAAGTTCTTCCTTCTCCCCTTGTGGGGTCCGAAGGACGGGGCGAGACCCGTGGCTCGCCCCAGGGCGGTGGCCTCGCGAAGCGAGGTCGGATGAGGGGTGCTCCAGCTTGGCGCGGACGTCGACAACCAACCGAACCAGAAAACCCCACCGCCTCACTTCGCTGGAACACCCCTCATCCGTCTCGGCGCTGCGCGCCGATCCACCTTCTCCCACAAGGGGAGAAGGTCAGCAGCGTCAGCGCCCCGCTCCCATGCAGCAACGAGTGCGCTGAGCCGCATCCAAAAAGCGAAGGTTTTGGGACACTGACCATGATCAGCCCCGCCGCCCACAGCAAGATGCCGCCGGAATAGGAAGGCACGCTGGCCTCCAGCCCCGCTGCGTTGCCGGCCAGAAGCAGGCTCTCGCCGGCGAGAAGGTCAGGAACCCGGCGGCGACGCGGTCATTGCCCGGCCGCTGATACTTCACCGTCAGCAGCGCGGTCGCCAGCACGTGGCCCGCGCCGTCTATCATCCAGAGTGTTCGCGCAACGGAGCGCTGGCGACGAAGGTGCCGCCAATGGGGAGGCCGATCGCGCCGACGGTGTCTGAGGTGGAATGCATGCGATGTCTCCCCAAGCCGGGGAGGGGATACTTCGGGTGGGGCTTTCTCAAGAGGGTGAGGCTAACTCGCGAAGCAAGTCCGTGGACATCGCTCATCCGTGTTCCTGCCTTATGGCTTGACTTTCTCCAGAAAGTATCATTTGATACCAAGATCAGAGGGTGGCTGCGTGAGCGAGGAATGTGAAGATATAAAGCCTCAGATCCGGAGTCAGATGGCGCGCCGTTGCCGATCTCGAGGGACGAGAAGCGCAATTTTTTCTCGGGATGCACCTACCGACTGGCAACCACGAACTCTCCGGGATCCCAGATCTCCGGACGAATACCTGACCGATGAATCAGCTTGGGAGCTAATAGCAGAGTCCTTGGAAGGGGGCTGTGCCGTTGAAATAATCGAGCTGCGCCAGCCGCCAGGCAAAATGGGTTATGTCTTCAAAATTCCCGGCTGCCTCCCTGTCGTAGCCATATACGTAAAGCTCCAACTTGGCTCGGATAAGATAATTGGTCGCAGCTTTCACGAAGACCGCCCGCCTAAAATAACAGCGGTATCAGCCTTGTTGCTCACAGCCAGCATACGGAAGGAACATTCATGACCAGACTGTCTCGCATGTGTGATTCTTGCGGCGCAGGCGCACTGAGTGTTTCGTATCAAATCGAACATTTCTCCTATGGCGCCCAAGATGATGTGGTTACACTGAGCGCAAACGTTCCGGTCATAACCTGCGCGGAATGCGGAGAAAGTTTCACCGGTGAAGAGGCTGAGCTCCTTCGCCACGAGGCCGTTTGCAGACATCTGCAGCGTGTTACGCCTGCGGATATCAAGGCGATACGCGAAACTTACGGACTTACCCAAGATCAGCTCGCGGAAATCAGCGGGTTTGGAATCGCCTCCATCAAACGGTGGGAGAGCGGATATCAAATTCAAAACCTGTCTGCGGACCGATACCTCCGCCTTCTTCGGCTGCCACCAAATTTCAGATTCCTGCAAATGCTGGAAGGCTCGTCATTGGCTTCAAAAGCCCCAGTGTTCCAAACTTCCTTGTCTGAGCGGACTATCGAAGATGCCAAGTCTTTCCACCTTAGTTCCAGGTCTGGTGCCCGAGAGGCTGCGTAATGTTTGCGATTACCTTTTACTCATACAAAGGTGGTGTCGGGCGAACTATGGCGCTCGTAAATGCCGCTGCAGAACTGACTAGGCGTGGCCGAAAAGTGCTTATAGTTGACTTCGATCTTGAGGCGCCAGGAGTGTCGACCTACACGGAGTTTTCTCAGTCGGAATATCAGCCGGGATTGGTTGAATACATATCAGAATATATGTCGACTTACGTTGCGCCGAGAGTTTCTGACTTCATTATAGAGTGCAGCATTAAGTCACAGGAGCAAGTCTTTCCTATATGGGTGTTTCCCGCAGGGAATAGGGATAAGACTTACAGCGCTCGCCTATCTGCAATCGACTGGCAGGGCCTTTACGAATTCCAGAGCGGTTATTTACTGTTTGAAGATTTCCGTCAGCAACTTAAAGAAGACGCGCGCGGTTTTGACTACATTCTTATCGACAGCCGGACAGGCCATACGGATGTTGGTGGTATCTGTACGCGCCAGTTAGCAGATGCCGTTGTGCTTATGTTTTTCCCTAACTTGCAAAATATCACCGGTCTCCAGTCGATTGTTGAGGAGATACGGCTAGACAAATCCAGAAGATCGAAAGACATAGGCTTGCTTTTTTGCCCTTCCAACGTTCCAGATTTGGACGATGAGCTAGATATCCTAAAGACTATGCTTGATCTATCGAAAGATAGGCTTGGCTATGATGACAGTAACTTGTCCATAGAGCATTATGGCAGCTTATTTCTAGTTGATCAAAGCATATTTGTTATAGATAGACCGAAGACGAAATTGGCTTCTCAATATAGAGCGTTGGTAGATTCGGTTGTCCAGCTCAACATTGAGGATGGGGATGGAGCTATGTTCTATCTTCGGAAGGTCCGGCGGAATATCGAGTACCGCTCGCAAGATCCGGGCCTCAGGATCGACTATGAGATACCACTGAGCGAGATGCTCAGTGCGTTAGATAGAATCGGCCGTATCCACAAAACGAATGGGAAGGTCTCATGGGAACTTGCTGCGGTATATCGGGCACTTGGCAACTTTACGAGTGAGTTCGAAGCGCTGAGCGCTGCGATTGACGCGGATTATGACGTTCCAAAAGCTAGACTGCGGCGTGCGTTTAATCTGTTGAGTCAATCTAAGCCGAATGAGGCACGTCAGGATCTTTTGCAGGTTTTGGGATCGAGAGAAACGACCGCCATTGATTTGACGTCTGCTATCCAGGTGCTGAAGTCAATTGACGATAAGTGGAGCGAAATCGTTGAGGAAGCCCCTGCCCTTGAGGAGCTTAGTTCGAAGGACCTTGGTGCGGTGGCCGATGTATTGATGTCAGATGTGAATGGCCTCCGTATTGCTTATCGTTTGATTGAAAAAGTCATTCGAAACAGGATTGATGGAGAGGACAATGACACATTCGATAATGACTTAGTTCTTATACTTATCGGTACGGGCCACTTTGAAGAAGCCATGTTGTCCGCCAGAAGGAGTCGAGAGGAAATCCTAGAGGACTCGGATATACAGGTCGTCTTTAACTACGCTATGGCTGAGTGGGGCTATAGAAAATCACCTTCTAAGGACATGTTTGCCCGGGTTAGGGAGCTAGAAGGTATGTTTGGAGGTTCAGAAGACGCTAATTTTATGCAATGTATGGCCCTTACAGCGGCAGTCCTTGATGAGGTTAGCTTTGCGCTGGAAACCTTGGAGAGAGCAAAACGGTCTATTGGGCCGGGTCGTATTTTTAGTTGTTGGCAGTATCTTTATGTGGGCAAGAATATAATGCGAAAGGATATTGAGGAAATGCAGAGCGCCTTCAAAGGGGGGAATATCTCCCCGCCTTTTTTGGAGCGGAAGCTTTCACTGACTCGAACCAACTGAGGAGCATCTGATTTATTTACTGACGCTCTTGCTCAATCCCCCATCTTCAGCGCCTGGATAAACGCCTCCTGCGGAATGTCCACCTTCCCGAACTGGCGCATCCGCTTCTTGCCTTCTTTCTGCTTGTCCAACAGCTTGCGCTTGCGGCTCACGTCGCCGCCGTAGCATTTGGCGGTGACGTCCTTGCGCAGGGCGGAGATGGTTTCGCGGGCGATGACCTTGCCGCCGATCGCGGCCTGGATCGGGATCTTGAACAAATGGTGCGGGATCAGTTCCTTCAGCTTCTCGCACATCTGGCGGCCGCGCTTTTCCGCCGCGGTGCGGTGGACCAGCATGGAGAGCGCGTCGACCGGCTCCTCATTGACCAGGATCGACATCTTCACCAGGTCGCCCTCGCGATAGTCGGTGAGGTGATAGTCGAACGAGGCGTAGCCCTTGGAGATCGACTTCAGCCGGTCGTAGAAATCGAAGACGACTTCGTTGAGCGGCAGGTCGTAGGTCAGCATGGCGCGCTTGCCGACATAGGAGAGGTCGGCCTGGATGCCGCGCCGGTCCTGGCAGAGTTTCAATATGCCGCCGAGATAGTCGTCGGGGGTGAGGATGGTGGCGCGGATCCACGGCTCCTCGATGGCCGAGATCTTCACCACGTCGGGCATGTCGGCCGGGTTGTGCAATTCCTTCACCGAGCCGTCATTGAGGAGCAGCCGGTAGACGACGCTGGGTGCCGTGGCGATCAGGTCGAGGTTGAATTCGCGTTCCAGCCGCTCCTGGATGATTTCCAGATGCAGCAGGCCGAGGAAGCCGCAGCGATAGCCGAAGCCGAGCGCGGCGCTGGTTTCCATTTCGTAGGAGAAGGAGGCGTCGTTGAGGCGCAATTTGCCCACGGCGGCGCGCAGGTCCTCGAAATCGGCGGCGTCGACCGGGAACAGGCCGCAGAACACCACCGGCTGCGCCGGCTTGAAGCCGGGGAGCGCATGTGCGGTCTGGCGCTTGTCCTCGGTGATGGTGTCGCCGACGCGGGTGTCGGCCACTTCCTTGATCGAGCCGGTGAAGAAGCCGAACTCGCCGGGGCCGAGCTCCTCGACATTGATGCGGGCGGGCGTGAACACGCCGGTGCGCTCGACCAGGTATTTGGCGCCGGTGCCCATCATGCGGATGGTCTGGCCTTTTTTCAGCACGCCGTCGATGATGCGCACCAGCACGATGACGCCGAGATAGGCGTCGTACCAGCTGTCGACCAGCATCGCCTTCAAGGGAGCGGTCGCGTCGCCCTCGCGCGGCGGCGGCAATTGGTGGACGATGGCCTCCAGCACATCGGGAATGCCAAGCCCGGTCTTGGCCGAGATCAGCACGGCGTTGGAGGCGTCGATGCCGATCACCTCCTCGACCTGCTCGCGGATGCGCTCGGGCTCGGCGGCCGGCAGGTCGACCTTGTTCAGCACCACGACGATCTCGTGGTTGTTGTCGATGGCCTGGTAGACATTGGCGAGCGTCTGCGCCTCGACGCCCTGAGAGGCGTCGACCACCAGCAGCGAGCCCTCGCAGGCGGCCAGCGAGCGCGACACTTCATAGGCGAAGTCGACATGGCCGGGCGTGTCGATGAGGTTGAGGATATAGTCCTCGCCATTGTTGGCGCGGTATTTCAGCCGCACCGTCTGCGCCTTGATGGTGATGCCGCGCTCGCGCTCGATGTCCATCGAGTCCAGCACCTGCTCCTTCATGTCGCGCAGCTCCAGCCCGCCGGTGAGCTGGATCAGGCGGTCGGCAAGGGTGGATTTGCCATGGTCGATATGGGCGACGATGGAGAAATTCCTGATGTGGTCGAGGGGCGTGCTCATGCCGCGCGCTTTAGCAGGGGCGGCTTGCTGCGGCAAGGCTTGCGGCGCAAGGGGCGCCTTGGCCATCACAAAGCGGTGAGCCGGGCGGAAAAGCCCGAAACAGCGGGCGGGTGCGGCCGGATGCTTAAACTTTGAACGATCCTCTTAGACCCCGGTTTGCCGGCGCATGTTAGTTCCCCCGCAGGTAAACCGTTTTTTGGGGTAAGAAAAAATGCCGGGGCTTGCAGGAAGGTTCGCCCGCTCTCGCGGCGGCTCGATGATGCCGCTGTTCTTCATCAGCCTGGTGCCGCTGGTCACCGTGGTCGGCTTCTCGGTCGATTATACGTCGGCGGTCCAGACCCGGTCCAATATGCAGCAGGCGCTCGACGCGGCGACGCTGGCCATCACCACGCTGCCGAAGACGACGGCGCTGGCGGCCCGCCAGCAGATGCTACAGGACACCTTTGCCGCCAATGGCGGGCAAGGCACCGCCACGCTGGTGAGCTTCACCATCGCGGCCAACGGCACCGCCACGGCGCAGGCCTCGGCGAGCTTCGCCATGCCGACCGACTTCATGCAGATCGCCAGGATCAACACCGTGCCGGTCGGCGTCACCTCGGCGGTCAACAAGGCGGCGGCCCTGGTGCAGACCACCTTCAAGATCGAGAAGGCGTCGGGCTGGTGGGACAAGACGATGTATCTCTACGGCACGCGATTCGGCTCGACCACGAAGCAGAAGCTGATGCAGATCAGCTATGTCTACAACAAGGGCGGCGACCCCAAGGGCTATGGCACCACCACCGTCTCCACCGTGAGCGGCACCACGCTTACCCAGGTGCAGCAGCAGGTGTGCAACACCACGGCGGTCGCCAATTTCAACAACACGCCCTCCGGCGCCATCACCAGCACCGACGGCAACGGCGTCATGCGGCAGACCGTCTGCACCACCACGCCGGCCAACAGCACCGGCGCGGTCATCGACGTCAGCCAGATGGACCAGCTCTATCTCGAGATGGACGTGCCTTCCGCCGCGACGGCCAAACCGGCCCAGCCGACCACGCTCAGGTCGAACGACCCGAACACCTCGAACCGGCTCTATATCGGCACCAGCCCGACCGACATGCCCGAAATCGCCACGGGCCAGACCGTCGATATCTTCACCGCCGTGCCGTGCGGCCAGACAGGCTACCAGGCCTGGGAAGACGGCGGCTCCGCCGTGCCGGCGCCTGTCGTCAACGCCGACTTCTTCTACACCGTGATGGGCAAATGCGACTTCAACCAGCGCCCCTCGCAAACGGTGCTGACGCAGTGACACTGCGGCTTCTTCCTTCTCCCCTTGTGGGAGAAGGTGGCCTCGCGAAGCGAGGTCGGATGAGGGGTGTTCCAGGCAACGCCAACGCCTCACTCCGCTGGAACAGCCCTTTTGCGCTCGGCCTCGTCCCGTCCGCCGGGGCTATAGACGGATCGCAGCGTTCGACTAGTCTGGCGCCATGCCGCACCAACCCGTCACCCCCGCCAAGCGCAACTTTGCTCGCTCACTCCGCCGTGACATGACGGAAGCGGAAGACAGGCTTTGGCAGGAACTACGAGACCGCAGACTGGACCGGATCAAATTCAGGCGCCAGGTTCCTTTTGGAAAATACATTGCCGATTTCGTTTGCCTCGAAGCCGGGCTGATTATCGAGATCGACGGCAGCCAACACGCGGACTCGGATGCTGACCGGATCCGCAAGGCCGAGCTGGAGGCTAGGGGTTTTCGCGTTCTGCGCTTCTGGAACGACGATGTCCTGAAAGAGATGAATGCCGTTTGCGACACGATCATCGCCTATGTGCGGGACAGAAGTCTGCAGCCCTGGAGATAGTGGCGCCGTTTTCCCTTCTCCCCTTGTGGGGTCCGAAGGACGGGGCGGGACGCGTGGCTCGCCCCCGGGCGGTGGCCTGGCGAAGCGAGGTCGGATGAGGGCTGTTCCAGGAAACGCCAACGTCTCACTCCGCTGGAACACCCCTCAACCGTCTCGGCGCTGCGCGCCGATCCACCTTCTCCCACAGGGGGAGAAGGAAGAACCCGCTGGCGCTCAATCACAAACCGGTGAGCGCTGTAACGAAGCGATAATTGGCGGCGAAGTGGGGATATGAGCGGCGCATCGCGGCGCCGTCGCCCACGGAGCATTCCATGTCGCAAGCCAAACGCAGCAGGTTCCTCGCAGTGTCCAGCCTGGGCGCGCTTGCGCTCGCGGCGTCGCTCGGTGCGGCCGCGGCGCAGCCGCTTACCATTGTCGAGCTGTTCACCAGCCAGGGCTGTTCGTCCTGCCCGCCGGCCAATGCCAATCTGATCAAGGTCAAGGACCAGCCCGGCGTGCTGGCGCTGTCCTTCAATGTCACCTACTGGGACTATCTCGGCTGGAAGGACATTTTCGGCCGGCAGGAGTTCACGCAACGCCAGGTGAGCTACGAGCCGCCGCTCGGCCGTGACGGGCCGTTCACGCCGCAGGTGGTGGTCAACGGCCGTGCCGATGCGGTCGGCGCCGCGCCCGGCGAGATCGAACGGCTGATTGCGGCGAGCGGACGCATCAAGGGACCGTCGCTGTCGCTCGATGGCGGCAAGGCCAGCATCGGCGCGGGGAGCGTGCCGGGCGGCAAAGCCGACATCTGGCTGGTGCGCTATGCCAGGGGCGTCGTCGAGGTGCCCGTGGCGCGCGGCGAGAACACCGGCCGCACCTTGCCGCACGGCAATGTCGTGCATGCGCTGAAAAAGCTCGGCAGCTGGACCGGAGAGGCCACGACGCTCGACGTGCCGGCCGCCGCCCATGGCCTCAGCACCGCCGTGCTGGTGCAGTCGCCCGGCGGCGGGCCGATCCTGGCCGCCGCCGCCGATTAGCTTGCCTCCGGGAACTTCCCGGTTGCGGGGAGAGACCATGCCCGATCAGAAATTGCGCAACGCCGCGCCTGCGGCGCCGCAACAGCCGGCCGCCGCGAGGGCGCGCCACCCAACCAAGGAGACCATCATGACCGTTCTTTCCCGCCTGACGCTGCCGGCGCTTGCGCTCGCTTTGTGCTCGACGGCATTGCTGGCCGGCGGCATCGCCCGGGCCGACGAGGCCACCAACGCCATGAAACCCGCCGCCGACGCGATGAAACCGGCAACCGATGCAATGAAGCCGGCCGACCCGATGGCCACCAATGCCATGAAGCCCGCCGCCGATGCGATGAAACCGGCGGACGCCATGAAGCCGGCGGCTGACGCGATGAAGCCGGCGACGGATGCGATGAAGCCTGCCAACTAGGTCAAGCCGCGGCGGAGAGTTACGCACCCGCTGGGGCCGCACGAGAATGTGAGCCTCCGCCGCAACTCGCGCATCGCACCGGCTCCGCTAATTCAATAGACTGGACCCTATGCAAGCCATGAGGAGTGCAACCATGACCGACATCAAGAACCGTTCGAGCGGCCTCGTCCGCGGCGCGCTCGCAGCTTTCGCGCTCGCCGTCGCGGGCGCCGCCTTCTGGCTCACCCCAGCGGTTTCGGCGGAGGATGCCGTGGTGATCCCGCCACCGGCGCTGGATGAAAAGGCCGCGGGCGGCAGCGAGACGGCAGTGTTCGCCGGCGGCTGCTTCTGGGGCGTGCAGGGCGTGTTCCAGCACGTCAAGGGCGTCACCAAGGCGGTCTCGGGCTATACCGGCGGCGCCAAGGACGACGCCGTCTACGAGACGGTCGGCACCGGCCGCACCGGCCATGCCGAATCCGTCGAGATCACCTACGATCCCTCCAAAGTCACCTATGGCCAGCTGCTGCAGGTGTATTTCTCGGTCGCCCACAATCCGACACAGCTCAACTATCAGGGGCCCGACTCCGGCACGCAGTACCGCTCGACGATCTTCGCCGAAAACGAGGCACAGAAGAAGATCGCGCAGAGCTACATCGCCCAGCTCGACCAGGCCAAGCTGTTCGGCAAGCCCATCGTCACCACGATCGAAACCGGCAAGACCTTCTATCCGGCCGAGGAGTACCACCAGGATTTCCTGACGCTCAATCCGACCTATCCCTACATCGTCTACAACGACCTGCCAAAGGTGGCGAATTTGAAGACGCTGTTCCCGAAGCTTTACAGCGACAAGCCGGTGCTGGTGCTGTCGGCCAGCAATTGAGGTTCAGAAGCGGAGGCGCTGGCGGGAAGCGCCTCCTGCTGCCCTGCCGGCCAGAGGGGGGCGCGAGGGATCGCGGCCTCTCCTGCGAAGAAGGCTACACCCTCTTCCGCCACGGCAGGCTCCAGCGCGCCTTCTCCAGCGAGGCCTTGGTTTCGACCGTGGCCGGGGCGGACTGGGCTTCTCGGTATTGCACCGAGCCCCGCGGCGGATAGGGCAGGCTGTCGTTGAGCTCCAGCCTGTCGAGCTGGCTGAAATCGGGGAAAGGCAGTTTTTCCTCCTCGCGCCAGGCGCTGACCCGCTTTTCCGCGGCGATGCGCTTTTCCTGGTCGAGCGGCAGGTCGGCGGCGCTGTATTCCAGCTGCGCCGGGAAGGCGAACTGGGCGCCGGCCTCGTCCATCACCGCGATCATCGACAGCAATATGTCCTCGCGGATGGCGAGAAACTCCGAGCCATCCGCGGTCGTGATGTAGGTGAAGACCTCGATGTCGAGTGAATAGGGGCCGAAGCCGACGAAGCGCACGCGGCACGGGTCGTCGATGACGCGCGGATGAGCGATCAGGAGCTTGCGCAGCGCCGCCAGCGTGTAGCGCAGCTGGTCGGGCGTCGTCTCGTAGCGCAATTGCAGCGTGGTGGCGAAGCGGGTGCGGTCGCGATGGGCGTAGTTCTCGATCTGCATGCCGGCGAAGTCGGAATTGGGCACCGAGATCACCGTGCGGTCGACCGAGCGGATGCGGGTCGAGCGCATGCCGATATGCTCGATGGTGCCGGACTGGTTGCCGAACTTGCAGAAGTCACCGACGCTGACCGGCCGGTCGGCATAGAGCGTCAGGCCGGAAAGAAAATTCTGCAGCGTCGGCTGCGCCGCCAGCGCCACCGCCAGGCCGCCAATGCCGAGGCCGGCCAGCACGCCCTGATAGGGGATCGCCAGCACCTCAGCCAGGAGCAGGAAGGCGACCACCAGGGCGGCGATGCGCGCCACGCCGGTCAGCAGCGAGATCAGCGTCTCGTGGTAGCCGGGCACGTTGAAGGTGGCGCGGTAGCGCTCGGCGATCTTGCCGATCAGGTGCCAGACGACGGGAACCGCGCCGATCAGGATCAGGCTCCAGGCCGCCGCCTTGGCGGATGCCGCGATCACCTGCGGCAAGCCGAGCGGCCGCAGCGCAAACAGCAGGAACAGGCCGAGGAAGATCGAGCGCACCGCCCATTCGACGACGCGGAAGAAGCCGGCCCGCCCCGAACTCCTGCCGCGGCGGGCGAAGAACACGATGACGGCGTTGGCAAGGAAGCCGAAGGCGATGCCGGCAAGCACGGCAATGCCGAGCCCCAGCCATTGCCAGCGTTCGATCGGCCCGGCGCGGGTCAAAAGGGCAGGGCTGATCTCACGGGCAAGGCCCCTCGTGGCGAAGAAGGGATCGTTGCTGGCGAAGGCGGTGAATTCCGGCGCCACCGGCGCATCCTCGATATCGGCATAGAGCGTGCGGATGTTGGCCAGCGTTTCCGGCGTGAATTTCCACAGCTTGCCGCCTTTCTCAGTCCCCACCGGAGCGACGACGATGTTGCCGGCCGGGTGCTCGAAATACACATAGGGCGTGTTGCTTTGGGGATCGTCGGGAATTTCCTGCCAGTAGACGTAGCCGATGCGGTCGATGACTTTCTTGAGATAGCTCTCGAGCAGAACCGCCTCGTCGGACCGCACCGCCGGATTGTAACCGCGCATGTCGAGCGCCGTTTGCGTCGAACCGCCATTCTGGTCGGCGATGCCGCCGAGCAGCATCTTGAACGTGTCGCGCGGCGAGGCGAGCTTGGCCGGATCGTCGACCATGTCGGGGGCTTCGCCACGCGCCGCCTGGAACTCGGCGAGCTTGGCCTGCAGCACGGCGAGCTGCGGCCCGACGATGAACCATTCGCCGGCCTTGCGGCGGAAGGTGACGTCGAAGAAAACCTTGCTGCCATATTGCTGCAGCCTGGCTGTCACCTCGTCGCCGGGGATCGCATCATGCGGCAGGTTCCACAGGCGCAAGGTGGCGTTGTCGATCACCGAAAACAGGAGCTTGGTGTAATCGGGCATGTTGAGGCCGCCGCGATCGGCCTCCGTGACGTCGACGAGGCCGGCCGCCAGCGCGGCAAGGCCCATGCCGCCGCCGGTGGCGCGCGGCACATTGTCGGCGCCGCTCTCGTTCATGGTCTGCAGGAATGAGCGCATCGTCGTCATCGGGCTGGTCTGGTCGACCTTGAGGGTCTCGGCGGCGTCGACGCGCACGCCCGTCCACCATTCGGCGGTGGCGGATTCGAAACGGCCCATGAAGCTCGCGCCGTCCGGCGCCATGACGAAGCTGAACTCGCCCTGGCGACTGCCCTCGAACCAGCGGCCGAACAGCTTTTCGCCTTCGGCCTTGGCTTCGATGCGGCCGTCATACAGGGGATAGACGCCCTTCACCTCGGCGCCGTCCTGCTCGAAGGTGATCTGGGCGCCGCCGCCGCGCCATTTGGTGTCCCAGACACCGGCCCAGTTGGCCGTCTGCTGGGCATAAGCGGGCTGAATGACAGGCAGCAGGCCGGCCAGCGCAAGCGCGGCGATCAGCGTGACCAGGCGGATCAGGACCAGAGCAATTCCAGGAAAGCGGCGTAGCGATTTTCCCGGGAAAACTGCGTAGCGCTGCCGCGCCTGCGGATCGTGTTCTATCGAGGCAACCGGGACACCGCGCATTGCATTGCCCTTCTTCTCGGACCGCTGCCATCAGGCCGCAGCATGTCGCGGAAGGTTATTCCGCGTGAAGATGAATATTGTCTTTCCGGCAGGCGACAGGCGGCAGGCGGAGGCGATGATTTCGCGCCGTCGCCTGGCCCTTCAATCGTAGGTCAGGTCCCTCGCCTTGCCGCCGAACACGCGGTAGGCATAGAAGGAATAGAAGATGATGATCGGCAGCACGACCACGGTGCCGGCCAGGATGATGGCCAGGCTTTCGGTTGCGGAAGCCGCCTGCCAGATGGTCAGCCTGTCGGGCACCACGAACGGATAGAACGACCAGGCGAGCCCGGCAAAGCCCAGCGCGAAGATGGCGGCCAAGATCAGGAACGGCGTCAGCGAATGGCGGTCGTCGGGCCTGGGCAGATGAGAGGTCTGCCGCCACAGCCCCAGGAACAGCAGCGCCGACAGGATCGGCAGCGGCGACAGATAGAGCATTTCGGGCAGGACGAACCATTTGGCGAAGATGCGCGGGCTGGCGAAGGGCGTGGCCAGCGACACGGCAGCCATGCCGAGCGCGGTCAGCACCAATGTGGTGCGCAGCCAGCGCACCGCCTTCTTCTGCAAGTCGCCTTCGGCCTTGTAGATGACCCAGGCCGCCCCCATCGCGGCGTAGGCCGCCGCCAGGCAGAACGCCACCAGCACGCCGAACGCCATGCCCCCCAGGCCGAAGTCGAGGCCAAGCACATAGACGCCCAGCATATAGCCTTGCGCCAGTGAGGCGATGAGCGAGCCGAGAAAGAAGATGCGGTTCCAGCGATGCTTGCGCTCCGTCGCCACCTTGGCGCGGAAGTCGAAGGCCACGCCGCGCAGGATGAGGCCGACCAGAAGCACGAACACCGGGATATAGAGCGCGCTGAGGATGACGCCATGCGCCATCGGAAAGGCGACCAGCAGAAGGCCGACGGCCAGCACCAGCCAGGTCTCGTTGGCATCCCAGAACGGGCCGATGGCGGCGATCATGGTGTCCTGCTCGGCGTCCTCGGCCGCCGCGAACAGGATGCCGATGCCGAGATCGAAGCCGTCGAGAATGACGTAGATCAGGATGGCGAGGCCCATCAGGCCGGCGAAGATGAGGGGGAGCAGGGTCGGCCAGTCATAGGTCATTTCTCTCTCTCTCCTACTCGCCAGCCGCGGGCTGCGACATCGGCTTGTTGAGCACGCCCGGCAGCGGCGAGGTGTCGCCGTCCTTGGCCGCCTTCAGCGCCAGGTGGACCAGAACGCCGAGATAGGCGATCAGCAACAGCACGTAGAGAGCGAGATAGACGGCCAGCGTCAGCGCCACATGGCTGCCGGCCACCGGGCCGACGGCGTCGGCGGTCCTCAGCACGCCCGTCACCAGCCAGGGCTGGCGGCCGATCTCCGTCGTATACCAGCCGGCGAGCGTCGCCACCCAACCGGAGATGGTCATCGGCACCATGAGCAGCGCCAGCGGCCTCGGCAAGCCATGACGGCGCTTGAGGAAGAAGGCGGCCGACCAGGAGACGGCGAGCATCAACAGGCCGGTGCCGACCATGACGCGAAAACCCCAGAACACCGGGAAGACGGGCGGATGGTTGCCGGGATAGTCGTTGAGCCCCGGCACCACGCCCCTGGCACTGTGCCGGAGGATCCAGCTCGCCCCGTCGGGAATGGTCACCTCGAACCTGTTTTCCCTGGCCGCTTCATCCGGAATGGCAAACAGCACCAGCGGCACGTTGGGGCCGGTGTTCCAGTTGGCCTCCATGGCGGCGATCTTCTGCGGCTGGTGCTCGAGCGTGTTCAGGCCGTGCTGGTCGCCGGCAAGGATCTGGATGGGGATGAGGATGGCGGCGGTGAAGACGCCGGTGCGCAGCGCCTTCCACATCGATTCCGAGCGGTCGCCCTTGAGGTAGCGCAGCGCCGACAGGCCGGCTATGAGGAACGATACCGTAAGCCCGGAGGCGAGCAGCATATGGACGAGACGGTAGGGCATGGAGGGGTTGAAGAGGATCGCCCACCAGTCGACGGCGTGGGCGACGCCGTCGCGCATCTCGAAGCCGACCGGCGTCTGCATCCACGAGTTCAGCGCGATGATCCAGAAGGCAGACACCGTGGTGCCGCCGGCCACCAGCACGGTCGCCAGCGTGTGGATGCGGTTGGAAACGCGGCGGAAGCCGAACAGCATGATGCCGAGGAAGGCTGCCTCGAGGAAAAAGGCGGTGAGGATTTCGTAGGCCAGCAGCGGCCCGGCGATGTTGCCGACCGTTTCCATGTAGCCCGGCCAGTTGGTGCCGAACTGAAAGCTCATGGTGACGCCGGAAACCACGCCCATGGCGAAGGACAATGCGAACACCTTCACCCAGGTGAAATAGGCGCGCATCCAGGCCGAATCATTGGTCGCGTTGTAGCGGAGCTTGAAGAAAAGCAGCACCCAGCCGAGTGCGATGGTGATGGCTGGAAACAGAATATGAAACGAAATATTCGCACCGAATTGAATGCGCGAAAGGATGAGCGGGTCCATGGCGGGCTCCGGCTGCTTCTAATAAGCGGAGAATAGGCTTGTAGGGCCAGCCGGTCAAAGCGGCGTCCCGCCGCGAGGCGGAACGCCGCAGCGCCATGCGGCGGCAATGTCGAGAACTGTCAGCAACGGCATTGACTTGCGGTTGCATGCGGCGACATTCGTCCTATATCTGGGGTCCTCTTTCAAGCAGCCGTTTTCAGCCATGCAGCCTGTCATCTCCATTTCCGGGGTCACCAAGACCTACGCCACCGGCTTCAAGGCGCTGAAGGAAATCAATCTCGACATCGAGCGCGGCGAGATCTTCGCGCTGCTTGGCCCCAACGGCGCCGGCAAGACGACGCTGATCTCGATCGTCTGCGGCATCGTCAACCGTTCGTCTGGCAGCGTCACGGTGGATGGCCACGACATCACCAGAGACTATCGCGCCGCGCGCGGCCTGATCGGGCTGGTGCCGCAGGAACTGACCATCGATGCCTTCGAGAGCGTCTGGGCGACGGTCAACTACAGCCGCGGCCTGTTCGGCAAGCCGGCGAACCATGCCTTTGTCGAGAAGGTGCTGCGCGACCTGTCGCTGTGGGACAAGAAGGACGCCAAGGCCATCACGCTTTCGGGCGGCATGAAGCGGCGGCTGATGATCGCCAAGGCGCTGTCGCACGAACCGCGCGTGCTGTTCCTCGACGAGCCGACGGCCGGCGTCGACGTCGAACTGCGCCAGGACATGTGGGCGATGGTGCGGCGGCTGCGCGAGGACGGCGTCACCATCATTCTCACCACCCACTATATCGAGGAAGCCGAGGCGATGGCCGACCGCGTCGGCGTCATCAACCGCGGCGAGATCATCCTGGTCGAGGGCAAGGCCGAACTGATGCGCAAGCTCGGCCGCAAGCGCCTGGTGATGGAACTGCGCAGCCCGCTCGGCGCCATTCCGGACGCCTTCTCGCACTACGCCCTGGAATTGTCGCCGGATGGCGGGCAGATCACCTACACCTATGACAACCAGAGCGACCGGCCGGGCGTGGCGTCGCTGATCCGCGATCTCGAGGCCGCCGACATCCAGTTCCGCGACCTGGACACGCAGAACAGTTCGCTGGAGGAGATCTTCGTCAATCTTCTGAGGCAAGAGCCATGAACCTGCGCGCGGTATGGGCGATCTACCGGGTGGAGATGGCGCGCGCGCTGCGCACCGTCTTGCAGAGCATCGTCTCGCCCGTGCTGTCGACGTCGCTGTATTTCGTCGTCTTCGGCTCGGCCATCGGTTCGCGCATCACCGAGATCGACGGCATCAGCTACGGCGCCTTCATCGTGCCCGGGCTGATCATGCTGTCGCTTTTGACGCAGTCGATCTCCAACGCCTCCTTCGCCATCTACTTCCCGAAATTCGTCGGCTCGATCTACGAGCTGTTGTCGGCTCCGGTCTCCTATCTCGAGATCGTCCTCGCCTATGTCGGGGGCGCCGCCACAAAGTCGATCATCCTCGGCCTGATCATTCTGGCGACGGCCTCGCTGTTCGTGCCGCTCTCGATCCAGCATCCGTTCTGGATGCTGGCCTTCCTGGTGCTGACGGCGGTGACCTTCAGCCTGTTCGGCTTCATCATCGGAATCTGGGCCAGGAGCTTCGAGCAGTTGCAACTGGTGCCGCTGCTGATCATCACGCCGCTGACCTTCCTCGGTGGCAGCTTCTATTCCATCAACATGCTGCCGGGCGCCTGGCGCACGGTGACGCTGTTCAATCCGGTCGTCTATCTGATCAGCGGCTTCCGCTGGAGCTTTTTCGGAAAATCGGACGTTTCGGTCGGCATCAGCCTCGGCATGACCGTGGTGTTTCTGCTGATCTGCGTGGCGACCGTCGCCTGGATATTCAAAACCGGCTACCGGCTGAGGAATTGAGGGGCGAAGCCACGCTGAACCGCGGTCAGAGCTAGATCGCCTTCACCAGCCGCAGCAGGCCCAGCATCTCGACATAGGTTCCCTCACGGAAGGCGACGTAGACCGGCTCCTCGATGCCGTGGAAACGACGCTTGAACGCCGCCTGCCCCTGCAGGTTGAAGCGGCGGCGGTTGACCCAGGGCGAATCATAGGCGCGCTGGAAGGCGTTGCGCCAGAAATCGCTTTCGGCGAATCCGCTGGGGCCGACGTCGACCAGCGGCGACAGCCCGAGCGTGACGACCGAAATGCCTTCCTCGCGAAAGCGGTCGACGGCGAATTTGGTCAGGCCGACCTCCGCATGCGGCGAGGCGTCGATGTGCTTGCGCTTGAAGGCTGTGGTGTAGCCGATGACCTTGCCGCCGCGAAACAGCGGATCGAAGTCGAGCAGGGCGACCAGTTCGCCATCGGGGCCGTGCAGCACGAAGCGGCGCATGTCGACGCCCACATGATCGGCGAAGTGCCGGTTGAGGAAGCCCATTTCCCAACGCTTGACGATGCGGTCGCCGCGCCAGTTCGCCGAAAGCCGGGAGATCTCGTCGAGAAAGATCGTCCGCTTGTCCTCGGCGAACGAAAAGCCCTTCTTCAACAGCCAGCGCTCGGAGTAGCGCACGGTTTCGTTGCGCTTGCCGGAAAAATCGTGTTCGGGCAGCGGCAGACGGGTGTCGATGCCCAGCCGGTTGACCTTGTAGCCGAGCCCGGCCAGCACCCGCGCCGACTGTTCGCCGATCTGCACGAACCAGGGGCTGCCGGCGGTCTCGACGAAGCGCCTGATATAGTCGGCCCGATGGGCCGGATCGGCGACCGGGTCGCCGAGCGCGAAATGATGCTTCATCTTGGTGCCGAAGGCGATGTAACCGTCGGCGTCGCCGAAATAGGAGAGCCTGCCTTGCACGGCGGAGGAGTAGGCGAGTGAGAAGTCGCCGTGGCGGCGCACCAGCGCCAGCCGTTCGGCATGGGTGAACGCCTGGCGCTCGACCTTTGGCGAGGCACGCTCGAGGATTTTGTCGAGATAGATCCGCAAGGAGGGCATGGGTCGAGATTCCGCGTGCATCTGCGGCGCGCACCCGGGTACGCTATACGCCGTGGCGCCTTGATTTTGCACAGGAAGCCGAAAAAAGCGTTTCGAGGACTTCGGATTCCTGTACCGGTAACAGAGATCCGCCAGCCCCCGGATCTCGAATCAATCACATTGCCGCGACCTGATTATCGCCGATCTCGCGTATATGCCATATAGGACGCAACCGCGGTGCGGCGCATGGCCTCGAAATCCGGGGCCGATCTGCTGTATGGATCATGCGCGGGAGGGCGTTCTGCCGGTGTCGGCGGAAGCGCCACAAGGGTGGAATGGGGTTCGTGAGCGAATGGCAGATACGACAATCAGACCGGCAGCGCACCAGACGGTAACCATCGAACCGGCGATCGTCATCGGCGCCGGCGCCGCCGGTCTCGCGGCAGCGCAGGCGCTGGTCAAGGCCGGCGTGGCGACGGCGATCCTGGAAAAGGAGAGCCGGTTGGCCGAGCCATGGCATCGGCGTCACAAGCAGCTGCGCCTCAATACTCACCGCGACCTTTCGTCACTTCCCGGCCTTGCCTATCCGAAGGGCACGCTCGCCTTCCCCCACAGAACCGCCGTCATCCGCTATCTGAACGATTTCAGCGAGGCGAACCGGCTGCCGGTGGAGCTCGGCGTCGCCGTCGAGGCGGTCCTGTTCAGGGGCGACCACTGGGCGATAGAGACCAGCGCCGGGATGCGCCTGGCGCGCCACGTCGTGATCGCCACCGGCCGCGACAGACAGCCGTTCATCCCCGACTGGAAAGGAATGCGGGATTTCGCCGGCCGCATCATCCATTCGGCGGATTTCGGCGACGCGAAGGACTATGCCGGCAAGAAGGTGCTGGTCGTCGGCGCCGGCAACTCGGGTATAGACGCGCTCAACCACCTGGCGCAGGCAAGCACCGCCTCGCTGTGGCTGTCGGCCCGCAACGGTCCGTCGGTCCTGCCCAAGCGCATCGGCAAGATTGCCGTGCACCGGCTGTCGCCGCTGATGGCGCGGTTGCCTTTGCGGGTCGCCGATGCGGTGATCGCCTTGACGCAGCGCCTGGTTTTCGGCGACCTGACGAAATTCGGCGTGCCGCCGGCACCGGTGGGCGGCGCCAGCCGCCTGACCACCGACTACACAGCGATCGCCGCCGACGAGGGCGCGATCGACGCCATCCGCGCGGGCAGGATCACCGTCGTGCCGGGGGTGCGGGAATTCACCCGCGACGGCGTCATCCTGGCCAATGGCAGCCTGATCGATCCCGACATCGTCATTGCCGCGACGGGCTACCGCACCGGGCTTGAGCAGATGGTCGGCAATCTCGGCGTGCTCGACGGCAAGGGCGTTCCGGTCTTCAACGGCGGCGATGCGGATCCGAAACTGCCTGGCCTCTGGTTCACCGGCATGCGGCCGAGCATCCGCGGCTGCTTCGCCAATGCCGCCATCCAGGCCAAGGCGATCGCCGAGCGGATTGCCCGGCGGATCGCCAATTCGGGCCGCTGAACCGGGCTGGAGGTTCGTTTTACGCGTCGGACGGAACCCCACTTTCCTGGAATTGCCCTCTAAATCGCGATCTTGCCGCCGCCTTGCCTGGTAATGGCGACGACCGCCGGCCGCACCGGCATGTCCGGCTTGAAATCGGGCCAGCGCGTCGACGGATCCTCATAATAGGACGGGCGGCCGAACGCCTCCCAATCCTCGCCGCCGTCGCCTGGATGCTGGACGGCGACGAAGGCGGTCTGATCGTCGGGCGCAAACAGCGGCCCGCACATTTCAGCGCCGATCGGCACGCGGAAAAACAGTTTTGACGTCGCGCGCGCCGGCCCTTCGGTGTCGACCGCCCACAGGCCGTCGGTGCGGCCGGTGGCCTTCGGGCCCTGGCCGTCGGTGGCGACCCACAGGCGCCCGGCTGAATCGACCGCGCAATTGTCGGGCATGCCGAACCAGCCATTGGCCGTGGTGGCGGTGGAGAAGGTGGCGCCGACATCGGCAACCGCCGGATCGCCGCATTTCAGGAGCACTTCCCATTTGCCCCTGGTGCCGGCGAAATCGCCGCCATCTTCCGATATCTCGATGATGTGGCCGAAAGCGTTGTCGGCGCGCGGGTTGGCGGCGTCGACCTGGTCGGCTTTGCGCTTGGAATTGTTGGTCAGCATGACATAGACCTTGCCGTTGACACGATTGGGCTGGATGTCCTCGGGACGGTCCATCTTGGTGGCGCCGAGCAGGTCGGCGGCACGCCGCGTCTCGATCAACACGTCGGCCTGGCCGGCAAAGCCGTTCTCAGGTGTCAGCGGGCCCTGGCCGAAGACGATCGGCAGCCATTCCACCGTACCGTCCGCAGCGAATTTGGCGACATGCAGCGTGCCGTCGTCGAGCAGGTTCATGTTGGCGGCGCGGTCGTCCGGATCGAAACGGCCCGCGGTGACGAATTTGTAGACGTACTCGAAGCGCTCGTCGTCGCCGAGATAGAAGACGACGCGGCCATCCTTGGCGACGATCGATTCGGCGCCTTCATGCTTGAAGCGGCCCATTGCGGTGCGCTTCCTCGGCGTGGATGTCGGATCGTTGACGTCGACCTCGACGATCCAGCCGAAACGGTTGGGCTCGTTCGGCTCCTTGGCGAGGTCGAAACGATCGTAATGCGCGCCCCATTCATAGGCGCCTTCCGGAATGCCGAGGCGCTTGTAATTGGCGGCTTCCTTATGGCCTTCCGGCAGTTCACCGGAGAAATAGCCGTGGATGTTCTCCTCGGCCATGACATAGGTGCCCCAAGGCGTGACGCCGCCGGCGCAGTTGTTGAATGTGCCGATGACCTTGGTGCCGGATGGGTCGGCATTGGTCTTGACGCGGTCATGACCGGCGACCGGGCCCGACAGCGCCATTTCGGTGTTGGAGGTGATGCGGCGGTTCAACTTGCCGTCGCGCACCACCTGCCACTTGCCGCCTTCCTTGCGGATCTCGACGATGGTGCCGCCATGTGCCGCCATCTCGACATCGACCTGCTCCTTCGAGAGCGGCGCGAGTTCGGCCGCCTTCTTGCCGTCCTTCTCGACGATCCTGACGATGCCCGGGAACATCAGATGCGGATTGGTGTATTCGTGGTTGACGACCAGCAGGCCGTGCTCGGCGGAGCCACCGATCCCGATATAGCCGACATAGTCATTGTTGTAGCCGAATTGTCTTGCCTGGGCCTCAGCCGACTGCCTGGCCGGGTCGAACTCCGGCGAATCGGCAAACAGCGGATCGCCCCAGCGCAACAGCACGTCGGCATCGTAGCCCGGCGCGACATGGTGCTTGTCGTCGATACCGGCTTCGAGTTCCTCGAACGAGAAGGCGGAGCCCTCGGCGGCACGCGCATCGTCGGCGGCCACGAGCGCCAGCGGGCTGACGGTGGCGGCAATGGCCGAGACGGCCAGCGAGCCCTTGAGGAAAGCGCGGCGGGAAAACCGTTCGGCGATGATTTCGCCCATGGTGCTGTTGTCGGTGGGGTTGGTCGCCGGACCGTTGCTTTCCTCAAGCAGGCTGGTGCGGAATCGGGCGTCGGGCGAGCGATGGTCGGTCATGGGTCTGCCTCTGGCTGGATGGCTGGAGCGTGTCACGCGTTTCGACCCCTTATAGACGATCGGTCACACTTTCGTGACATTCGTGCACCCGCCAGCTGACCGCGAACCTCGCGCCACATTCGGTTTGAAACTCGGACCAAGGTCCTAAACCGATCGGGCGAAGGTCCGGATTGCCGCGGCATCGGTCGTGGGCCACTTACACGAACACGCCATGTCGCCGATGGTCGCGTACCTGCACGAGATGGCCCTTGAATTCGCCGGCCCGATCAAGTGAGGGACTGATGCGCAGCTCGATCATGGCTCATTGTTGCTGGCTGGCCCTGAGAGCAGTGCCGGCACTGGCGCTGACCATAGCCCCCTATCACCTCGATTTTCACGGTTCCGCCGCAGGCATTGTCGCGTCCAGCGCCCAAGCCAAGCCTGGCGGGAACAGCGGCAATGGCGGTAACGGCAATGGCGGCAATGGCGGCAATGGAAATAACGGCGGCGGCAACAATGGCAACGCAGGAGGCAACAATGGCAACGCTGGCGGCAACGGGAACAATGGCGGCGGCAACAACGGCAAGGGGAAGGGTGCCAACAGCTCCGGCAAGCATGTGAACGCAACAACCGGCGATCGTGTCGAAATAGACGACAACAAGATCGTGGTGCAGCACCCTAACGGCTTCGGGGAAGAGATCGAGAAGGGTCGCTTCAAAATGACCGACGCTCTGGGCCGCACGATCGTCGAGCGCCCTGCGACGGCGGCGGATATAAGCCGCCTCAAGGGGTTGTAGAGCGGGCAATAGGCATCGCCCGCTTTACGTGTCACCTCCGCCGCCCCCCGGCGGAGGTGACCTTGTCGCTCCGGCCCCGTATAGGGGCCGTCTTTTTTGCCCGGGAGCGTTCCGCTGCTGCACCGCGCTTCAGGTTTTCATTTATGCGTGTCGTTATCCCAAACCGGGGATCCCTTGCGGCCGACCAGGATTAGCTGCCGGCCCGATCCCGCGCTTCGCGCATCAGCAGCGCCGCCTCGGTGCGATTGCGGACGTTGAGCTTGGACAGCACACCGGTCATGTGATGCTTGACCGTTTTTTCCTGCAGTGCCAGCCGCAGCGCCACTTCCTTGTTGCTCAGCCCTTCCGCCACCAGCTGCAGGATCTCGGCCTCGCGTCCGGTGAGCTGACGCAGGCGATCCGTCCTGCCGTTGGCCGGCTGCAGCGATTGCAGGTCCGAAAGCAGGCGGGCCGACAGGGTCGGCGACACATAGGTCTCGCCGGCCGCGACACCATGCAGGATTTCGGCCAGCATGCGCGAGCCGACCCCCTTCAGCACATAGCCGCGCACACCGGCGTTCAGCGCCCGCGCCACGTCGGCATTGGCCTCCGAGACCGTCAGCATGACGATCTTCTGCCCGGGATTGGCACCCAGTATGCCGGCCACCGACGCAAGGCCGTCACCCGGCATGCTGATGTCGAGCAGCAGTATGTCGGGCTGCAAAGTCGAGGCGATGCGTTCGGCATCCTGCGCCGTGGCGCCCTGGGCCACCATTTCGAAGCCGCCGATCTCCGACAGGCTGCGGGTAACGCCTTCGCGAAACAGCGGGTGGTCGTCGACAATGGCGACACGGATGGTACCGATCATGGTTGATCCTCGACGGCTAGCGTAATCATCAATCGTGTTCCCTGTGGCCCGGTCGTGGTCTCGAACTGGCCACCAATGCTTTCGATACGTTCCCTGATGCCGGCGAGCCCCAGGCCCTCGGCTCGCCTCGGGTCGAATCCGGGCCCGCCATCCGACACTTCAACGAAGAACTTGCCGCCTGTCATCCCGGCCTTCACCTCCTGATCCTTGCCCTGCCCATGACGATAAGCGTTGTTCAGCCCCTCCTGGACGAAGCGATAGATGCTGATCTTCTCCGAAGCGCCCAGTTCGGGCAACTGCCTGGATAGGGTCAGCGCCACGGAACTGCGGGTCCTGCGTTGATGCTCGTCGACGGCAAGACGCAGAATGTCGCCGGTCGCGGCCGTTTCTATCTGCGGCAGGACGAGGCCGTTGCAGATGCCGCGGATTTCACGCATCGCGTCGTCCAGCGCCATGCGGATCATGGCGATCTCGGCGTTGCGGCTGTCGCTGGAGGCACCCTCGCCGGAAATGGCGGGGCTGTCCACACGCAGCGCCGCCAGCGCGACGAGCTGAGCCGGCCCGTCATGAAGGTCGGCACCGATGCGACGCAGGTATCGTTCATTGAGCGCCGTGGCACGGCGCGACGCCTGCTGGACGCGCAGGCGCAGCGCCCGGTTTTGCGAGACCAGCGCCTGCAGCTCGGAGACCTGGCCCTGCAGAACGCCGCGCTGCTTGTCGATGGTGCGGCTGCCACGTATGACGATCCCCGACAACAGCAGCAGCGCCGTCAGCGTGGCGCCGGCCACGATCAGCCAGCTCGACAGCAAGGCGGAAGCCAGAGCCGCCTGGAAATCGTCGGCGATCTCGTAGAATTCGGTGACGGCGACCACCTCGCCCGACCAGGGTTCGCGGACTGGATTGTAGATTTCCAGCAGCGGCACGCCCGCGGCCCTCTCCTCCTTGTCGTCCTCGTCGCCTAGCTCGTTGAACTCGGCGACGACATTACCGGCGAAGGCGGCACGCAGGTTGGCGCTCGGGCCGAACTGCCGGCCGATCAAGGCCGTGTCCTTCGAATACAGCACCGTGCCGTCCCGACGCCACAACTTGAAGGAAAACAGCCGTTTGCCGAGCGCGCCTTGGCCGAGGGTCTCGTCAAGCGCCCGTTTGACGGCGTCATCGAGCTGATGGTTCGTGCGCAGATCGGGGAGCAGCGGAGCGATCACGCTGTCGACATAAAGGGCAGTCGTGGCCGCCGAATTGTGGAGCACGCTTTCGCGGATTTGCGCGGTGACCCAGAAGCCGACCACCAGCATCACCGCAAGCAGCCCGAAGCCGCCGGCAATGATGAACTGCAGCGCCAGCGTAAGCCCGTTCCAGCGCCGCGACAAGGTTTCGAGAAATCGCACGCCACGCTCCTCGCCCCCACCCGCAGGGGCAGGGTAGTGGCCGCGACTTTGGCGCTTCGGTCCTGCCGACACAAGAGCCTGGTCCCACGGCAGCTGCTTGACGTCGCGACGCGCTTGCGAAACAAGGCACGGACGACCGGCATCAATATCGAGGGCAGCGTGAGTTTTTCGGGGTTACTTCAGCTCGGTCTTTCGACCGTGATCTTTCTGCTGGCGGCGGCGGCCGCCAAGCAATGGGGGATGGCGCCCAGCCTGGGCAAGATCGTGCTGACGCTTGCGCTCTATTCGCTGGGCAACCTGATCATGCTGCGGCTGATTCGCGAGTTCGGCATGTCGGTGTCGTTCAGCCTGTCGGCGGTCATCCAGCTGGTATCGGTCAATCTGGTGGCGCTGATATTCTTCGGCGAGCGCATCAATACGCTGCAGGCGGCCGGCATCGTGCTGGCGATTGCCGCCGTGGCGCTGATCACGCTCGGGCCCTATGTGCAAGGGCGATGACCGGCAAACCATGGTTGCGAAACGAGGTCCGATGAGAACTGCGGCAAAGGCTCTGCTGAGCCGGGTCGAATTCCCGGTGCTGCTGGCCGGCCTTGTCGTCGCCGCCGGCCTGTGGGGCTTCGTGGAGTTGATGGAGGTGGCACGGGCCACCACGCCGCACGCCTTCGACGCTGAAATCATGCTTGCCTTCCGCCAGGCCGGCCAACCCGGTATCCCGATCGGCCCGCCATGGATGGAAGGGGCGATGCGCGACATCACCAGCCTCGGCAGCACCAGCGTGCTGGTGCTGATCACGGCGGCGACGATCATCTATCTGCTGTTGATCCGCAGGCCCGGGACCGCGCTTCTCATCTTCGTCGCCGTGGCGGGCGGCCAGATGCTGTCGAGCCTGCTGAAGCTCGGCGTCGACCGGCCGCGGCCCGAACTCGTCTCGCATCTGGTCAACGAGACCTCGCTTTCCTTCCCGAGCGGCCACGCGATGCTTTCGGCGGTGACCTATCTCACATTGGGCTCGCTTGCGGCGCGCTTCCTGCAGGGCCGGACGACGAAGATCTATGTTCTGGCGCTCGCCGTGCTGACGACGGTGCTGGTCGGCATCAGCCGCATCTATCTCGGCGTCCACTGGCCGTCGGACGTGCTGGCCGGCTGGTGCGCGGGCTTTGCCTGGGCCATGCTGTGCTGGTTGGCGGCAAGGGTCCTGCAACGGCGCAGGGTGGTGCGTGACGACGTCTGACGACGCTCGACCGGGAAGCGGTCAGATCAGCCGGTTGATCAAGTGTCCGCAGCCCGTTAGCAGAAGGACCACCGATACCAGGCATGCCGATGTCGTCAATGTCTTGAAAATGGTCAACCACGTTATCCCCTGCCCCAGATGGAACACCATAGCTCTCAATGCTCGGGAAGTATCCGAAAAATGCTCGATAGCGATGATGATCAAGGCTCAAGCGTACATCCTGATGCTTGAAACATCATAATGATCGTATTATACATCATATCCGCAGACTCAGACGGGGATCCCGGCCGATGATCACTGCCGCGCAGATGCGCGCCGCGAGGGCGCTGGCCGGCATCGATCAGAAGACGCTCGCCGAGCGCGCCGGCGTTTCGCTTCCCACCATCCAGCGCATGGAAGCGAGCGACGGCGTGGTCAGGGGTGTGGTCGATACGCTGATGAAGGTCATCCAGGCCCTCGACGAGGCCGGGGTGGAGCTGATCGGCGAGAATCAACCCAGTGAGCGCGGCGGCCGGGGCGTGCGCCTCAAGCCTGCCGTGCCGCCCAATCCGAAAGCTGAGCCGGCATAAGTCGCGACGGCGACCGCCGACAGTCCTGCCGACGATCCCGCCGCCTTTCAGGTGCGGAAGGAAGTCCATGGACGAGATCGGGCAGACGCTCAACGAAACCGCGCGCAAACCGACCCATGGGCCGGCAAAGCCGACTTTTTCCGAACTGTTCACACCGAAACTGGTGACGGTCTGGCGCGAAGGCTACAGGCTCGAACATCTCAGGGCCGATGCCATTGCCGGGCTGACCGTTGCCATCGTCGCCTTGCCGCTGTCGATGGCAATCGCCATCGCATCAGGGGTGACGCCGGAGCGCGGGCTCTACACATCGATCATCGGCGGCTTCATCATCTCGGCGTTCGGCGGCAGCCGTTTCCAGATCGGCGGCCCCGCGGGCGCCTTCATCGTGCTGGTGGCGGCGACGGTCGCGCGGGTCGGCGTGGACGGGCTGTTGCTGGCGACGATGATGGCCGGCATCTTCCTCATCGCCATCGGGTACCTGCGGCTCGGCACCTACATAAAGTTCATTCCCTATCCGGTGACGGTCGGCTTTACCGCCGGTATCGCCGTCATCATCTTCTCGGGCCAGATCGTCGAACTGTTCGGGCTGAAGCTCGCCGGCAAGGAGCCAGGCCCGCTGGTGCCGAAGCTGACGGCGATCGGCGAGGCGGCCGGCACGATCAATCTCGCGGCGACCTTCGTGGCGGTGCTGACAATCGCAACCATCGCTTTCCTGAAGCGCTGGCGGCCGAAATGGCCGGCGATGTTGATCGCCATCGGTCTGGCGTCGCTCGCGGTGGCGCTGTTTGCGCTGCCGGCCGAGACGATCGGCACGCGCTTTGGCGGGATCCCGCGCAGCCTGCAATGGCCGGCGCTTCCCCCCGTCAGCCTCGACAGGATGATCGACGTGCTGCCGGACGCCATCGCCTTCGCGTTGCTGGGCGCCATCGAATCCTTGCTGTCGGCCGTCGTCGCCGACGGCATGACCGGCCGCCGGCACCGTTCCAACTGCGAACTGGTGGCGCAAGGCTTCGCCAACATCGCCTCGGCCCTGTTCGGCGGCATCTGCACCACCGGCACCATTGCCCGTACCGCCACCAATGTGCGGGCCGGCGCGCACGGGCCGGTTTCGGGCATGATCCACTCCATGATCCTGCTCGTCCTGATGCTGGCGGCAGCGCCGCTCGCCAGCTACATCCCGCTCTCCGCCCTCGCCGGCGTGCTGGCGGTGGTGTGCTGGAACATGTTCGAGAAGCAGGCTTTCGCCACGCTGCTGCGCGCCTCGCGCGGCGATGCGCTGGTGCTGATGGCCACCTTCCTGATCGTGGTCTTCCGCGACTTGACCGAAGGCATCGTTGTCGGATTCGCGCTGGGCTCGATCCTGTTCATCGACCGCATGGCGAAATCCATCGCCGTCGAGGCCGACCAGACGCTGGTGCCCGAGGACGTCGCCGACCGCGAGAGCGTCTATGATTCCAGGGACGCGACCGACGCCGACACCGTCGTCTACCGCATCTCCGGCGCATTCTTCTTCGGCGCCGCTTCGACCGTCGGCGCGGTGCTCGACCGCATCGCCGACCAGCGCAAGAACTTCATCCTCGACTGCTCGGCGGTGCCGTTCTTCGATTCGACCGCGGCCAATGTCATCGAGGGTGCGGCGCACAAGGCCAGGCGCGCCGGCGTGCGCTTTGTCATATCTGGCGCTTCGCCGCAGACAAGACGCACGCTGATCAACCACGGCCTCAAGCGCCCGCTGGTGACCTACGCCGCCTCGATCCGGGCAGCGCAGGCGCAGTTGGAGGGAAAAAGGGCAGCGCAGTAGCTTGCATTCTTCTTCCTTTCAACGCGCCGGGAAGCACCTCTCATGGGTTGAGCGATCGTGAACCGCTGACAAACGGACTTTCCCGGACGTAAAATCGCAGCAGGCGGTCGGCATCCTTCGAAATGCCGATCCGAACGCTCTGCCCGATTTCGCCGGGGTCGCGGCCATCGCTTGCAAGCCATAGAGGGCCTTCCCGGCAAAGATCGAGCCCGTCGAGCGAACGGTCGATCCGCAACGCCATGGCGAGCCTTCCCGGTCCTCGCGCCAGGTCACGCAGGCGCTCGATGCCGCGATTGAGCTGCATGATCGGAATGCCGTCGAGCGGCTCCAGTGCCCTGATCAGGACGCCGGTTCCGATGCCGGGCATCTCGCTCGAGACATTCAGCATGTATGAGATGCCGTAGGCGAGATAGACATAGGCATGCCCGCGCTCGAGGAACAGCGAGCGATTGCGCGGGGTCATTCCCCTGAAGCCGTGCCCGGCAGCATCGCCGGCGACATACGCCTCGGTCTCGACGATGCGGCCGCTGGCAATGCCTTCGGGCAATTCCCGGACCACGATCTTGCCGATGAGATAGCGCGCGAGAGCGGCCGTATCGTGCGGCAGTTCCGAACGAGCGAGCGGGCGGCGGACGACCATCCTCATGGCGGCTGGTTTTAGATCCGCCCGGCCCATGTGGCAAAGGCTCTCGTGCGGCCGGCTCCGAAAATCTTCTCAATCCAGCTTCAGCGCCGCGACTTCGCCCTCGTTCATCAGCGGGATATAGAGGATCGACTTGCCGTCGGTACCGATGCCGGTGCGCGAATGAAGGGCCAGCCCCTCCCGGCGAGCCATACACGGCCAATGCCGGCATGACCGGCGATGAATGCCGTTGCGTCACCTCGCCGCCAATTCCTCCGCGGGCGGAGCGCCGGCAAGATCGTCGCGCGCCTTGCGGGCCAGCTTCTTCGTCGAGCGCCTGGGACTGTCGCCGAACAGTTCGGCCGCCTCGGCAAGGCAGGACTTCCTCAGGCTCTTTTCGGAATGCTTCAGGAGTTTGCCAAGGAGTTTCGTATCCCCGGGCGGCCCAAGCGGCTCGCCGCCGGCCTCCAGCATCGCGCGCATGACGAAGACGTCGTGCAGTTCGCCGAGTTGCTCTGCGAGCTTGTCGACCGCCTTGCGACGAGCCTTGATTGGCGTCGGCCACAGGCGGCCGAGCAGCGACAGATGCATGCTGTGGGTCTTGGCCGCCTTGCGCAGGTCGTGGAAATCCTCGGCCCCGCCGCTCGAGGCCGCCTTGTCCAGTGCTTTGCGCGCGCGCCGCAATGTGGCGCGGGCGCCCTCCGCCAGAATGTCGGCGGCCTGCTCCGGCTGGTCCGGCAAGGACAGCCTGTCGACGCGTTCGAGGCCCTCCTGGCAGGCGGCGATGGCAGCTTTTATGGCCGCGTCGAGACCGGCGCCGGCATGAAGCGCGTGCTGGCGCATCACCAGGCGATCGCGGGCGGGGCCGAGGCCGTGACCGGCGCTTTGCCCCGGAAAGGTGTCGGCCAGGCGGTCGATCGTCTCGATCAAGGCGGTCGCCTCGCGCGGTCCGGCGAGCAATGCCGAGACCTGCCTGTAACATTCATTCTCCGTGCGGCAGAATGTTTCGTCACCGGAACGAACCAGACGCAACAAGGCACGCACGCTCTTCAGTCGTTTGCGGGATTTGTGCAGTCCCTGTTCCGGCCTGTCACGCGCCATGTCGAGATGAGCAAGCGCCTTGCCGATTTCCTCGGCCAGGATACGCCTGACCTCGCCGGTCAGCGGCAGGCGCGGATCGATGCGAAAGCTCATGCGGCGATCTCCGGAATCCCCCCGAGGGCGAGCGACGCGTTGTAGAATTTCTGTTCGCCAGTCACTTCGCGGCCGAGCCAGTCTGGCAGCATTTCATCCGGAACATCGTCCGGCGTTTCGAGTTCGGCCATCACAAGCCCCGCCAGCGCGCCGCCGAAGACATCGACTTCGTAGAGATAGCCGCCATGCCTAACATGATGACGTGTCTTCTCGATGACACGCCCGATGGCGAAGCCGAGCATCTCCACGGCGTCGGCCAGCGGAATGGGATATTCGAATTCGTCGCGCTCCCGCGCCGTGCTGCCGAATTTGAGCGTCAACCTGGCCGAGGCGCCGTTGCTGATGCGCACGCGCACCGTGCGTCCTGGCGCGGCGGCGAGATAGAACTGGAGGATGCGGACGTCCGTCTCGACCAGATCCCGCCATGCCGTGCCGGAGACCAGGAACTTGCGCTCGACTTCCTTGCCCATGGCCGCGCACTAAAGCCCGCGCGGGCCGGCATGGCAAGCCATGTCCGAACTCGGATTTGACTTTAATCAATCGATTGATTAAAGTATGCCACATGATCAAGCCGCCCGCTGCGGAGATGACGCGTGAAGCGCTGGTCCGCGCGGCGCTCAAGCTGTTCGGACGACAAGGCTTCGACGGCACCTCCACGCGCGAAATCGCGGCGGAGGCCAAGGCCAATATCGGTTCCATCGCCTATCACTTCGGCAGCAAGGAGGGGCTGCGCCTCGCCGCCGCCGACCATATCGTGGACACCATACAATCGGTCGCCGGCCAGGCACTCGGCGAGACGCGGGCGCCGGCAATCGCGAACGCCGAGACGGCGCGCGCGCAGCTGTTCGCCGCGCTGGAGCGGATGGTGGCATTCGTCGTGGCGCAGCCGCAGGCCGGTGAGATCGTGCAGTTCGTGCTGCGCGAGCTCTCGCACCCGACCGCGGCGCTCGACCGCATCTATGACGGCGTGTTCGAGCCGACGCATCGGCGCCTCTGCCTGCTCTGGGAACAGGCGACCGGCGAGGCGGCCGAGAGCGAGGCGACCCGGCTCACCGTGTTCACGCTGATCGGACAGGTCATCTATTTCCGCATCGGCCGCGAGGCGGTCATGCGCCGAATGGGCTGGCGCGAGATCGGCGCCGCCGAGGCCGCCAAGGTGGCGGCCGTCACATCGGACAACCTCAGCGCCATACTGGCCGCCCGGAAGGGATCGAGACGATGAGCTTTCTTTGTTCGCTGCCGCTTGCCGCTCAACTCTTCGGCGCCTGCGCACCGGCTTCGCCGCTGGCCGTCGGCTATGTCGAAGGCGACTATGTGCTGCTGGCGCCGATCGAGGTGGCGCAGGTCGAGACCGTCGCGGTCAAGCGCGGCGATCGCGTCACATCGGGCACCACGATCGTGACGCTGGAAAACGCCGACGCGAAAATCGCGGTCGCACAGGCCACGGCAAGTCTCGCCCAGGCGCGGGCGCAGCTTGCCGATCTGCAGGTAGGCAAGCGGCCGGAAGAAATCGCGGCCCTCAAGGCCCAGGTCGACATGGCCAAGGCTCAGGCTGACGACGCCAGACGCAAATACGACCGCGCCGCCGACCTCTTCAAGCGCGGCACCGGCACGCAGGCCGACTACGACACCGCCTCGGCCACGCTGGAGACGGCCAACGCGCAGGTCGGACAGGCGCAGGCCAATCTCGCCGCCGGCGGCCTGCCGGCGCGTCCCGAGACGATCAAGGCCGCCGAAAGTCAGGTCAAGCAGGCACAGGCCGCGCTCGACCAAGCGGCGTGGCGGCTATCCAAGCGCACCCTGGCGGCCCCTTCTCCGGGCCGCGTCAGCGACGTCATTCGCAATCCGGGCGACACGGCAGGTCCGACCGCGCCCGTCATCTCCGTGCTGCCCGACGGCGCGGTGAAGCTCAGCGTCTATATACCGGAAGCCGCCTTCTCCTCGGTCAAGGTCGGCACCTTGCTCCGCGTCCATTGCGACGGCTGCGGCCCGGATGTAAAGGCGCGCGTCAGCTATGTCTCGCCCGATCCGGAATTCACCCCGCCGGTGATCTATTCGCTGGAGAACCGGCAGAAGCTGGTCTACCTCGTCGAGGCGCGGCCGGAGGGCGGCGCCGGCGCCTTGCAGCCGGGCCAGATCGTCGACGTCGAGCTGGCGGTTTCAGGGAAATGAACGTCATCGACGTGCACGGCCTGGTCAAGCGCTTCGGCGACAAGACCGTCGTCGACCATGTCACGATGACGGTGGCGGAAGGCGAGATCGTCGGCTTCCTCGGCCCCAACGGCTCGGGCAAGACCACCACCATCCGCATCATGTGCGGCCTGCTGACCCCGGACGAGGGCGAAGGCACGGTGCTGGGTTTCGACATCCTCACCGACAGCCTGCGCATCAAGCGCGAGGTCGGCTACATGACGCAGAAATTCTCGTTCTACGAGGATCTGACGATCGGCGAGAACCTCGAATTCGTGGCGCGGCTCTACCGGCTGAAGCCGGTCGAGGAGCATGTCGCCAGGACCCTGGAGGAACTCGGCCTGACGACACGCCGCAACCAGCTCGCCGGGACGCTGTCGGGCGGCTGGAAGCAGCGGCTGGCGCTGGCCGCTTGCATCATGCACAAGCCCAAGCTGCTTCTGCTCGACGAGCCGACGGCCGGCGTCGACCCCAAGGCGCGGCGCGAGTTCTGGGACGAGATCCACCGGCTGGCGAGCGGCGGGCTGACCGTGCTGGTCTCCACCCACTACATGGACGAGGCCGAGCGGTGCCATCGCATCAGCTATATCTCCTACGGCAAGATGCTGGCGACGGGCACCGTCGCCGAGGTGGTCAGGAATGCCGGCCTGACCACTTTCGTCCTGCAGGGCCCGCGCCTCGACCAGGTGGCGCAAGCGCTCGAAGGCCGGCCGGGCGTCGACCAGGTGGCGCCGTTCGGCGCGACGCTGCATGTCGTGGGAGCCGACAAGAAGAAGCTGGAGGCGGCGCTGGCCGATGTCGAGAAGGAGCACAAGGGCGTGACGGTGGCGCCGGGCGAAACCAGCCTCGAGGACGTCTTCATCCAGTTCATGTCCGGCTCGAAGGACAACATGGCATGAACGCGGTCTTCTCCTTCGCCCGGCTCGGCGCGCTGCTGATCAAGGAGTTCATCCAGATGCGCCGCGACCGCATCACCTTCGCCATGATGCTGGGCGTGCCGCTGATCCAGCTGGTGCTGTTCGGCTACGCCATCAACAACGACCCGAAGAGCCTGCCGGCGGCACTCGTGGCGACGAGCAGCGATCCCTATACGCGCGCCATGGTCTCGGCGCTGCAGACCACCGGCTACTACCGTTTCGACCATGTGGCGCAAAGTGCCGAGGAGGCCGAATTCCTGATGGCGCGCGGCGACGTCGCCTTCGTCGTCACCATTCCGGCCGATTTCGCGCGGCGGGTGGAGCGCGGCGACAATCCGCAGATCCTGATCGAGGCCGACGCCACCGACCCGGCGGTTGCCAGCGGCGCCATCTCGACGCTCAGCACCGTCGCCGGCCAGGCGCTGCTCAGAGCGCAAGGCATGCAGGAGGCCGCCGCCGAGGCCGCCCGGGGCCAGCTCGATGTGGTCGTGCACCGGCGATACAATCCGGAGGGCATCTCGCAATACAACATCGTCCCCGGCCTGCTCGGCGTCATCCTGCAGATGACGATGGTGATGATGACCTCGATCGCGCTGACACGCGAGACAGAGCGCGGCACGATGGAGAACCTGCTCGCCATGCCGTCGAGCCCGCTCGAGATCATGCTGGGCAAGGTGCTGCCCTATCTGGCGGTCGGCGCGGTGCAGGTCGTGGTGGTGCTGGCGGCGTCGAAGCTTCTGTTCGCCATCCCTTTCACGGGGTCGATGACGCTGCTCTTGTCGGCGGTGCTGGTGTTCGTGCTGTCCCTGGTGCTGCTCGGCTACACGATTTCGACCGTTGCGCGCACGCAGATGCAGGCGTTGCAGCTCACCTTCTTCTTCTTCCTGCCGTCGATCATGCTTTCAGGCTTCATGTTTCCCTATCGCGGCATGCCGGGCTGGGCGCAGATCTTCGGCGAGATCTTTCCACTCACGCATTTCCTGCGCATTACCCGTGCCGTCATGCTGAAGGGCGCGCAGCTGCCGGCGGTGGCCGTGGAGATCGGCTGGCTGGTGGTATTCGTGGCGCTGTTTGCCGGCGTCGCCCTTGTCCGCTTCCGCCGCACACTGGACTGAAAACAGCCGCTGGGGCGGTCCAGGGTTCCATCGAACCTGGACCCTCCCGTTGGAACCATGCTTCTGCCCCGGCGTTGTCGATCAGCCTCGCCGCTGCCACTTGCGGGCCAAGACGGCCCCCTCAGTGCAAGCGAAGCCTTGGCACTCCGAAGTCCGGCCGGATCATCTGGCGGGGTGCGGAATGCCACCAAGACAACGAGATAGAGCCGAGACTTGCAACTGTATTGCGCTCTATCGACCAGCAATGGAGGCAATGATGAGACTGTATCTTTCCGCCACCGCGGCCGGGCTTCTGCTAGCCGCCGGCATCGGTGCCGCCGCTGCTCAGGACGTGATCATCGAGCCGCAGCAGGAGACCGTTATCCGCGAATATGTGCACAAGAAGCCGATCGCCTCGGTCGACCTGCTGGGCGTCCAGCTGGCCATCGGCTCGACCTTGCCGGACACTGTTGAGCTGCATGCGATCGATGTTCCTGATGTGCAGTACCGCTATGTCGTCGTCAACGGTCAGACCGTCCTCGTCGATCCCGGAACCCGTCGCATCGTGAAAGTCATCGACTGACGGCACCGTCATCAGCTGACGGGCACTGGGCAATTCCAGGAAAAGTGCGCAGCGGTTTCCATCCGGAATTGCGAAACAACAAGGCTGCCCGCCCTGCCATGCAGGGCGGGCGTCAAGCGGCAGCAGCCATGATCTTGGCATAGGCGTCGAAATCGACATTGCCGCCAGACAGCACCACGGCCACGCATTTGCCGGCCAAGTCGATCCTGCCCGACGAGAGCGCGGCGAGCCCGACGCAGCCGCCGGGCTCCACGACGAGCTTGAGATGGGCCATGGCGTCGCGCATGGCCTGCTTCGTCGCCTCCTCCGAGACGGCAATCCCGCCGGCCAGCGTCTTGCGATTGATCTCGAAAGTGAGCGCGCCCGGCTCGGCGACGAGAAGTGAATCGCAGATCGAGGTGTGGCCGGGCTCATTCGCTACCCTGGCGCCCTTGGCCAGCGACCGGCTGGTGTCGTCGAAAAATTCCGGCTCTGCCGCCCAGACGGCGGTGGCGGGCGAACCGTCCTTGACCGCGATCGAAATCCCGCTGCTCAGCCCGCCGCCGCCACAGGGAATGATGACGGCGTCGAGGCTCATGCCAAGCGCCTTGGCCTGACGCAGCAGTTCGAGGCCGATCGTGCCCTGGCCGGCGATGATGGCGGGATCGTCATAGGGCGGCACCAGGACCATGCCCTTCTCCACGTAAGGCCGAACCACGGCCACGCGGTCTTCGCGGACGCGATCGAAGGCGACCACTTCGGCGCCCATCTTGCGGACATTGCCGATCTTCATGGCCGGTGCGTCCGACGGCATGGCGATGACCGCCCTGACGCCGAACATGGCGGCGGAAGCGGCAACGCCTTGCGCATGATTGCCCGAGGAAAAGGCGACCACGCCGCGGCCACGCTGCTCGGCCGATAGCGAGGACAGCTTGTTGTAAGCGCCGCGGAACTTGAACGAGCCGGTACGCTGCAGCGTTTCCGGCTTGAACAGGATGCGGCCGCCGAAGCGGCTGTTGAGCTCCGGCGATTCGATCAGCGGCGTCTCGACGATAAGGCCGGAGAGCCGGGCGGCGGCGGCGTGGATATCGGCGATGCCGGGAGGCGTGGTCATGGCGGGTCCTGTAAGATGTGGTCCGGCCATGGTGCACGCAAAGGGCCGCGCGAGGCCAACAAAAAAATGTAACCGTCACAAGGTTTGGGATCACGACGGCCGGCAGTGCCGGCAGTCACCTGCCTGCCGGTCCGTCCAGTTCAACCCTCACCCCAACAACGTCCGCTGCCGCTTGTTGCCGCCGGCCTTGCGCCAGGCATTGAAGCGATGGGTGGCGGCGGCAAAGGAAATCTTCATCTGCTGGGAGACCGAATAGCGCGACTTGCCTTCGTCGAACATGCGGTAGCAGCACTCGACGCCTTCCTCGGTCAGCTTGCCGTCGAGGGTCTTGTTGTGCGGGTTGGCGGGATCGAACTTCTCGATCTGCTGCTCGACCAGACCTTTCAGGCGCTGCAGATCTGCCTCGATGCTGGCTATGAGGTCGAGGACGGGTTTCGGGTCGAAGTGATGGGCGTGCGGCTTTGCAGTCATCGGCGGCTTCCTCGGTTGTTGGCTTGGAGTTCCGTCATATAAGTGAACATTTGCCGATAATGAAGGGCCGGCGCCGAATGGCTGCTTCAACAAATCTTGACTGCCGCCCAGGCGCACGATTGACCGATGCGGCAGCAAACCTTAGTTTAGAACAATTCTAAACTAGGGTGATTTCCTCATGCTTTCCCGTGTTTTCGGCTTCGGCCGCCGCTCCTTCGATTCGCTCTCCGAACAGGAGATCCTGGCGCTTGCCATCTCGTCGGAAGAAGACGACGGTCGCATCTACCGCGCCTATGCGGATGGGCTGGCGGAGGATTTTCCGCAATCGGCCAAGATGTTCGAGGACATGGCCGAGGAGGAGGACGGTCATCGCGACGCGCTGATCGAGCTTTTCCGCAGGCGTTTCGGCGAGCGCATTCCGCTGATCCGGCGCGAGCATGTGAAGGGCTATTACGAGCGCAAGCCCGACTGGCTGGTCAAGCCGCTCGGCATCGAGCAGGTACGCCGCCAGGCCGAGGCGATGGAGCGGCAGGCCTACCTGTTCTATGTCGAGGCGGCCAGGCGCACCACCGATGCCTCGACCAGAAAGCTGCTCGACGAACTGGCGGCGGCGGAACAGAGCCATGAGAGCATGGCGCAGCGGCTGGAGCAGCAGCACGTGCCGGGCACCGTGAAGGTCGAGGAGGCGACGGCCGAGCAGCGCCAGTTCATCCTCACCTATGTGCAGCCGGGACTGGCCGGACTGATGGACGGTTCGGTATCGACGCTGGCGCCGATCTTCGCCGCCGCTTTTGCCACGCACGACACCTGGCAGACGCTTCTCGTCGGCCTCGCCGCCTCGATCGGCGCCGGCATCTCGATGGGCTTCACCGAGGTCGCCTCCGACGACGGCAAGCTGTCGGGCCGGGGTTCGCCGGTCAAGCGCGGCCTTACCGTGGGCATCATGACGACGCTCGGCGGCCTCGGCCATGCACTGCCCTACCTCATCCCGCATTTCTGGACGGCGACAGCGGTTGCCGCCGTGGTGGTGTTCTTCGAACTCTGGGCCATCGCCTTCGTCCAGAACCGCTACATGCAGACACCCTTCCTGCGCGCGGCCTTCCAGGTGGTGCTCGGCGGCGCGCTGGTGTTCGCGGCGGGCGTGCTGATCGGGAACGCATAGGGTTCTTCCTTCTCCCCCTTTTGGGAGAAGGAAGGACCTGCCGATTACCCGTGCACCGCCCGGCTATCCACCGGCGCCTGTTGCCTTTCACTCAAGCCATAATCGCGCACGACGTGCGCGATGCGCAGGCGGTAGCCGGCAAAGATGCCGCCGCGCCCGGCCTGCTGCGCCTGCCGGTGTTCTTGCGTGTTGCGCCAGGCCTTCACCGCATCCTCGTCGTGCCAGAACGATAGTGACAGGATGCGGTCCGGATTGGCGAGGCTCTGGAAGCGCTCGACCGAGATGAAGCCATCGATGCCTTCAAGCAGCGGCCGCAACTGGGCGGCGATGCCCAGATAGGCGTCGCGCCTGCCCGCGGCCGGCTCGACCTCGAAGATGACGGCGATCACGGCAGCACCAGCTTCGCGTGCGGGCCGGACGCCAGTTTCAGGAACATGCGGTCCTCCTTGAGGATGAATTTTTCACGGCGGGCGAATTCGTAGTTTGCCTTGCCGGCCGGGTCGGCGGCAAGCCGGGCCCTATAGGCTTCATAGGCAGCCAGGCTTTCTATGTTGTAGGCCGCATAGGCGGTCGTGGCCGAGCCTTCATGCGGCGCGTAGTAGCCGATCAGGTCGGCGCCGCAGCGCGGAATGGCCTGGCCCCAGTTGCGGGCATATTCCTCGAACGCGGCCTTGCCGAACGGATCGATCTCGTAGCGGATGAAGCAGGTGATGGTCATTCCGGTCTCCCTGAGTTGACGCACAGATAATTCGATCTCTGTCGAAACGTCGCCTACGCCGGTGTGCTAAGCAGTTTCCTGTCAGGAGCATCGTCAGCGCTCCTTGAGCTCAGCGAAGGATAGTGATTATCTGCCGAGAATGCTTCGATAGGGATGAAACTATGCGCGAAGGACCCGACATTGCCCGCATCGCCAGCCTGATCGGCGACCCGGCCCGCGCCAACATGCTCAACGCATTGATGGGCGGCACGGCGCTGACGGCAAGCGAACTGGCGCTCGAGGCCGGCGTATCGATGCCGACCGCCTCCTCGCATCTGTCGAAACTGATGGAAGGCGGGCTGCTGACCGTGGCAAGCCAGGGCCGGCATCGCTATTACGGGCTCGCCGGGCCGCAGGTGGCTGAAATGATCGAAGCCATCGCCGGCGTCGCCGAAACCATCGGCCCCAGGCGCGTGCGGCCGGGCCCTCGCGACGGGGCGATGCGCGTGGCGCGCGTCTGCTACGATCATCTTGCCGGCGAGCAGGCGGTGGCGATGCTCGACCGCCTCATCGACCGGAGACTGCTGCTGCGAGACCACGGCGAAATCCGCTTGGCGCCTTCGGCCGCCTCGCATTTCGCGGCGATGGGCATCGATGTGGAGGCAAAGGCCCGGCGGCCGGTGTGCCGCGCCTGCCTCGACTGGAGCGTACGGCGCTCGCATCTCGCCGGCACGCTGGGCGCCGCCATCCTCGACAAGATCCTCACCGAGAAATGGGCGCGCCGGGAGAAGGACAGCCGCGCCGTGATTTTTTCGCCGCCCGGCAAACAGGCGTTCGAGAAGGTGTTTTTGGCTTGAGCTATCGGCGCTGTTGCCAGCATCGATTCGTCGGCGGGACAGGCGCGAAGGATCGCCGCGCTGCAAATGCGGGCAGGATTACCCCCGCTTCAACACCTTCCCCTTCTTGAAGAAATCCTTCCACGGATCGGCTTCCGCGAGTTGCTTCAGCGTCGTCTTCTCGCCGATGGGGAATGCGTTCGGCGGCAGGCCGGCTTCGATCTCGGCCCAGGTCACCGGCATCGACACCGTGGCACCCTTCTTGGCCCGCGACGAGTAGGGGGCCACCGTGGTCGCGCCGCTGCCATTTCGCAGATAGTCGACGAATATCTTGCCGGTGCGCGCCTTCTTGGACAGCGTCGCGGTGTAGCGGTCGGGCGCGCCCTGTTCCAGCGCGCGCGCGAAATCATGGGCGAAGCCTTTCACCTCCTCCCAGTTGGCCGATGGTTTCAGCGGCACGACGACATGAAAGCCCTTGCCGCCCGATGTCTTGACGAAATTGGGCAGCGACAGCTCGTCAAGCTTGCCCCTTATGTCGAGTGCCGCCGCCCGCACCGCCTTCACGTCGACGCCTTCATCGGGGTCGAGATCGAAGACGATCTGGTCGGGACGTTCGAGCTCGTCGATGGTGCAACCCCAGATGTGGATCTCGACCACGCCGAGCTGGACAAGTGCCGCGATGCCGTCGAAGTCACGGATGAACAGGATTTCCTCGCCATCCGTGGGGTCCCTCGTCTTCTCGATCTTGTCATGCATGCCGGGCGAGGCATGCTTCTGGAAGAAGCGTTGGCCGCCGACCCCGTCGGGGGCCCTGACCAGGCTGAGCGGGCGGTTGACCACGAATTGTTTCATGCGCGGCCACACCAGCGCGTAATGGTCGAGCAGCCCCTGCTTGGATATCTTTTCGTCGGGCCATAGGAGCTTGTCCGGATGGGACAGCTTCACCGTGGTTGTTGCCGCCCTTGCCGGCGTCGCCCCGCCCGACGCCGGCTTGGCTCGGGCCGTGCTTTTACCTGTCGGTGCCTTCGGCTTTTCCTGCACGACTTCCTCCGCCGGCTTGTCTTCGCGCAGCCCCTGGAACGAGGCGTGGCGTACTATACGGTCGGAGGTCCAACTGCGGAACTCCACTTCGCCGACAAGCTCGGGCTTAACCCAGACCAGGCCCTTGCCCCTCGGCACGGCCTTGTCGAAGGGCGATGACTTCGTTTGCAGAGCATCGAGCTTCTTCTTCAGGGCATTGGCGCCGCCGGTTGAGAAGCCGGTGCCCACGCGGCCGGCATAGTGCAGCTTGCCGGCCTCGAAATAGCCGAGCAGCAGCGAACGCAGCCCGCGCCCAGTCTTGTCTGACGGCAGGTAGCCGGCGATGACGAACTCCTGTCGCAGCGTGCATTTCGACTTCACCCAGGACGGCCCGCGCCCGCTGCGGTAGACCGCGTCGGCGCGCTTGGAGACGACGCCCTCCAGTCCCATGCGGCAGGCATGCTCGAGCATGACCTTGCCGGGCTCGGCGAAATGGTCGCTGAAGCGGACCGCCGAATCCTCCGGCTGGCCGGCCAGCAATTCCTGCAAGGCCTGCTTGCGCTCGACCAGCGGCTCGCGGCGCAGGTCCCGCCCATTCAGCCGCATCAGGTCGAAGACGTAGTAGATGAAGCGATCCGTGCGCTTCGCCGACAGGTCGGCCTGCAAAAGCGCGAAGGAAGAGACGCCGCTGTCGGCCAGCACGACGATCTCGCCGTCGATGATGGCGTCGCTGCATTTCAATCCGGCGAGCTCGGCGACGATCGCGTCGCCGAATTTCTTCGTCCAGTCGAGGCCGGTGCGGGTGAGCAGCCGCACGTCCGTGCCGGCGATCTGCGTCTGCATGCGATAGCCGTCGAACTTCACCTCATGCAGCCAGTCCTCGCCCGGCGGCGCTTCCCGCTCGAGCGTGGCCAGTTGCGGCTCGATGAAGTCGAGGCGCTTTGCGTGTCCGGCCTTGGCTTGGGCGGCGGCCGGTTTGTTGGAGTGCCAGACCTTCGCCTTCTCCCCTTTCGCGGCCTTGCCCGCCCCGACCTCCTCGATCGTCAGGCCCGACTTCACCGATTTCGGCGCTTCCTCCAGAATATCCTCGCCTGGCCGGGCCGCGCCATCGTCCGACTTGATCAGCAGCCAGTTGTCGCGCTTCTCTCCGGGGCGCGGTCTCAGCCGCACCAGGTGCCAGCGGCCGTGCAGCTTGTGGCCGTTGAGCTCGAAGTTGATATGGCCCTTCTTCATCGCCTTGGCCGGATCGCCCTCGGGCACCCATGTGCCCTCGTCCCAGACGATGACCGAGCCGGCGCCATATTCGCCCTTGGGAATGGTGCCCTCGAACGGCGCATAGTCGATCGGATGGTCCTCGACATGCACGGCGAGCCGTTTCTCGTGCGGATCGAGGCTGGGCCCGCGCGTCACCGCCCAGCTCCACAGCACACCGGCATGTTCGAGGCGCAGGTCGTAATGCAGCCTGGTCGCGGCGTGCTTGTGGATGACGAAGATGCCGCCTGCCTCGCTCTTCTTGCCGCGGGCGACCTTGCCGGGGGGTTCGGCGGTTTTCCTGAAATCGCGCTTGGCGTGATATTGTTCGAGGCTAGCCATCCCTTGATGTCCTCACGCCGATTTGCGCTTGGGCGCGGCTTCTTTCGGCTTGCCGCGTTTGACCGCCGGCTTGGCTTTCGCGGAGGCCTTGCCGCGGCGTTCGCCCGATCCGCCGTCCGACGAAAGGCTCTTCTTCAGAGCGTCGAAAAGATTGACGACGTTGGACGGCTTGGGCGCCGCCTTGGCCTTCGGCGCCTTGCGGCCCGCCTTCTTGGCGCGGATCAGTTCGAGCAGCGCATCCTCGTACTTGTCCTCGAATTTCGAGGGATCGAACTTCGCTTTCTTCTTGTCGATGATGAGCTCGGCCAGATCGGTCATCTCCTGATCCGTCTTCACCGATTCGATGTCGCCGAAGACGGTGTCCGGCTGGCGCACCGTGTTGTCGTAGCGCAACGTCGTCAGCACCATGCCCTTGCCGAGCGGTTCGATGACCACGGGACGTTCGCGCCGATAGAGCACGATGCGCGCCAGGCCCGCCATCTTCTTGCCGGCCATCGCGTCCCGGATGACGGCGAAAGCGTCCTGCGAGACCTTGTCGGCCGGCGCGACGTAATAGGGCGTATCGAGATAGATCTGCTCGATGGAGGATTTGTCGACGAAGCCGTCGAGGCTCATCGTGTGCGAGGACTCGATCTGGATGGCCTCGATCTCGTCCTCTTCGATGTGGATGAACTTGCCATCGTCGTCCTCGTAGCCCTTTATCTCGTCGCCATCCTCAAGCGGCTTGCCGGTTTCGGCGTCGACATAGATCCGCTTCACCGTGTTGCCGGTCTCGCGGTTGAGGATGCGAAAAGAGACCTTCTCGGCATGGGTGACGACATTGGTCAGTTCGATGGCGCAGGTGACCAGCGAAAGCTTCAGATAGCCTCTCCAGGCGGGACGCGGCGCCATGATGATTTCCTGTAGAGAAAGACCTGGCTGGAACGGACGACGACCCCAACGGTTCCAATCCGGTCGAGCCAAGGCCGGCGCGATTGCCACCGGCCCCGGCTCTTTCAGCCCCTATTCGGCGGCCTGCAGGTTGATCTTGCTTTCCGCTATTTCGGTCAGCTTGCGATCCGTCGCCTGCTCTTCCTTGAGGTTCTTGGCCAGCACGTTGGCGCAGTCGCTGCGGCCAAGCTGCTTGGCCCAGGCGATCAAGGTGCCATAGCGGGTCATCTCATAGTGCTCGACCGCTTGCGCCGAGGCGATCAGCGCCGCGTCCAGCACCTCCTTGTCGTCGACGTCGCCGCTGACGTCGTCGGCTTCCTCGAGGATGCCGTCTATGGCCGGGCAGTTGACTTCCTTGGCCTTGACGCCGTGCAGTTCGAACACCTGCTCGACGCGCTCGACATGGCCCCTGGTCTGCTCGAGATGTTTCTCGAAGCCGGCCTTCAGCTGCGGATCCGTCGCCTTGTCGATCATCTTCGGCAATGCCTTCTCGATCTGCTTTTCGGCATAATAGATGTCGCGCAGCGTGTGCACGAAGAGGTCGTCCAGGGTTTTGATGTCCTTCGAAAAGAAGCCCATGATTGCGGCCCTTCCTTTGCTCTTGCGGTTGCGGGTTAGCGTGGGGCCGCAGGTCGGCGGCCCCATGGGCCGGCCATGCCGGCTCGAAGAATCAACGTCTCGTCCCAGGCCGGGTTCCGGACTTGCGGCGGCGAGCAAGGAAAATTCTCCCGCCAGGGCGAAAGCTGAAACGCAACCGCACCCAGGCGACATCCAAACGAAACATATGTGATGCAAAAGTCACACACGCCGAAATGGCGACAAAAGGCGTGGAAAGACCCCGAATCAGCCGCATTCCGGCCATGAAGCGACGGGTTTTCGACCAGAAATTAACATCGCGTTCACCGACTATTCACGCCTCGACGCTATGATTTCCGCAATTCGGAAGGGACACCCGAAAGTCGGGACAGGGACAGGTAAAATGAACTTCCTCACGCACCTCATCGGCTATGCCGCAGCCATCCGCGAATTCGTCGCGCCGACCTATCGGCCCGAGCGCTACTACATGCGCGGGCCGGGCCCGGCCTGCGCTCGTCGCGGCACCTCGCTGGGCGCGCACTGACCATGACTTTCGAGAGCCGACACAACAGCCGCATCTGCAGGCCTGACGTCGAGTCGCGCGCCACCACCTATCGCGCCGAGCGCCCGACCTTCGCCGATCGGCGGCGTGCGACATCGCCGCGGCTTTGAGACCGCCTTCGCCGGCTTAATGTCTCAGGACACGAGCCGCCGAGGCCCGCGTAAGCGACCTTCTCCAGCCCAGTCGGCCCCAGTCCAGTCGGGCCCAGTCCAAGCCGTCCTTCTGAATACCCTTCGATGCAAGCCATCCGCTGACCGTCTTCGACGGCGCTGGCTCCAGCCGGGATGATCGTGCGCTACCGCGGCAGGCTCGTGCCGTCCGGAGCACACGGCTCCAGCACGATCGTGCCGCCGGCCACCTTGCCGAGTTCTCGGCAACCCTGATCTGTGCACAGTGTCCAACCATCACCGGTCGCGCCGGAGGCGGCGAGCATAAGGCTTCGCTGCGGCCCGACCTTCGGAGCATAGGCCCACCAGCCGTCTCGCAGCACCGCGCCCTCCGGTGGTTCCATGCCGGCGCCCGAGCCCTTTATGCGCGCCTCGGTGACTTGCAGGCCGGAAGGCATCACCTTCCAGTGTTCCTCCCAGCGCGTGCGCTCCACCGAGTGCGTCCAGGAGAGGGTGAAGGCGGCGGCCGCCAGCGTCACCGTCTTGCCGGCGGCAAGGATACACAGGCTCATGCTTGGGCCGTCGCCCGCCGCGCACGCCAGAAATGCCAGCCGATCCAGGCAAACGACAATGCCCAGCCTGTCTCGTCGGTGAGCGGGATCGCCGCGACCAGCAGCACGCCGGCACAGAAGGCGATGAGCCGTTCCCACCACGCCATGCGCCTGGCAAGGAAGCCGACGGCGGCGGCGCCCCACAGCACGATGCCCATGCACGCCTTGACGACGATGTAGGCGACCTCGACGGGGTAGCCGAACTGGGCGGCGACCGGGCCTGGATCCTGCAGCATGAGCGCCGGCGTGTAGACGGCCATGAACGGCACGACGAAACCGGCAATGGCAAGCTTGGTCGCCTGGATGCCGATCTTGAGGCCGCTTTCCCTGGCCATCGGGGCGGCCGCGAAGGCGGCCAGCGCCACCGGCGGCGTGAGATCGGCCATGATGCCGAAGTAGAAGACGAACATGTGGCTGACCACCAGCGGCACGCCGAGCGACAGCAGCGCGGGGCCCGCCAGCGAGGAGGTGATGATGTAGTTGGGAATGGTCGGGATGCCCATGCCAAGCACCAGGCAGGTGAGCATGGTCAGCACCAGCGACAGGAACAGATTGTCCTGGCCGATGGAGATGATCCAGCCGATGAAAGTGGAGGCGATGCCGGTGAGCGTCAGCGTGCCTATGACGATGCCGACGATGGCGCAGGCGATGCCGACCGGCAGCGCGTTCTTGGCCCCTTCGGCGAGTGAATCCACGCAGATCCGCAGCGTTTCGCGCCCGCCCTTGAAGGCGAAGCAGGCGACGACGAGCGCGGCGATGACGAGGCCGAGTATGTTGACGCCGAAGCGCATGAACGAGGCGGCGGCGAGCCCGAGCGCCAGCCAGAAGACGACGCGGAAGGCGAGCGGTCCGATCAGGGCCGCCAGTGGCGTGCCGAGGATGAGCACGATGGTCAGCGCCAGCCCCATCGTGCCGGCGAAGATCGGTGTGTAGCCGGCAAACAGGAGATAGATGAGGGCCGCCAGCGGCAGCACCAGCGGCCAGTGCTGGCGCACGGCATCCCAGGGATTGGGCAGTTCGGCCTTGGCCATGCCGTGCAGGCCGGCCTTGCCGGCTTCCAGATGCACCTGCCAGAAACAGGCGCCGAAATAGAGCAGCGCCGGGATGATCGCCGCCTTGACCACTTCGGCATAGGGGATGTTCAGCGTCTCGGCCATGATGAAGGCAACCGCGCCCATCACCGGCGGCATGATCTGGCCGCCCATCGAGGAGGTCGCCTCGACGGCGCCGGCGAAGGCCGAGCGGAAGCCGAAGCGCTTCATCAGCGGGATGGTGAACTGGCCGCTGGCCACGACATTGGCAACGCCGGAGCCGGAGATGGTGCCCATCAGCGCCGAGGACAAAACGCAGACCTGCGCCGGGCCGCCGCGCCACGAGCCGACCAGGCCGAGCGCGAAATCGTTGAACAGCGCGATCATGCCGGCGCGTTCGAGGAAGGCGGCGAAGACGACGAAGATGAAGATATAGGCGGCCGAGACATAGACCGGCGTGCCGTATATGCCTTCGGTGCCGTAGGCGAAAGTGTCGACGAGCTGGGCGAAATCGTAACCGCGATGGATGAAGGGCGGCGGCAGATGGTTGCCGACGAAACAATAGGCGAGAAAGATGAAAGCGATGATCGCCAGCGGCATTCCCATCAGCCGCCGGGCCGCCTCGAAGACCAGCACCACCAGCACCGCGCCGACGACAAGATCCGGCGTGGTGAGGAAACCGGAGCGGCGGATGAGGTCGGTGTAGAACACCCAATTGTAGAGGCCGGTGCCGAAGCCGAGCACGCCGAGCGCCCAGAACACGGCCTTGGCCGGCAGGCTTCGGGCGCGCAGGTTGCCGATCAGGCCAAAGCCGAGCAGCAGCAGGAAACCGACATGCATGGCCCGCACCACCTGGCTCGGGATGCTGCCATAGGCGGCGACGTAGATCTGGAACACGGAAAAGGCGACGGCGATGAGGAAGGCAGCCTTGCCGGTGATGCCCTCGCCAAAGCCCGGCGGCAAGCCTTCGACCTGCTCTTCGGCGACGGGGAGATGGAAGGTGGAGGATTTGCCGTCGGCTGCTTCGCTCATCCGACGCACTCCAAAATGAGCGAATGACAGTGCGAGGCGCCCCCCTCTGCCCTGCCGGGCATCTCCCCCTCAAGGGGGGAGATCGGCAGTATCGGTGTCGGCGTTCTTTCAGCAACGTCAGCAGTTGGCGAAGGAGGTGACGACGGCCAATCTCCCCCCTTGAGGGGGAGATGTCCGGCAGGACAGAGGGGGGCGCGTCGCGAAGACATCTCAGATAGTCCTCGCCTACTTCAGCAACCCCTTCTCCTTGTAGTACCGCTCAGCGCCCGGATGCAGCGGCACCGGCATGCCGTCGAGCGCCTTGGCAGGGTCGATCGCCTTGGCGGCGGCGTGGGCGGCTGCGAGCTGGTCGAGATGCTCGAACAGCAGCTTGGTCATCTGGTAGGCCGTCTCGTCGGAGACATCGGCGCGGGTGACGAGGAAATTGCCGACGGCGGCGGTCGCGACGTCCTCGGCCTGGCCCTCATAGGTGCCCTTCGGGATGACGACCGACAGATAGGGCGCGCCGATCTTGGCGACATCCTCGGCCGGCACGGCGACGACATTGATCGGCACCGAGGTGGCGAGGTCGCGGATCGAGGCGACCCCAAGGCCGGCCGACTGCAGCGTGGCATCGAGCTGGCGGTTCTTGATCAGCTCGACCGATTCGGCGAAGGGCAGGTATTCGACCCGGCCGAGATCCTCGTATTTCAGCCCGGCGGCGGCAAAGATGGCACGCGCATTGAGCTCGGTGCCGGAGGCCGGCGCGCCGACCGACAGGCTCTTGCCCTTGAGGTCGGCCAGCGTCTTGATGCCGGATTCCTGGCTGGCGACGATCTGGATGTAGTTGGGGTAGATGGCGGCGATGCCGCGCAATTTGTCGAGCTTGCCGGGGAAGCCGGCCTCGGCATTGCCTTCGGCGGCCATCTTGACGGAATCGCCGAGCGCGAAGGCGATCTCGCCCTTGCCCTGCTGCAGCAGGTTGAGGTTCTCGACCGAAGCCTTGGTGGCCTGCACCTGGGTGCGGGCGCCTGCGATGCCCTTGCTGTAGATTTCCGACAGCGCCACGCCGAGCGGGTAGTAGACGCCCGACGTGCCGCCGGTCAGCACGTTGATGAATTCCTGTGCCCTGGCCGAGGCAATGCCGAGCCCAAGCGATAGCGCCATTGCGCCGGCTGCAACGAACTTCGTTCTGAAATGGAACATCCGGTTTCCTCCCTGAAATATTGGCTGCCGCACCACCTCCTCGATGCGAGCCGGCCAAGTTTAGACGGCGGGCCGCAAATGCCAACCCGCAATTGCATTCATTAGACGAACGGTTGAATGGATGCGGAAACAGCTCCCGGCTTGCGCGGGACGCGACCGTGGCCGAAAGATTTTTTCCGGCACCTGTCGAAATCGGACCTTGCCGCGCGACATATGTCCGGCTCGCAAGGACGCGGCCTACGAAACCACGGGAGAAGACCCATGCGATACATGCTTTTGATCAACAACGACGAAGCCGCACTGGCGAACACGCCGATCGAAAAGGCCCAACAGATGAGCGCGGCCTATGGCGCCTATACCGAAGCGTTGAAGAAATCCGGCGCGTGGCTGGCCGGAGAAAGGCTGCGCCCGACTCAGGCAACCACCTCGGTGCGGATCACCGACGGCAAGACCAACGTGATCGACGGCCCCTATGCGGACACCAAGGAGCAGCTTGCCGGCTTCTACATGATCGAAGCGGCCGACATCGATACCGCCATCGAATGGGCCGCGCGCTGCCCGGCGGCCAGCACAGGCACGGTCGAGTTGCGGCCGATTTGGGAAATGGCCGAATACATGCCCAAGAAATGACGATGTGATGGACAGCAGCGCGCAGATTGCCCGGGCAGCCGCCGAGGCCGCCGCCCGGCAAAGCTACGGCAAGCTGGTCGCCTGGCTCGCGGCGCGCACGCGCGATGTGGCCGCCGCCGAGGACGCGCTGGCCGACGCCTTTGCCGCGGCGCTCGAACGCTGGCCGCGAACCGGCGTGCCCGAAAAGCCGGAGGCCTGGCTGCTTGCCGTGGCAAGGCGGCGGCGTGTCGACGCGGTGCGGCGGCGGCTCACCAGCGAAACCGGCCGCGACCATCTCAAGCTGATTGCCGAGGAGGCGGAGGCGTGCATGACCGACCAGGACCTGCCCGACGAACGGCTGCGGCTGATGTTCGCCTGCGCGCATCCGGCGATCGAACCTGGCGTGCGCGCGCCGCTGATCCTGCAGGCCGTGCTTGGTTTCGACGCCGCGACGATCGCCTCCGCCTTCCTGGTTCCGCCGGCGACAATGGGCCAGCGCCTGGTGCGGGCCAAGGCCCGCATCCGTGAAGCCGGCATTCCGTTCCGCGTACCGGAGCGGGCCGAACTCGGCGAGCGCCTGGATACCGTGCTGGAGGCCATATACGCGACCTTCGCCGAGGGCTGGTCCGACCCGGCGGGCACAGAGACGCGGCGCCGGAACCTGGCCACCGAAGGGATCTGGCTCGGCAGGCTGGTGGCCTCGCTGCTGCCGGACGAACCGGAGGCGCTGGGCCTGCTTGCGCTGATGCTGTTCGCCGAGGCGCGCCGTACCGCGCGCCGCGATGGGTCCGGAGATTATGTGCCGCTCGCCGAGCAGGATCATGCGCTTTGGGATCATGCCTTGATCGACGAGGCGGAAACCCTGCTCGGCCGCGCCGCCTCCATGGGCGTGATCGGCCGCTACCAGCTCGAGGCGGCCGTGCAGTCCGTTCACGCGGCGCGGCGGCTGAGCGGCGAGACCGACTGGGTGGCGATCCGCGAATTCTACGACGCGTTGCTTTCGATCGCACGATCGCCCGTGGTGGCGATCAACCGCGCGGTGGCGATCGCCGAAGCCGAGGGCGCCGTGGCGGGGCTGGCGGCGCTGTACGTGCTTGGCGACGACAAGCGGCTCAATGATTACCAGCCCTATTGGGCAGCGCGCGCCGGCCTTCTGGCCAGGCTCGGCCAGGTGCCGCAGGCGGTCGAAGCCTATGACCGTGCGATCGGCCTCGAAAGCGATCCGGCGGTACGCCGCTTCCTGCAGGGAAAACGCGCGACGCTCAGGCATTGAAATGCCTGAGCGCGGTGCTTTGCCGATGAATTGTTCAGCCCGGCCACATTTCGTGCGATGCGTTGAGCGTCTTCATCAGCGGGTGCTCGCGAAGCCTGGCCCACAGGCGTTCGATGTCGGGCCAGGCAGTGCGTGCCTTGCCGCTGTCGGGATGCCAGGCCACCAGCATGGCCAGATAGATATCGGCCACCGACATCGCCTCGCCTGCCAGCCAGTCGCGGCCGCGCAAGGCGGCATCGACGACGGCAAAGCCGCGGTCCATCTCGGCCACGGCCGCCTGCTTGACGGCCTTGGCGCCGTCGGCGTCGGCCGTGTAGCGCGGCGCGTAGTAGAAACGCAGCACCGCCGGATAGAGGGCGGACGACATGAACGCCATCCAGCGCAGGAAGTCGGCGCGGGCCGGTTCATCGGCCGCCGGCGCCAGCCCGGCCCGCGGATGGCGTTCGGCGAGCAGGATGCAGATGGCCGCCGATTCGGTCAGCGAGCGGCCGTCCGGCAAGGTCAGCACCGGCACCTGGTTCAGCGGGCTGATGTGGAGGAAAGCGGGATCGGGCCGATCGGATTTCGGTACGTCGATCTGCTCGAACGGCGCCTTGGCCAGCGCCAGGGCCGCCTCGACAACGAAGCCGCCGCTGCCGGGACGGGTGTAGAGCTTGTACATGAGGTCCTCCGCCGGCCCTGCGGGGGCCGGGGGCGATATGAACCGGAAGCAGGGCGCTGCTCAAGCCCGTGGCATCCGCCACGGCGGGTTTTTTCAGCGGGCCAGGCTAAGCACCTTTGTGTTAGGCGCTCGGCAGGGGGCGTGTCGAAACTTGACAGGCGACGCGTCGTATCGCTTCGCCCAACGAAGACCCTAAGCGCCCAGCCCTTCGAACAGGATCGTCGACAAATAGCGCTCGGCGAAGGACGGGATGATCACCACCAGGTTCTTGTCCTTGTTCTCCGGCCGCGAGCCGACGACGATCGCCGCCTGCAAAGCGGCGCCCGAGGAGATGCCGACCGGCACGCCTTCCAGCCGGGCGACGAGGCGGGCATTGGCGACCGAATCCTCGTTCGAGACCGTGACGATTTCGTCATAGATGGTGGTGTCGAGGATTTTTGGCGCGAAGCCGGCGCCGATGCCCTGGATCTTGTGCGGGCCAGGCTGGCCGCCCGACAGCACCGGCGAGGTTTCCGGTTCGACCGCGACGACATGCAGCGAAGGCTTGCGCTTCTTCAGCACCTGGCCGACGCCGGTGATGGTGCCGCCGGTGCCGATGCCGGAGACGATGATGTCGACCTCGCCATGGGTGTCGTTCCAGATCTCCTCGGCAGTCGTCGTGCGATGGATCTCGGGATTGGCCGGGTTCTCGAACTGCTGCGGGATGATGGCGTTGGGGATGGTGGCCGCCAGTTCGTCGGCCTTGGCGATGGCGCCCTTCATGCCTTTCGGCCCTTCGGTCAGCACCAGTTCGGCGCCGAGCAGCGCCAGCATCTTGCGGCGCTCGACCGACATGGTCTCGGGCATGGTGAGGATCAGCTTGTAGCCCTTGGCGGCGGCAGCGAAGGCAAGCGCTATGCCGGTATTGCCCGAAGTCGGCTCGATCAGCGTCGTCTTGCCGGGAGCGATCTTGCCCGATGCCTCGAGCGCCTCGATCATCGCCACGCCGATACGGTCCTTGACCGAGGCGATCGGGTTGAAGAATTCGAGCTTGGCAAGGAGATGGGCAACGATGCCCTTCTCCTTGGCGAATTTGTCGAGCCGCACCAGTGGCGTGTCGCCGATCGTATCGGTGATGGAATTGTAGATGCGGCCACGGCCGGGAACACGAGCGGAGGCGGCGAACTTGTTCATTGGTTTGGCTCCCAGAATGTCAGGCGGATGGAACTGATCTCAGACGGATGGCCGCCAAGATAGGCCTTCCACGGACGCAAGATAGACCGTCGCCCGAAAATATCCGAGTGGGGCCCGTGTCTAAAACGCCTCGGCCTCGGAAAAGCGTTCCCGCAAAAGCCAGTCCGGCGGAATGCCTTGGCAAAAATGGCCCTATTGGCGGGCGGCGATCGCCGCCGCCGCGCCGACCATGAAACCGGCCGCGGTGCGGTTCAGCGCCTTCAGGGCGCGCGGCGAGCGCAGGAACCAGCGCGCCTTGGCCGCCAGCGTCAGATAAGGCACCAGCACCACGAACAGGACGAGGACGGTGAGTGCGGCGAGGATGCCGTAATCGGCCAGCGTGATGGTCTTGAGGTCGACGATGGTCGGCGTGATGGCGAGATAGAAGATCATCGTCTTCGGATTGCCGAGCGTCACCGTCAGGCCGGCGAGGAAGCTCGACGCTAGCCCGCCCTTGCCTTTCCTGGCCTCGACCGTCTCGGGCGTGATGCCGGCGGTCCAGAAGCGCCAGCCGAGGAAGGCGAGATAGGCGACGCCGGCCCATTTGACGGCGAGGAACACCAAGCCGAAGGTCTGCGCGACAAAGGCAAGCCCAAGCACCACGGCGGTGAGATAAAGGAGGTCGCCGAGCATCAGGCCGAAGGACATGGCCAGCGACGAGCGGAAGCCGGAACCGAGCGCGCGCGCCACAAGCGCGGTGATGCCGGGGCCGGGAATGGCCGCGGCCAAGCCGAGGGCGGCGCTGTAGGCGAGAAAGCCGGTGAGGGTCATGGATCGAGCCTTGCGTCCGCGAAACTGCTGGGACGGCGCCTTGTCGCACAGAGTTTCGCGGGCGGGAATTGCCTGGAGCCGGATTTGGTTGCACCAGGCATGCCCCGTGCTCGAGGCCTCCCAGCGGATCAGGACCGGCCGTCGCCGTAGGTCACGCGCCAGATGGTGCCGTTGCCGTCCTCGGTGACGATCAGCGCGCCGTCGCTCGCCACCGCCACGCCGACCGGCCGGCCCCAGACCTCGCCGCCGGAGGTGACGAAGCCGGTCATGAAATCCTCATATTCGCCGGTCGGCTTGCCGTCCTTGAACTTGAGCCGCACCACCTTGTAGCCAGTCCTGTTGCCGCGATTCCACGAACCGTGCAGGGCGACGAAGGCGTCGCCCCTGTATTCGGCCGGAAAACCGGATCCTGCGCGGACATTCCTGCCGTCGTAGAAGGCGATGTTGAGCGGCGCCGAATGCGCCTGCATCAGAATGTCGGGGACGGTGACCTTGCCGGCAAGGTCGGGACGCGCGCCCTTGTGGCGCGGATCCTCATTGTCGCCGATATAGTACCAGGGCCAGCCGTAGAAGGCGCCTTCCTTCACTTCGGTCGCATATTCGAACGGCACGTTGTCGCCGAGCGCGTCGCGCTCGTTGACCACGCACCACAGCGCGCCCGCCGCCGGCTGGATGGCCATGCCCGAACAGTTGCGCAGGCCGGTGGCGACGATGCGCCCATTCCTACCGTCCGGGTCGAAAGCCCTGACGTCGGCGCGGCCTTCCTCCGCGCCCCAGGTGGCGCCGAGCGGCTTCGACCTGGCCCAGGCGTCGAGCCCGCCCCGCGGTTTCCTTGCCATGTCCTGGGCGGCGTTCGAGCCGGAGCCGACCGAGAGATACAGCGTCTTGCCGTCCGGCGAGAAGGCGATGTCGCGGGTCCAGTGATGAGTGGCCGGAATATCGCGGACGATGGTTTCCGGCTCGCCGGAGGCCTCCAGGTCGCCATCGCGGTAGGGAAAGCGCACGATGCTGTCGCTGTTGGCGACATAGACCCATTGCGGGTTGTCCCCAGGCGGGTAGAAGGCGATGCCGTAGGGCTGGTTGAGATTGCGGGCGAAGATGCCGTCCCTGACAGGTTTCGCGCTGCCCTCGCCGAGACGGTAGACGCGGATCTGGTTGGCCTCGCTGTCGGCGACGAACAGGTCGCCATTGGGCGCGACGCGCACGACGCGCGGATTGTCGATGCCCGAAGCGATCAGTTCCGCCGAAAAGCCCGCCGGCAGCCGCGGCTCGGCGCCTTGCGGCCTTTGCACCGGACCGGCGCCGTTCGAGGCGGATCTGGTGACATAGGGCCTGGGCTGGTCTTGCGGGCTGATCAACCGGCGCACGCCCGGCGCATCGGCCCGCCAGTCACCGAATGCGGCCGCGCCCTTCAGCACCGGCTCTTCCTGCTGGGCCAATGCCGTCGCGGCGAAGAGCAAGGCAGCAGCGATTACCACGGCGCCGGCAAGTCGGATCATCCCAGTCTCCAGCTTCTCGCTTCTTCATGCATGTCGTTGTCCCAAGACCGAAGTCACATGCATCAAGGGAACGGGCGGGCTCGGCAGTCGTTCCGGACGACACGGGGAGTTGAAGGAATTCGGGTCAGGTATCCGCGTCGAGATCGAGATCGGCGTCGAGGTTCTTTTCCAGTTCGACGAGATCGGCCGGCAGCGGCATGCCCATGGCGCGGATTTCGCGCAGCTTCTCGCGCAATTGCTCCTGCACTTCGCGCACATCCTCAGGCTGGTTGACCATCTCCTCCAGCAGCAGGCTGATCTGGGCCTTGAACGATTCCAGCGCCATCTTTTCTCTCCTCGGCCGTCTGGATCGATCCCAGCTCTCAGCGCAGCATGCGCGATATCAGCTGCGCCGTATAGTCGACCATCGGGACAATGCGGGCGTAGTTGAGCCGGGTCGGGCCGATGACGCCGAGCGCGCCGACGACGCGGGCGTCCTTGTCGCGGTAGGGTGCCACGACCAGCGACGAGCCGGAGAGCGAGAAAAGCTTATTTTCCGAGCCGATGAAGATGCGCACGCCCGGTCCCGCCTCGGCGAGGTCGAGCAGCTGGATCAGCCCGTCCTGCGTCTCCATGTCCTCGAACAGGTGGCGCAGGAGTTCGATGTCGGCCTGGGCGGTGACGTTTTCGAGCAGATTGGCGCGGCCGCGCACGATCAGGCGCGCCGGCAGGCCGCTTTCCGCGCCGGCCCACACCGCCAGCCCTTTCTCCACCAGGTCCTGCGACAGCGTGTCGAGCGCTGCCCTTGTCTCTTTCTTGATACGCTCGACCTCCGCCCGCGCCTCGGCCAGCGTACGGCCGCGAATATGGGCGTTGAGAAAATTCGAGGCCTCGTGCAATTGCGAGACGGTGATGCCGGCCGGCAGATCGATGACCCGGTTCTCGACGTCGCCGTTCTGCGACACCATCACGGTCAGCGCCTTGGTGGGCTCGAGCTGGATGAACTCGATGTGCTTGAGCGCCACCTCGTTCTTGGCGGCCAGCACCAGGCCGGCGCCGCGCGACATGCCCGACAGCATCTGGCTGGCCTCGGTCAGCATGTGTTCCAGCGTGGCGCCCGAGCCGGAGGCGCGCACCTGCGCCTCGATGCTGCGCCGCTCCTCGTCGGAGAGGTCGCCCAATTCCATGAAGGCGTCGACGAAGAAGCGCAGGCCGGCCTGCGTCGGCAGACGGCCGGCCGAGATGTGCGGCGCGTAGATCAGGCCGAGATGTTCGAGATCGCTCATCACGTTGCGGATGGTGGCGGGCGACAGCGAGGACGGCAGGATGCGCGACAGGCTGCGCGATCCCACGGGCTCGCCGTCCCTCAGATAGGAATCGACGATACGCCGGAAGATGTCGCGCGAACGCATGTCGAGCGCCTGAAGTGCGGGCGCCTGAAGTGCGGGCGCCTGAAGTGCCGGCGCGTGAAGAGCGAGCGACTGCGAAGCGGGATCGACTGCCTTGGTCATTGCGGCCATAACCTCCGGTTCAAGGATATAGACTTCGCGGCGCTGCGCGCAACCCGGTGTCGCACTTGCGATCACCCGGTGTCGCGTTGCGCGATCAGCCGGTGTCGCACTTGCGATCACCCCGGTGTCGCACTTGCGATCACCCCGGTGTCGTGTTGCGCGATCGCCCCGGTGTCGCCGCGTTTGCGGCCGCCGGTCCATTTTCCTTTACGCCGTGCCCCGCATGCGTCTAAAAGCCGGCCAAGATTCAAAAAAGCTGACAAGAAAGCAGGCCGAATGCGCCCCTCCAAACGCCAGTTCGACGAAATGCGCGCCATCTCCTTCGAGCGCGGCGTCTCCAAACATGCCGAAGGCTCGTGCCTGGTGAAGTTCGGCGACACGCATGTCTTGTGCACGGCAAGCCTGGAGGAAAAGGTGCCGGGCTGGATGCGCAATTCCGGGAAAGGCTGGGTGACGGCCGAATACGGCATGCTGCCGCGCTCGACAGGCGAGCGCATGCGCCGCGAGGCCTCCGCCGGCAAGCAGGGCGGGCGCACGCTGGAGATCCAGCGGCTGATCGGCCGCTCGCTGCGCGCCGTGGTCGACCTGCAGGCGCTGGGCGAGCAGCAGATCACCGTCGACTGCGACGTCATCCAGGCCGATGGCGGCACCCGCACCGCCTCCATCACCGGCGGCTGGGTGGCGCTTTACGATTGCCTGCGCTGGATGGAAGCGCGGCAGATGGTGAGCGTCGCCAAGGTGCTGAAGGACCATGTCGCGGCGATTTCCTGCGGCATCCATGACGGCCAGCCGGTCATCGACCTCGACTATCTCGAGGATTCCTCCGCCGGCACCGACGCCAATTTCGTCATGACCGGCAAGGGCGGCATCGTCGAGATCCAGGGCACGGCCGAGGGCGAGCCCTTTTCGGAAGGGCAGTTCGCCGAGCTGATGGGCCTGGCCAAGAAAGGCATCCAGAGGCTGGTGAGTTTGCAGCAGATGGCGGTGGCGTAGTTTATTCATGCGGAGCCTGGGCACCCCCCTCTGCCCTGCCGGGCATCTCCCCCGCAAGGGGGGAGATCGGCTGTTGTCTAGAGCTTCGCCAATAATCAGAATAGAATACCATGAGCCGGCGCTCACGCTGCCAATCTCCCCCCTTGCGGGGGAGATGGCCGGCAGGCCAGAGGGGGGTGCCTCGTGATCCCCTCTGCCATTCTTGAATCCGCTCTTTACGTCACCGACCTCGCCGCTGCCGAAGCCTTCTACACCGACATCCTCGGCCTCACTCCTCTCGGCAAGGTCGAGGGCCGCCATCTCTTCTTCCGTTGCGGAGCCGGCGTGCTGCTGATCTTCAACGCGGAGGCGACCAAGGTCCCGCCCGCGCCCGACGCGAGGCTGAAAGTGCCGCCACACGGCACATCGGGCGAAGGCCATCTCTGCTTTGCGGCGACCGCCGATGAAATCAGCCGCTGGAAATCCCATCTGAAGGCGAAGAACATCGCTGTCGAAAGCGAATTCGAATGGCCGCAAGGCGGCCGCTCGCTTTATATCCGCGATCCCTCCGGCAATTCGATCGAATTCGCCGAGCCGAGAATCTGGGGACTTTGATGCATTCTCTCGACGGAAAAAAGATCGTCGTCGCCAGCCACAATGAAGGCAAGCTGCGCGAATTCGCCGATCTGATGGCGCCATTCGGATTCGAGGCGAAATCGGCGAAGGACTATGGCTTGCCCGAACCCGAGGAGACCGGCACAACCTTCGAGGAGAACGCCTATATCAAGGCCTTCGCCGCGGCCAAGGCGACGGGCCTGCCGGCGCTGTCGGACGATTCGGGCCTGTGCGTTGACGCGCTCGACGGCGCGCCCGGCGTCTACACCGCCAACTGGGCCGAAACGCCTGATGGCAGCAGGGATTTCGGCATCGCCATGCAGCGCACCGAAGTGGCGCTGCAGGAAGTCGGCGCCGCCACGCCCGCGCAGCGCACGGGACGCTTCGTCGCCGTCATCTGCCTCGCCTTTCCCGACGGCGAGGCCGAATATTACCGCGGCGAGGCCGAAGGCACGCTGGTCTGGCCGCCGCGCGGCGAGCTCGGATTCGGCTACGACCCGGTGTTCCTGCCCGACGGTTTCGAAAAGACCTTCGGCGAGATGAGTGCCGAGGAAAAACACGGCTGGAAACCCGGCCAGGCCACGGCTCTGTCGCACCGCGCCCGCGCCTTCCAGAAATTCGCCCAAGCTCGATTGGGTCTGGCCAGGTCAGGTTCGGCATGATCAGGCCCGGCGCCACCATGCCGCTCGACCGCAGCCCCGGTTTCGGCGTCTATGTGCATTGGCCGTTCTGCGCGGCCAAATGCCCCTATTGCGACTTCAACAGCCATGTCCGCCACCAGCCGGTCGACCAGGAGCGCTTTGCCGCCGCCTTCGAGGCGGAACTGGCGACGATGCGCCAGCGCACCGGCCCACGCGAGGTGACCAGCATCTTTCTCGGCGGCGGCACGCCGTCGTTGATGAAGCCGGAAACGGTGGCCAGGGTCCTGGACGCCGTGGCGAAGAACTGGACGGTGCCCGACGGCATCGAGGTGACGCTGGAGGCCAATCCCTCCTCGGTCGAAGCCGAACGCTTTCGCGGCTATCGCGCTGCGGGCGTCAACCGGGTCTCGCTCGGCGTGCAGGCGCTGAACGACAAGGATTTGCGCTTCCTTGGCCGGCTGCACAATGTGGACGAGGCGCTGCACGCGATCGGGCTCGCGCGGGAGATATTCCCAAGGCTCTCCTTCGACCTGATCTACGCACGGCCAGGCCAGACGCCGGAGGCCTGGGCATCGGAGCTCGAACAGGCGATCGGCCACGCCGCCGACCATCTGTCGCTCTATCAGCTGACCATCGAGGAAGGCACGCCGTTCCACGCGCTGCACGCGGCGAAGAAATTCATCATCCCCGACAACGACCACGCCGCCGACCTTTATGCGCTGACGCAAGAGGTGACATCAGCCCATGGTTTGCCGGCATATGAGATCTCAAACCACGCCCGGCCGGGTGCCGAAAGCCGGCACAATCTGACCTACTGGCGCTATGGCGAATATGTCGGCGTCGGCCCCGGCGCGCATGGCCGCTTCGTCGAGAACGGCCACCGCGTCGTGACCATCGCGGAGAGGATGCCGGAAACCTGGGCCAATCTGGTCGAGGCCAAGGGCCATGGCGTCACCGGCGGCGAGACCCTGACGCGCTCCGAAGAGGCTGACGAGTTCCTGCTGATGGGACTGAGGCTGGCGGAAGGCATCGACCTGTCGCGCTACGAAGCGTTTTCCGGGCGCGGCCTGTCGAGCGCACGGCTGTCGGTGCTGCAAGGCGAAGGGCTGGTGGCGCCGATCGGCAACGCCCGCCTGCGCGCCACGCCCGCCGGCATGATCGTGCTCGACGCAGTGGTGGCCGATCTGGCGCGGTAGGCGGGGATGCTGCTCCCAATCTCGAAGCCAAGATTACGCTTCTGGAGGCAGCTGTTTCGCGGTATCTGAGTTGAGACCCGACCGGTGAGGCTATCCGAATGAACCTGACGCTTTCCTGGCAATTCTGGGCGCTGTTGTCGGCGACTTTCGCGGCACTGACGGCGATCTTTGCCAAGGTCGGCATCGAGACCATCAATTCCGATTTCGCCACCCTCATCCGGACAGCCATCATCCTGGTCGTGCTTGCGGCGATCCTCGCCGCCAGCGGCCAATTCCAATCGTGGGCCTCAATCTCCGGGAAGACCTGGCTTTTCCTTAGCCTGTCGGGACTGGCGACCGGAGCCTCGTGGCTCTGCTATTTCCGCGCGCTGAAAATCGGCAATGCGGCGCAGGTGGCGCCCATCGACAAGCTAAGCGTCGTGCTTGTGGCGGTGTTTGGCGCGGTCTTTCTCGGCGAGCGGCTCACCGGTGCGAACTGGCTTGGCGTCACCCTTATCGCGGCGGGCGCGGTGCTGGTCGCTTATCGAGGGTAGTGCTGCGCCGTGGCGGGCGTTCTTGGTTTCGAGACGGGTGATGAAAATATCGAAGCGATTGGGCATCGTCCGGTCAGTGCTCCGTCGTGCTGTCGGGTTCGTTGTCGGGTAGCTTGATCTCTGGTGGAGGGCGGCGCGCGAGCCCCTGCTTGCCGTCCGTGGTGGCGGGCGGCTTCCCGTCTCCTTGCGCGGCAAAGCGCTTGCGGCCTGCATAGTAGGGCTCGAAAGCGTCCTGTATGGTCAGTCTGTCCATCCTGTCCTCCCGGGGGAATCAGGGGCTAAATCTGCGAAAGACGGTTTCGTTCCCTACTGTGGCGAAGGAATGGCGCTCGCCTTGCATTACAGCGGCTTTTGCAACCCGGCGCGGGCCGTGCCAAACAGGGCGGATGATTTCGGAACGTCCTTCGCGGCTCCATCTGGACGCGGGCGCGCCGCTGACGGAGAAGGGCACCGGTGACTGGCGAGACGGGAAAGCGCAGCTATGTGATCGGGCAGACCGAGATCGCGGCCCGGCCGCTCGAACCCGCGCTCTATCTGGTGGCGACGCCGATCGGCAATCTCGCCGACATCACGCTGCGCGCGCTTGAGACGCTGGCCGCCGCCGACATGGTCGCCTGCGAGGACACGCGCGTGTCGCGCGTGCTGCTCGACCGCTACGGCATCCGCCGCCGCACCACGGCCTATCACGAGCACAATGCCGGCGAGGCCGGGCCAAAATTGATAGCGGCGCTCCAGTCGGGGCAGAGCGTGGCGCTGATCTCGGATGCCGGCACGCCGCTGGTTTCCGATCCCGGCTACCGGCTGGTCGGCGAGGCGCTCGACCAGGGCATTCGCGTCGTGCCCATCCCCGGTCCGTCCGCGCCGCTTGCCGCGCTCACCGCATCCGGCTTGCCTTCGGATGCCTTCCTGTTCTCCGGCTTCCTGCCGGTCAAGGCGGGGCAGCGGCTGGCGCGGCTGGACGCGCTTAAAGCGGTGCCGGCGACGCTGATCTTCTTCGAATCGCCGCGCCGGCTGGCCGAGTCTCTCGGCGCGATGGCCGAAGCGCTTGGCGGCGAGCGCAAGGCAGCGATCGGCAGGGAATTGACCAAGACCTTCGAGGAGATGCGCACCGGCACGCTGCGGGCGCTGGCCGACCACTATGCGGCGGCCGATACGCCGAAGGGCGAGATCGTGGTGTGCGTCGGTCCGGCCGAGGCCAGGGCGGACGAGCCGGCCGATATCGACCGGATGCTGTTGTCGCTCGCCGCCGAAATGCCGGCTTCGAAGGCGGCGGCGGAAGCGGCGAAGATGACCGGCGGCCAGAAGCAGGCGCTTTACCGGCGGCTGCTGGAACTCAGGGATGCCTCTGGAGAGGACCGTGGCTAGGCTCCCGAGCGTCAGCCGTCAAAAGGCCTACCGGCGCGGCCATCGCGGCGAATGGCTGGCGGCGGCGGCGCTGGTGCTGAAAGGCTACCGGATCCTGGCGCGCCGCCATCGCACCCGTTTCGGCGAGATCGACCTGATCGCGCGGCGCGGCGACCTGGTGCTGTTCGTCGAGGTCAAGGCGCGCCGCACGCTGATGGAAGCGATGGAGGCGATCGCCCATGAATCGGAGCGCCGCATCGAAGGCGCCGCCGACATCTGGCTGTCGCGCCAGCCGGATTACGGCAGGCTGTCGATGCGGTTCGACATGATCGCCGTGCTGCCATGGCGCTGGCCGGTGCATGTCCCGAACGCGTTTTACGGGCGCAATTGAGGGCTGCGTCGCTCGGGTTCAGTGTTCGACGGGCCATTCGCCCGCGCCAAGTGCCGCGATCGCCGCGATTATGCGCCGGAACGCCTCGGCGGCAGCCGGCACGGTGGTGCGGGCGCGCAGGAAACTGTGCACGAGGCGCTTCTCCTCGTGCCAGCTCGCTTTGCCGCCGGCGGCCAGGATGCGGTCGCGATAGGCCTCGCCGTCCGACGACAGCGGGTCGCATTCGGCGGTAACGACAATGGTGGGCGGCAGGCCGGAGAAGTCGGCGGCGCGCAGCGGCGAGAAGGTCGGATCGTCCGGCGCCTGTCTCTTGGCCGAGCGGACGTGGCGGTAGAAGGCGACGTCGCCGGTCGACAGAAGCGGCGCCTCGGCATGCTCGATGTAGGAGCGGGCAGTCTCGTCGCCGCCGAGGCCGGGATAGATCAGCACCTGGCCGGTCGGCCTCTTCGCGCGAGCGCGCGTCGCGTGACTGACCGCCGCCGCCAGATTGCCGCCGGCGCTCTCGCCGGACAGCAGCAGTGGCCCGTTCGCTCTAGCCGCCGCCCATTCGAAGGCGGCCAGAGCGTCGTCGAAGGCGGCGGGGTGGAGATGTTCGGGCGCCAGCCGATAGTCGACCGAGAGCACGGCAAAGCCGGTGCCGGCGCAGATCTCGGCGCAGATGTCGTCATGGCTGTCGAGCCCGCCCAGGATGAAGCCGCCGCCATGGTAATAAAGCACCGTGGCCCGCGCGGCCGTGCCTGCCATCCCGTAGTGCCGCACCGCGATGTTCCGGCCGGGGGCGGCGATGAGGTCGTCGCTCGCCGTCACCCCCGGCGGATAGGGCTGGCGAAGCGCCCGGCACATCCTGTCATAGATCGCACGCTGCTTGGCGATCGGCAGGTCGATCGTCTCGGGCGGATACCAGGCGTTGATGCCGTCTATATAGGCCCACAGCGCAGGGTCGAGCCGCGTCGCGTATTTGCTGCGACCGGTCATTTCAGTGCTGCCCACGGTTTCGGAAGGCATTGCCTCAAAGCTCGCTGTAAAGCCTGGCCGCGTTTTCAAAGCTGAAACGCAGCGGCACCGAGCCCTCGACCTGCCAGACGGCGACGCTCTCGCCAGCCAGCAGCAGGCAGGCGCCGTCGGTGTCGGTGACGGCGCCGCCATAGAGCCGGTTGGCGAGGTTGAGGATTGCGGTCTGGTGCATGGCGGCACTGCCGCTGCCGCAGGCGTCCTTGACCAGCAGCACGCGAAAGCCGCGCGCCACGGCGTCCTTCACGGTGGCATCGATGCAGGCCTCGGTCCACACGCCAGATATGACCAGCCATTCGACGCCGGAAGCCTTGAGCCGATCGGCGGCCGGTCCCGCGCGGAAGGCGCTGGCCTCGGCCTTGATCAGCAGCGCCTCGCCATCAGCAGGCGCCACCTCACGGCAGATCTCGGTCAGCGGATCGCTCTTGTCGGAGAAGGCCGACTTGCCGTCGGTTCCAACAGGGTGAAAGGGCCGCTCCTGCTTGTCGAGATCGACAATGTAGGCCCAGTGATAGAGCGGCACATTGTTCTGCCGCGCCGCCGCCTGCAGCCGCTGGATGTTGGCGAGAATCTTGTCAAAACCCTCGACCAGGTAGCGCGGGTCCTGCCGGTGCTCTTCCTGCAGGTCGATGAAGACAGCGGCCACGGTGCCGCGCTTGACGGAGATAGGGCTTTTCATGCGGATGCGCCTGGCCCCCAAGATACTTCCAAACGCTGGAGGGACAGAGGGGGGCGCCAAGGAATGAGGCGCTCGTTCTGCAGCTGCGATGCGTCGCCGAGGCGGGCAGTGGATGTCAAACCTGCTTCTCCAGAAACTCATCCTCATAGGGGAAGCGCGACAGGAGCTCGGTGCCGGTCTCGGTGATCAGGATTTCATCCTCCAGCTTGACGCCCTCGCGGCCGCCCTTCTCGCCAATATAGCTTTCCACGCTCACCACCATGCCTGGCACGATATGGCCGTCGCGGCCATAGGTTTCGTAGTCCATGGCGTGCGCGATGAAGGGCGTCTCGCCATGCATGCCGACGCCGTGCATGACCGAGGTGTAGCGCTGGTCGACGAAGCGGTCGGGGATCTTCCACGCCTTTTCGGCGATCTCGCGGAAAGCCATGTCCGGCTTCACGATCGAGATATTGTGCTGAACCTGGTCGTGCGCCATGCGGTAGAGCGATTTCTGATAGGGGGTCGGCTTGCCGGGCCCGCAGCGGAAGGTGCGCGAGAAATCCGAATAATAGCCATAGCAGCCGATCGTGTCGGTATCGAGCGCCAACAATTCGCCCGGCCGGATTTTTCGCCCGCTCGCCTCGTTGAACCAGGGATTGGTGCGCTGGCCCGACGTCAAGAGCCGCGTCTCGATGAACTCGCCGCCCTGGCGGATGACCTCGCCATACATGATGGCGAACAGCTCGTTCTCGGAAACGCCGGGCTTGATCGCCTCGCGCACCGCATAGACGGCGGCTTCCGCGCCGGCCATCGACACCTGCAGGCATTTCACTTCCTCCGGCGTCTTGACCGCGCGCACCGCCAGGATCTCGCCCTGGCAATCCCGGACCTCGCAGCCGCGCTTCTCCAGCGCCAGCGCCTGCAGATGGCTGCAACGGTCGAGCCCGAGCTTCATCGAGCCGCTGCCATGCTGCTTCAGGAGTTCGGTGATCTCGTCGGCGAAGGGACCGGCGGTCTCGTCGTCGCGGCCCGAGACCGACGACCAGACGAGCTTGGAAGGACGCGCCTCGTCGATCGTGTCGAGCACCATCGAGACATGGTAGCTCTGCGGATATTCGAACAGCACGATCGGCCCTTCGGTCGGAATGAAGAAATAACGGGTCGAGTTGCGCAGAAAATAGCCGAACATGTTGCGCGAGCCGGTGGCGTAGCGCTGGTTATAAGGATCGAACAGCACCACGCCGCCATATCCGGCCTCACGCATCCAGCCGCGCAGCTTGGCCAGCCGGCCTTTACGAAGCGCGTCGGCATCGATGAAGGACGGCTCGGTATCGGACAGCCACATGCCGCCCGCCGGATCGGCCGCCGCGGGGTGGCGCATGCGGTCCTTGAAGTCGACGTCTTCAGTGCTGTCGGGGTCGAATACGACGATGCTCATGGGGGCTGACCTTGGGTGGTTTGCAAGATCAGACCATGGCGCAGGAGATAACGAGGGATTGTGCGGAAAACCGCGCTTGTTGTGCGAGATGCCGCTGGGTAATAAGAGATGCAGGTGCCAAGCGCCCCCCTTCTGCCCTGCCGGGCATCTCCCCCTCAAGTGGGGAGATTGGCAGCTTTGACCTCGTCGCTTCTTCGGTGAAAATTGGCGAAAGCTGTTGTGACGTTCAATCTCCCCCCTTGAGGGACCCTCGTATGGGAGATGGCCGGCAGGACAGAGGGGGGCGACGTCTCTCAGCGCCAGCAAGACCTCTAATGCCGTCGCGCCAGCTTCGGAGGATGGCCGTGCTCCTCGCGAAAGGCGCGCGCGAAGCTCGACATCGAGGCAAAGCCGCAGGCGAGCGCCACGTCGCGCACGGCGAGCGTCGAGTGCGCCAGGAGATCGGCGGCGCGTTTCAGCCTGAGCCGCCGATAGTAGCCATTGGGCGAGATGGCGAGTTCGGAGCGGAAGGAGCGTTCGAGCTTATCGGAGGAGACGCCGAGCCTGGCCGTCAGCTCCGCCATGCCGAGCCGCTCCTCCACAGCGTCCTCCATGATGGCGATGGCCGACAGCACCAGCTCGTTCCGCACGCCGGTACGGAGGCGCAGCGGCATCAGCTTGCGGTCGACGCTGGAGCGCAGCTGGCTGTGCACGAACCATTCGGCGACGCCGGCCGCAAGCTCGGCGCCGTAGTCGCGGGTGATGATCTCCAGCATCATGTCGAGGCTGCCGACGCCGCCCGCCGAGGTGAAACGCTTGCGGTCGATGACATAGAGGTCGCGCCTCAGCTCGACATTGGGAAAGGCCTCGGTGAAGGCCGCCTGGCTGGTCCAGTGCAAGGTGCAGGCATGGCCGTCGAGCAGGCCGGCGCGGGCGAGGAAGAAGGCGGCGTCCGCCACCGCGCCGATATGGGCGCCACTGCGCAAGCTGCGGCGGATCCAGCTTGCCGCATCCTCGGCGACGAGATGATCGGCATCGCCGCCTGAGCAGACGACGATGCGGTCGACCTTCGGCGCATCCCCGGCATAGAAGCGCGGCTGGATGACGACGCCGTTCGAGGCCTCGACCGCGCCTTGGGTAGCGCCGACGATGATCCAGCGATAGCATTCCCGCTTCGCCAGCACATTGGTCGCGCGCAGCGGCTCGATGACCGAGCTGAACGCCATCATCGGAAAGCCGGGGAAGACCAGCACCGCGAAAGTGAGGGGAGCGTCTGGAGATGTGTCGCGCGTGGCCATAGGCTCTACATCTCGGGCAGATGGGATTTGGGGTCAACGGGGTTGTGGCTGGCTTTCTGCGAAGTTGGCGCTGCCCCTCATCCGCCTGCCGGCACCTTCTCTCCGCATAGTGACGGGGAGAAGGGAGATACCGCAACCCCGGCTCCCTCTTGCCGCCGTTGATAATTGGCGCAAATCGAGACACAGCGCCCCTCTCCCCGTCACTATACGGGAGGATGCCGGCAGGCAGGTAAGGGGCAGCGCTGGCTTGGAGACTGGCTCGTCTCAGCGGGAGCGCCGCCGCTCAGCCCCCCAGCGCCTGCTCCAGGTCCGCGATCAGATCGTCGCCATCCTCGATGCCCGCCGACAGCCGCACCAGCGAATCCGATATGCCGATCTCTTCGCGCTTCTCCGCCGGGATCGATCCATGCGTCATCAGCGCCGGATGCTCGATCAGGCTCTCCACGCCACCGAGGCTTTCGGCCAGCGTGAACAATTGCGTGCGTTCGAGGAAGCGTTTAGTGCCGGCGAGGTCGCGGTCGAGCACGGCTGATATCATGCCGCCGAACGCATGCATCTGCTGGACGGCAACGGCATGCTGCGGATGGCTGGCGAGGCCGGGATAGATGACCCGGCGCACATCCTTGCGGGCTTCCAGCCACTGCGCGATCTTGAGGCCGTTCGACGAGTGCCGCTCCATCCTCAGCGCCAATGTCTTGAGGCCGCGCAGGGCGAGAAAACTGTCGAACGGGCCCGAAATGGCGCCGATGGCGTTCTGCAGGAATTTCAGGCGATCGGCCAGATCCTTGTTGTCGCCGACAACAGCCACGCCGCCGACCATGTCGGAATGGCCGTTGAGGTACTTCGTCGTCGAATGCACCACGACGTCGATGCCGAGCTCCAGCGGCCGCTGCAAATAGGGGCTGCAGAATGTGTTGTCGGCGACCGAGAGGATGCCCTTGCGCCTTGCAAGGGCTGCGACGCCTTCGAGATCGACGATGCGCAGCAGCGGGTTGGTCGGCGTCTCGACCCAGAGCATTTTCGTCTCCGGGCGGATTGCCGCCTCTATAACCGCAAGGTCGGTGCAGTCGACGAAGCTCACCTTGAGATCGGCGGAGCGCTTGCGCACACGCTCCAGCAGGCGGAAGGAGCCGCCATAGATGTCGTCGGTGGCGACGATGTGGGCGCCGGAATCGAGCAGTTCCAGCACGGTGGCGATCGCCGCCAGCCCGGAGGCGAAGGCGAAGGCAGCCGAGCCGCTTTCGAGATCGGCCACCGCGCGCTCGAAGGCAAAGCGCGTCGGATTCTGGCTCCGGGCATATTCAAAGCCCTTGTGCACGCCGGGCGACTGCTGGCCATAGGTCGAGGTGGCGTAAATCGGCACCATCACCGCTCCGGTCAGGGGATCGTGGCTCTGGCCGCCATGGATGGTGCGGGTGGAGAAGGCCAGGCGGTTCTTTCCGGATGCGGTCATCGTGCACGGCGCCTCAAATGGTTGATCAGGTCGATGCGGGTTATCAGGCCGACGAACTCGTCGCCGTCGAAGATGATGGCGACCTCGTTGCGGTCGAATACCGGCAGCAGCGCGTCCAGCGTCTGGCTGGCCTGCAAAGTATGCAGATTGGAGGTCATCGCCGTGCGTACCGGCGCGTTGAAGCGCTCCCAGCGGCCCTCATAGGGGCCGTCGACCTTGGCCAGAATGTCGCTTTCGTCGACGATGCCGACCAGCTTGCCGTCGTCGAGCACCGGCAGCTGCGAGACATCGGAGCGGCGCATGCGGCCATAGGCGTTGAGCAGGCTCTCGTCCGGACCGACATAGACGGTGTCGCCGGTGCGGTGCGTGCGCATCACCAGGTCGCGCAGGTCGCCATGCTGCTCGTGCTCGGCCAGCCCCTGCTCGGCCAGCCAGAAATCGTCGAAGACTTTCGACAGATATTTGTTGCCGCTGTCGCAAACGAAGGTGACGACGCGCTTGGGCGACGTCTGCTCGCGGCAATAGCGCAAGGCGGCCGACAGCAGCGTGCCCGAAGACGAGCCGGCCAGGATGCCTTCCCGGGACAGGAGATCGCGCACCGCCAGCATGCTCTGCTTGTCCGATATGGAATAGGCCTTCTTGACCAGCGACAGCTCGGCATTGGGCGGCACGAAGTCCTCGCCGATGCCTTCCACAGTCCAGCTGCCGGCCTCCACCATCTTGCCGGTCTTGATCAGCGGCGCCAGCACCGAGCCGACCGGATCGGCCAGCACCATTTCCGTCTTCGGCGATGCCTTGGCGAAGAACCGGCCAAGGCCGGTCAGCGTGCCGCCGGAGCCGACGCCGACCACCACCGCGTCGACATCGCCGTCGAGCTGCGAAAAGATTTCCGGACCGGTGGTGGTTTCGTGCGCCTCAGGGTTGGCCGGATTGGCGAACTGGTTGGCGTAGAAGGCGCCGGGCAGCTCGGCCGCGATCTTTTCGGCCATGTCCTGATAATATTCGGGGTGGCCCTTGCCGACGTCGGAGCGCGTCATGCGCACTTCCGCGCCGAGCGCGCGCAGGTGCTGGATCTTCTCGCGCGACATCTTGTCGGGCACGACCAGGATGATGCGGTATCCCTTGGGGATGCCTACCTGCGCGAGGCCTAGGCCGGTATTGCCGGCCGTCGCCTCGACGATCGTGCCGCCTTGCTTCAGCCTGCCCTCCTTCTCGGCCGCCGCGATCATCGACAGCGCGATACGGTCCTTGATCGAGCCGCCGGGATTCTGGCTTTCGAGCTTGATGAACAGCCGGCACTTGCCGATGTCGAATTGGGTCAGCTCGACCACGGGGGTCTGGCCGATCAGGTCGAGCACCGATCCGTAAGGCGGCCGCAGGCGCGACGTTGCGTTTTCCGAAGCGGCGCTTTCCAAAGGGGCGCTATCCGAGGGCGCGATCTTGTGCCTGCTCATATCGATGCTCCATGATCAAGCGGCCGCCTCGTGCAGGGCGGCAGCGTATCCTCTTTTCCAGCCCTTTGCAGTGGGAAAGAAGATAGATCGTGCCAATCGACCGGCTAGATGGAGAATGAAATTCCGGGTTGCGACGCGCAACGGCTGCAGGACTGTGCGGCACGTCCCCCCTCTGGCCTGCCGTAGAGCGCCGACGTCAACACTTTACCCCAGCAGCTGCTTGCTCAGCCTCGCACACTGGACGCGAATATCCGGAATGGCGTCGATCTCGAAGAAGGTGCCTCTGGTCAGCGGGCCGACGGCGAGGATTTTCCTGGACACCGTGCCGTCCCCGGCGATGATCTCGCAATTGGCCGTCACGTCGAGGCCGATGCGCAGCGGATCCGGCCGCGCCAGCCCGCGGTCGACCAGCGAGCGCACCACGCTGTTCGACGAGGCCAAGATGTCCCTGACGATACCGGAGCAATCATAGATGCGGGCGACCTCGAACCTCTCCAGCCGCTTGGTGTGGCGCGACTGGACCTGGACCGTGAACTCGCCGCCCGCCGCGATGTCGACGACACGGCCGGCGACGAGGCGGATGCGGCCGGACTGCACGGCTTGCGTGACGCGGGCATGGACCTCGGGCGCCATGCGGTGGCGGTGGATGTCCCACCACGCCTTGGTGTGCTCGACGAAACGACGCTTGGCGGAGGCCGGCCAGTTCTGCCAGATCTTCTGGTTGAACGGGCGAAGGCCGTCGACGACGTCGCGCCAGTCGATGCCGGCCTTCTGGTTTTCCCGGATCAAATCGCGGAACCAGCCGACGAAATAGGAAAGCTGGGTGCCGAGCGGGATATCGGCGACGTCGAGCTTGATCGGATTGCCCTTGCGGTGCGGCGAGGGCAGCAGGCCGCGCCGCGACACCGCGACGATCTCGGCGCGGTGGCCGCGCTGTTCGAGGGCGAGGAACGCGTCGACCATGCTGAGGCCCGTTCCCAGCACCATGACGCTCCGGTCGGGATCGAGCGCGGTGTCGGCCTCCGATCCCATCCGAACCGCATGGCCTTGCCCCATGGCCGGCACCTCGTCATGGCCGGTGGCGAGCACCGCCAGATGGGCGACGACGCTGGTGCCGTTGGCGAGCGCCACTTCGACCCCCGAGGCCGTGGGCGAGATCGACAGGCTTTCCTCATGGATCAGCCGGAGGCGTCCGGTCTCCCTCTCGCGCGCCTCGAGATCATCCAGCAATTCGCCGAGATAGCGGGCATAGATGCTGCGCGGCGCGTAGACCGGCGCCTGCTCGGGCGTTGCCAGGCCGCGTTCCAGCAGCCAGCGCCAGAAATTGCCGGGATCGTCGGCATAGGCGCTCATACCGGCGGCGCTGACGTTCAGCACATGCGCGGAGAGCAATGTGGAATAGGCGATGCCCTGGCCGAAATGCGGGCGCTTCTCGACCAGCGTGACGCGAAGGTCGGGATTGGGCTGTCTCAGCAGATGCGCGGCGAGCACGACCCCGCTGGCGCCGCCGCCGACGATGATGATCGAGTTGCCGCGGCCGCTCATGCCAGCCCCGTGCGACGCGCCGGCGTCAGGCCTTCACCGCAACCGGCAGATCGTCGCTCGCGACCGAGAGGTCGTCGAGGCCCCTTGCGACCCCAAGGTCGTCGAGGCCGATGTCGCGCATCTCGGCGAGGCTGCGCTGGTCGAGCACCTCGGCGATCGCTTGCCGGACTTCCAGCATCAGATGTCGAACCTGGCATGTCGCCTCGTTACAGTCTTCGCAGCGCTGGTATTGGGTACGGCTGGCGCAAGGGATCGGCGCCAGCGGGCCGTCGAGCACACGCACGACATGGCCGACCCTGATTTCCTCCGGTGGCCGCGCCAGGCGATAGCCGCCATCCTTGCCTTTGCGGCTCTGCACGAAACCGGCATTGCGCAGTTCGCCCAGGATGGCGTCGAGAAACTTCTTCGGGATGTTGTTGCCGGTCGCGATGTCGTTGACGAAGGCAAGCTGCCCGGCCGGCATCCGCGCCAGATGGACGAGCGCCTTGAGGCCGTACTTGCCTTTCTTGGTGAGCATGATCCGAACGTTTCTCTGTCATGCGATGGCTCGAGGCCATCCGTTGCGAAACGCCTGGCGTGCATCCCGCCGCGCTCAAGCATCCATGACATAAATTCTACCGACATGATATACAAGCCAATCGCGATTGATCTTGCTTGATTTTCAAGCCATTGCGGCGATTTTGGACCTGACTTGTGATGCCGGGGACACAAACCGTGGCGCGACGGCCCGAGACCGGTGCCACCGGCGATCGCCGCGATACGGATGGGTATGACCTCTCATCGTCGCCTCCAAGTCTCTATGTCGATAAGTTTACTATACTTAAACGCGAACAGGCGGAACACGTTTTTAAATTCCAATCCATCTGAAGCATGGATTTGCCTTTCAAGCGGCTGCAACGTGAATTCTCGTTCGCGATCGGAGGCCGTAGCGGTGGCTGGAGCTTCCCGAACGTGATGATCTCGCCACTCTTGAAGCGCCATAGCCGCCAAATCCGCCTGGGGACCTCGGCACCGGCAGCTTTTTCCAACAAATCCAACCCTGCTAGAAGAATTTAACTCTACAAGAATCATAGAATTAGCGGACTATCATGAAGCAATCCGGTTTTCCCCTGTTTCATGGAGCCCTTGATGTCCACCACCATTTCGCGACGCATCCTTCTCCTGTCTACGGCCGCACTTGCCGGCGCCGCCTTCCTCGGCCCGGCTTTTGCCGACGACCTCAAAATCACCATCGGCTACCAGACGGTGGTCGAACCCTCCAAGGTGCCGCAGGCCGATGGTGCCTATGAAAAGGCTACCAAGGCCGCCATCGACTGGCGCAAATTCGATTCCGGCGCCGATGTCATCGCCGCGGTCGCATCCGGCTCGGTCGACATCGGCTATGTCGGTTCGAGCCCGCTGGCGGCGGCGGCGAGCCGCGAATTGCCGGTCCAGACCATCTTCGTCGTCGGCCTGATCGGGCGATCCGAGGCCTTGGTCGCACGCAACGGCGCCGGCATAGAGAAGGTCGCCGACCTCGCCGGCAAGAAGGTGGCCGTGCCCTTCGTCTCGACGACGCATTACAGCCTGCTTGCCGCGCTGAAACATGAGAATGTCGACCCGAAATCGGTCGAGATCCTCAATCTCAGGCCGCCGGAAATCGCCGCTGCCTTTTCGCGCGGCGATATCGATGCGGCCTATGTCTGGGATCCGGCGCTCGGCCAGGTCAAGACATCAGGCAAGGTGGTGCTGGATTCCTCCCAGGTCGCCGCCTGGGGCGCGCCGACCTTCGACGCCTGGATCGTGCGCACCGACTTTGCCGAAAAGAACCCGGAAGCGGTGCGCGACTTCGTCAAGGTGACGGGTGCGGCCTATGCCGAGTACCTGGTCAAGCCCGATGCCTGGTCGGCAGCGTCGCCGCAGGCGGCCGAGATCGCCAAGCTGACCGGCGCCAAGGTCGAGGAAGTGCCTGAACTGCTCAAGGGCTATGTCTTCCCGACACTCGAAGAACAAGCCTCCGACAAGTTCCTCGGCGGCGGCACGGTCAAGGCGATCGCGGCCGCGTCCGCCTTCCTCAAGGAGCAGGGCAAGGTAGACGCCGTGCTGCCGGACTATTCGAAATATGTGACATCGAAATACGTCACCGAGGCGCTGGCCTCGAACTGACCCGAGCGTTGGAGCGCCCCATGTCACGACGGGCAGGTGGCGCCCCTATGAGACGCGCGCACGTCTTTCCTGACGCCGCGTGTCGCCTGTCCCGGAGCCGCTGACGAGGCGCGGCTTCGGGCAGGCGGACTTCAACGAACTCCCTGCGAGGGCTCATGTCGCATCTCGTGCTCGACAGAATCTCGATCCACTATGACGGCCAGCCCGCACCCGCCGTCGAGCGGGTGTCGATCGACGTCGCCAGCGATGACCTCGTCGTCCTTGTCGGCCGTTCCGGCTGCGGCAAGACCTCGCTGCTCAATGTCGCCGCCGGCTTTGTCGCGTCGGCACGCGGCACGGCCACGATCGACGGCCGGCCGATCGCAGCACCCGGTTCGGACCGTGCGGTGGTGTTCCAGAACGACGCGCTGTTTCCCTGGCTGACGGCGCGCGAGAACGTCGCCTTCGCGCTCAGGCTGCGCGGTGTCGGGCCATCCGAGCGGGCGCGCCGCGCCGACGAATTGCTCGGCCTGGTCAAGCTCACCGATGCCGGCGACAAGCGCATCTGGGAGCTGTCCGGCGGCATGCGCCAGCGCGTCGGCCTTGCCCGGGCACTGGCTGCCGAGCCACAATTCCTGCTGCTCGACGAGCCGCTCGGCGCGCTCGATGCGCTGACGCGCGAGCGTATGCAGACGACGCTGCTCGACCTGTGGACGGCAAGCAAGGTCGGCGTGCTTATGGTCACGCACGGCATCGACGAGGCGCTGGTGCTCGCCACCCGCATCGTGGTGCTGGCGCCCGGGCCGGGCCGGGTGGTGCGGACCTTGGAGCCGGGTTTCTCCAGGCGCTACGCAGCGGGCGAGGCCATCCGCGCCATCAAGGCCGATCCTGGCTTCGCCGCGGCGCGCGGCGAACTGACCGACGCCATCTTCGAGGGAGAGGCGGCATGACCATTTCCTCCTACACCGAACGCTCCGGCTCCAGGACCGAAGAGGCCGACGGCCTGTCGGTGCCATGGTCGCGCCCGGTCCCGAAGCGCAAGGGCGTTTCGGCGCGCATGGTCAGCGCGGCTACCATTCTTCTCGTGCTGGCGCTGTGGACGCTGTCGGCCCGCCTGCAACTGGTGTCGCCGGTATTCCTGCCCTCGCCTGTGGCGGTGTGGAACAAATTCATCATCGTCGCCCGCGATGGCTTTGTCGACGCAACGCTCGTCCAGCATATCGCCGCCAGCCTGGGGCGGGTGTTCGCCGCGCTCGTCGCGGCGCTCCTCGTCGGCGTGCCGGTTGGCCTCGCCATCGGCATCAGCACCGTCGGCCGCGGCATTTTCGATCCAATGCTGGAATTCCTGCGGCCGATCCCGCCGCTCGCCTATCTGCCGCTGGTCATCATCTGGTTCGGCATCGGCGAGCCGTCGAAGGTCCTGGTGATAGCCATCGCCATGCTGGCGCCGGTGGCCTTGTCGACCGCGTCCGGCATCCGCGGCGTCTCGCAGGAGCGCATCAACGCCGCGCGTTCGCTTGGCGCGACGAGGCGCCAGGTGGTCCGCCACGTGATCCTGCCCAGCGCGCTGCCGTCGATCCTGACCGGACTGCGCATCGCGCTCGGCGCCGGGTGGTCCACGCTGGTAGCCGCCGAACTGGTGGCGGCGACGCGCGGGCTTGGCTTCATGATCCAGTCGGCGGCGCAGTTCCTGGTCACCGACGTGGTGGTCATGGGCATTTTGGTGATCGCGGCCATCGCCTTCGTGCTCGAATTCGCCATCCGCAGGATCGAGCGCGCGCTCGTGCCGTGGGCGGGACGCGAATGATCGGGAAACGGAGATGACGATGACCCATTCCACCGCCATGCTGTTCGCCCATTTCGGCACCTGGCTGCTGGGCCTGACATCCGATGGCAAGGCGATAGAGGAGGACAAGGCGACAAGGGAGGACGGTCCGCGCTCGCCGGCGCCCGTCCGACTCCCGGCCGGGCGTGACCGCCTGCCGCCGCGAGACGAAAGCTTCTACTGGGCCTGGCAGTACTGGTCGCAGTGAGAGCGGCTCAACCGCGCGAACGGTTCGCCCACACCAGCCCGGCGAGACCGACCAGCATGACGATGATGCCGATGGTGAGCCATTGCGACTGGCCGGTCATGAAGCTGCCGCCGATCGCGCCGATGCCTTGCAGCGACCACAGCGCGCCGACGGCCAGCACAATCAACGCCAGCAGATTTTTGATCAGTCTCATTGCCGGATTCTCCCTTCCGAAGTTGATCGGTCGCGTCGTCGCCGTCGCGATGAAAGAGGCAAAGGAATCGGTTCGGCAGCAGCATCTTCTACTTGGATGTTGCCGCTCGATCTTGTCAAACAAGACATGGATATCCGCTGGAACATCATCGTGAGTTGATCGCTGACCGTCGGGAAATCACTGACAGACTGTTACCGGGCGACTCTAAACGTGTGCCGATGCCATGGAACTGCCGGATGATTGCCGCATTTTGTGCCTTATTGTCTCCGTAACGGCTGGGGCCTGTCAAAAACGGAGCCTTCCCCCAAATATGAATAACAACAACCGGACCGCGCTTGCCGCGGTGACGATCGCTGCTGGCCTGATGGTCGGCGCCTCCGCCACTCCAGCCGCCTCCGCCGCCGGCCAATGCGGCCGCGCTTCCTGGTACGCCCTGCACTCCAGGACCGCGTCGGGCGAACGGATGAACCCTTCGGCCTTGACCGCCGCACACCGCACGCTGCCTTTCGGCACCAAGCTGCGGGTCACCAACCAGAACAATGGCCGCAGCGTCGTGGTGCGCGTCAACGATCGCGGACCGTTCATCAGGGGACGCGTGCTTGACCTGTCGAAGGGTGCCGCCGGCCAGCTCGGCTTCATCGGTTCGGGCCACACCGCGGTCTGCATGGCGCGCGTCTGACCACCACTGCCCGGCCCGAGGGCCGGGCCGCCTGGCCTTCGCACCTGCACAATGAGCCGGCTTGTACCGTCCAAGACTGATTTCCAACGCTTTGGACCAAGAATGCGTATAGATCACGCCACGTGACGTATTGCATCGCAGCAATTAGTTGTTAACTTCCCCGCGAGACAGTTAGGGCCAGGCACTGCTCGCCGCCCCTTCGGTCGCAGGCCGCAGCGGGGTAAACGGATGTTCTACCAGCTCTATGAAATGAACCACGCCGCCCTGCAGCCGGCCCGTCTCTATGCCGATGCGGTGCGGCTGTTCTATTCCAACCCGCTCAATCCGTTCTCGCACACGTCCTGGGGCCGCTCGATCGCGGCGGGCGCCGAGTTGTTCGAGCGCACCACGCGCCGCTACGGCAAGCCGCAATTCGGCCTCGACAAGACGGTGGTCGACTGGAAGAGCGTGGCAGTGACCGAGAAGACCGTCTGGTCGCGGCCGTTCTGCAATCTGGTGCATTTCGAGCGCGCCGTTCCCGCCGGGCGGCGGCGAGATCCGAAGCTTCTGATCGTGGCGCCGATGTCGGGCCACTATGCGACGCTGCTGCGCGGCACGGTCGAAGCCATGCTGCCCCATGCCGACGTGCACATCACCGACTGGATCGACGCCCGCATGGTGCCGACGGCCGACGGCCAATTCGATCTCGACGACTATATCGACTATGTCGTCGACATGCTGCATGTGCTGGGCCCCGACACGCATGTGATGGCGGTTTGCCAGCCTTCCGTGCCGGTGCTGGCGGCCGTGGCGCTGATGGAAACGCGCGGCGACCCCTTCATTCCCGCGACGATGACCCTGATGGGCGGGCCGATCGACACACGCCGCAACCCGACCGCGGTCAACCTTCTGGCCGAGGAGAAGGGCATAGACTGGTTCCGCGACAATGTCGTGATGCGCGCGCCCTGGCCGGTGCCGGGCTTCGGGCGCGAGGTCTATCCAGGCTTCCTGCAGCTTTCGGGCTTCATGAGCATGAACCTCGACCGCCACATCATCGCCCACAAGGACTTCTTCATGCACCTTGTGAAGCATGATGGCGACAGCGCCGAGAAGCACCGCGACTTCTACGACGAATATCTGGCGGTGATGGACCTGACGGCTGAGTTCTACCTGCAGACGGTCGACACGGTGTTTGTCCGGCATGCCTTGCCCAAGGGCGAGATGACGCATCGCGGCACGCCCATCGATCCCTCGGCCATCCGCAATGTCGCGCTGTTCACGGTGGAGGGCGAGAACGACGACATTTCGGGCCTTGGCCAGACGCGGGCGGCGCACGATCTGTGCGTCAACATTCCCGCCGACAGGAAGGCGCATTACATGCAGCCCGCGGTCGGGCACTACGGCGTCTTCAACGGGTCGCGCTTCCGCGCCGAGATCGTGCCGCGCATCGTCGACTTCATCACCAGCTATGGCCGCCAGAACCGGGTCGCCGTGAAACCGAAGCTGGTCCGCACCGCCAAAAGATAGGCAGCCTGCATTGCCGGCCCGATAGCGCCGGACAGGCCGGGCAGGCCTGTCGCACGGGTGCCGCTGCCATGCGTCTCGCGGGTAACCATGTCGCAAATCACCCAATCGTGGTAATTGACACGGACTGTAGATCGCCCTTAACCTTTCATTAATAACAAGGGCGAGCGGGGACAATGAATTCCTCACCAATGGCGCGAGCGCTTCGTGCGTGCGCAGTAGCCGGACTGGCGACAATGATGGGAGGCTGGGTGGCACCGGCCCTGGCGGCCGGAGCGATGACGACCGGCGGCGTCGCGTCGCAACCGATCGGCCATTATGATTTCTGCAGGCTCAATGCCCGCGAATGCGCAATCCGTCCCGGCAATCTGGCGCCGGCCGCGATGACGGACAGGTTGTGGCGCAAGCTGGCCAAGGTCACCGCCAGGGTGAATGCCGCCGTCAAGCCGATGAGCGACATGGACATCTATGGCAAGGACGAGGTCTGGGCCTATCCCGCCAAGGGCGTCGGCGACTGCGAGGACTATGTGCTGGAAAAGCGGCGCCTGCTGTCCCGGATGGGCATATCGCTTGCCGATCTTCTCATCACCGTGGTGCGCAAACCCGACGGCGAAGGGCACTCGGTGCTGACGGTGCGCACCGACAGGGGCGACTATGTGCTCGACAATCTGACCGACAAGGTCAAGGCCTGGGACGACACCGGCTACCATTTCCTCAAGCGCCAGGCGATCGACAACACCGGCCGCTGGGTCTCGATCCGTGGCGGCCAGCAGGTGCTGGTCGGGTCCGTGGAGTAGGGACTGCGGCGGGCGGCGCGCCCAACCGCCGGATGTCGGCCCCGCCCCTCATTGCCCTGCCGGGCATTTCTCCCCGTATAGTGACGGGGAGAAAGACGCTGTCATCGACGATTTCCCCAATTGCCGACGTCGCAAGAAATACGCCAAGGGCGCGGCTGTCTCCCTTCTCCCCGTCCTATACGGGGAGAAGGTGCCGGCAGGCGGATGAGGGGCGGCGCCGACGTTGCAGTCACGCGCCTCGCGCACTCCCCAAAAAAATTCCCACACCCTCCATGAACCATTTCGGCCCGGCCGGCGACACACAGCCGTGAGCCGAAACCAACCATGGAGACTTCAAATGACTGCTTTCCTGCGTAACACCCTTCTCGCCGCCGTCGCGGTGTCGGGCATGGCCGGATCCGCTCTGGCCGATCAGACCATTCGAAGCTGCGCCAACACCAATCTCAACGACCTGTGGAGCGGCCGCCGTTGCGGCGCCGCCGGCGCATCGGACTGCCTTGGCGGCGGCAATGGTGGCCGCGGCCATGGTGATCACGGCCGCGGTGGCAATGGCGGCAGCACGGCCGGCAAGAACTGATCTCATCACGGCGGCCCGCCGGCTGCTGCTGGCGGGCCGCCGTTTCGCGATCGGGAGCTCAGCCGCCGCGAGAGCCGGGCAAACCCGGCCTACCGCCGTCGCCCCAGCGCCGCTCGGATAGAGAAGGTTATGCCGCGCAGTTCCTCCTCGTCGAGCTTTTCGATGTTCTCGGCCAGGAGGTTGGCAAGCTCGGTCGCGGCCGGGCTCAGGCCCGACGTGTCGAGCCTGACGCGCGGATGCGAGCCTTCGGCCAGTCGCGCCAGTTCCTCCGCGTCGTCCCAGATGATGTTGAAATAGCCGATGATCTTCTGGATCAGCGTCCAGGTCGGCGCGCCGCGCCTTCCATGCTCGAGCGCCGACAGATAGGCGGCGCTGACGCCGATGGCGGCGGCCATGTCCTTCTGGGTGACGCCGCGCTCGGCCCTCAGCGCCCGCAGCCTCTCGCCGAACGGGGTCACGACCCCATCCTCACGACCGGACCCGCCGCAGCCTGACATAGAGCGCGCCCGAGCCGCCATGGTTGCGCGCGGCATGGTCGTGACTGGAGACCAGCGGCCGGAACGCCGGCGTCGACAGCCAGGCCGGCACCGCGCGGCGCAGCACGCCGTCGCCGCCCGACGACGAGCCCTTGCCGGTGATGACCAGGACGTAACGGATGCCGCCGGCATGCGCGCGGTGCAGGAAGGAGAACAGCAGCGAATAGGCTTCGTCCTGCGTCATGCCGTGCAGGTCGACGCGGCCTTCGATGGGCAGCCGGCCTTTCGATAGTTTGTCCAGCGTCGGCTCGTCGAGCGCATGGGAGACATGCTGGGCCTTCGGCTTCGCCGCGCCTGCCGGACCGGCAACGGGCCGGGCTTGTTGCGTCGGCGCCGGCTTCGCCTCGATGCCGAAATCCGGGACAGGCACGGCGGCCTTGCCCTTCAGCGGCTTGGCCGTGCGCGCCACCAGGTTCCACAGCACCCGGTCGTCCTCGCTCAACCTGTCGCTGCGGCGGGTCATGGCTTGGACCGCGAGACGAGCGGGCGCGGCACCAGCGCGTAGAAATCGGCCGGATTGCGCACCACGCCGGCGATCTCGCCGGCGGCGTCGCCCGAGCCGGCGAAGAGATCTCCGCGCGCCGGCCCAGTGATGGCGGAGCCGGTGTCCTGCGCGATCAGCAGGCGCCGGAACGGTTTTGCCTCGAAAGCAGTCAGCGATGGCGCGTCGATGTAGAAGGGCGTGCCGAATGTGTGCAGCAGCCGGTCGACGGCGATCGAGCGGCCCGGCGTCAGCGGCACCTTGGCGGCGGCGATAGGCCCGAGCGCTGCGTCCTCGACCGCGGCCTCGCGGAAGAAGATATAGGAACGGTTCTGCCACAGGATCTCGTCGACGCGGCCCGGATGCGCCCTGAACCAGGCGCGGATCGACTGCATCGTCAGGTTTTCAAGCGGGATCTCGCCGAGCTCGCCCAACACCTTGCCGGGCCCGGTGAAGCGCTGGCCGGACTTGGCCGCATAGGTGACGCGACACAGCCGGCCGTCGGTCATGAGAAGCCGCGCCGCGCCCTGCACATGGATGAAGAAGGCATCGACCTTGTCGGCCAGCCAGGCGATCTCCAGCCCCTTGCCGGCGAGCGCGCCGCGCTCGATCGCGCCACGATCGAAATATTCGGCCGGCCCGTCCGGCGTCCGGCGCGCGAAAGCGAGATAGGGGTCCATTCCGTCGGGCCGGTTGGCGTCGTCGACATCGACGAGATCGGCGGGACGCGACAGCAGCGGCACGGCAAAACGCTCCGTGCGCACCGGCGAGGCCTCGACCTCCGGTTCGTAGAAGCCGGTGACGAGGCCGGCGCCGGTCTCCGGGCGCACCAGCATGGGGACGAAATGACGCTCGAAGAAGGCGCGGGCCTCAGACCGGCTGGCAGGAGGGGCCGCGCGCGCCTCGGCATAGGCACCGGCAAAGGCGTCGAAGTCGACGCCGAGCGCGCCGCTGCGATAAGGCTTGGCCAGGACATGGAAAGCGGAGCGGCGAAAGGCCTCGAAGGCCGCCAGATGGTCGTCGTCATCCCAGCCGGGCAGAGCGCCGAAGGATCTTTCGCTGAATGCCTGATGGAAGGACACGACAGGCCCGCCGCGGTCAGGGATTCAATCTTCTTCTTCGGTGGCGACGAGCTTCCAGTTCGGGTCGCGCGAGCGCGTGTCGCGGGCGAAGGTCCAGACGTCCTTGACCTCGGCGACGGTTTCGGGGTCGCCGTCGATGACCGCACCGGCCTTGTCGCGCGTCGCCGAAATCAGCTCGCTGATGATGCGCAGCGTGACATGCGCCTCGCCGCCCTTCATCTCGGCCGAGACGATGTCGGCCTTGTCGATGCCGACGAAGGAAGACTGGATCTTTTCCGACCGCGCCTCGCGCTCGCCGATCGCGGCGACGAAACCGTCATAGACATCGCGCGACAGAAGGTTCTTGAGCGTTTTGCGATCGCCGTCGGCATAGGCCATGACGATCATCTCGTAAGCCATCTTGGCGCCGTCGACGAAACCCTTCGGGTCGAAGGACGGATCGTTGTCCTTGATGGTGCGCAGGCCCTTGTTGAGGTCGGTTCCGGGCTTGGCAAAGGCGTCGATGGCCGCATAGACCTCGCCGGCCGGCTCGCCGGGCTGGCGCTTGCGCGGCAGCGACACGACATTCTCGGATTTCTGCGCATCCTTGTCGCCGGTGCGGGCGGCGGTATAGGGATCGAAAGGCGGCCGTTCGCTGCCGGTACGACGGCCCAGCACATTGCGCAGCTGGAAAAAGATCACAACTGCCGCAATCAGAAAGAAAATCGTGCCGAAGTCGAAGAAACCCATATCTTCCGCCAATCAATCCTGCCCTCGGCCGGACCGCCCGGCCAACAGGGCAGCGGTCGCATAGCGTTCAACATGCAAACCATATAGAACGCAAGGCGCAATCATTCAAATCAAAGGCAGCCATACCTATCTAACAGCCTCGGCGCCAGCGGCCGGCGGCCCGCTGGCAGGCAAAACAGACCAACGCCAGAACGATCGGAAGGATCGGCAAGACTTGCGCATTTCGTTATTTCCCGTTTTTCTTCTGGCGCTTCCGCTGCTGGAGATCGCCGGCTTCGTCATAGTCGGGCGCCAGATCGGCGCGCTGGCGACGGTCGGCCTGGTGCTCGCCTCGAGCATCGCCGGGGCGCTGCTGCTCAGGCATCAGGGTTTTGGCGTCATGAGCCGCATCAGCACCGAGATGGGGGCCGGCCGCGATCCGAGCCGCCAGCTCGCGCACGGCGCCATGATCGTGCTCGCCGCGATCCTGCTGATCATCCCGGGCTTCATATCGGACATTTTCGGCATTCTCCTGTTCCTGCCGCCGGTGCGCGATCTTGCCTGGCGCAGGCTCAAGGGCCGCATCGTGGTGGCGACGAATTTCTCGGCCGGCGGCTTCCGCGGCCGGCCGCGCGACAAGGTCATCGACCTCGACGACGGCGATTATTCGCGCGAAGACGATTTCAAGCGCGGGCCGGACCACAATTCGCCATGGCGCCGCCTGAAGGACGACTGAGGCTATATTGATGTTCAGGTGATGCCGGCCTGACCTGAATCTCGACGCAGTCTGGATCCCCTCCGGTCGCAAGGCGGCAAACCTTGTCTTGTCATGCCGGCCATGGTAGCGAACGCCCGATTTCAATTCGGTCAGCAATGCTGCCCAGGCAAAAGGACACAAGGCTCATGGCCAGCAAAGATGACGCGCCGGTCGGCGCCAACGGAAACGGCAATACGGCGCAGCCCTCGCTCAACGTCCTTGCCCAGTATGTGAAGGACCTTTCCTTCGAAAGCCCCGGCGCGCCGAACTCGCTGCGCGGCCGCGACAAGGCGCCCGGCATCGCCATCAACGTCAACGTCAACGCCAATCCGCTCTCCGACAAGCAGTTCGACGTCAACCTGACGCTGAACGCCAAGGCGTCCTTCGACCAGGAAGTGCTGTTCAATGTCGAGCTGGTCTATGGCGGCGTTTTCGCCATCAGCGGCTTCCCGCAGGAACACATGCTGCCGATCCTGTTCATCGAATGCCCGCGGCTGCTGTTCCCGTTCGCCCGGCAGATCATCGCCGAGGCGACGCGCAATGGCGGCTTCCCGCCGCTGATGCTCGACCCGATCGATTTCGCGCAGATGTTCCAGCAGAAGCTGGCGGAGGACCAGGCAGCGTCGAAGGTCCAGGTGAGCTGATTCCGGCTCGTACGGATATTGCAGAAAGACCCGGCCTCGCGCCGGGTTTTTCGTTTTAGAGGCTGGTGTGGCCGGTTTGGCCGCAGAGCCCCCGACCTCGTCATCCTAGGGTCTCCGCGACGTCGCTTCGCTCCTGCTCCGCCGTAGGATGACGAAGGCGAGGAGAACGGCGCGCTTAGGCGCCCATCACCTTCAGCCACAGCGCCTTCTCACCCAGCGTGGCGACCATGCCGGCATGCGCAGCGCGCTCGGCTTCGCTCAGCCGCGGGGGCAGGGCGATCGGCCGTGCGCCGACCGAGATATCGATGTCTGCCACTTCGCCCGCGCCGTTCATCTGCACTGAAACGGTGTCCAGGATCAGAGCCGTCTGCTTGCCGCCGATCAGCTCGATATAGACTTCGGCCAACAGCTCCGAATCCAGCAAGGCGCCGTGCTTGGTGCGCCGCGCATTGTCGATGCCATAGCGCCGGCAGAGCGCGTCGAGCGAATTGGGACCCATCGGATGCCTGCGCCGCGCCAGCGCCAGCGTGTCGACGACGCGCCCGATGTCGACGGCCGGATGGCCGAGCCGGCCGAACTCGACATTGAGGAATCCGATGTCGAAGGTGGCATTGTGTGCGACCAGCTTGGCGCCGTCGGTGAAGGCGATCCACTCCTCGACGATCTCGGCGAAGGACGGCCTGCCTTGCAGGTCCGCCATGCTGATGCCGTGCACGGCCTGCGCCTCGGCATGGATCGAGCGGCCCTGCGGGTTGATGTAGTGGTGGAAGGTCTTGCCGGTCGGAAAGCGGTTGACCAGCTCGACGCCGCCAAGCTCGATGATGCGGTCGTCGCGCATGTCGAGGCCGGTGGTTTCCGTATCGAAAATGATCTCACGCATCGAATCAGTCGCTCCTGGTGAGCAGAATCGTGAGAGCGGAACAAAATGGCAATGGGCAATGACTTTTTTCCTTCTCCCCCTGTGGGAGACGGAAAAGAGGCGCCGATCTAACCTCTCAAATCCGCGATGATAGCTTTGACCTCAGCCCGCGCGGCATCCAGGCCCCGGCTGGTATCGATGACGAAGTCGGCCTGGCGGCGCTTTTGCGCATCCGGCACCTGGCTGGCCAGGATGGAGGCGAGTTTCTCTTCGCTCATGCCGGGCCGCGCCAGCACGCGCTGGCGCTGGACTTCGGCCGGCGCGGTGACGACGACGACCTTGTCGACGCGGTCGCGGCCGCCGGTTTCGAACAGGAGCGGAATGTCGAGGACGGCAAGCGGCGCGCCGGCGGCGCGGTTGCGCGCCAGGAACGCGTCGGCGTCGGCGCGCACCAGCGGATGGATGATCGCTTCCAGCCTTTTCAGCGCGGCCGCATCGCCAAGCACCCGAGCGCCGAGCTTTGCCCGGTCGACGCCTCCGGCGCCGGTGGTTCCTGGAAACGCGGCCTCGACCAGGGGGGCTGCCTTGCCGGCATAGAGGCGATGCACCGTCTCGTCGGAATCGTGGACCGGGATGCCGGCCTCGGCAAACATTTTCGCGGTGGTCGACTTGCCCATGCCGATCGAACCGGTGAGGCCGAGCACGATCATGGTTTTGGCGCCAGATCGGCTTCGACGAGCGCGCGCAATTCGGGTGTGACCTGGGGCCGGACGCCGAACCAGCGCTCGAAACCCGGCACCGCCTGGTTGAGCAGCATGCCGAGGCCGTCCACCGTCTTCAGCTTGCGCGCGCTTGCCGCCGCAAGCAGCGGCGTCTCGAGCGGCACATAGACGATATCGGTGACGATCGCGTGGTCCGGCAAAAGGGCCGGGTCGGCGGCCAGACCCTCATTGCCTTGCATGCCGAGCGCCGTGGTGTTGATGAGCAGGCCGGCATCGGCAAGCAGTTCACCGGTCGCCGCCATGCCATGCGCCGAGACACCGGCGCCGAACCGATCGCGCAATTCCACCGCCCGGGCAAGCGTGCGATTGACGATGCGGATGTCGCTCATGCCGCGCTGCTTCAGCGCGTGGATGACGGCGCGCGAGGCCCCGCCGGCGCCGAGCACCACCGCCGGGCCATTGATTGCCCAACCCGGCGCATGATCGTCGAGATTGGCGGCGAAGCCATGGCTGTCGGTGTTGCCGCCCCACAATTGGCCGCCCTCCAGCCACAGCGTGTTGACGGCGCCGATCTGCTGGGCTGCCTCATCACGGCGCTCGACCAAGGCGAACGCCGCCTCCTTGTGCGGGATGGTGACGTTGCCGCCGAGATAGCCGTTCGCTTGCAATGTGCTCAGGAATTCGGCGAAATCCTGCGGCGCGACATCGATCGCCTGGTAGCTGCCGTCGATGCCGTATCTGGCCAGCCAGTGGCCGTGGATCTTCGGCGAGCGCGAATGCTTGATCGGGTGACCGGTGACGAGGGCCTTTTTGGTCGCCTCAGCCATCGATCGCTCCCAGCGTGCGCAGTTCGGCCAGCAGCGGCAGCAGCGGCAGGCCGACGATTGTGAAGTGATCGCCCTCGATCTTCTCGAAGAGCTGGATGCCTTCGCCTTCGACCTGGTAGGCGCCGACGCTCGACAGCGCTCTTGAGCCGACGCGCGCCAGATGGCGGCCGATGAAGGCCGGATCGAGCTTGCGCATGGTGAGGCTGGCGATGCCGACATGGCGCCACAGCACCTCGCCGTCGCGGACCAGGACCGCGGCGCTGTTGAGCTGATGGGTCCTTCCCGACAGCGCCAGCAGATGGCGGCGCGCACCTTCCATGTCGGCCGGCTTGTGGAACACCTCGTCGCCCAGCGACAGCGTCTGGTCGCAACCGAGCACCAACGCGCCGGGCCTGCGCTCGCTTACTTCGGTGGCCTTGGCCTCGGCCAGCACCAGCGCGACATCCTCGGGCGAGGCGCCGCTGCCTTGCAGGGGTGCCTCGAGCGCGCGCTCGTCGACCTCAGGCGCAACCGCCTCGACGTCGATGCCGGCATCGAGCAGCATCGCCTTGCGGAACGGACTGCCGGAGGCGAGGATGATTTTTTCGGTCATGCTGGTTCACCCAGGATTGGCGTTCCGTCGCGCACCCCTCACTTATCTCACCTGCACCTACCGCGTCTTCCCCCGCAGGGCAACGATTGCCGCCGCCGTTTCCTCGATCGAGCGACGGCTGACGTCGATCATCGGCCAGCCATGGCGGGTGCAGATCTGGCGGGCATAGGCGAGCTCCTCGTTGATGGCGGCGCGGTCGACATAGTCGCCTGGCACATAGGCGCTGCTGTTGCCGAGGATGCGGTTCTGGCGGACATGCGAGATGCGTTCGGCGGTGGCGACAAGGCCGACGATCAGCGGCGTCCTGGCGTTGACCAGGCTTTCGGGCACCGGCACGCCGAGCACGATCGGGATGTTGGCGGTCTTGATGCCCCTGTTGGCGAGATAGATGCTGGTCGGCGTCTTGGACGTGCGCGAAATGCCGACCAGCACGATGTCGGCATCGTCCATATTGGCCGGCAACTGGCCGTCATCATGCTCCATGGTGAAGTTGAGTGCGTCGATGCGGCGGAAATATTCGGCATCGAGGACGTGCTGGGCGCCGACGCGGCGGCCGGCCGGCGTGCCCAGATAGGACTGGAAGACGGTGAGCACCGGCTCCAGCACGGAGACGCAGGGCAGGCCCATGGCGGCGCAGCGCTCGTCGATGCCGCGCGCCAGCTTCTGGTCGACCACGGTGTAGAGGATGATGCCCGGCTCCTCCTCGATGTCCTCGAACACCTTGGCCACCTGTTTTTCGGTTCGGATGAGCGGGTAGATGTGCTCGATGGCGCGCGCATCCTTGTATTGCGCCGAAGCCGCACGGCCGGCCGCGAGCAGCGTTTCGCCGGTGGCGTCGGAGATCAGGTGCAGGTGGAAGAAGCTCTGGGGTTTGTTCACAGGGTTTTACCTAGGGCTGTGGGCGGATGTGGATAAAGCAGGGTTCGGAAAACCCGCCGGCCGGAGCGACTGTATCAGATGCCGGTTTGTCCACAATTCGATGCGCTGTAGGCTTCGTCGGGCGGCTGGGGACAAGTCCGTGGACGGAGATTTCTGCCTTTTGTCCGTCCACAGGACGTACCTGCAGGATCGCTGCTCTAGCGTGTTGAGTCCAATGGAAGATTCCGGCTCGTCCCCAGAACCATGCAAGGGGCGATTGGAAATGCGCGACAATATGCTTGCTGGTGTTTTGACGGCCAAAGCGGGACAGGTGACAACCACCACAACCAACAGACTCTTAGAATCAGAAGATTCTTTAAAATAAGATATTTGATTAAAGGGAAAGCCGGGAGAGGCGAGCGCTCTATGCCTGCAAGACGGATCATGCTGGACGTGCTGAAGGGTGGGACGGTGTTTCCGCCGCCGCTCTGGATGATGCGCCAGGCCGGGCGCTATCTGCCGGAATACCGCGAGACGCGCCGACGCGCAGGTTCATTCCTCGACCTCTGCTATGATCCCGACCTTGCCTTCGAGGTGACCATGCAGCCAATCGAGCGCTTCGGCTTCGACGCTTCGATCCTGTTCTCCGACATCCTTGTCGTTCCGCATGCGCTTGGCCGCGACGTACGCTTCGAAGAGGGGCGAGGGCCGCTGCTGACGCCGATCACGGCGGCTGAAATCGCGGCCCTGGACAGCACGGTGTTTCACGTGAATCTCGAACCGGTCTACGAGACGGTTCGCCGGTTGCGTGCGAAACTGCCCGATGAAACCACCCTGATCGGCTTCTGCGGCGCGCCGTGGACGGTGGCGACCTACATGATCGCCGGGCACGGCACGCCGGACCAGGCGCCGGCGCGGCTGTTCGCCTATCGCGAGCCGGCGGCGTTTCGTCGGCTGCTCAAGGTGCTGACCGATCATTCGGCCGCCTATCTCATCAGGCAGATCGAGGCCGGCGCCGATGTGGTGCAGATATTCGATTCCTGGTCCGGCGTGCTCGACGATGCTTGTTTCGAGCTGTTCTGCGTCGAGCCGGTGGCCGAGATCGTGAGGCAGGTTCGGGCGGTCCATCCTGATGTGCCGATCATCGGTTTTCCCAAAGGCGCCGGCGCGCGCTACCGGAGCTATCGCGAGAAGACCGGCGTCACGGGGCTGGGGATCGACTGGACGGTGTCGCTGGAGACAGCGAAGGCGTTGCAGCGGGAAGGCGCCGTCCAGGGCAATCTCGATCCGCTGCGGCTGGTCGCCGGCGGCAAGGCGCTGGCCGACGGCGTCAGCGCGATCCTGGAGAGCCTGGGAAGCGGACCGTTGATCTTCAATCTCGGCCACGGCATTACCCCGGAAACGCCGATTGCGCATGTCGAGGCCATGGTGAAACTGGTGAGGAGCGCGACACGCTGATGGCCGGGATGAGCAACACCAACAGCACGGGCCAGGCGATGATGCGCATGGTGATCGGCATCGCGGCCCTGGTCGTGCTCACCGCGCTGCTGTTTCTGGCGGCCCCAGACGGCTTCTATCTCTGGGCCAAGGCGATCCACGTTCTTGCCGTCATTTCGTGGATGGCGGGCATGCTCTATCTGCCGCGGCTGCTGGTCTATCACGCCGACGCCGAGAAGGGTTCGGTGCAGTCGGAGACTTTCAAGGTGATGGAGCGCCGGCTTCTGCGCGGCATCATCAACCCGGCGATGATCGTCACCTGGGTGTTCGGCCTGTGGCTGGCCTGGAAAGGTTTTGGTTTCCAGGGTGGCTGGTTGCACGGCAAGATCGCGCTGGTGCTGGTTCTGTCGGGCATCCACGGCTATCTGGCCGGCGCTGTGCGAAAATTCGCCGAGGACCGCAATGAAAAGCCCGCGAGGCACTGGCGGATCGTCAACGAGATCCCCACATTGCTGATGATCGCTATTGTGATCCTGGTCGTCGTCAAGCCGTTCTGAACCTTCGGACCTCTCTCACGACCTGCTAAAAGGCGGCTTGCTCTTTCAGCCGGCCGACGATAAAAGACGGGTCTTCCTTCCCGTCATGCGCCGCCCTTCATTGCTTTTGGCCGCGCCCGGCATTTATCGCATCCCGCCGATTTCCTCCCAAAAGCCTACCCAGAGTCTATCCTAATGCAAGAAATGAAACTCACCGAGTTCAAGAACAAGAAACCGCCAGAGCTGATCGCCTATGCCGAATCGCTCGAGGTGGAGAACGCCAGCGTCATGCGCAAGCAGGAGCTGATGTTCGCAATCCTCAAGAAGCTGGCCGCCCAGGACATCGAGATCATCGGCGACGGCGTGGTCGAAGTCTTGCAGGACGGTTTCGGTTTTCTGCGCTCGGCCAACGCCAATTATCTGCCGGGTCCCGACGACATCTATATTTCGCCCTCGCAGATCCGACGCTTTTCGCTCAAGACCGGCGATACGGTCGAGGGGCCGATCCGCAGTCCGAAAGAGGGCGAGCGCTATTTCGCGCTGCTCAAGGTCAACACGATCAATTTCGACGATCCCGAAAAGATCCGCCACAAGATCCACTTCGACAATCTGACGCCGCTCTATCCGACCAAGCGGCTGAAGATGGAGATCGACAACCCGACCTCCAAGGATATCTCGCCGCGCGTGATCGACCTGGTGGCGCCGATCGGCAAGGGCCAACGCGCATTGATCAACGCGCAGCCGCGTACCGGTAAGACGGTTCTCATGCAGAACATCGCCCACTCGATTACCGCCAACCATCCGGAATGCTACCTGATCGTGCTTCTGATCGACGAGCGGCCGGAGGAAGTGACAGACATGCAGCGCTCGGTGAAGGGCGAGGTGATCTCCTCGACCTTCGACGAGCCGGCGGTGCGCCACGTGCAGGTCGCCGAGATGGTCATCGAGAAAGCCAAGCGGCTGGTCGAGCATGGCCGCGACGTCGTCATCCTGCTCGATTCGATCACCCGCCTCGGCCGCGCCTACAACACCGTGGTGCCGTCTTCCGGCAAGGTGCTGACCGGCGGCGTCGACGCCAATGCGCTGCAGCGGCCGAAGCGTTTCTTCGGCGCCGCCCGCAACATCGAGGAAGGCGGTTCGCTGACCATCATTGCCACCGCGCTGATCGACACCGGCAGCCGCATGGACGAAGTCATCTTCGAAGAGTTCAAGGGCACCGGCAACTGCGAAATCCAGCTCGACCGCAAGGTCGCCGACAAGCGCATCTACCCGGCCATGGACATTCTGAAGTCGGGTACCCGCAAGGAAGACCTGCTGGTGCCGCGCGCTGACCTGCAGAAGATCTTCGTGCTGCGCCGCATCCTGGCGCCGATGGGAACAACCGACGCGATCGAGTTCCTCATCGACAAGCTGAAGCAGACCAAGACCAATGCGGACTTCTTCGATTCGATGAATACGTAGTTCGCAGAGCGAGCTCCACTTCTTCGTCATCCTCGGGCTCGACCCGAGGATTCATGCCATGGCCTCTGCCAAAGAGCGCGGCGGACTGGATCTTCCACCTGTTGCAGCGTTCGAAAGTCACGGCATGGGTCCTAGGGTCTCTGCGACGGAGCTTCGCTCCTGCTTCGCCCTAGGATGACGAACTCTATGGTCTTCGTCGCAATAGCCCTTCCAATTCATCCGGATCGCTCACCGCCGGCAAACACACCTGCCCCGTGCACAGCCACGCGCCCGGCCTGTCGGCGGGAGGCAGGATCCCGCCCGGCAACAGCGGTCGATTCGCCTGCGTGCCGAGCGCCACCACAATATCCACCCGGCGCGGATCGGGATTGCGATTCGCTACCGGAACGAGCGTTGGATTTGTCAAATCGTCCACAAGCACCAGCTTTAGCGGCTCTATGGCGAGCGCCGAGGCGTTGACGATGCCGGCCTGGCCATAGGCCTGGTGCGCCGCGCGGCCGGCGGCATGTTCGGCGACTTTCGTCGCTTTCTCCTGCAGGTCGAGATCGCTGGTCAGCGCGGCGAGCCGGACGAGCGCCTCGATGACCTGACCGGTGGCCGACGCAATAGCCTCGTCGACATCGCCCCTGATGCGGATCGGCACGTCGGTGCTGTCGGATGCCGTGAGATAATAGCCGGTGCCGTCGGCATCGGCGTGCCAGCGGTCGAGCTGCTCGACGAATTGCCGGGCCCGATCGGCGTAGCTCCAGTCGCCGGTGGCTTCGAACAGGGCGATCGCCGCATTGGTCATCGACGCATAGTCGCTCGACAGGGCCGGGAACAGTTTCTTGGCGCCGAGCATGGAATGCGGCAGCCGTCCGCCCTCGGCGGAAGAGGCGATCTGGTCGAATGCGGTCTTGGCCGCGTCGATCCAGTCTTGCCGCGCCAGCGAGCGGCCGGCCTCGGCAAGTGCCGAGATCATCTGGCCGTTCCAGTCGGCGAGGACCTTGCCGTCGCGGCCGGGCCTGACGCGCCATTCCCGGACCGCCAGCAGCCTTGCCTTGAGAGCGGCCAGAAGCGGTTGCTCGGCAATGCCTTGCCCCTGCTGGGCCAGCGTCTGGTGGATGACAGGCTTGCCTTCCCAACCGGGTGGGCTGGAGAGCATGAAGCGGTTGAAAAACAACGGAGAATCGTCGCCGAGCGCGGCCTCGATCTCTTCCCGGCTCCAGGTGTAGAAAAGGCCCTCCTCGCCCTCGCTGTCGGCATCGAGACTGGCGGCGAAGGCGCCGCCATCGACGCGCATCTCACGCAGCAGCCAGCCGATGGTCTCCTCGATTCGGACCCGGAACAAACACTTCCCGCTCGCGGCATGGGCCCAGTTGCAAAAACGGATGAGCTGCGCGTTGTCGTAGAGCATCTTTTCGAAATGCGGCACCAGCCATTGCGCGTCCGTGGAATAGCGGCTGAGACCGCCGCCGACGTGATCGTAGATGCCGCCGGCCAGCATCCGTTCGAGGCTCAGGAGGACATCGTCGCGGTGACCGGCATTGCCGTCGCGCAGCCACGACAGCCACAGTGTCTGCATGAATGGCGCATTGGGGAATTTCGGCGCGCCGCGCAGGCCGCCGAGATCCTTGTCGATCATGCCGTCTATGCCTCTGGCGAGCGCGGCAAGCGTGTCGCGGTCGAGCGCGGTGCGGGCATGCGCGCCGGCGAGCCGGGTCTCGACATGCGAAGTCAGCCCGTCGGCGCTCTGGTTCAGGCTTGCCCTCTTCTCGCGCCAGGCCTTGTCGATCGCCTCCATCACCTGGATGAAGCCCGGGCGGCCATAGCGCGGCTCGCGCGGGAAATAGGTGCCGCCCCAGAACGGCTTGCCGTCCGGCGTCAGGAACATGGTCAGCGGCCAGCCGCCCTGCTCGCCCATCGAGGACAGCGCCGCCATGTAGATCTGGTCGATGTCGGGACGCTCCTCGCGGTCGACCTTGATATTGACGAACAGACGGTTCATGACGGCGGCGACGTCGTCATTCTCGAAGCTTTCATGGGCCATGACGTGGCACCAGTGGCAGGCGGCATAGCCGATCGACAGCAGGATCGGCCGATCCAGCGCCCTCGCCTCGTCAAGCGACGCTGGCGACCAGGCCCGCCAATGCACCGGATTGCCGCTGTGCTGCTGCAAATAGGGGCTGGCTTCGTCGGCAAGCAGATTTTGCGCAGGCAGTGTCACGATGAGCGGTCCGGCGAAACAGGGGTTGGATAGTGAAGCTAGGGCGGTCCAACAAGGCGGGCAAATGATTTCGGCCGACACCATCGTCGCGCTTTCCAGCGGCCGCCTGCCCGCCGGCGTCGCCGTCATCCGCATTTCCGGGCCAAAGACTCGATTCGTTGTCGAAACGATCGCCGGCGGTATGGTTAAGGGCCGCGTGGCCAGCCTGCGCAAGCTGCGGGCGCCCGATGGCGGCGTGCTCGACAATGGCCTGGTGATCTTTTTCCCCGGCCCCGGCAGCTTCACCGGCGAGGACGTGGCGGAATTCCAGGTGCATGGCGGCCGCGCCGTGGTGGCGAGGCTGTTGGAGACGATCGCCGGTTTCGAAGGCGTCAGGCACGCCGAAGCGGGCGAGTTCACGCGCCGGGCCTTCCTCAATGGCAAGGTCGATCTGGTAAGGACGGAAGCGCTGGCCGATCTGGTCAACGCCGAGACCGAGGCGCAGCGGCGCTTCGCGGTGCAGAATGCCGAGGGCGCGCAGGCCGAGCTTTATCTGAGCTGGCGGCGGCGGCTGATCCATGCGCGCGCCATGATCGAGGCCGAGATCGACTTTGCCGACGAAGACGACATTCCCGGTTCCGTTTCGGATACGGTTTGGTCTGATGTTTCGGCGATGATCGGGGAGATTGAGCGCCACATTGCCGGGTTTCGTGCCGGCGAAATCATCCGCGACGGGTTCGAGGTTGTTATCCTCGGCGCCCCGAATGCCGGCAAGTCGAGCCTGTTCAACGCCTTGGCGCGGCGCGATGCAGCTATTGTAACGGATGAGCCGGGCACGACGCGGGACCTGCTCGAGATCGTGCTCGACCTCGAAGGCCTGCGGGTCAGGCTGACCGACACCGCAGGCCTGCGCGATGCGGCCGGCAAGGTGGAAGCGATCGGCATCCAGAAGGCGCGAGCCAAGGCGCATGGCGCCGACCTCTTGCTCATCCTCGAGGATATGGCCGACCCGCATCCCGTTGCTCTTCAACGCGAGGGGATCGCGACCTTGCGCGTGGGCACCAAGCTCGATTTGGTGCAGGAAAGGGCCCCCGCCGGGCTTACAGGCGGTTATGATCGCGTCATTTCGACCAAGAACGGGACGGGCGTGACGGAACTGCTGGCCGAAATCGCCAGGCTCGCGGCCGCGCAGGTCGGCGAAGCCGGCGACATCCTGCCCTCACGGCTTCGCCATGTCGAGTTGCTAGGCGAAGCCAATCGCTTCCTGCTGCGCGCGGCCGAGAGCCCGGACGCCGGCCAGGAACTGCGCGCCGAGGATCTGCGGCTGGCCGCCGACCGGCTCGGCCGGATCGTCGGCGCGGTCGATGTCGAGGACATGCTGGATGTGATTTTCTCGCAGTTCTGCATCGGGAAATGATTCACGTGGAACATTGTCGGGGCGCCGACGCCGTCGAGCCTCCCTTCTCCCCGTCACTATACGGGAGAAGGTGCCGGCAGGCGGATGAGGGGCAGCGCTGACCTCGGCTTTTATCACGACGGGCCCGGCCGATGACTCACGTGAAACAGAGGGGCTCTCCAACCCGACGTTGTTTCACGTGAAACGGCTGCGCCGGAATCAATCGCCAGCGTCGGCGCTACCCCGCACTTGCCTGCCGGCATTCTCTTATCCGGCATTCTCTTATAAAGACGGGGAGAGGGCGCTGTTATTTACGGTTTCGGCAATTATCAGCCTTGTAAATGAAGGTGCCGGCTTTGCGGTCAGCGCTGTCTCCCTGTGGCAGGGAGGAGTGCCGACACGGCGCCGGGGGCGGCGCCGGCGGTCGATACACGTGACTCACGTGAAACACTACAATAAGGCTCGCCGTCCTGTTTCACGTGAAACTCCCGCGAAGTTTCTTGACACCGTCCCGCTGCGGGGACATCTCTCCACCAAACTTCGGATCCAGGACGTTTGAAATGACCGATCACTATGATGTGGTTGTGGTGGGTGGCGGCCATGCGGGCAGCGAGGCGGCCAGCGCGGCTGCGCGTGCGGGCGCCAGGACAGCGCTGGTGACGCTGCGTTTCGACACGATCGGCGTGATGTCCTGCAATCCGGCCATTGGCGGGCTCGGCAAGGGCCATCTGGTGCGCGAGATCGATGCCATGGACGGGCTGATGGGCCGGGTGGCGGACGCGGCCGGCATCCAGTTTCGCCTGCTCAACCGGCGCAAGGGGCCGGCCGTGCGCGGCCCGCGCACCCAGGCCGACCGGAAACTTTACCGGCTCGCCATGCAGGAAGCGATCCGGCAGCAGAACGGTCTCGATGTGATCGAGGGCGAGGTGCTCGACTTCGACATCGACGATTCGGGATGCCTGCGCGCCGTTCTCCTGGCCGATGGCCGGCGCCTTGCCAGCGGCGCGGTGGTCCTGACCACCGGAACCTTCCTACGCGGGCTGATCCATATCGGCGCGAAGAAGATTGTCGCCGGCCGCATGAACGAACAAGCGAGCCTAGGGCTGTCGGCGACGATGAGCCGCGCAGGCTTCAAGCTCGGCCGGCTGAAGACCGGCACGCCGCCGCGCCTCGACGGGCGCACCATCGACTGGGCGTCGCTGGAAAGCCAGGCGGCGGATGACGAACCGGTGCCGTTCTCGCTGCTGACCGACCGCATCGAGACGCCGCAGATCGAATGCGGCATCACGCGCACGACCGCGGCCACGCATGAACTGATCCGCGCCAATCTCGGGCGCTCGGCCATGTATTCGGGCTCGATCGAAGGCGTCGGGCCGCGCTACTGTCCGTCGATCGAAGACAAGATCGTCAAGTTCGGCGACCGCGAAGGCCACCAGATTTTTCTCGAGCCGGAAGGCCTGGACGACGACACGGTCTATCCCAACGGCATCTCGACCTCGCTGCCGGAGGAGGTTCAGCTCGAAATCTTGAAGACCATCCCGGGGCTGGACCGAGCGGTGATGCTGCAGCCCGGTTATGCCATCGAATATGACCATGTCGACCCGCGCGAGCTCCATCCGACGCTGGAGACAAAGCGCGTCGGCGGCCTGTTCCTCGCCGGGCAGATCAACGGCACGACCGGCTATGAGGAGGCCGCCGCGCAAGGCCTGCTCGCGGGCCTCAATGCCGCAAGGCGGGCGTCGGGCAGCGAGCAAGTCGTGCTCAGCCGCACCGAAGGCTATATCGGCGTGATGGTCGATGATCTGACCAGCCGCGGCATCAGCGAGCCTTACCGCATGTTCACCTCGCGCGCCGAATTCCGGCTTTCGCTGCGCGCCGACAATGCCGACGAGCGGCTGACGCCGCTGGCGGCAAGTCTGGGTATAGCGTCAGCCCGGCGGATGCAGCGGTTCGGCGAGGTGGAGCAGCGCCTCGCCGAAGCGCGCCGGCTGGCGCTCGGCGTAAAGCTGACACCCAACGAGGCGGCGCGCCACGGGCTGGAGGTCAATCGCGACGGCGTACGCAGATCCGCCTATGAACTGCTCGCCTATCCCGGCGTCGACGTGGCTTGGCTGGCCCGAATCGATGGGAATTTCGGGACGATCGACGCCAGGACGGCGGAGCGCCTCGAAACGGAAGCGAAATATTCGGTTTATCTCGATCGCCAGAAGAGCGACGTCGCCCAAATCCGGCACGAGGAAAGCCGGCTCATCCCCGAGTCGCTCGACTTCGCCGAGGTGCCGGGACTATCGAACGAGCTGAAGCAGAAGATGCATGCGCGGCGACCGCGTTCGGTTGCCGACGCGCAGCGCATGGAAGGCATGACGCCGGCGGCGCTGGCCATCATCGTCGCTCATATCAGGCATTCCGAGAGCGCCCAAAGGGACGTCGCGTGAGCGCTGCCTCTTGGGAGAGCCTGCGCAACGCCGCCGGTCCCGTTTCACGTGAAACATTCGATCGCCTGGTGGTATTCGAAGAGATGTTCCAGAAATGGAACCGCAGCATCAATCTCGTCGCGCAATCCACGGCCGGCGATGTCTGGCAACGCCACATACTGGACAGCGCGCAGCTCTGGCGAATCGAGGACAAAGCGCTGCGATGGGTCGATATCGGCTCGGGCGGCGGATTTCCGGGACTGGTCCTGGCGTTCCTGCTTGCCGAGCGTGACGGCGCCAGCATCGACCTGGTCGAAAGCAATCGCAAGAAAGCGGGATTCCTGCAAGCCGTCGTCGGCCAGTTCGGTCTGCCGGCGCGTGTCGTCGCGCGCCGCATCGATGACAGCCATGCGCTTGTTTCGGCACCGGAAATCGTCACGGCGCGGGCGCTGGCGCCGCTTTCGACCTTGCTTGAGCTGGCGGGGCCGTGGCTGACATCAGGCGCGCGCGGGCTGTTCCACAAAGGCCGGGATTACCGTGCCGAAGTGCAAGAAAGCGTTAACCGCTGGAGCTTCGATCTGGTAGAACATCCAAGCATGACCGACCCTGGCGGCGTCATCCTTGAACTGTCCAATGTGCGACCTGTCTGAACAAAGACCTGTCCGAATCCGTGTTGGCGACCCAAAATGAATTCCTGGCATAGACCCATGATGAAGAACGGCCCTCGAATCATCACCGTAGCCAACCAGAAGGGCGGTGTCGGCAAGACCACCACCGCCATCAACCTGGCCACCGCGCTGGCGGCGATCGGCGAGAAGGTGCTGATCGTCGACCTCGATCCGCAAGGCAATGCCAGCACCGGCCTGGGCATCGACCGCAAGGACCGCACGGTGTCGTCCTATGACGTGCTGACCGGCGAGCTGGAGCTTGAGGAGGCGGCGATCCCGACGGCGGTGCCCGGCCTGTCGATCGTGCCGTCGACCCTCGATTTGCTCGGCATCGAGATGGAGATCGCCTCGGCGCCGGACCGGGTGCTGCGGCTGCGCAACGCCCTGCGCGCCGCATCGGCGCGTTCGGCCGGGTTTGGCTATGTGCTGATCGACTGTCCGCCGTCGCTCAATCTCTTGACCTTGAATTCAATGGCGGCGGCCGATTCCGTTCTGGTGCCGCTGCAATGCGAGTTCTTCGCGCTGGAAGGTCTCAGCCAGCTGCTCGAAACCGTCGAGCAGGTGCGCCGCTCGATCAACCCGGATCTCACCATCCAGGGCATCGTGCTGACCATGTATGACGGCCGCAACAACCTCGCCAACCAAGTGGTGCAGGACGTGCGCGAGCATATGGGTGACAAGGTCTACGAGACCATCATTCCGCGCAATGTGCGGGTGTCTGAAGCGCCGTCCTACGGCAAACCGGCGATCCTCTACGACCTCAAATGCTCCGGCAGCCAGGCTTATCTGCAGCTTGCGTCGGAAGTGATCCGCCGCGAGCGTAAATTGCGCGCCGCTTAACAAGCGGCCGCGCATGGAGCAAAAGCCGATTCGATACCGAAACAATCTGGAACCGAAATGAGCGAAGACCTTTCGAGAAAGAGACTGGGCCGCGGGCTGGCGGCGCTGATCGGCGAGATCGACCGTCCGAGCGCGCCGGAGAAGCCTGGGATGAGTGCCGACGGCAAGGTACCGATCGAGTTCCTGACGCCCAATCCGAAAAACCCGCGCCGGCATTTCGGCGACGCCGAGTTGACCGACCTGGCGCAATCGATCCGCGAGCATGGGGTGGTGCAGCCGGTGGTGGCGCGGCCTTCGCCGTCGCAGGCCGGGCGCTACGAGATCATCGCCGGCGAGCGGCGCTGGCGTGCCGCGCAACGCGCCGGATTGACCGAGATCCCGGTCATCGTGCGCGAGGTCAACGACCGCACGGCGCTGGAACTGGCAATCATCGAGAACGTCCAGCGCGCCGACCTCAACCCGGTCGAGGAAGCGCTCGGCTATCAGCAGCTCATCGACGATCACGGCTACACCCAGGCCGATCTCGGCCAGGTCATCGGCAAAAGCCGCAGCCATGTCGCCAACACGCTGCGGCTGCTGAAGCTGCCCGACGTGATCCGCGACATGCTGGTCGACGGGGCCTTGTCGGCGGGCCATGCCCGCACGCTGGTGACGGCGGAGGACCCGGCAGGGCTTGCCAAGCGCATCGTCGAGGAAGGGCTCTCGGTGCGCCAGGCCGAAGCGCTGGCGCAGATGCCGGCCGGTCCGACCCCGGCGAAGCCGAAGCAGGCGAAAAGCGCGCCGGAAAAAGACGCCGACACGCTGGCGCTGGAAAAGCTGATGACCGGCACGCTCGGCATGATCGTGACCATCGACCACACGAACAAAGGCGGCGAGATTCGCGTGGCGTACCGGACGCTGGAGCAGCTTGACGAGCTGTGTCGGAGATTGAAACAAGAGCGGTAGTTAGCCGGCGAACTTCAACAAAGCGGAAGCTACAACGCAGGGAAAACGAGGGCTGGCTGTCCGCCAGCCCTTTCGTTTGAAGCGCTGGCGATTGGCGAAAAAGCAGCGCCATCGGCATCCGTCGCCAGCCGCGCTCGCGGCTTGACAGTGCCCGGCAACGGCGTAACCTCTATTAGACAAGGCTTAAATTAATTGCCCTAGCGTGCCGGTCAGTCGCGGCGAGGGCTATCTGCCATTCCTGCAACAGGCGTGAAATGGCACCGCCTCGCCAAAGCAATATGCCGACGCGCGCCTGACGCAAATGGGAGGTGCAAATGGCAGTCCGTTGGCAATTGTCCGGAAGTTACTTCGAAAACTGTAGCTGCGATGTCGTGTGTCCTTGCCTGCTGTCCACCAACGCGCAGCTGACATCAAGGCCGACGAACGGCGTTTGCGACGTCGGCCTGGTCTTTCATATCGATACGGGCAGTTACGGCGACGTCCGTTTGGATGGGCTCAGCGTCGCCATGGTTGCCCACACGCCGGGTCCGATGGCAGACGGCAATTGGACGGCCGCCGCCTATATCGACGAACGGGCCGATGACAGGCAGACAGAGGCGCTAGGCGCCATCTTCACTGGCGTCGCGGGCGGCCCGATGGCGGTGCTGGCACCCTTGATCGGCACGAATCTCGGCGCCAAGAAGGTACCAATAAGCTACCGGATAGACGGCAAGAAGCGGTCGGCGGAGATTGCCGGCGTCATGCGGATGGCGGTCGAGCCGCTGCCGACGATGCGCGAGGACGGGCAGATGTGGGCGGCCACCGGCCATCCCGTCAATCCCGACTGGCTCGCCTTGGCCATGGGGGCGGAAGGCAGTACATTCAGCGACCATGGCATGAGCTGGGACAATTCCCGCCGAAACGGACACTACGCCCCGATCAACTGGTCTGGCCAGCAGTAGCCGTTGGCCGCATGGTACGGGACGTACTTCGTCCATGGTGCAGACGTTGCAGCGATACATCATTCTCGCGCTGCTGATCGCTATCGCGGCGGCGGCATGGACCTTGCTCATCCGGCAGCAGGCGGGCATGGGCGCGGACATGCGCATGGAAATGTACTCGCTCACCATGGGCATGAAGGCGCCGCTGTTTCTTGCCGTCTGGATGATCATGATGATTGCCATGATGTTTCCGACGGCCGCACCCATGATCCTGACATTTCACCGGGTCCAGGCGGGCAAACGGGGCCGGGGCGAGACCTTTGTCTCGAGCTGGGTGTTCGTGGCCGGGTACATGCTGGTCTGGGGCGTGATGGGCGTTATCGCCTTTGCCGGCGCGGCGGGTGCGGAGATGCTCGCCGGGCATGTGGGATTGTCCACGGCGACGGCCGCGCGTTTCGGCGGCGCGCTGCTGATGCTTGGGGGCGCCTATCAACTTTCCCCACTGAAGGATCTGTGTCTGGCCAAATGCCGCACGCCGATCGGCTTCATCCTGACCTCATGGCGCGATGGTTACTGGGGCGCGGTTCGCATGGGCCTTGAGCATGGACTTTTCTGCCTGGGCTGCTGCTGGCTTCTGTTTCTCGCCCTCTTTCCTCTCGGGATCATGAACGTTGCCGCAATGGCCGTGGTCACCTTGCTGATATTCGCGGAAAAGACCCTGCCGTCTGGAAATGGGATCGCGAAGCTGTCGGGGATCGCTCTGCTGCTCTATGGCGCGGCGGTGCTGGTCTTTCCACAGGCGCTGCCGACCTTTGAGCCGGTAGGCGCCATGACAATGAATTGACCAACGGAGGGAATTGACCAACGGAGGCAGGCGCCCGGTGCCGAAAGGGCCTAACGCTGTGCCAGCCTCGCGCTTTCCACCGCGATGCCGAGCAGCGCCTGCCTTGCCAGCGCCACCGACAGGTCCGGCCTTCGCCGCGTCTGCAGCACGGCGGTCTGCAGCCGGGTCAGCGCGCGGCCGAGCGCCTCGACGCTCCAGCGTTCCAGCGCCTTCTCCACCAGCTTGCGGCGCGAGAAGAAAACCGGCGGGCGCGCCGCCGCCACCACCGACGCGGCATTGCGGCCGCCGGCCTCCATCTGGCCGCGCATGGACTGCATCGCCTGAAACTGCCGCATCGCCGAGGACAGCACCAGGAAGGGTTGGCCGCCTGCCTGGCAATGGCGGGTGAAGGCGGTGTCGAACTCGCCGACCTTGCCTTCGAGAAGCGCGTCGACGGCATCGTCGAAGGACGCGCCGGAAACGTCGCCGGACATCGCCCTGACGTCGTCGAGGCCGATTTCCTTCTGGCCATGGACATAAAGCAGCAGCTTGTCGATCTCGCCGCGCGAGGCCAGCCGGTCGCCGCCGAGATTGCGGCGCAGCGCCTGTCTTGCCTCAAGCGTCATCGTCGCGCCGGTCTTGCGCAGCTCGTCGTCGATCACGGCATCGATGTCCCTGGCCTCGTCGGCATAGCAGGGCAGCGCCATGGCGTTGTCGGCCGCCTCGACGACGGCGCGCAGCCCGACGCCCTTCTTGAGATCGCCGGCCTCGATGAGGATGATCGCGTCCCGCACGGGCTCCGCCGTCAGCGCCTTGACGTCGTCGGCCAGCGCCTTCTGGCCGCCGGCATTGCGCACCCACAGCAGGCGGCGGTCGGAAAACATCGGCACGGTGCGCGCCTCGTCGAGCAGCCGGCCCTCGTCGCGCTCGACTTCGGAGCCGTCGAGCCTGACCACCGAGAAGGGGTCGTCGAGCGGCAGGCCGGTCGCGGCGGCAAAAGCCTTGGCGCGCTCCGAGACAAGGCCGCGATCGGGGCCATAAAGCAGGACGATCGCCATGCGCGGGTCCGGCTTCGCGAGCCAGGAATCCACTTCGTATGCTTTCTTCTGTGCCATCGAGGGTGGTTAGCATGATGTTGGGGCGGAGTGAACGTCTTCCAGTTCAACTCCGAAGGACTGCTTCGAGGGAAGATCGACCCCCACTCCGTCGAGCTGCGCTCGACACCTCTCCCCCGATCGACGGGGGAGAGGAAGGGCGCCACGTTTGGCGGACCCGCGATTCTCCTCTCCTTCCGCAGGCGTGAAGTGGGCGCGGCAGCCAAACTTGCCAAACAATCACCTTATCTGGCGACAAATCTCACGCGACCTTGCGCCTAATTGCGCGGCGCCGCCCAACATCGACAAGAAATTTCGCCGACATATCTTCATCTTGGTGCGCGGCAGGCTGTATCGGCCGGCTTGGCCGGCCCGATGCCCGGAGGCTTGCCCGGTGAATTCGCACTGGCGGCGCGGATATGCAAATATCGGTGCCGGGCGACATGGAGGACGAAGGTCATGGCCGATGCTGGGATGTTGCGCTTCCATGTTCCGGAGCCCGAGGTGCGGCCGGGCGGCACGCCTGATTTCTCCAACGTGACCATCGCCGCCGCCGGCTCGGTGCCGCGCCCCGAAATCGACGTCGATCCACGCGCCATCCGCGACATGGCATTCTCGATCATCCGGGTGCTGAACCGCGCCGGCGAGGCGGTGGGGCCGTGGGCGGGGCTGCTCTCCGACGAGGAACTGCTCGAAGGCCTGCGCCACATGATGACGCTGAGGACCTTCGATGCGCGCATGCAGATGGCGCAGCGGCAGGGCAAGACCTCCTTCTACATGCAGCATCTGGGCGAAGAGGCGGTGAGCTGCGCCTTCCGCAAGGCGCTCGCCCCCGGCGACATGAATTTCCCGACCTATCGGCAGGCCGGGCTGCTCATCGCCGACGGCTACCCGATGGTCACGATGATGAACCAGATCTATTCCAACGAGGCCGACCCGCTGAAGGGCCGGCAATTGCCCATCATGTATTCGTCGAAGGAGCACGGCTTCTTCTCGATCTCGGGCAATCTGGCGACGCAGTATATCCAGGCGGTCGGCTGGGCTATGGCCTCGGCGATCTCGAACGACTCAAGGATCGCCGCGGCCTGGATCGGCGACGGCTCGACCGCGGAATCCGACTTCCATTCGGCGCTGGTGTTCGCCTCCACCTACAAGGCGCCCGTGGTGCTCAATGTCGTCAACAACCAGTGGGCAATCTCGACGTTTCAAGGCATAGCGCGCGGCGGCGCGGGCACTTTCGCCGCGCGCGGGCTGGGTTTCGGCATCCCGGCGCTGCGCGTCGACGGCAACGACTATCTCGCCGTCCATGCGGTGGCGAAATGGGCGGCCGAGCGCGCGCGCAGCAACCTGGGGCCGACGCTGGTCGAATATGTCACCTACCGCGCCGGCGCGCATTCGAGCTCGGACGATCCCTCGGCCTACCGGCCGAAGACCGAATCCGATGCCTGGCCGCTCGGCGACCCGGTGGTTCGGCTGAAGAACCATCTCATCCGGCTCGGCGTCTGGTCGGAGGAGCGGCACAAGCAGGCCGAAGCGGAAATCCTCGACACGGTGATCGCGGCGCAGAAGGAAGCCGAAAGCCACGGCACGCTGCACGCCGGCGGCAAGCCGTCGACGCGCGACATGTTCGAGGGCCTCTATGCCGAGATGCCGCCGCATCTGCGGCGCCAGCGCCAGCAGGCGGGGGTCTGAGCCATGCCGAGGCGGACCATGATCGAGGCCATTCGCGACGCGATGGACGTGTCGATGGGGCGCGACGAGAAAGTGGTGGTGTTCGGCGAGGATGTCGGCTTTTTCGGCGGCGTGTTCCGCTGCACGCAAGGCCTGCAGGCGAAATACGGCAAGAGCCGCTGCTTCGACGCACCGATCAATGAATCCGGCATTGTCGGCTCGGCCATCGGCATGGCCGCCTATGGTCTGAAGCCGTGCGTGGAGATCCAGTTTGCCGACTACATGTACCCGGCCTACGACCAGCTGACCCAGGAAGCCGCGAGGCTGCGCTACCGCTCGAACGGCGACTTCACCTGCCCGATCGTGGTGCGCATGCCGACCGGCGGCGGCATATTCGGCGGCCAGACGCACAGCCAAAGCCCGGAAGCGTTGTTCACCCATGTGTCGGGGCTGAAGACCGTCGTGCCCTCGAACCCGCATGACGCCAAGGGGTTGCTGATCGCGGCGATCGAGGATCCCGACCCGGTCATCTTCCTCGAGCCGAAGCGGCTCTACAACGGCCCCTTCGACGGCCATCACGACCGGCCGGTGACGCCGTGGTCGAAGCACGAGCTGGGCGAGGTCGCCGACGGCCACTACACCGTGCCGCTCGGCAAGGCCGCGATCCGCCGGGCCGGCTCCGCCGTCACGGTGTTGGCGTACGGCACAATGGTCTATGTCGCGCAGGCGGCGGCCGAGGAGACCGGCATCGATGCCGAGATCGTCGATCTCAGGACGCTGTTGCCGCTCGACCTCGACACCATCGTGGCGTCGGTGAAGAAGACCGGACGCTGCGTCGTGGTGCACGAGGCGACGCTGACCTCCGGCTTCGGAGCGGAGCTGGTCGCGCTTGTGCAGGAAAACTGCTTCTACCATCTGGAGGCACCGGTGGCCCGCGTCGCCGGCTGGGACACGCCCTATCCGCATGCGCAGGAATGGGACTATTTCCCCGGTCCGGCCCGCGTCGGCCGGGCGCTTACGGAAACATTGGAAGCCTAGAACGGGGAGGCCCGACATGGGCGAACACATCATCAAGCTGCCCGATGTCGGCGAGGGCGTCGCCGAGGCGGAACTCGTCGAATGGCATGTCAAGGTCGGCGACATCGTGCGCGAGGACATGATGCTTGCCGCCGTGATGACCGACAAGGCCACGGTCGAGATCCCTTCCCCCGTCGACGGCGAGATCCTGTGGCTGGGCGCCGATATCGGCGACACGGTGGCGATCGGCTCGCCCATCGTGCGGCTGAAGGTGGCCGGCGAGGGCAATGTCGTTGGCGGTGCGATGCCGGCGGAAGTGACGGCTGAAAGTATCTCCGATGATACGGGGGCTCGCCCGGTCTCGGACCTGGAGCCGTCATCGCCCAATCTGTCGCCGTCGTCCTCGGGCTTGTCCCGAGGATCCGCCGTCCCACAGGGATATGACGCGACCAGTTCCGGAAGGTCGGTAGATCCTCGGGACAAGCCCGAGGATGACGGCGCCAGGTCCAAGGTCAACAGCGCGCCGCGTGCGCAAGGTGAAAGGCCGCTGGCCTCGCCGGCCGTGCGGCTGCGTGCGAAGGAAGCGGGCCTCGACCTCAGGCAGGTCCAGGGAAGCGGCCCGGCCGGCCGCATCGGCCATGAGGACATCGAGGCGTTCCTGGCGCGCGGGCCGCACATGGCAAAGGCATCCGGCCTCGCCCGCAACGATGCCGTCGAGGACATCAAGGTGGTGGGCCTGCGGCGCAAGATCGCCGAGAAGATGACGCTGGCGACGTCGCGCATCCCGCACATCACCTATGTCGAGGAGATCGACGTCACCGCGCTCGAGGATCTGCGCGCCGCGCTCAACAAGGAGAAGCGGGCGGCCAAGGGGACGGAAAGGCCCAAGCTGACGCTGCTGCCGTTCCTGATGCGAGCGATGGTCAAGGCGATTGCGGACCAGCCCAACCTCAATGCGCTGTTCGACGACGAGGCCGGCATCATCCACCAGCATGGCGGCGTCCATATCGGCATCGCCGCGCAGACGCCGTCGGGACTGGTGGTGCCCGTCGTCAAGCACGCCGAAGCGCTGGACATCTGGGAATGCGGCGCGGAGGTCGCCAGGTTGGCCGAGGCGGCCAAGTCGGGAACCGCGACGCGCGACGAGCTCTCCGGTTCGACCATAACCATCACCTCGCTCGGCGCCATGGGCGGCGTGGCGACGACGCCGGTCATCAACCACCCGGAAGTGGCGATCCTCGGCGTCAACAAGATGATGGTGCGGCCGGTATGGGACGGCACCCAGTTCATCCCGCGCAAGATGATGAACCTGTCGTCGAGCTTCGACCATCGCGTCATCGACGGCTGGGACGCGGCGGTGTTCATCCAGCGCATCAAGACGCTCCTGGAAACGCCGGCGCTGATTTTCGTGGATTGAGGGTGGATCATTCGAGATGATGACGGGAGAGCGCCCCCCTCTGCCTTGCCAGGCATCTCCCGCACAAGGGGGGAGATCAGATGTCACGCCGGCTTTCGCCAATCACCAGCGCTGCGGGATTGAGCGAGGCGCCGAAGCCTCCAATCTCCCCCCTCGTGGGGGAGATGTCCGGCAGGACAGAGGGGGGCGCGAAGAATCTCGACGGAGCGTTTCCTCGGATCGAAGGGTCACGTCATGAAAGAAATCTCCTGCAAGCTGCTGGTCATCGGCGCCGGGCCGGGCGGCTATGTCTGCGCTATTCGTGCCGGGCAGCTCGGCGTCGATACCGTCATCGTCGAAGCCGGCAAGCCGGGCGGCACCTGTCTCAATGTCGGCTGCATTCCCTCCAAGGCGCTGATCCATGCAGCGGAGGAGTTCGAGAAGGTCGCGCAGATGGCGGGCGGCAACAGCCCGCTCGGCATTTCGTTGGCCGCTCCGGCGCTGGATCTGGGCAAGACGGTCGCCTGGAAGGACGGCATCGTTAGTCGGCTTAACAGCGGCGTCGCCGGCCTGCTCAAGAAGGCCGGGGTGAAGACCGTGCAGGGCTGGGCGACGTTTCGAGACGGCAAGACCGTCACGGTCGAGACCGAGACGGGAAGCCAGGTGATCCGCGCCGAAGCGGTGGTGATCGCCACCGGCTCGGCGCCGGTCGAATTGCCGTTCCTGCCGTTCGGCGGGCCGGTGATCTCGTCGACGGAAGCGCTGGCGCTGAAGGAGGTGCCGCAGCGGCTGGCGGTGGTCGGCGGCGGCTATATCGGCCTGGAGCTCGGCACGGCCTTCGCCAAGATGGGCGCGGCGGTGACCGTGGTCGAGGCCTTGCCGCGCGTGCTGGCGCAGTATGACGCCGAACTGACGCGGCCGGTGGTCAAGCGGCTGGCGGCGCTCGGCATCGAAATGATGCCAGGCGCCAAGGCCAAGGGCCTGTCGACGAAAGGCGATGCGCTGCTGGTCGAGACCCCGGACGGCAAGGACGCGAGGATCGCCGCCGACAAGATCCTGGTCACGGTCGGCCGCAAGCCGGTGACGGAAGGGTGGGGGCTCGACCAGATCGACCTCGACATGGCGGGGCGATTCATCCGCATCGACGAGCAGTGCCGCACCTCGATGCGCGGCATCTTCGCCATTGGCGACGTCACCGGTGAGCCGATGCTGGCGCACCGCGCGATGGCGCAAGGCGAGATGGTCGCCGAAATCGTCGCCGGCCATAAGCGCAGCTGGGACAAGCGGGCTATCCCGGCCGTCTGCTTCACCGATCCGGAGCTGGTCACCGTCGGCCTGTCGCCCGAAGAGGCCAAGGCGCTCGGCGGCGAAATCAAGATCGGGATGTTTCCCTTCGCCGCCAATGGCCGCGCGATGACCAGGCTTGGCGAGGATGGCTTTGTCCGCGTCGTCGCCCGCGCGGACAATCATCTTGTGCTGGGCATCCAGGCGGTCGGGCAAAGCGTGTCGGAACTGTCGACGGCCTTCGGCCTGGCGCTCGAAATGGGCGCGCGGCTGGAGGACATCGCCGGCACCATCCACGCCCACCCGACGCAGGGCGAAGGCTTCCAGGAAGCGGCCCTGAAGGCGCTGGGACACGCGCTGCATATTTAGAGCGCGACAGCAAAAACTGGTGATGTTGGCGGGGCACTGCCCCCCTCTGCCCTACCGGGCATCTCCCCCTCAAGGGGGGAGATCGGCCGTCACCTCTGCCTTCGCCAATTTCCCAACGTAGCCAAGTGAGCGGGGCGCCGAAACTGTCAATCTCCCCCCTTGAGGGGGAGATGTCCGGCAGGACAGAGGGGGGTGCTAGCCCGCCACCGGTGCGCAATTCCGGACTGAAAACCGTTTCCCGGAATTGCTCTAATTCGCCGCGCTCATCGCCTTGTCGAGCGCTGCCTTCACGTCCGCCGGCCAGGTCTTCACCGGGGGCTTGGCGTCCGGCTGGCCGTTGTCGCCGCGGCGGGCGAAATAGAGCTTGTGCTGGCCCGGATCGACCGCCATGAAGCCGTCATTGCCGCCGCAATCATGCGGCACGCAGCCGCTGGCGTAGAAGGCGCCGGACGCGGTCTTTTCTGTGCCGCCGCCGACCAGCAGGCTGGTCGCCATGTCGGGCATGTCCTTGCCGAGCAGCGCCTCGGCCGCCTTGTAGACGGCCTCATTGTGGAAGGCGTCGATGATGTTGTCGTATTTCGACGGATCGATGTCCTTCCAGTCGGTGCCGGGTTCGGGCATGTAGGTCAGATTGCCGGAGATCGTCAGCCCCGATGTCGGCGACCACTGCAATGCCGGTTTCGAATCGCCGGGCAGGAGATAGGGCACGAAATAGATGGCGCTGTCGGAGACGGCCGTAGGCGGCGCGCCGCACTCGTCCTGCTCGACGGTGGTGCTCTGGATCTCCGCGCCTTCCGGTTTCCAGACGATCACCGTCGCCGGCCCGCACTGATTGCCGCCGTCGCCGACGTCGAACAGCGCCACCTTGACGCCGCCGACCTCGACGATCTTGTCGAAGAAGACGTCATAATTGCTGGCCAGTTGCTTGCCGTCATAGGCAAGCACCTTCTCGCCATACTGTTCCTGCTGGGTGATGGTGAACTGGCCGCCCTCGAACGGCACCGGCGCCTGTTTGTCGTCGTCGGAAACGTCGGCGGCTCCCTGATCCGTGGCCGGCGTCTCGCTTGCCGCCGGTGGCTGCGCCTCTGGCGTCTCGGCCTGCGCATGCGCGCCGGCCAGCGCCGCCACGGTCATGGCCAGGGCGCAGGCGCTGGCAAGAAGCGGGCGTGTCATGACTGTTCCTCCTTCAGCCGCCGCAAGACCGGCCAGCGACGGCCGGGCCGATATCGTCAGCCGCGCCGTTCAGGCCCAGGGGCGCAGCTCGGCGTTCTTCTTCTCGAACGAAGCGATGGCGCCGGCCTTCTCCATCGTCAGGCCGATATCGTCGAGGCCGTTCAGCAGGCAATGACGCTTGAAGTCATCGAGGTCGAACTTGACCACGCCGCCGTCGGGCCCGCGGATCTCCTTGGCCTCGAGGTCGATCGACAAAGTGGCGTTGGAGCCGCGCGAAGCGTCGTCCATCAGCTTGTCGAGATCCTCGGGGCTGACGGTGATGGGCAGCACGCCGTTCTTGAAGCAGTTGTTGTAGAAGATGTCGGCGAAGGAGGTCGAGATGACGCAGCGTATGCCGAAATCGAGCAGCGCCCACGGCGCGTGCTCGCGCGAGGAGCCGCAGCCGAAATTGTCGCCGGCGACGAGGATCTGCGCCTTGCGGTAGGCCGGCTTGTTGAGCACGAAATCCGGATTCTCCGAACCGTCGTCCTTGTAGCGCATCTCGGCGAACAGGCCGCTGCCGAGCCCGGTGCGCTTGATCGTCTTGAGATAATCCTTGGGGATGATCATGTCGGTGTCGACATTGACGATCGGCATTGGCGCGGCGACGCCTGTGAGCTTGGTGAATTTTTCCATGGTCTTTGCCCGTCTTCCTGGCATTGCGGGGGATCGCTGGCGCCCGGTTTACACAAAGCCGGCGACAAATAAAAGGCAGGTGTTCGCGCGTCGGCACGGGTGCCGCACAAACGGCTTCGAATTCGCGGCCCGATGGTGCAGTCTGGCTGTGATGGCTGAAAAAATCCTCTATGCCGGCGAACCCGCGCTCGACGTCGCCGAATTCCGCCGCGTGCTGGTGGACTCCGGCCTTGGCGAGATCCGTCCCGTCGATGATGCCGACAGGCTGCGGGCGATGCTGTCGGGCGCCAATCTGGTGCTCACCGCGCGGCTGGATACCGAAGGCAAGCCGCTGGTCGGCGTCATCAGGGCCATGACGGACTTCTCCTGGGTCTGCTACATCTCCGATCTCGCCGTTTCCGGATCGGCGCAGGGGCTCGGCATCGGCAAGGGACTGATGGACGAGGCGCGGCGGCAGCTCGGCCCGTCCGTCGCCATCAGCCTGGTTTCCGTGCCCGACGCCGCCGGCTTCTACGAACGCATCGGCATGATGCGCATGGCCGACGCCTTCTGGTTCTCCCGCACGCGCTGACATTTTTTCTCCTGTGGCCGGATCCAGCAGCCGTTGGCATGACATGTTGTGCTTGACATGCAACCAAATGGTTGCATATTAGAGCCATGAGCATGGACGCCGTCTTTCGCGCTTTGGCCGACCCGACCCGCCGGCAATTGCTGGACAGCCTTCATGACAGGAACGGGCAGACGCTGAACGGGCTGTGCGCTGAGATGGATATGACCCGCCAGGCGGTGACCAAGCACCTGGCGATCCTCGAGGAGGCGAACCTTGTCACCACAATCCGCAAGGGGCGCGAGAAGGAGCACTACCTCAACCCGGTTCCGATCAACGAGATCGCCGAGCGCTGGATCGGCAAATTCGAGCGGGGGCGGCTCTCCGCCCTCGGCGATCTGAAGAGACGCCTCGAAAAGGAAGACTGATGAGCAACGCCTTCGTTTATGTGACCTACATCCGCACCACGCCCGACAAGCTTTGGCAGGCGCTGACCGAACCGGAATTCCACGAGCAATATTTTCTCGGCGCCCGCATGCAGAGCGACTGGAGAAAGGGCTCCGCGTGGAAGATGGTCTATGCCGACGGCCGGGTGACCGACAGCGGCGAGATCCTCGAGATCGATCCGCCAAGGCGCCTGGTGATCAAATGGCGCAATGAGTTCATGCCGGACGTCAAGGCCGACGGCTACACCACCTGCAGCTTCGTCATCGAGCAGGAGGGCGACATGATGAAGCTTGCCGTCACCCATGCGGCCGACGGCCCGCACAAGCTGCTGGAGCATGTCGGCAAGGGCTGGCCGCTCGTCCTGTCGAGCCTGAAAAGCCTGCTCGAAACCGGGCAGGGCCTGTCTCGGCCCGCGTCGAAAGGCTGAAAAGGCATCGCTTCTCAGCCGAAACAATCCTCCGGAGGCATCGATGTTGCATGTCCCTATGCCAAGTTCAGCCGTGCAGAGCATGACCAACGGCGAGACGGTGATGGCCCAGGCCGAAATCGGCGCGCCGGCCGAGCGCGTCTTCCGCGCGCTGATCACGGACGAGGTCGAACAATGGTGGGGATCCGCCGACACCTACCGGATGGTCGATTGGTCTGCAGACCTTCGCGCCGGCGGCCGCTGGACCGTCACGGTCCGTGGAGCCGACGGCAGGGAATTGCCGGCCAACGGGGAATTCCTCGATATCGAGGTGCCGCGCCGGATCGTGCAGACAAGGGCCTATGCCTGGGACCATCCGACGCTTGGCCGCCGGCAAACGACGGTCGCCTGGCTGCTGGAACCAACCGCCGCGGGCACGCGCCTCACCATCTGCCATGGCGGCTTTGCCGGGCTGGCCGAAGCGGCGGCCGAACATGCCGAGGGCTGGGGACGCGTGCTGGGCTGGCTACAGGCGTATTTGGGTGCGGGAAGCCGAGTGGCGGCTTAGCCGACTGGTGGCGGTGCAGAGCCTTTTGATGTCAGCGTCAAAGAGGGACCTTGACTCGGCTCAAATCACATTCAACTCGCGGAACGCCCGCCCTTCGGCAACGCGTTCGTAGCCAAAGGGGGAGCAATCGATCGTGCGGTAGCCACCATGGACGATCAGCTCGGCCAGCGCCTTGCCCACGGCGGGCGCCTGCTGCAGGCCGTGGCCGGAAAAGCCGTTGGCGAAGAGGAAATTGCCGACTTCGGGATGCGGGCCGATCACCGCGTTCTGGTCGAGCGTGTTGTAGTCGTAATGACCGGCCCAGGCGCGCGTCGGCTTGATCGCCTCGAAGGCCGGGATGCGGGTCGCCAGCACCGGCCAGATCACCTCTTCGAACAGCGGCCAGTCGACGTCGAAATCGGCGGGATCGGCCGGGCCGTCGCCCTCCTCCGGCTCGGCGCCGCCGGTGAGATAGACCGAGCCTTCCGGCCTGACATAGATGCCGGACGGGTCGACCAGCAGCGGCATGTCGGCATATTTCTCGCGCGCCTCGAAGACGAAGACGTTGCGCTTGCGCGGCTCGACCGGCAGCGCCAGCCCGGCGAGTGCGGCGACCTTGCCCGCATTCGGCCCTGCGGCATTGACAAGGATGCCGGCCTCGAGCCGTTCGCCATTGTCAAGGTTGACGCCGGTAACGCGGTCACCCTGCCGCTCGATGCCGGTGACCGAAGCATTGATGAAGTCGATCTTCTTCTCACGCAACGCCTTGCGGAACAGCATCAGCATGGCATGCGCGTCGAACCAGCCCTCGCCGCTGCGGCCATAGGCGCCGGCGGTGATGCCCTCGGCCGACAGCCAAGGGAAACGGCGCACGAGTTGTTCGGCGCCCTCCAGCAAAATGTCGGCGCCTTCGGCAAGCTGTGCCTCGTGGTTGGCCCTGAGGATCGGCAGCCCGGCCTCGCCGGCGAGAATGAGATAGCCGCCCTCGCGAAAACCGATGTCGGCGTCGGCGCCGAATTCTTCCTTCAGCCGGCGGAACAGTTTCAGCGTGAATTGCGACAGGCGGATATTTTCCGGAATGGAGAATTGCTGGCGGATCGAGGCCATGGATAGCGTTGTCGCCGCGTGGGAAAATTGCGGGTCGCGCTCGACCAGCGCGATCCTGCCGGAAAAGGCCTCCTCGCGCAGATAATAGGCGATCGAGGAGCCGACGATGGCTCCGCCGATGATGACGATGTCGTAGCGCACTTTTTTCTCCGATCCGCTGCCGGCGTCCTTACGCAACCGGCAAGACAATCTCGAAGCGCGTGCCGCGCTCGGAGTCAACCAGCCTGATCGTGCCATCCTGCGCTTTCAGGAGGGCCAGCACGATGCCGAGCCCCATGCCGGTGCCCCCGGTAGAGCACCGCGCGATGCCGCCTGCTCCCTTGCCTCGACCCGCGGCAGGCGGCATAGATTTGGCATGACGACCGATCCCTACCGCCCGCGCCGCTCGGTGCTCTATGTCCCGGCCTCGAACGACAAGGCGCTGGCCAAGATGGCGCAGGTTGCCTGCGATACCGTCATCATCGACCTGGAGGATGCCGTCGCCCCGGCCGAGAAGGTCGCGGCGCGCGAAAAACTGGCCGGCATCTTCAGCAATCGTCCTGATACCAACCATAGTGGCCGGCGCTGCGAGATGGTGGTGCGCATCAATGCGCTCTCGAGCGAATGGGGCGGTGCCGACCTGCTGGCGGCGGCCAGGGCGGAGCCGGACGGCATCCTGCTGGCCAAGGTCGACACGCCCCGCGACGTGCTCGAGGCGGGTGACGTGCTCGACGACAATTCCGCCCCCGACAGCGTGAAACTATGGGCGATGATCGAGACGCCGAAGGCCGTGCTCAATGTCGGCGCCATCGCCGAACTTGGCCGCGATCCTGCCTCGCGGCTTGATTGTTTCGTTGCCGGAACGAATGACCTGACCAAGGACACCGGCATTATGGCGACGTCGGACCGGCGTTATCTCCTGCCGTGGCTGATGCAGATGGTGCTGGCGGCGCGTGCCGGCGATCTCGATATCGTCGACGGCGTCTTCAACGATTTTCGCGCGCTCGATGCTTTCAGCCGCGAATGCACGGAAGCGGCCGCCATGGGCTTCGACGGCAAGACGCTCATCCATCCCGCCCAGATCGAGGCGGCGAACCGCGCCTTTGCGCCGTCGGCGGAGGCGGTGGCCAAGGCCCGCGCGGTGAAGCAGGCCTTTGCGCTTCCGGAAAATGCCGGCAAGAACGTGATTGCGCTGGAGGGAAGGATGGTCGAACGGCTGCACCTTGCGCAGGCCGAAAAACTGCTGGCGAAGGCGGCGGCCGTCGGCGCATGATGTGCCGTGTTGGATTGCCGATCGCGGGCGATGGACTGACGACAGGAATTGAATGATGAAACTCTACCGCTTTCTCACCGCTCCGGACGACGCCAGCTTCTGTCACAAGGTGACGGCGGCGCTGAACAAGGGCTGGCACCTGTTCGGCTCCCCCACCTACGCCTACGACAAGAAGACCAAGACCATGCGCTGCGGCCAGGCCGTGGTGAAGGATGTCGAGGGCCAGGAATACGGGCCGGACACCAAGCTCAGCGACTGGTAGCCCCTCGCATCCACAGCCACGCCGCCAGCCAGGCGATCGATGCCGCAAGCATCGCCAAGCCCAGGTCAAGAGCCAGCTCCGGAACGAACGCACGAAGCGCGATCGGCACCGCGCCAATGAGATAAAGAGCGAGAGGAATGCGCGGCACGCCTCTTGCAACGGCGAGAGAGATTACAAACGCGAGCGTTCCAACCAGAAAAAGAACCGAACTGGCGACCAGAGCCAGACCGAGCGGTCCGGCTCGCAGCTCGACGATGGTTGTGAGCGGAAGCTTCGAAAATACCAGATTGATCACTGCTTCCACGCCTACCAAACTTGCCAACGCAACGAAGTTGATGACAAACGCGATAGTGCCGAACAGCCCCGCGCGCCGGCCAAACGCAAGAAACAGGCCCACGACGAGGCCAAGTGCCAATATCTCGGCGACTGGTGCGAGAAGTTGCGTCAGATCGGTGGTCGCGATGAGCGAGCTGCGTTTAGCCGCGTTGACCAGAAGAATAAGCGCGCTTCCCATCCCGGCGACGGCGGCAAGCCGATAAAGCGTGAGGCTGGGCACGGTCGCGCTCGACTGAACAATCGCGAAATTCTCCTGCTGAAGTTCTTCGGCTGGACTCTGATGCGAAATGACCGATTGCGGGCTGGGTGGGGCTGTTCTGGCGAGCATGTTCGTCTCCTCAGCTGGGAATTCGGGAACCGCGAAGACCGCAGGCCTGTTCCGATCCCGTCTGTAATCACTGCTTACATCCTCTGGCCGGGATTGTAAACGGCGATTACATAAATCGCGGAATCATGCTACAGAGGCGGGAAGCTGCTCCACGGAACGAAGGGAAAGAGATGGCAAAAGCCAAGGCGCCTCATCGCACTGGTTACCACCATGGCAATTTGCGGGAGGTCCTGATCGATGCCGCGGTTCAACTGGTCGAGGAAGGCGGCCCCGACAATGTGAGCGTGCGCGAAGCCGCAAAACGTGCCGGGGTTTCCCCCGGCGCGCCATTCCGTCACTTCAGCAACAAGACCGCGTTGATGACGGCTGTCGCGGAGCAGGCAATGAGCCGATTCCGCTCGGAGATCACGAATGCGGTCGAGAAGGTTGCGACGGACGATCCGATCGAACGCTTTGCCGCTGTTGGAATCGCCTATTTGCGCTGGGCAATTCGAAACCCCACCCACTTCCAGATCATCTCGACACGCAATCTTATTGATTGGGATGCTTCGGAGTCGCTGCGTCACGATAATGAAGCGGTGCGTTCGCTGATGGAAGCGTCAATGGCAGAAGCACAGCGGCGAAACATGCTCCGGTCGGACGACATGGCAGAGACCCAGATAGCCGCGAGGGCGCTCGTCTACGGGCTCGCACGCATGTACATTGATGGACATTTTGCGCAATGGGCAGTGGCAGGACATACCGGGGAGCAGACTGTGCAGAACGTATTAAAACATTTCATCACACTCATTGTGAAATGACGGCCTGACGTAGAACCGGTCACTCGGCTGCCTCTTCGATCTTCTCCATATCGTCGTCCGACAGGCCGAAATGGTGGCCGATCTCGTGGATCAGCACATGGGTGACGATGTCGCCCAAAGTCTCCTCGTTCTCGGCCCAGTAGTCGAGGATGGCGCGGCGATAGAGCGTGATGCGGTTCGGGCCTTCGCCGGTCTGCGGGTTCCAGCGCTCGGCAATGCCGCGTCCCTCGAATAGGCCGAGCAGGTCGAAGGGCGTTTCCAGCGACAGGTCGTCCATGATCTCGTCGGTCGGGAACTCGGCGATCTGGATGACGATCTCGCCGGTCAGCTTGCGAAAATCCTCGGGCAGATGGGCGTAGGCCTCCAGCGCCAGGAACTCGATCTCGTCCATCGACGGCGAAAGCTGGTCGTGCCAAATGCGGGTCTTGTAGATGCGGGCCATGCTTTGTCCTTTGATCCCGGCATATAGGCTTTTGGGCCACAATCGGCAAATGACGCGGCGGCCAACCCCAGGATTGCTTACGGCACCGGGAGCCGTTTCGCATGGCTTGAGGCGCGGCCGGCTGTCCGACCAATGTTGGCCCTCTTATCGGAGAGGAATAAATTCCCCCATGAGTCTGCTTGACTCTTCGGGTCGCCTCTGGAATCTATAAGAACATAACAGGAACAATTGTGAGTGGACACTGACCGTCATGGCGATGAGCGCCGTGGCGCGGGAGACTGTTTTTGCCCTGCGCCGCCAGATCGCGAAGATCGAGGGAACGCTGCCCGAGCGCCTGCAGGCGCCGGCCGGCGCGGTTTCCGACGCCGGCATGGCCGCCGCGGACCGCACCGTGGTCCGGCGCGGCATCGCCGTAGCCAGGCCGGATGCTTTCCTGCGCACCGGCATCGGCCGGCTCGATGCCGCCCTCGGTGGCGATTGGGGCGGCGATTTGGGCGGCGGCCTGCCGAAAGCGGCCTTGAGCGAAATCCATGGCGTCGAGACCCGCGATGCCGGAGCGGTCGCCGGCTTCGCCCTGTCGCTCGCCAGCCTGATCCTCAAGCCCAGCCTGATCCTCAAGCAAGGGCCGCGATTGCCGGTGCTGTGGATCGGCACCCAGGAGGTTTTTCGCGAGGCGGGCTTTCCCTATGCCCGGGGCCTTCACGCCGCCTTCGGCATCGAGCCGGAGCAATTGCTGTTTTCCGAGGCGCCAAGGCTCGCCGATGCGCTGTGGGTCGCCGAGGAGGCGGCCCGCATGACGGCGCTCGCCGCCGTCATCCTTGAAGTCCGCGGCAATCCGCAGCGGCTGGACCTGACCGCGACGCGCCGGCTGCACGCCCGCGCGCAGAGCGCCGGCCGGCCGGTCTTCCTGCTGCGGCAGGCGGCCGAACCCGAACCGACGGCGGCGCCCGTCCGCCTCATCGTCTCGCCGGCGCCGGCAGGGCCGCGCGACACGGTCGCCGGGCCGCTTGCCGGCTCGATCGGCCGCCCCGCCTTCACCATCAGCATCGGCAAGAGCCGCACGGCCCTGCCAGGACAATTCATATTGGAGTGGAACCCCGATGAACGCATATTCGATGAAAGACGGATTGGGGAAGAACGAGCAAAGAATCCTGTCCCTGTGGTTTCCCTATCTCGCGGCCGAACGGATCCTGCGGCAGCGCCTGGGGCGGTCCTGGCGTTCCCGGCCATCGGATCACCGGCCGCTGGTGATCAGCCATCGCGACAGCAACGCGCAGCGCATCTTAGCCCTCGACGAGCGGGCTGAGGCGCTGCATCTGAAGCCCGGCATGGGCATCGCCGATGCGCGCGCCATGCATCCGTCGATCGACATAATGGAGGCCGATGCCGAAGCCGACCGGCGCCTGCTCGAAGGCCTTGCGGACTGGTGCGACCGCTATACCCCGCTGGTGGCGCTCGACGGGACCGACGGCCTGTTTCTCGACGTCACCGGCTGCACCCATCTTTTCGGCGGCGAACGCGCCATGCTGGACGAGATCCTGTCGCGCTTCTTCCATCAGGGCTTCGACGTCCGTGCCGGCCTTGCCGCGACACCCGGCGCCGCCGGGGCGGCGGCGCGGTTCTGCGGCGACCGCATCGTTGCCGGCGGCGAGGAGGAAGCGCTCCTGGCGCCCTTGCCGCTGGCGGCGCTACGCATCGCGCCGGAAACCCGCGCCAGCCTGGAAAGTGTTGGCCTGCGCACGGCGGGCGCGGTGATGGCCGCGCCGCGCGCGCCGCTCGCCCGCCGCTTCGGTGCCTCCCTGCTCTTGCGCCTCGACCAGGCGCTCGGCCGTCTCGACGAGGCGGTGTCGCCGCGCCTGCCCGTCGCGCCGCTTTCGGTCGAACGCCATTTGGCCGAGCCCGTCACGCTGACAGAGGACATAGAACGGCTGGTGGGCATGCTGGCGACGACCCTGAAGATCGACCTCGAGCGGCGCGGCGAAGGCGCGAGAGGCCTGGCGCTGCTCTTGTTCCGCGTCGACGGCGCCGTCAGCCGCATCGCGCTCGGCACGTCGCGACCGATGCGCGAACCCCGGCTGATCCAGAAATTGTTCCATGAGCGGCTGGCCGCCCTCGAGCAGCATATCGATGCCGGCTATGGCTTCGACCTGGTGCGGCTTTCGGTGCTGGCGGCGGCGGCCTTCGACATGCCGCAGGCCGACCTGACAGGCAAAACGACCGACGACGGCGCCGATATCGCGCTGTTCGCCGACCGCATCCGCGCCCGGCTCGGCGAGGGCGCGGTTCTCAAGCCGGTCGTCGTGGAAAGCCATCTGCCCGAGCGTGCCGTCGCCACCATCCCCTTCACGGAAACCCCGCGCCGCATCACGCCGCCGAAGAAACCGGACAGGATGCAGGCGCCGATGACCATCTTCCCGCCGGAGCGGCCGATCCGGCTTTTCCGCTCGCCCGAGCCGATTGAGGTGCCGGCCACCGAAATGCCCGAGGGACCGCCGCTGAATTTCCGCTGGCGGCGTGCGCTCTACAGGGTCGCCCGCGCCGAAGGCCCTGAACGCATCGCGCCGGAATGGTGGCGTGAATTTTCGAGCGACGAAGCGGCGTCGACACGCGACTATTTCCGCATCGAGGATGCCGACGGCCGCCGCTACTGGCTCTACCGGCAAGGTCTCTATGGCGGCTCTGAAATCCCGCCGCGCTGGTTCCTGCACGGGGTCTTCGCATGAACGCGCTGACCGCCATTCCCTATGCGGAATTCGGCATCCAGTCGAATTTCTCGTTCCTGCGCGGCGCCTCCAAGCCGGAGGAGCTGGTGGTCGCGGCCAAGCTCATGGGGTTCTCCGCGATCGGGCTCGCCGACCGCAACACGGTGGCGGGTGTGGTGCGCGCCTGGCAGCAGGCCAAGGTCGAGACGCTTGCCTACCACCCCGGCAGCCGGCTGGTTTTTTGCGACGACACGCCTGATATTCTCGCCTATCCGCAGAACCGCAAGGGCTGGGGGCATCTGTGCCGCATGCTCACGCAAGCCAATCTGCGCGAGGAGAACGAAAAGGGCGCGACCCTTCTGCGGCGCGACGACCTTCTCGAATGGGGGGATCTGATGTCGCTGTCGGTCCTGCCCGACCTGGCGGCGGGGGCCGAGGGCACACTAGCCCTGCTTGGCGAGCTCAAGGACCGTTTCGGTAAAAACCTGCGGCTTGGCGTTTCGCCCGATTATGCGGGAAACGACCGCTTCAGGATCGAGCAGGCGGCGGCGATGGCGGAGCTGGCCGGCCTGCCCTTGATGGCGACCAACGACGTCCTCTACCACACGGCCGAGCGGCGCCCGCTGCAGGACGTGCTGACCGCGATTCGCCTCAACATTCCCGTTTCGGAGGTCGGGCTGGAACTCACGGCGAATGCCGAGCGCCATCTGAAGCCGCCGCTGGAGATGGCGCGCCTGTTCCGCAGGCACCCGGAGGCACTGGCCGAAACGCTGCGCTTCGCGCAGGAGCTGACCTTCTCGCTCAGCGACCTTCAGTACAATTACCCCGACGAGCCGACGCAATCAGGGCTCGGCCCGCAGGCGGAGCTGGAAAGGTTGGCGCGGGAGGGGGCGGCCAGGCGCTATCCCTCGGGCGTGCCGCAATCGGTGACGAGGCGCATCGAGGAAGAGCTCGCCCTTATTGAGCGCCTGAACTATGCCCGTTATTTCCTGACCGTCCACGACATCGTCAAATTCGCCCGCAGCCAGGATATTCTCTGCCAGGGGCGCGGTTCGGCCGCCAATTCGGTCGTCTGCTTCTGCCTCGGCATCACCGAGGTCGGGCCGGAGCGAATCGACACGCTGTTCGAACGCTTCATTTCCGAGGAGAGGAACGAGCCGCCCGACATCGACGTCGATTTCGAGCATGAAAAGCGCGAGACGGTCATCCAATATATCTACGAGAAATACAGCTCCAAGCGCACCGCGCTGGCCGCCGCCGTCATCAGCTATCGCGGCCGCTCGGCGCTGCGCGAAGTGTCGAAGGCGATGGGCCTGTCCGAGGATGTCAGGGCATCGCTCTCCGGCTCGATCTGGGGCTGGTCGACCTCGGAGCTCGGCGAGAAGGAAGCCCGGGCCGGCGGCCTCGATCGCGCCGACCCCATATCGCGGCACGTGATGGAGCGTGCCAACGAGATCATGGGCTTTCCCCGTCACCTCTCCCAGCATGTCGGCGGCTTCGTCATCACCAGGGACCGGCTCGACGAGATCGTGCCCATCGTCAAGACGGCGATGGAGGAACGCAAGATGGTCGAATGGGACAAGGACGATCTCGACGCGGTCAAGATCCTCAAGGTCGACGTGCTGGCGCTCGGCATGCTGACTTGTCTCAAACGCGCCTTCACTCTGCTGACGGACCATTATCCGCAGGCGCGAGACCCTTACGGGCAGCCCTATGTCCTTGCCACCCTGCCGGAAGAGGCGAAGCCGGTCTATAAGATGATCGGTCGCGCCGACACGATCGGCGTCTTCCAGATCGAATCGCGCGCGCAGATGTCGATGCTGCCGCGTCTCAAGCCAAAAGAATTCTATGACCTTGTCATCGAGGTGGCGATCGTGCGGCCCGGCCCGATCCAGGGCGACATGGTCCACCCCTATCTGCGCCGCCGGCAAGGCAAGGAGCAGCCCGAGTATCAGAAACCGGAGCTGGAGGCGATCCTCCACAAGACGCTGGGCGTTCCTCTGTTCCAGGAACAGGCGATGAACATCGCCATCGTGGCCGGTGGCTTCAAGCCTGGCGAGGCCGACGAGTTGCGCCGCGCCATGGCCACCTTCAAGCGCACCGGCACGATCGGCAATTACCGCCGGCGCATGATCGACGGCATGGTCGGCAAGGGCTACACCCGGGATTTCGCCGAACGCTGTTTCAAGCAGATCGAGGGTTTTGGCGAATACGGCTTTCCCGAAAGCCATGCCGCCTCCTTCGCGCTGCTGGTCTATGCCTCCTGCTGGTTCAAGACCTTCTATCCCGACGTGTTCTGCGCCGCGATCCTGAATTCACAGCCGATGGGATTTTACCAGCCGGCCCAGCTTGTTCGTGATGCGCGCGACCATGGCGTCGACATCCGCGAGGTCGACGTCAATTTCTCGGTCTGGGACTGCACGCTGGAACAGGCGGCTTTCGACCCGGCCCGCATCCTGCCGCGCCATGCCGACATGCGCGGCGTCATCGCGACGCAGCACGCGGTGCGGCTCGGCTTCAGGCAGATCAAGGGACTTTCCAAGGAGCGCATGGACGCCTTCGTCGAGCGACGCGGTTCAGGCTACATATCCGTCCGGGATGTCTGGCTGCGCTCCGGCCTCGATGTCGCCGAGATCGAAAGACTGGCGCAGGCCGATGCCTTCCGCTCGCTCGGCCTGGACCGCCGCGCCGCACTTTGGGCGGTGCGCGCCCTCGACGGCAAGAGTGCCGCCGAAAAGCTGCCGCTTTTCGACCAGCCGGCGCTGCGGCTACGCGAGCTGGAGCCGGAGACGAAGCTGCCGAAAATGCCGCTCGGCGAGCATGTCATCCACGATTACCGCTCGCTCGGCCTGTCCTTGAAGGCGCACCCGGTCGCCTTCCTGCGCGAACGGCTCGACCGGGCCGGCGTGACGCCCAATGCCAGGCTGTGCTCGGTGCGGGACGGACGGCGCGTCTCGGTCGCCGGGCTCGTTCTGGTGCGGCAGCGCCCCGGCAAAGGCAATGCGGTCTTCCTGACGCTGGAGGATGACGAGGCCGTCGCCAACGTCATCTTCTGGCAGCGGACCTTCGACCGCTTCCGGCCCATCGTCATGGGCGCGCGCTTCGTCAAGGTCACCGGCAAATTGCAGTCGGAATCGGATGTCGTCCACATCGTCGCCGAGAAGATCGAGGATCTGACGCCCTGGCTGACGGTGCTGCTGGAAGAGGCAGCGCCAGCCGTGCCGGCCGGGCAGGACATCGCAAGGCTGTCGGACAAGGCGGAAAAGGTCATGCCCAGGGGGCGCAATTTTCAGTAGGCACATTCCAGTGCCTTCATCATCCACGGGCGGAGCAAGGAGCGAAGCGACGCGGCGCGAGGATTCATGCCGCGACGTCTCCGCACCGCAGCGGTGCGAAACTTGACGCTGGCGGGCGAGCCCCCCTCTGGCCTGCCGGACCCGGCCCTTCGCTGTCGCTTCGGGCGCTCCTCGTTCGCAAAGCCAAGCAATTGGCTTTGCGTCCACTTCATGGACCACTCCTCGCCCCCACAAGGGGGAGATTGGCAGTTTCAACGCTCCGCCTGCAACAATGGAGATTGGCGAAGGCGGAGATGACATTCGATCTCCCCCCTTGAGGGGGAGATGCCCGGCAGGGCAGCGGGGGGCGCCGTAGAATGCCGACCTTGATAATTTTCACGTCGAGCCGGCCGGCCCGCCCAGCCGTGGCGGCAGCACGTCTTCCGCCGAGATGCTCCGTGCCTCCGAAGGCAGCATGATCGGGATGCCGTCGCGCACGGGATAGGCGAGCTTGGCGACCCGCGAGATCAGTTCGCCGCGCTCGGGATCCCAGGCCAGCGGCCCCTTGGTCAGCGGGCAAGCCAGCAGCTCCAGCATCCTGGGGTCGACATTCGCTCTCTTTCCGTCACGCCCATCCGCCGCCATCGTGCCCTCTCTCAACATCCTACTGCAGGCTCGAGCCAAAATCCTCGTTCTCGCGCGCCAGCGCCATTTCGGTGATGGCGATCAGCGTTTCGGCGCGGGTCTTGAGATCGGCCGCTTCGAGCAGCGCCTGCTTCTCGGCCGGTCCATAGGGCGCCATCATCGACAGCGCGTTGACCAGCATGGCGTTTTCGGCCCGGCTGACGCTTTCCCAGTCGGCCTCCAGGTCGTTGGCCTGCAGATAGGAGCGGAACGCCCGCAGCAGCGCCGGCCGGTCGACCTCGGCGGCCGCCTGGTCGTCGTCGAGATCGGCGAGAAAGGGGGCGATCTTGCCTTGGCGGAACGGCGTCTTGACCGTCAGCTCATGGGTGACACGGAACCGGCACACACCCTGCAGCGAAATCAGGTAGCGGCCGTCGCCGGTCTCGGAAAGCGCTATGATGCGGCCGGCGCAGCCGACATTGCAGAGTTCCGGCTCGCCATCGTCGCGCAAGGCGCCGTCGAGGCTGGGCTGGATGACGCCGATCAGCCGGGAGCCGGCGATCGCCTCGTCGACCATCTGCAGGTAGCGCGGCTCGAAGATGTTGAGCGGCATGCGGCCGCCTGGCAGCAGAAGCGCGCCCTCGAGCGGAAAGACCGGGATGGTCGACGGCAGATCCCTGGCGAGCCGGTAGTGAGCGTTTCCCGCTTGCACCTCGTTCCTCCGATCGCTTCGCCTGGGAAGCGCCTCCATGCCGCGATCCGCCTGTCGCTGCCCGGGGTTGTTGGCTTCCCGAGGGAAAGGCGGGCCGGATTCGTCCTATCTGGCGCGGCCGGCGCCGGGTGCAAGCCCCGCGCGACCATTCGGCCGCGCCGGCTCAGGAAAACAGCAGCGACGACAATTTGCGCCGCGCGGCAAGCGTCGCCTCGTCCGTCATGCCCCAGGCCTCGAAGAAGCGCAGCAATTGCGCCTTGGCGCCGTCCTCGTTCCAGCCGCGGTCAGCCTTGATGATGGCCAGGAGATTGTCGGCGGCCGCATCGCGCTCGCCCCTGGCGTTCTGGACCATGGCCAGATCGAAGCGGGCCTGGTGGTCGCCGGGATTCTCAGCCAGCCGGCGCTCGAACTCCGCCGGGTTGCCGAGTTCGGACGCTTGCGCGGCCAAGGTCATCCTGGCGCGCAGCGCGGCCAGCGGCGGCGCATCGGCCTTGGCCTCCGGCGCCCGCGCCAGCATCGCCTCGGCGCCTTCGGTATCACCGGCCTCGAACAGCAATTCGCCCAGCCCCGCTATCGCCTCGATCGTCTCCGGCGCCTGCTCGAGCACGGCGTCATAGATGTCGGCCGCCGTCTGCACGTCGCCGGCAGCGCGCGCCTCGGCCGCCGCCGTCAGCGCCTCGGTTACATCAGCCGCACCATTGCCCTTGCCGCCGACCTTGTCGATGAACTGGGTGATCTGGCTCTCGGGGATGGCGCCCATGAAGCCATCGACCGGCTGGCCGTCCTTGAAGGCGATGACCGCGGGAATGGACTGGATGCCGAGCTGGCCGGCGATCGAGGGATGGTCGTCGATGTTCATCTTGACCAGCTTGACCTTGCCGCCGGCGGCGCGGACCGCCTTTTCCAGTTGCGGCGTCAGCTGCTTGCACGGCCCGCACCACGGCGCCCAGAAATCCACCAGCACCGGCTGGCGGCGCGATTCCTGGATGACATCGGCGGCAAAGGCCGCGGTGGTCGTATCCTTGATGACGTCGCCGGCGGGGGCGGCGCCGGCCGCAGGTTTCTGCGGTTCCGCGCCGCCGCCATACTGCACCGTCGTGGCATACTGGCCGCCGCTGTTGCCAAAGGAGCCGCCAAACGGATTGTTGTCACTCATGTCGTCGCCCTTTCGGTGGCGCCAGCGGATCGGCGCACTGTCCTTGGTTGGAAACCGGTTTCGCCATCCATGTGGCGATCATGCCGAGACTTTCAAGATAGCAGCATCGTGCCCGGTTGCCTCGACGAATCTGACGAGGTCGCCCGATGCGATCGACGTCGTCGCCTCATTGGTCAGCGGATGCGCGTTGATCACCGCATGCCGCATCAGCGCCTCGTCGAGCACGACCCTGACCCTGTGCTGCGTGTCGTTGATCAGGCCAAACACCGTGACTGCGCCCGGGGCGACGCCCAGAAGCTCCATCAGCATCTCCGGCTTGCCGAAGGAAACGCGGCCGGCGGCGCCGATCACATGATGGATCTGCTTCAGGTCGACGACAGCATCCTCGCCGACCGTGACCAGGAAGAAGGCGTCCTTCTTGTCCTTCAGGAACAGGTTCTTGGTGTGGCCGCCGGCGATTTCGCCGCGCAGCGCCTGCGAATCGGCGACCGTATAGAGCGGCGGATGGCGTTTCGTCGAAACGGCGATGCCGAGTTCGGCAAGAAAGGCAAAGAGCTCGGCTTCGGTCCTGGGCATGGGGTTCTCGTCTTCGGCTGGTTTCCAGCCATGCCGTTTACGGCCAATGACATGGTCGAGACAAGACCGCCGCGCGACGCGGCGCCGAATCCTTCCGCCTCCCGCCGGCGGCCCGCCGGCCTCGTCCGGCGCATTGAAAAAAGCCTGCGATTTCCCTGTTGCAATCGCCGCGCTCTTCAGCCATATAGGCCCGGCTTGCGGCCCAAAGCCGCGCGAGCGGGTGTAGCTCAGGGGTAGAGCACAACCTTGCCAAGGTTGGGGTCGAGCGTTCGAATCGCTTCACCCGCTCCAGTTTCCTCTTGGGGAATTAAGCAATTAAAAGAAAGCGCCGCCTAGTGCGGCGCTTCTTTTTTGCGCGTAGGTCATTGATATCTCCCATGACTTGGCGAGCCAGGGCACGATCTTTGTCGGCTCGCCATAGCTCTGGTCTGTTAGCGAATCGACAAGCTGACAAACGTCAACCGATCCATACCCGTGGCTGCTTTGCTGCGGATCGATGCAATCCGCCTGACTCGGACTGTCGCACCATCTCCGCTACGCACTGCCCAGAGCGATCGCGATACCCTGTCCGACACCGATGCACATCGTGGCCAGGGCCAGTCGTGCTTTTCGGGACCGCAACTCGAGCGCGGCAGTGCCGGTGATGCGAATGCCCGACATCCCAAGCGGGTGCCCGAGCGCGATCGCTCCGCCGTTCGGGTTCACATGCTCCGCGTCCTCGGGGATCCCGAGTTCGCGGAGCACGGCGATGCTTTGGGAGGCAAATGCTTCATTCAGCTCGATGATATCGAAGTCCGAAGGCGCGATGCCGAGGCGCGCGCAAAGCTTGCGTGTCGCCGGAGCCGGGCCGATCCCCATGATCCGTGGGGCAACCCCGGCCGTCGCGACGCCCAGAATCCGGGCGATCGGTGTGAGCCCGAATGCCTTGACGGAGGCTTCGGACGCGATGATCAGCGCTGCCGCTCCGTCGTTCACGCCAGAAGCGTTGCCCGCTGTGACGGTGCCACCTTCCTTTTTGAACGGCGCTGGAAGCTTGGCGAGCGACTCGGTTGTCGTTCCGGTGCGTGGATGTTCGTCGCGATCGACCACGATAGCATCGCCTTTGCGCTGGGGTACGGTCACCGGAGTGATCTCCAGCGCCAGCCGGCCATTTTCCTGAGCGGCGGCGGTCCTGGCCTGGCTGCGTGCGGCGAAGCTATCCTGATCGGCGCGGCTGACCTTGAAGGCTTCCGCAATGTTTTCGCCCGTCTCCGGCATCGAATCGACGCCATACTGCTTCTTCATCAATGGATTGACGAAGCGCCAACCGATCGTGGTGTCGTAAATCTCGGCATTGCGCGAAAACGCCTCGCCCGCCTTCGGAAGCACGAACGGCGCGCGGCTCATGGATTCGACGCCACCGGCGATGATCAGGTCGGCTTCGCCGGCCTTGATGGCCCGTGCAGCGATGCCCACGGCGTCCATTCCAGAACCGCACAGGCGGTTGACCGTGCTGCCGGGGACTTCGATCGGCAGTCCCGCCAACAGCGATGACATGCGCGCGACATTGCGGTTGTCCTCGCCTGCCTGGTTGGCGCAGCCAAAGATGACCTCATCCACCGCGGACCAGTCCAGGCCTGGATTGCGGTGCCGCAGCGCTCGCAGCGGCACCGCGCCGAGATCGTCGGTCCGGACCGAGGACAGCGAACCGCCAACCCTGCCGATCGGGGTGCGGATGTAGTCGCAGATGAAGGCCTCGGTCATTCAGAGCTCCGGTGCCGTCAAGGATTTGATTTCGCCATCGACCTTAAGCTCTGCGCCGGTCAGCGCCTTCAATTCATCGAAGCTCATCGCAAGCAGCTTCTCGCGCAGCACGAAACGACAATCGATGATGTCTATGACCGCAAGGCTCGTGTAGACCCTCGTCACGCAGCGCACGCCGGTCAGGGGAAGGCTGCAGGCTTTCACCAGTTTCGGACGACCGTCCTTGGTGACGTGATCGGTGATGACGGCCACGCGTTTTGCTCCGTGCACCAGATCCATCGCACCACCGACCGCTGGTATGCCCTTGGGTCCTGTGCTCCAGTTCGCAAGGTCACCGGTCTCGGCCACCTCGTAGGCGCCGAGAATGGCAACGTCGAGATGTTCGCCACGCACCATCGCGAAGCTGTCGGCATGGTGGAAGAACGAAGCGCCCGGATTGAGCGTGACCGCCTTCTTGCCCGCATTGATCAGATCCCAGTCCTCGTCGCCTGCCGCCGGGGCTTCGCCAAAATTGAGGATGCCGTTTTCGGTGTGGAAGATCGCCCGGCGCCCAGGCGGCTGAAAGCTCGCCACCATCTCGGGAAAGCCTATGCCGAGGTTCACATAAGCGCCGTCCTCAATGTCCTGCGCGGCGCGCCATGCAATCTGCGCGTTGGTCAGCTTGACTGTCATGCGTATGCGACCCCTTGGCGGATAAGCGTCTCTTCCTGCATCGGGTTCGAGACCTCGATCACCTGGTCCACGAAGATCCCGGGCGTCACGACCAGCTCAGGATCAATCGCACCGGGCTGGACGATCCGGCGCGCCTGAACGACGGTCGTGCGTGCGGCCATCGCCATCAGCGGCGAGAAGTTGCGTGCCGCCTTCCTGTAGGTGAGGTTACCATGAGGGTCGGCAAGTTCCGCCTTGATGAGGGCCACATCCGCCTTCAGCCAACGTTCCTGCACGTAGTGGCGCCCGTCGAACTCGGCCACAGGCTTGCCGGCCGCGAGATCGGTCCCGTAGCTCGTCGGCGTGTAGAAAGCCGGAATACCCGCGCCACCGGCGCGGATTCGTTCGGCCAAGGTCCCCTGTGGAACCAGTTCGAGCGCGATTTTCCCGGCAAGGTACCGCTCGGTGAATGCCCGCGGATCGGACGAGCGCGGGAACGAGCAGATCATCTTGGCAACCATGCCATTGTCGATCATGGCGGCGATGCCGATCCGACCGTTCCCTGCATTGTTGTTGACGATCGTAAGGTTTTTCGGGGCGCCGGTAGCGCGAAAACGGTCAATCAGGGCGTGGATCAGCTCTATCGGAGCACCTGCGCCGCCGAAGCCGCCGATCATGACGGTCATGCCGTCTTCGACGATTGCCACTGCTTCCGCGAGGCTCGCGATTGTCTTGTCCACGTAACCAGCCTTTCCCGGCACCAAGATCGATTTCGCCGCCACACGTATCGGCAGACGAGATCTTTCGGCAAGCCGGCTTGTGCGATATCATTCGTTTGTTGACATATCGCACAAGGTGAATGGATGCCCATTTCCGAACGGGACACGATGGGTGGCTTGGCCAAGGGATTGTCTGTCATAGAGACGTTCACGGTGGAACGGCCACGGCAGTCGATCACGGACGTCGCGACTGCATCCGGTCTCGACAGGGCGACAGCCAGACGCTGTCTCCTTACGCTTTCCCATCTCGGCTACGCAGACTACGACGGAAAGTTCTTCACGCTCACGCCGCGCGTGTTGAGGCTCGGGACAGCCTGTCTGGCAACCATGCCGCTGCCGCATCTGGTGCAGCCTTTGCTGGATGGCCTTTCGGAGCGGCTCGGCGAAAGCTCGTCCGTCTCGATTCTAGACGGCACCGACGTCGTCTATGTCGCGCGCGCGGCGCAGCGAAAGGTGATGTCGATCGCGCTGATGCCCGGCTCGCGGCTTCCGGCATACTGCACTTCCATGGGGCGCGTGCTCCTGGCAGCCATGCCTCCGGAACGCGCTGCACATCTTCTATCTTCCCATGCCCTGCCGGCGCGGACTGCTCATACCTTGACCGACCCCGACACCATCCTTGCGGAGTTAGGGCGGGTGCGGACGCAAGGGTTCGCGTTGATCGATCAGGAGGTCGAGCTCGGATTGCGCTCGATCGCCGTGCCGTTGATGACCGTGCGCGGGACGGTGATCGCAGCCGTGAACGTCGGCGTTGCGGCGACACATGTGAGTGTCAGCAATCTCGTTGCGCTCTACTTGGAGCCGTTGCGTGCACTTCAAGCTGAGCTGCGGGCAGTGCTGCGTTAGGGCGCTGGCACAGAGGGAATTAGCGTCCAAGTCGCTTGAGATAGGAGAGCATGTTCCCACCCATGATCTTGTCGACGGAAGATCAAGGTCGCGGATCGGAGGGGTGGCCGGACATTCGCCGCCGTCGAGACGGAGATCGCGAAACTACATTCTCGGTCAAAGCGCGACGTTTCTTCGCGCAAGTGACCGGCCTCTCACGCACCGCCCTGTCGCTGATCCGCTGCGGCATTCTTTGCGGCCATAGCCGATCCGTTGTAGGCGTGCATCTGCGCCAGCTTCGCCATGCGCTGGGCGGCCTCCGCGAGCGCCGCGCAATGCTGCTTGAAGTTTTGCTCTATGATCTGACCGTAGGGCCCCGTAAGTCCCACCGCGTATATCACCTCACCGCTCGTCGGCCTTATCGGAAATGCGATCGAGCCAAGGCCCGGAACATGCTCGGCCAGGTCCATGGCGTAACCCTGCTCCCGAACCTCGGCCAATTCCCTGGTCAACTCCGCGATCTTCGTTTTCGTCCGATCGGTATAGCTGCGCAGCTCCGTCGCCAGGATCCTCTTCACGGTCTCCTGCGGATGAAACGCAAGGATCGCCTTGGCCGAAGCGGTCGCATTTACAGGCATGGCCATGCCCGGCATGACATAGGTCCGGACCGGAGTGTCGGGCGCGACGCAGGTGACCGAGCGCACTTCGGTACCGTCGAACTTCGACAGGAACGCCGACTGGCCGGTGCGGTCGGCCAAATCCTGAAGCGGTCGCTGCGCGAGCGTCGTCAGCCAGCCGCTGTCCGGAGACATCTGTAGCAGCTGCAGCAAGCGATCGCCGAGACGGTATGTCCGATTGCGAACGCTCTCGGCGGTGATCATCCCGCTTTCGATCAAGGCGTGCAGCAGCCTGTTGATCGTGGTTTTGGGCAGTCCAAGCGTCGTTTCGAGTTCGATCGCCGTCAGGCCGTGCTCGAACGGCGCGACCGTCTCCATGATCGAGATGTAGCGCTCGAGGGGGCTGTCCTTGGCGCTCGGCTTCTTTGATTTCGTATTCAAGGGCACCTACGCCGATCTGACAATTGCAACTGCAAGAAGGTTATCGTTCAAAACAGACATGAGGGGCAAGGTCGGTCCCTTGTTATTCCGCCGCGCCTTGAGCCCGGGGCTCCGTGGAATAGCCGAACGGCCGCACGCCCCGATCCGTCGGGCTCGGTTAGCAATCCGAACCGGGAAATGTCCTCGCAAATTCCGAAATTCGGTATTATCCCCATTTTATGGTCCCCTCGATTGACTCGCAAGCCAAATCCTGATTATCGGACTAAATACCGATTTTCGGAGGAACTTGAAATGGCTGAACTCCCGCGTGTGACCTACTCGAACATCGGAGTGGATTTTTCCCCGGTTCACGCTCACCTCGACGCAATGATCCCGGATTTCGAGAAGAACACACTGGGTCGCGAGTGGTCGACGCCGTTTGCGACTGGCGCTCGGAAAGAGATCCTGAGCCCGATCGACAAGAAGATCTCTCTCGGCAAGTTCCCGGCTTCAACCCCGTCAGACGTCAAGTCGGCGATCCAGGCTGCCCGAGCCGGCGCGAAGGCCTGGAACCGTTCGACGCTGGACGATCGCCTTGCATTCGGCGCCCGCTGGCGAGAGGCGCTGGCGGAGCGGAAGTATGACCTTGGTTTGGCGGCGCTATACGAGATCGGAAAGTCCCGCCTCGAGGCAGTCGGCGAAGCCGAGGAATGCCTCGACATGGTCGAGTACTACGCATCGGAGATGAAGGCGAACAACGGGTTCGTCCGGCCGATGAACATGTTGGTCGAAAACGAGACCGCTACCAGCGTCATGAAGCCCTATGGCGTCTTCGCGGTCATCGCTCCTTTCAACTTTCCGCTCGCCTTGTCGATCGGCATGGTCTCGGGTGCGCTGTTGACAGGCAATGCGGTGGTCTACAAGCCGTCGCCGGGTTGCGCGCTGACCGGACTGCTGATTGCCGAAACGCTTCGCAAGGCGGGATTGCCCGAAGGTGTTTTCAACATCGTGCTTGGCGATGGAGAGGTGGGGCGCCTTCTTGCCACCGACAACGGCATCGACGGCGTTGCATTCACGGGCTCCCATAAGACCGGCATGAGCATCTTCCGTCATATGGCAACGCTGCCCCACATGAAGCCCGTCATCGCCGAAATGGGTGGCAAGAACCCTGCCTACGTGACCAGCAAGGCCGATCTCGACCGTGCGGCGCAGGGAGTGGCGCGCTCCGCTTTTGGCCTGCAAGGCCAGAAGTGCTCCGCATGCTCGGTCGTGTATGTCGACGAGAAGGTCAAGGCGGAATTCATCGAGAAGCTGGTAGCATTCGCCGCAAAGCTGGTGGTCGGAGATCCTCGCAAGGCCGAGACCTTTATGGGCCCTGTCTATGGCGACGCCACAGTCGCCCTTTTCCAGGCCGCACTGTCGGAAGTCGAGGGCAAAGGCAAGGTGCATTTTGGGGGCGCCGCCCTGGGCCAGGGCTTTGCGGACAACTACGTCCTGCCGACGGTCGTCGAACTTGATGGTCCGGGCCGGCTGACCCGCGACGAACTCTTCATGCCTTTCGTGGTCGTCCGCGGTTTCGATAGTCTCGATGCCGCGATCGAAGAGGGCAACGACATCGCCTACGGACTATCCGCCGGCATCTTTACCAACGACCAGGAAGAGTTGCGTCACTTCCTCGACACCGCCGAAGCAGGGGTTCTCTACGCCAACCGTGCGAGCGGCGCGACGACGGGTGCATGGCCAGGCGCGCAGCCATTCTGCGGCTGGAAGGGCACCGGGGTCAGCGGCAAGGGCGGTCTCGGCTCGTGGTTCCTGCCACAGTACCTGCGCGAGCAGAGCCACACGATCATGACCAGGTGATCGAAAGAGGTCGCGCTCTTCGCCGCGGCCATCCAAGGCTGTCTCCTTCATCGGTTTACAAGATTATGCGCCACTATCCAGATTCAATGTCGAAATCCCGCGAGATGTTCGAACGGGCCCGCAAGGTCATGCCGGGAGGGAACACCCGGACAACGGTCTTCATCGACCCGTTTCCGATCTATGCCCAGCGCGGCGAGGGCTGCCGCGTCTGGGACGTCGATGGAAACGTCTACTACGACTGCATCAACAATTTCACGGCCATGATCCATGGCTACGGCCATCCCGCCGTCACGGCGGCGGTGGTGGACCAGATGCCCCGGGGATCGGCTTTCGGAGCGCCCACCGAGAGCGAACTTGATCTTGCTGAACTGCTGGTGGAGCGCCTCCCGTCGGTCGAGCAGGTTCGCTTCGCCAACTCCGGCACGGAAGGCGTCATGATGGCGATCAAGGCGGCTCGGGCGTTCACTGAGCGGCCGAAGATCGTCAAGATCGAAGGTGCCTACCATGGCTCCTACGACTTCGCGGAAGTCAGCCTGGACAGCTCGCCCGCCAACTGGGGCGACATGCCTGCCTCGACGGCATACGCGAAAGGCACGCCGAAGGGAGTTCTCGACGACGTCATCGCGGTGCCGTTCAACGATACGGAGGCGCTGCGTGCCGTCTTCGACGCGCATGGAGACTCGATAGCGGGTGTTCTGATCGACCCGATGCCGAACCGCGCCGGACTTATTCCCGCGCGGAAGGATTATCTCGACGCGATGGTCGAGATCGCTCATGCCGCCGGCTCGCTGGTGATCTTCGACGAGGTGATCTCGCTCCGCCTTGGCTATTCGGGGGCGCAGGGCCTGTGGAGCATCACGCCCGATCTGACGGCTCTCGGCAAGATCATCGGCGGAGGGTTCCCGGTCGGCGCCGTCGGCGGCCGCGCCGACGTGATGGCGGTGTTCGATCCAACGCGAGGCAAGCCTGCATTGCCGCATGGCGGCACCTTCACCGCGAACCCGGTGACGATGCGAGCCGGTCTGGCGGCGATGCGCGCGTTGACCCCGGCCAGCTTCGCGCATCTGGACGCTATCGGCAGCCTGCTTCGCGACGGCATCACGGCCTCGCTTGCTCGCCACGGCCTCAACGGGCAGTGCGTCGGTCTCGGCTCGCTCTTCAAAGTCCATTTCACGGCGTTGCCGATCACGGACTATCGGTCGGTCTATCCGGGTGCGTCCGAACGCACGAAGCTCGACCTGTTCCACAAGGGTCTGCTCGACCGCGGCGTGCTTTCGGCGAGTTACGGACTCTTCGCGCTTTCCACCTCGATGACCGAGGAAGACGCACGCGAAATCCTTTCCGCAATCGACGGCGCCCTCGCAGCAATCGCAAAGCAATGACGTAGCGCGTCCGGCGCCGGATCCATCCGGCACGGGACGACGCAGCAACAGATGGAAGTCACATGACAGCTTCTCCTCACGTCGTCGTCATCGGTGCGGGCACCCTCGGCATGTGCTCTGCGCACGCGCTCGCGGAACAGGGCGCTCGCGTCACCGTCATCGACGCACAATCCATTGCGTCAGGATCCAGCGGCCGCTCGGTCGGCGTCGTTGGCACACAGCTGACGGATTCGTTCGAGATCCAGCTGCGCATGCAATCCGTGCAGCGCATCCGTCGATGGCAGGAGCGCCTCGGTCTCGGCTTCAACCCTATCGGCTATCTGCGTCTGGCGCGCACCTCCGAGCAGATGGAACTGTTCGCCCGCTCGGTGGAGATCCAGCGCGATGCCGGCTTCAGGTCCAGGGTCTACCAGGCGGACGAGCTCCAGCAGCTCGTGCCGCACTTGAGTTCAGATGGGCTCGAAGGCGGCATCTTCGGGCCGGACGACGGCTTCCTCGATCCCCACGAAATGTGCACGTTGCTGGCGCAAGAGGTGAAGAAGCTCGGCTCCGAGGTTTTCCAGTTCCGCAAGCTGCTTGGAGTCGCGCGGACATCCGGTGGCTATCGGTTGGACACCAGCAAGGGTCCGATCGGCTGCGACTTCATCGTGAATGCGGCAGGCGCCTGGGCGCCACGCGTTGCCGGGATGCTTGGACAGACGCTTCACATCCACCCCGAGCGCCACGAGGCGCTGACAATCCACCTGGACGCGCCGCTTCCCTACACAATGCCGATGGTCATGGATCTGGTGAACGGGCAGGGCACCGGACTCAACTTTCGGCACGAGAAAGCGAGCGAGCTCATCGCCGAGATACACAAGGTAAGCTCGCCCTCGCCCGAGGATCCGGACAATTACAACGAGCAGTGCGAGGAAGGGTCCAAGGTCATGCTGGCCGAGATGCTGATCGAGCGCGTGCCTGATCTGCCGGGCGCCCGGCTCGGCCGGGGCTGGGCAGGTCTCTACCCTGTCACCGCCGACCACCGTCCCTATGTCGGACCAGTCGATCAGTCCGAGCCCGGTCTGATCACTGCGGCCGGTGCGGGCGGCTACGGGATACAGCTCGCGCCGGTGATAGGCCTGATCGTCGCGGACTGGGTGCTCAAGGGCTCTCCCGCATCGATCCCAGGCACCGAGAGTCTCGCTCCAACTCCGGAAAGAAACGTCCCCGCCGTACATACTGCGGCGGCTTGACCAGTAGGACACCGGCGTTAGCGCAAGGACAAAGAAGCCATGCCCGAGGCAGAAAACATCGTCCGCATCAAGAACATCAACGTGATCTATGGCGGCCATCACGCCGTGAAAAACGTCTCGCTCGACATTACGCGCGGCGAGGTCGTGGCGATCGTCGGACCCAGCGGCGCGGGGAAGAGCACGCTGCTGCGTGCGATCAACATGCTCGAACAGCCGTCATCCGGTACCCTCGAAGTGGGCGCCATCCGGTTTTCGGTCGACCGCAATCTGTCCGCCGGAGAGCTGTTGAGGCTCCGACGTTCCACCGGGATGGTTTTCCAGTCCTTCAACCTGTTTCCGCACATGACCGTGCAGCGCAACATTTCGCTGCCGCAGATGCGGGTTCTGGGGCGCACCAGGGAGCAGGCGGACGCGCGCACCGCCCAATTGCTCGAACGCGTACACCTTACGGACAAGGCGCACTCCTACCCGGCGCGCCTGTCGGGTGGCCAGCAGCAGCGTATCGCGATCGCACGCGCCCTGGCTCTTGACCCCAAGGTGATGCTCTTCGACGAACCCACGAGCGCCCTGGATCCCGAACTCGGGCTTGAGGTGTTGGCCGTGATGCGCGAGCTCGCCCAGGAAGGCATGACAATGATCATCGTCACGCACGAGATCGCCTTTGCCGCAGACGTCGCCGACCGCGTGATCGTCATGGCCAATGGAGAGATCATCGAGCAGGGTCCGCCTGATGCCGTGATCCGCAACCCGTCGTCGCCGCGCACGCGGCAGTTCTTCCGTGCCGTGGTCGATCGCAGATGATCGACCTGCTGGTTTCACTGCTCAGAGGCGTTCCGGCCACGCTGCTGGTGACCTTCGGCGCTTTCGCAGTCGGGGCCATCGCAGCCGTGCCGCTGGTGCTGATGCGACGTTCCCGGTGGCTCCTTCTAAGCATGCCGGCGCGCATATACATCGACGTTGTCCGGGGAATCCCGCCGATCGTCTGGCTGTTCATTATCTTCTTCGGATTGGGCAGCGGAGTGATCGTTCTCAGTTCCTATCAGGCTGCCATCCTGGGTATGGGGCTGGTATCAACGGCCTATCTCGCTGAAATCTACAGGGGTGGCTTCCTGGCCCTCTCGAAGGGCCAGCGGGAGGCGTCCACGGCGCTCGGTATGACGCGCCTGGATACGCTGCGCTACATCCTGGCGCCGCAGGTCCTGCGCGTCTCGGTTCCGCCCATGGCGACCTTTCTTGTCAGCCTGCTCAAAGACACGACCGTGGCCTCCACGATCGGTGTCCGCGACGTGATGATGTACGCATCGCAGCAGGCCCAAGGCGGAGGCGGCAGCTTCATGCCGTTCATTTTCGCTGCGCTTCTCTACATCGCGCTGTCGATACCCGTTGTCGTGTTGGCACGCGCCATGGACGAGCGGCTGCGCTCAAGAGGGCAAGCGAAATGAGCGAGATGCTGGCCAACTGGCTGGACTGGTCCCCCCAGCTTTTCCAAGGAGTTCTTGTCAGTCTCCAGTTGGCGGGCCTGGCGCTGCTGTTCGGATTGCCTATCGGTCTCGTTCTTGCGCTTGCCTCCTCCTCTGGAAACAGGCTCGTCCGCTATTTCGCGGTGGTACTTGTCGAGATCGGGCGCGGCGCGCCCGCACTCGTCGTCCTGCAGATGGTCTACTATGGATTGCCTGCTTCGGGGATGACCGTAAGTGCCTTCACCTCTGGCGTGATTGCGTTGGCGCTAACGACAGGCGCCTACACCAGCGAGATCCTTCGGGCCGGTCTGAACGCGGTTCCGCATTGTGAGATCGAGGCGGGCTTGGCGCTCGGCATGACCCGCCGGGACATCCTGCGCTTCGTGGTGGTCCCCCAGGGAATCCTGTTCGCAATACCCGCGCTGATGGGCTTTGCCATTCTCATCTTCCAGGCGACGGCCCTTACATACACGATCGCCATCCCCGAACTTCTGGCGCGCGCCTATCGCGTGGGTGCGGCCACCTACCTCTACCTCGATGTCCTGATCCTGGCGGGCCTGTTCTACCTCGCCATCACCGTCCCGTTCGGGTGGCTGGTCTCGTACACCGAACGTAGGCTGGGCAGCCATCTCGGCTGACCTGCAATCAAAAACCATCAATGTCAGAGGAGAGCAAAGTGAAAAATTGGAGTAAGATCATCTCGGCCGCAGCCATTGCCACGGCCTTGGGTGCCAGCGTCGCGTCCGCACAGGATTGCAAGCCGCAGCATGCTTTCGAAACCGTGTCGGCGGGCAAACTCACCGTCGCGCTCACCAACACCGCTCCGTATTCGCTCGAAAAAGACGGCGGCATCGCGGGTATCGACGGCGATCTCGTGAAGCGTTTTGCCAAGGAGAACTGCCTGGAGATCGCTTATGAGATCTTCACATATCCAGGCGCGGTTTCCGCAGTTCAGTCGCGGCGCGCGGACATCGCGCTTGGCGGCTTCTATCGTACCGCCGCCCGCGCGAAGGTCGTTGCTCTGTCCACGCCGGTCTATCTCGACCAACTGTCCGTCACCTCGACCAACGGCATTGATACCGTCGACGGTCTGCTGGGCAAGAAGGTCGGCACCGTGGAAGGATATCTGTGGGTCCAGGACATGGAGAAGCTCTACGAAGGCTCCAAGACCTATCCGTCGTCGCTGAACCTCGCTCAGGACCTTCATGCCGGTCGTATTGAGGCGGCGCTCGACGGCTTCGGCTCCGCTGTCATTCAGAACGAAGGGCAGAACTACAAGGTGCATGTCCTGAAGCCGGATCCGCGCATCGATGCGACCATGAACCCGTCGCAGACCGCCTTCCTGCTGGACAAGAGCAATGAGGGCTTCGTTAAGGCGGTCGACGCTTCGCTCGATGTCTACCGCAAGAACGGCGCTATCGCCGAAGCGCTCAAGGCTTACGGGCTGGATCCGTCGGCCGCAGATGTCGGTGAAGCCCGCGTCATCGAGTAAGCCGCTGGTATGAAGGGCCGCCCTGCCTGCCCCCGCTTCTAGGAAGAAAACCGGATGCGGGGGGCGGCCTGTACGTTTGCTGCGCGGCTGCGATCCACGAGCAGAATTCCGTAGTGCACCCCGAGTCTGAGACACGAAAAGGGTAACAGTCCTTCACTAAGGAGAGCTGATGAGGAAAGGAGACCCGTAGTGCAGTACAGCTTACCACAGATCCCTCCGGTCACATAAGGTTACAGCGAGGAACGGTACCGGTTCAGGCTCGTTAGCCCTGCATCCAATCCAATCATGGAGAAAAACGATGCAGGATATTTCCGGCAAGCGCGTCGCCATCCTTGCGACGAATGGTTTTGAACAGTCCGAGCTTGAGGTACCGCTGAACAAGCTGCGCCAGGCCGGCGCCGAGGTCGAAATCGTGTCGCTCGAAAGCGGCAAGATCAAGGGCTGGGACCACAAGGATTGGGGCCGCGAAGTTCCGGTCGACAAGACCTTGGACGAGGCCCGCGCCGATGCCTACGATGCGATCGTTCTGCCCGGCGGCGTCATCAATCCCGACCTCTTGCGGGTCGAGCGCAAGGCGCTGGATTTCATCAATTCGTTCTGGTCGGCCAACAAGGTCGTCGGCGCGATCTGCCATGCGCCCTGGCTTCTGGTCGAGACCGGGATCATCAAAGCCCGCCGCGTCACATCCTACAAGTCGATCAAGACCGACGTGATCAATGCCGGCGGCCTGTGGCAAGACAGCGAGGTCGTCACCGACCAGGGGCTGGTCACCAGTCGCAATCCCGGCGATCTCGAGGCCTTCTGCGACAAGCTCACGGAAGAGATCAGGGAAGGGCGGCACGACAGGCGGGCCGCGGCTTAGCGCCGAACTTAGCGCCGAACCTTGTTCACCAGCCGCGCCGCGAAGGATCTCGGCGTGGGTTGTTCAGGCGCTCTTCGCCCCCTCCGCCTTGCGCAGCGACGCCTGATGCACCAGCGACGTCCAGCTGTTGGTCGAGGCAAGGTGGCAGTAGAGCAGGCTGAGCGCGCCTGATTTTCTCAGGTCGAGGAAGGCCTCGTCGCTCAATCTGTTGAAGGCGGCCTCGTCTATCACCTGGAAATCGGTGAGGTTCAGCACCTCGCCTCCTTCCAGCGTCACCTTGCTCTGGCGCGGCGCGAACAGGGCATGCGCGTCGATCTTGTCGACCATCTCGCGGGTCGCCCTGAAGTCGATCTGGAACTGGTTGCAGAAGGCGAGCGCCTGCTTCGTCGCCTGGGTCGCCTCGTTACCGCTGAAGAACGGCAGCACCTTGTCGTCGCGGAACGGCGCCAGCAGCTGGTCGATGACGCGCTCGCTCGCCCGGTCGACGCACAGCGTCAGCCGGCCGGGCTGCTTGGGATCGTCGGCGAGAATGAAGGGATAGCGGCGGACATAGGCGGGGATGTAGTGCGGCCCGGCCCAGTTGCCGTCGGCGTCGACGAACAGGTTCTCGTCCTGGCGCAGGCCGGTGATGATGACGGGCGCCTTGGCGGTGCCGATGAAAACGATCGGGTAGGAGCGCATCGCCGCCGGCATTTCCGAGGCCACCACCGGGATGGCATGCGCCGAGCGGGCGAAGGAGAAATCGCTGCGCGCCGTCAGGCCGAGTGAACCGTGCCGCGCCGGATTGAGCGCCTCGGGCCTGGAATAGAACAGCGGCAAGGCCTCGCCCGCCGTTTCCGTCTTCGCACCGCTGTCAGCCATGTGTCCGTTTTCCTCCTCGCGCCGGCCAACCAGGCCGGCCCGTCCAGCATTGAATTCCCAAAGCGGGGTCTGTTCTTGTCGCGCCGGCCTTGCTTCGAAGCAATCCTGCGCAGGGACAAAGTACTACAGCGTCGCCGGCGCGCATAAAAGGACACGCGCTGCTGTATTTTGGCGTTTGCGCCCTAATCGCCTTGCGGGACGCCCGCAACCATGCCGGTCCTGGAGCGGTTCACCGTTTCGCGGAAACGGCGAGCCGCGCTATCTCCTTGTTTTTGCGCAATTCCCCAGGGAAAGCGCTGCGCGCTTTTCCCGGGAAGACCGTACACACTTTTCCTGGAATGGCTCTATGGACAGCTTGCCGCGAAGCGGCGACAGTGGCCTCGCATGGCAAAATCCGGGAGCCGTAGCGGTCTTGCGTCCGGAAATTGCGAGGATATGAGGAACCGGAGCGGGTCTGCCCTTGGCCGCCCGCTCAGCAAGCGCTTTGAGGCGGGGTGGCATGGCGTCGGCATCGGATTTCGAACAGGCGGTCGGACAGGCATTCACCGTCGAGGCCGGCGGCAGGCAGATCGCGCTCGAATTGAGCGCGGTCAACCGCATCGCCTCCAGCCCGCGCCCGGGCGGCGGTTTCTCGCTGCTGTTCAAGGGTCCGCGCGAAACCGCGCTGCCGCAGGCGACTTACCGCTTCGCCGGCAGTGGCGCGACCCACGATATCTTCATCGTGCCCGTGGCCGCCGACGCTACGGGGCGGCTGTATGAGGCGGTGTTCAATTAGAGTTTGGAAGCAGGCGTGAGCGCAGCAGCGGTGCGATTTGTGAGACGCTGGCGCGAAGGATCGATACCGAACAAGCACCGCCGAATTGTGCGACGACCGGAACAGGATTCTCGGCCCGGGAATGACGAAGCGGATGGCGTCCCCGTTCACCCACTGTCTGCGCCACCCCGCGGTGGCGCGCACGCCATCAGATCATAGACGCCCTTGTCCTCGATCACCGCGAAGCCGAGCTCGAGATAGAGCCGCCTGGCCGGATTGTTCTTCTCGACATGGATCGATGCCGATTTGCCCGATGACCATGCCTCGTCGATGAGGTCGCGCAGCAGGGCGGCGCCGTGGCCCTTGCGGCGATGGGCCGGCAGCAAGGCGATATCGATGATGCGGTGCTGGCTCGGCCAGCGCTCGATGTAGAGGCGGCCCATGGGCTGTCCGGCCCGCTCCACCACCAGCCAGTCGGCCTCGGGATAATGCTTGCGGTAATGCGCGTGCTGCGCCTGGAACTGCATGTCGAGGAAGGCGACCTTCTGCGCCTCGTTCCAGTCCGTCACGGCGAGCTCTTCCATGCGCGTCGAGGCGTAGAGCCGCGCCAGGAACGGCATGTCGGCCTCCGCGGCGGGGCGGAAAGCGAGGCCGGCCTGCCGCGACCGCGGCCAGGCCGGGAGCCGCTGCGCCTGTTTCGCTTCTGTCACGCTGCCTGACGTCACACCGGCGGCGTCAGGTCGCGCACCACGGTAATCTGCTTGAGGTTGCTGGTGGCCAGCGCCGTCCAGGTCCACTCCCATTCCGAACTGTCCATGGCCATCTGATTGATGGTCCACAGACCATTCGTGCCGTCGTTCTGGATCATCATCGAGAACAAGGCAAGACGGCCATCGGCATTGTAGTCGAGCGACAGGCGGGTGTTGGCGCCGGAGGCGTTGAAATCGCGCCATCCCGACCAGTTCTGGGTGGCGGCGTCGTATTGGGCGTTGAAGGAGTGAACATGCTGCTGGTCGGAGGCGACCAGCATGATGTCGCCGTCGCCCCGGATGCCGGCGCAGAGCGTATATTTGGGAACCCTGCTGTAGCCGGGCGTCGCCCAGGCCGTCCAGGTGTCGGAGCCTGCCGGCAATTGCTTGGTGTGCAGGACCTGGCCCTGCTGCGTCATGGCGAACAGATTGGTGCCGCCCAGCGGACCGATGATAGGCGCCATTTCCGTGAAGGGGTAGCCGGCGTCGATCTGCACCCATGGCGTCCAGTCGGCGACCGTCAGCGCCTGGGCCTTGGCCTGCTGGCAACGGTAGAGGTTGAGCCCGGAATTGATGCCGAACAGGGCGATGCGGCCGTCAGCCTGGCGCAATGCGGTGATCGCCACAAGCTGGCCTGTGAGCTGAATCCAGGCGCTCCAGGGCTGGGCAGGCGGCCTGAGCTCGTCGACGGTGACGACGATCGGTGTCGTCGTGCCGGGCGGCGTGATGGTCTTCTGCACCTGCACGATCACATCCGGGTTCTGGTAGATCCACCAGACGCGGCCCAGATTGTCGGTGAGGAAGATCTCGATGCGGCCATCGGCATCGCGCGCCATGGAAAGCTTCTGGTAGCTGAAGGCGCCGGGCGGCGCGCCGATGCCGACCGGCGCGGTCCACTTGTCGATCGGGCCGATCTGGTTGGCGTCCTCGGTGACGAAGGAGAGGCTGGTGGTGCCCGAAGGCTGCGCGACCACGGCGACGCGACCATCCTTGGTGAGACCCGCGGTCATGATCACCCAGGCGCCGGGCGCGATGACAGACCAGGCCGACGGCCACGGTCCGTTCGGCGATGTCTGTGCCTTCTGGATCAATTGTCCCTTGGCCGAATCGATGCCGACGACCATCAGCCGCGACAATTCGAAAAACGTCGCGCCGGCGGGCATGTGCTGGTAGGCCGGCGCAGTACCGGGTCGCCGCGAGCGAGCGCTCTCGCGGGCCTTGGAGGCGGTCCTTGGCACTGCTGCCGGCGTCTTGGCCGTGGGGGCCTTCGATTTTGGTTCTGCTGTCTTGGCCATGATATTGGTCCTGCCCTGTTGGCGGGGAATTTAGCCTCTCGGCGGGAAGACGCCTTGCAGCGCGATGCAGAAGTAGCAGGTGAGATAAGGCATCAAATTGTTGTGCGGCTGGTCACCGCCGGCGGGGGCGAGTGCCTGATCCGCCATCTGCGCGTTGGGCGTACTCGAGATATAGGCAAAGCCCCCTTGCGAGCGGGCGAGGGAGCGCGCCGGCGTTGGCGCCTTCAAGTCTGCGTCGTCTGATGCCGCACGGGAAAAGTGAGAGTGACTTGGAATTTCCGATTCCAAGAGGCTTACCGTCTCTGATCCGCCCGTTTCCCCAAGATCGTGAAGCGAAAGGCCGGGTCCCTGTCCGGGGTGCATCGGTGCACTGCCTTGCAAGTCAGGTAGTGCGAAGTTGCTTTTGCCGTCGCCGCCATAGACGGTGCCAAGCAACGAAAACAGCGCCGTGTTTTGTGATAACGGCAGCAATTGTCCATCGCACCACGCCCAGCCCGTAGGCGCGAAATTGAACGGAAAGATACGAATTTCAGCGACGAACGGATCGGACATGACGGTCCCTTTTCAAGTCTGCGACGGAAAAACGCCGAACAGCGAGATGATAAAATTGACACAGAGATAGGGTTGGAAATTTTCGTGCGGTTGGTTGCCGCCGATCGGCGAAATAGCGGTGGCGCTGAGGTTTATTCCCGCAACGTCTTCTATATAGATCGAAATGTTGGGCGACTCCGCAATCGCGTTGCCTTGCGCGTTGACCGAACTGCCCGGGCTGCTCGACGCCATGAATTGATGGCTATGGACAGGCAGTTGCTGCGCCGTCAGTGTGACCGCCTCAACACCTCCGATTTCGGCGAGAATGAACCCGCTGCCTTGATGTAGGGGTACGCGCCCGCGCAGGTCGGGCAGTGCGAATGTGCTTTGGCCGTCGCCGCCATAGGTAGTGCCGATCAGCTGGAACAAAGTCTCGTTTTCAGAGATCGGCAGCAATTGTCCTTCGCAGAACATCCAGCCGGCTGGCGCGAAATTGCCGGCAAATATGCGGACCTCACCAACAAAGGGCTGTGGCATGGTATCTCCGTCAGGGGTGGGAGGGGAAGATGCCTTGCAGCGCGATGCAGAAATTGAGCGTCAGGAATGGCTGCATGTTTGTATGCGGTTGACTGCCGCCGATGTCGCCGACCGATGAAGGCGTGAGAGGCACCAAATTGGTCGGCGCGGCATAGAGATTATTGGTCGCCGCGAGCAGGTTGCCAGTCGCTATAGGCGTGCCGGCATTGGTCGAAGACGCCATGTATTGATGGGTATGAGTAGGCATCTCCACTATCGAGAGCGTATGGCCTTGCTCACCACCGCGCTCGCCAAGCGAATGGCCCGATCCAGCATGAATGGGAATGCGCCCGCGATAGTCGGGAAGTGCAAAGTTAACACGCCCATCGCCACCAAAGGTGGTGCCAAGCAATGCAAACAGCGGCTGGTTCTGGTTGATCGGCATAAGCTGCCCATTGCACAAGGCCCAGCCCTTGGGAGCGAAGCCAAATGACATGATCCGAATTTCAGACAGAAACGGTTCGGCCATAAGCACTTCCCCCTTGGCGCGCCTAGATTTGCATGATTTCCAACTAAAATCCAGGTCGAATAGATATGGCTTCCGAGAAAGGATAGAAAGAAAACAGCAGTATGGCAGTTTTCTAAGAATTTACGAAAGTCCGTAAGGAAAATCGCTGCGCAGATTTCGTTCAATGTGCTCCAGAACTACATCGCGACGACCCAAGTTCATACGAAATCTTTGTTTGTGCACGTCACGAACAGAGCTCGGTTTTGAGCGATAAGCATTAGAACGGATTTGGCAACGGCACTGTCCCGCTGAAGAAGCCATCGGTCGTCACCGACGGTGAATCGTTGACCGTGGCACTTCCGCCGCCACTGCCGATATTGCGTCCCTGAATATAACTGACGACCCCAGCCGGGTCGAACGGCGCACCGGCGTAACCCGGCATCTCGACCCGGGTGTCGAACCGTTGCCGTATGCGGAAATCGTCGACACTGCCGACGCCGTGGGCGAAGGTATTCTGCAAAGCGCCGGCGCCGCCGAGATTGAGGCGCACCGTATGGCTGTCGGTGACGCCAAAGACGTTCGCCGATGTTGACCCCGCGTTGAGGAAGAAAGCTTCTCGCGAGCCAGCCGGATCGGTTCCGACGGAGAATTGGTTGCTCTGCACAGTTAGATTGAGCACGCCATTGCCGTCGTTTGCCAACACATTCATCGCGCGGTCGAATGCTTCCACCACGACGTTTCCGGCTACAGATGCGGTATGGGTTCCGTTGCCATGAGCTTCGAGGTCGATGCCGAAGCCTTGCGCCGACCCGGAATTGGCAACGCCAACCGTGCCGATATCGTTGTTGCGGATGAAGCCGTTGAACAGTGCGGCGGAACCCGACGTGCCCAAGTTGACGGTGATTGCGCTCGAGATCGCGCCGCTGATCGTGTTGTTGTCAATGTCGTAGTTGACCGTGCCGGTATAGCCGCCGAACGCCAGGCCCGTTGCGGCGTTGATTGTGATGCCTTGGCCAAGAGCTGTCGAATGACCGCCTGTGAGCGTGTTACCGGAGAACACGATATTGAGGTTGCCAGAGTTTGCCGCAGCCGCCTGGAAATGATCCCCGCGATTGGCCGTGAATGTGCTGCTGGTGACTGTGGCCGAAATTGTCGCGGTACCGTCGGCCTCAACGAACAGGCCGTCATCGCTCTGCGTCTTGGACGAATTGTTGCTGAACTTGCTGTTGTTGACCGTCAGCGACAAGGTCCCGTTCGAATTGCGGATCGAGACGTTCTTTGCGAATGAGGTGGTGACAGTCGAATTGGTGATGCTTGCTGTGCCGAACAGACCGCTGGGCGTTACAGTGCTGACACCGCCGAAATCGATACCCGCATCCTCAACCGCGGTGCCATTGTTGGACAGCGTCGACCGGTTGAGCGAGAAATTGGTCACCGATGTGCCACCGATACCGTCATTGGTGCTGTTGATGATATTCATGTAGCTGAGGTTGACCGAACTGGTCGAATTCAGCAGGACACCGGTACCCGTCGAATTCTGGATGGTGCCGCCCGAGCCGTTGTTGGCGCCGCCGCTATCGCCGGTCACCGTCAACCCGCCAAGGGCACCGGTGTTGTTGAGCACGATGCCGTTGGCGGCACCATTGGCCGAAATGCTCCTGAATGTCAGATCGCTCGCGCCGATCGTCGTGTTGGCGACGTTGAGCGCGGTGCCGGTACCGGATGTGATCGTGTTCGGATTGGCGCCGGTTGTCACCGTCACCGTGCCGCCGCCCGTGGCGCCGAAGCCGGTGCCGCTGGTGGTGTTGATGACCAGCCCGCCATTGGTGAAGTTGATCGTCGCGCCGGTGTTGTCGGTCAGGTTGACACCGGCCGAACTGCCCGACGTGATCGACTTGGAGGCACCGGAGAAAGTGATGGTACCGGCGGCGTTGTCGTCGAGGAGGACGCCGGTCTGGCCGACCACATTGTGGCTGATGTTGCCCGACAGCGTGATGTTGCCGGCGCCGGCGGCGCGATCCTGGATATTGACCGCCTGGCCGGTTCCGCTGGTGATGGTGCCTGCATAGGTGAAAGCCGCCGTGCCGCCGGTGTTGGCGCTGCCGGCGCCGTCGCCGATGCGAATCGTGGCGCTGCCGCCGCCGACCAGCGCGCCACCGCCGAGGTTGACCGGTCCGCCGGTAACAGCGTCGAGGATCACGGCGCTGCCGCCGCCGGCGCTCGTGTTCGTGGAAGCGAAGGTCATGCCGCCGGCGCCGATAGCGACGGCGTCCATGTCGACCGCAGCGCCGCTGCCGGTCGAAATCGTGTTGCCGGAGCCGGTGACGCTCACCGTGCCGCCGCCCGAGGCGCCGATGCCGATGCCGCTCGTGGTGGTGATCGCCAGGCCGCCATTGGTGAAGTTGATGGTCGCGCCGGCGTTGCTGGTCAGGAGCACGGCGGCGTTGGCGCCGGTCGAGAGCGTTTTCGACGCGCCGCCGAAATTGATCGTGCCGCCGGAATTGCTGAGCGCGACGATGCCCAGTCCGCCATCGTTTCGGGTGATGGAGCTGGCGTTGTCGAAATTGACCGAGCCACCAGCCATGCCGCGAATGTTGGCGACGTTGCCGCCAGGGTTGGTGATGTCGACATTGTTGAGATTGATCGTGGCGCTCACGTCGTCGTTGGTAAACGTGCCCTGGTCGCCGTCGACGGCGAACGCATGGTTCGTCAGCGCGCCGGCAACCGTGTCGATAGCGACGTTGTTGAACGTATAGGTACCGGTCGCGTTGTTCGCCACATCGCCAAGGATGGTGATGCCGGTCGTCCCGGTCAGGCTGGCGTTGTTCACGGTGACGTTGCCGGCGACACCGTCGACCACGATGCCGGTGCCGCTGGTGTCGTTGAGCCCATTCGCCAGGGCGGTGGTGAAGTTCACCGCGCCGCCGGTGGTGTCGGCGACGACGATCAGGCGCTGGCCGCCGGTACCTTGTGTGATCGTGCCGGCATAGGTAACGGTCGCGTTACCGCCATCGACGCTGAACGCGGTTCCGTTCGGGCTGGTGATCGAGGTGCCGACGCCGAAGCCGAACGTGCCGCCGGAATCGTTGAGGATGTCGACGCTGGCATTGCCGCCATTGAGCGTCGTGGTGCCGTTGAAAATGTAGATGCCGTCGGCATTGTCGAACTGCAGGCCGGGGCCGTCGGTTGCCGACAGCGTGCCCGTCTGGAAGGTGATCGTTCCCGCGGTGTGGCCGGCGATGGCGACCAGCGCGGCATTGCCGGCCTGGGTGATGTTGCCGCTATAGGTGATGTTCGCCGCGCTTGCGTCGACGTTGAAGGCCGTGCTGTTCGGGTTGGTGATCGAAGTGCCGGCGCCGAAGTTGAACGTGCCGCCCGAATTGTTGACGATATCGATGCCGGCGTCGCCGCCATTCAACGTCGTCGTGCCGTTGAAATTGTAGGTGCCGTCGGCATTGTCGAACTGCAGGCCGGTGCCGTTGTTCGCCGACAGCGTGCCCGAGAAGGTCAGCGTGCCCGTATGGCCTGCTGAAACCGACACCAGGGCGGCGTTGCCCGCCTGGGTGATGTTGCCGCCATAGGTGGTGGTTACGGTGCCGCCGCCGACGCTGAATGCCGTGCCACCGCCGCCGCTCAGCGTGCCGGTGCCGAGGCCGGCGGTGCCGGTGACATTGGTCAGGACGACACCGCCGCCGCCGGACGACGTCGAGTCGAGCGCGACGTCGAGGGCGGCATTGGTGAGATCGATCGCCTTGTAGCTGGTGGAATTCACCGTTTCGCTGCCGGCGGTGGCGATGATGTTGATCGTCCCGCCGGGGCCGGTAATGCCGGCGCCGGTGGTGGTGTCGATTGTCAGCCCGCCATTGAAGCTGGTGGTGCCGCCGCCCTGGAACAGGCCGGCCCCGCTGGTCGTATCGATGTCGGCGAGCCCGCCGACGTTGAGCGTGCCGCTCTCCCAGCCGATGCCGCCGCCCGTCGAGGCGGTGTTGTTCACCGTCACCTCGTTGAAACTGAAGGTGCCTGTATTGGTGCTGGTGGCATTGATGCCGAAGCCCGTCGTGCCGGTGACGGTGGTCGCGCCCGTGACCGTGAACGTGCCGGCGACGCCGTCGAAGATGATGCCGCTGGCGCCGCCGCTGGCGTTGACGCTGTTTACGATCATGCTGACGGTCAGCGGATCGAGATTGAACGCCACGCCGTTGATGGTGTCGACGGTGCCGCCGCTGCTGTTCAGCGCAAAGGTTGTGGCCGGGGGGCCCTTGGTGTCGACGAGGACGCCAGTGCCGCCATCATTGAACGTGGTGAACGTGCCGAGATCGAGCGTGCCGCTGGTGCTGGTGAAGGCAAGGCCGTTGCCCTGGACGCGCGCGCCTGATGTGCCGACGTCGAGCGTGCCGGCGCTGACCGTGCCGCCGGCGCCAGTGGAGTCGAACGTGACATTGTCGAAGGCAATGCCGCCGCCGGTGCCGCCGAGCACCGTGTTGACGGCGAAGGAGCGGATGGCGATCGAATTGTCCGTCGCGCTGATGTTCTGGCCGGCGAAGGACGCGGCCAGCGCAGATCCCGTCGATCGCAGCGTATTGCCGTCGATCGAAAGCAGCAGCGTGTTGGCCGCCGCACCGGTCGTGGAGAAGTCGAGCGCCCTGCCGCCGGCTGATATGTCATTGTTGCGGAGGAAGAAACTCGACGCGGCCGACGCATCGACGGCAACACCGGCGCCGGTGCCGGTGTTGCGGATGATGAGATTCTCGATGCCGCCGGTGATCGGGCTGGTACCACTGGTCGCCAGGGTGATCACCGACCCGGCAGTGTTGCTCTGCAGGATCGGCCGCAGCGTGTCGATGCCGGCCGGTGCGGCGATGATCGGCGAATTCTGCACCGTGGTGAAGTGGAATGCCGCCGACGCGCCGCTGCTGGTGTCGACACCGAGCTGCGAGACATCGATGGCCGTATCGTTTTGCCCGAAGGCGAGCAACACCTGCCCGTCATCGAGCTGGAACGACGTGCCGCTCAGGTCGATCGTTTCCTGGCTACCGGTGCCGTTCTTGTCGATCAGCACGATGACATTGGCCGTGGACGCCTGGGCGTTGGCATAGGTGCCTGGATTGACGAAGCTGCCGTCGCCGCCGCCGGTGGCGTCGGTGGTGACGTAGTAGACCTTGTAAGCGGACAGATTCGACGTGTCGCCGGTGAAGGTGACGTCGTTGAAATTGTAGTCGCCATTGGTCGGCAGGGTGTCGATGGCATGGATGGCCTGGCCGCCGGTGGTCGCGATCGTCGATTCGGCCAGGCCAGCGCCGTCGCCGAACACCAGCCTGGCGTTGGTGGCGCTGGAGAACTGGACGCCATAGCCGACATTTTCGATTTTCGAGGTCTGGCCCGCCGGATTGTTGTTGGCAGTGTCGCCGAGCTGGATCGTGCCGGTGCCGGTCGTGCCAGCCATGTCGATGCCGATAGTGCCGGCGAAGCTGCCGCCGTCGACGTCGAAATCGCCGGCCTTGATGTTGCTCGTGCCGAGCCCAGCGCCGTTGAGGTCGAAGCCGACCGCATTGGCTGCATTGAGCCCGATGTTCAGGCTGTCGAAGCCCAAGGTCGAGCCGAGCGTGCCGGATATGTCGACACCGCGCGAGGTGATGTTCTGCAGGTCGACCGCGCCGAGATCGATGGCGCCGCCGACTATATTGTTGAGCGAAACGCCGGTCGCCGCGCCATTGACCGAAACGGAATCGAAAATAACGCCGCCCGCGCCGACCGTTGCGCCGTCGAGATCGAGCGCGGTTCCAGTCGTTGTCGTGATGGTGTTGCCGGCGCCGGAGATGCTGATTGTGCCGCCGGAGCCCGCGCCAAAACCCGCTCCTGCCGTCGTCGTTATGTCAAGGCCGCCATTGTCGAAGCCGATCGTGGCGTTCGGATTGCCGATCAGGCTGACGCCGTCCGTCGCGCCCGAGCTGATCTGCTTGGTCGCGCCCGAAAAGGTCACGGTCGCCGCCGTGCCGTTGTCGATGCCGGCAACGACGATATTGCCGCCGGCGCCCGCAAGGCCATCGGTCAGGTTGCCCGACAGCGTCACAGAACCGCCGGTCAGTTCCTGGATCGAGACCGCCGCGCCGGTGCCGTTGCTGACGATGGCGCCCGCGTAGGATATGTTCGCGTTGCCGCCGCTCGCATTGGTGCCCGAGCCGACATTGAAGGCCGTGCCCGAACCGGTGTTGGTCAGCGTGCCGGTGCCGAAATTGAACGTGCCGCTGAGGTTCTGCAGGTCGATGCCGCTGCCGGAACCGAACGACGCGCTGGTCGAGGCGAAATCGATATTGCCGGCGATGCCGTCGAGGGCTACCGCCTGCGCGTTGGTGGCATTGACCGTACCCGTCAGGACATTGACCGTGCCGACGCCACTGGCGCTGAACGCCGTCACGCCGTTCGTGGAAATGTCCACATCCGTGAAGTTGATGGTGGTGCCGGCGTTGTTGGTGAGCGAGACACCGTTGCCGCCAACAGTCACCTTGTCGGTGAAATTGATCAGACCGCCGCCGTGATTGGCGATCGAGATGCCGCCGCCGGTCAGTGTGCCGGCAGGCCCGCTGTTGGGTAAGGTGCCGCGCGTCACGTTGATGTTGCCGGCGCCGCCGCCGACGTCGAGCAGCGTGCCGGCGACGTTGACGTTGTTGTTGGTGATCGACAAATTGCTGTCGAGGCCGGCGACCCTGAACGCCGTCTGGCCGGCGCCGACATTGCCGACCGTGACGCCTTCGATGACGATGCCGCCGGCATTGTTGAAGCTGCCCGCGCTCTGGTCGATGGTGAATACCGAGCCGCTGCCGCCGGTGAAGTCGAAGGCGGTGTTGCGCACCTGGTTGCTGCCGAGCAGATGCAGGGTATCGCTGCCCGTGCTCTTGACCACGCCCTCGTCGCCGGTGACGTCGCCGCCGGTGGCGCCGAGATTGCCCTGCACGTTCACCGGCTGGATGGTGCCGGTCGTGGTGATGGCGTTGCCGTTGCCGAAGCCGGTGATCGATTGGCCGGAATCGAGCGTGAACGGCGTGCCGCTGAGGTCGACCGTGCCGACGAAGGCGAAGGTCTGGGTGCCGGTCTTCAGATCGGCATCGGCAACCGAGATGGTATTGACTGACGTACTGAGCCCAAATGAGCCGGCGGCGATGACGCCGCCATTTTGCGACACCATGAACACCCCGCCGACGGCGCTGGCCAGATTCGCGCTGCCGGTGAAGAGCACGTCATCGAAATCATAATTGCCGAGCGCGGCGAGACCGACGGTGTTGACGGTGAAGTTGCCCGCCGCCGCGGTGATCGTCGAATTGCGGCCGTTGGCGTCGGCGAATTCGCCGTCGCCGAAGGTGAGGCTGGCGTTGGCGCTGGTCGCCACCGTCTGGCCGGACGACAGATCGACGCCGATGCCGGCGCCTGAGATCGACGATCCGGTCAGGAAGGTGATGGTGCGGTTGCCCGTGGTCGAGGACAGGTCGATGCCGCGCGAGCTCGCGGCGTCGTTTCCGGTGATCGTCGTCAGCCCGAAATCGGCGGTCGTGGCCGAGCCGGAGAAGTCGATGGCGGTCTGGCTGGCGCCCGCGCCGAGGCCGCTGAGGGTGGTCGTGCCGAAGCTGACGTCGTTGTTGGTGCCGGAGAAATCGATGCCGGTAGTGCTGGTCGCGCCCAGCGTCACATTGGTCGTGCCGAAGGTGGCGCTGCCGGCCGCATTCGAGATGGACAGCGCGGCGCCGGTCGTGCCGGTGATCGACAGCGTGCCGCTGACCTCGAATGTCGAGTCGGCGCCAAGGCTGGTGATCGACGCGCCGCCGCCGCCGGTCGCCGTGAGCGGACCCGTGAAGCGGATCGCGGTGTCGGTGGGAGCGGTTATCTCCCCGATATCGAAGAGGCCGCCGGTGCCGGTCGAGGTGATGGCGCCGCCGAATGTGATCAGGCCGCCGGTGGTGCCGTCGATCCTGACGGCTTTTGCCGCGCTGCTCTGGCTAATCGTGCCGTCATAGGTGACGTCGGCCGACGAACTGCCGATAACGATCGCGCTGCCGCCGGTATTGGCGATGGAGCTGGCCGCCCCGAAGGCCAGGCTTCCGCTCGAGCCGTTGAGGATCACGATGCCGAGGCCGCTGCCGCCTGATATGTCGAGATCGGCGAAATTGGCGGTGCCGCCGAAATTATTGACCAGCAGAGCGATATTGCTGCCGCCGGCGATCGTTGTGGTGCCGGTGAAGTCGACCGTCGCGGATGTGTTGGCCAGCACGACGCCGGTCGGCACCGACCCTTGGATGGTCAGATCGTTGATCGTGATCGCGCCCGACGCGCTGCCGAGGTAAAGCCCGATGGTCCCGCCCAGGATCGTCACGCCGGTGCTGGTGAAGCCGTTGATCGACGCCGTGCCGTCGATCGCCAGGAACGAGCTGTTGACGCTGAGGTTGGAGACGGTGTTGCCGCTGGCGAGGTCGATGGTGTTGCCGCCGCCGTTGTTCAGCGTCGCGCCACCGAAGCCGAACGGATCGGCCTGTGTCGCGCCGGTGACGACCTCCGTGCCGGTGACATTGGCCGGCGGCCCGCCCAGGCTGATGGTGGCGCCGTTGGCGAAGGAGACCAGCGACTGGCCGCTGGCCAGCGTGAAGCCGTTGGCATCGGTGTCGGTGGTCTGCACGGCCGCGGTCTTGACCAGCACGAAGGTCGTGTTGGCATTGGTGGTCAGATCGTCGGCCGCGGCGGCATCGATCAGGTTGGCGACGCTTGAGCCGTCGCCCGTTCCGGTGCTGCTCGAACCGACGAAGACGACGTTGGCTGCATCGAACAGCTGCGGTCCAACCAGATGCGTGCCGTTGAAGGCATAGGTGCCGCTGCCGGGCAGCAGGCCGCGCATGTCGAGCGAGGCGATGACGCCGGTGATCGATGCGCCGCCGGCCGCACCGAACGAGAACGCCGTGCTGGCGGTGGTTCCGGCCAGGCCGTTGGTGCCCATCTGGACGCCGGTGTCGACACCGGTGATGACGCCGCTGCCGATGGTCACCGAGCCGCCATTGGTGCCGGACAGGTCGACGCCGATCGAGGAGCCGCCGGAACTGCCGCTGATGTCGAGCGTGGCGGCGGTGAAGGTCGACGTGCTGCCCGAGAGGTCGAGCGCGGTGGAGCAATTGCACAGGCCGGTGATGTCGATGTCGTCGAAGCTGATGACGCCGTTGCTGCCGACGACGTCGATGCCGCTTCCGAGCGGCTGGTCGATGGTGACGGCGCCGCCGAACGAAACGGCGCCGGTGTTGTTTTCCAGCCAGACGCCGTCGCCGGGGCCGGTCATGCTCACCGGGCCACTGAAGGTGAGCGTGCCGGTGTTGTCGGTGGCGAGGATGCCCTCGCTGCCGATATGGGTCAGCATGACCGGCCCGCCGAAGGTGACCGCGCCGCCGGAATTCTGGACGTCGATGCCGATGCCGCCGGGGGCGGTGATGTCCGAAATATCGACGGCTCCGAACATGAAATCGGCGGTGCTGTCGAAGATCCCGAGGCCGCCGACGAAGGTGTTGCTGATCGTCGTTGCGCCGGAAACGGCGAAATTTCCCGATACGCCTGCCACCGTCGCGCCGAACAGGCCACCGTCCTGCGTCAGGCTGGCCAGCTTGACGTCGAGATTGGCGCCAAGCAAGGCGACGCCGGCCGCGCCATTGCCGGAGATCGTGCCGTCGGTGGTGCTGAACGTGCCGGTGGTGGAGAGGACGTTGACGCCGAAGCCGGAATTGTCGGAGGCGTTCAGCGTCTGGAATGCATATGTTCCGTCGCCGCCGACGAACAGGCCATTGCCGGCATTGTTCGACAGTGTCGTCGTGCCGGCGAAGACATAACTGCCGTCGCCGTCGATATGCAGGCCCTCGCTGGCGTTGCTCGTCGAGGTCACATTGTTGGCCGCGACGTTCATGGCGCCTTCGAACAGCAGCCCGTCCAGGCCGGCTCCGCTGACATTGACGCCGCTTATCGTCACGCCGGTGACGTTGTTGCCGTGGATGCCGTTGCCGCCGCCCGGATTGGCGTTCGAGACGTTGAAGTCGAGCAGCGCGCTGTTGTTGGCCAGCGTGACGGTGTCCGCGCCGGCCGAACTGGTGAGCGTCGCCGCGCCCGCGCCGTCCGAGATGGCGCTGGCGTGCGTGATGTTGTCGCCCGTTACGTTAACCGGGATGCCGCCGAGCGAGAATGTGCGGCCGTTGCCGAAGGAAGCCAGCGTCTGTCCGGCGCTCAGCGAGAACCCGTCGGTGTCGTCGATGGTGCCGCGGTTGACCAGCACGAAGATCGCGGTGCCGTCGGTGTCGGCATCGGCGGTGGCAATCGAGGCAAGGTCGAGCAGCGAGGAGCCGGTGCCCGAGCCGGTTGCGGCCGCGCCGACGAAGATGACATTCTGCTGGTCGAACAATTGCGGGCCGCTGAAGGTCGTCGAACCGAAGGCGTAGTGGCCGAGCGTCTGGTTGAGGCCGCGCACGTCGAGCGAGGCGGTGCTGCCGGCAATGGAACCGCCGCCGAAGGAGAATTCGGCATTGGCCGAGTTCAGCAGCGAGCCGGAAATGCCGAAGCGCACGCCGGTGCCGACGCCTGTGATCGCACCGCCATCGGTGATGACGATCGATGCCCCGCCCGAGGTCGGCGAGGCGAGGTCGATGCCGATCGAGCCGGCCGCACCCGTGCCGGCGATGTTGAGCGACTGTGCGGTGAAGTTCGTATGGCTGCCGGAGAAGTCGAGGCCAGTGCCGACGCCGAGGCCCGAGATGACGATGTCGCCTGCCACCACCGCCGCGTTGACGCCGGTAAACGAGATGCCGTCGCCGGCGGGAGCGCTGATGTCGATATCGCCGAAGCGGATCGCCGCCGGTGAGTTGGAAATGGCGATCGCCGGTCCGGTGGTGTCCGAAATGGTCGTGGCGCCGGTGACGGCGAAGCTGCCCGCCACGTGATCGAGCACGACGCCCGACGGACCGCCGGTCTGGTCGATCGAATCCAGCACCACATGCGCCGTGATCGGATCGATGAAGACGCCGACGCCGCCATTGCCCGACACGGTGCCGCCGGTGGTGGCGAAGCTGCCTGATGTCGAGGTGCCCTGAACGGTTATGCCGCGGTCGGCATTGTCCTTGGCGTTAAGCGTCGCGAATGTATAGGTGCCATGGCCGGTGGCATCGAGCCCGTCGTCGCCATTGCCCTGGAGCAGCGTCGTGCCGGCGAAATTGTAGGTGCCGTCGCCTTCGATGTGCAGGCCGTCGAGGCCGTTGCCGGTCGCGGTGAAATTGGAACCGGTGATGCCGGTCGAGGTGCCGGTGAAGGCGGCGCCATTGCCGCCGGCGCCTGTCACCGTGACATTGGTCAGCGTGGCGCCGGTGATGTTGTTGGCGAAGATGCCGTCAGCGCCGCCGGTGATGGTGATGCCGTTCAGCGTGTCGCCATTGCCGAGCGCGATCACGTTGCTAGCGACGTTGGTGCCCTGGATGGTGCCGTCGCTGCCGCCCAGATTGAAGGTGCCGGTGCCGCCGCCGAACAGCTTCGCGGTGACGCTTTGGCCGCCGCCGATGACGGTCTGGCCGTCTGCGAGCGTCGTGCCAGTGGTGGTGATGTTGCCGTTGCCGCCCAGCGCCACCACGAAACCGCTGGCGCCTGCCTTGGCCACAGCGTCGTCCAGCGTCGTCGGATCGGCCAGCGTGCCGGCGCCGGCCAGGCCGCCATCGGCGTAGTAGAACTTTCCGAAGGCGGCATTGGTGGCGGCGTTTATGGCGACGCGCGTCGTCGAGCCGCCGGGCAGTTCCTGGCTCTGGATCCTGACGCCGATGTCGCCGCGCACCCGCTCGTTGACGCGCTTGCGCAGGCCTTCGCTGATCGGATAGACCGGCTCCGGCCCGCTGTCCGCGCCGCCTTGGCCGGGATTGAACGGGATGCTCAGCCGCACGCTGCCGGCGAACTGGGTGTCGTCGCGATTGTCGTTGCGCACCTCGCCGGTGAAGGTCAGCGCCGTTCCGGTGCCGAAGACATCGCCGATCTCATATTCGATGCCGGCCTTGACCCCGGTTACGCCGCTGTCGTCGCCATGCGGATCCTCGAAGTGGTAACCGCCTATGTCGAGCCGCAGCGAATGCTTGTCGGGAAGGTTGAGCGGCACCCGCGCGCCGATCTCGCCCTCGATGCCCCAGGCCGCGTAGTCGCGATGGTCGAGCACCGAAATCTGCTCGATCAACTGGTTCGAGACCATCGACAGGGTCGAGGAGACCGAATGGTCCGTCGTGTCGCCCTTGATCGGCACGAAGACGTTCACATGCGCGTCGAAATGCGGGGTGATGGCCTCGGCGCCGAGCGTGGCTGACGTGAACTGGTTGGAGTTGTAGTTCTCGACGTTGAGATAGGCGTAGCCGCCGAGCATCAGGTCGGGATTGACGATGCGGCGAATGCCCAGGCCGACATCCTGGCCGAACGCGTCCTTGAAATCGTGCTTAGCCCTGACATCCAGGAACAGCACCGATTCGGCGGTCTGCTTGATCGGGATGAAGCCTTCGAGCGCGGCGTTGCCGCCATTGTTGTCGGCGCCAATGATGGCGCGTATCTGCGGCTGCCAGAGGGCGTCGTCGCCATAGGCGGCCACGCCTGACAACGCCAGCGCCAGCGTCGAAAGCGCCGTCGTCTTCCAGAGATGCCTTGCAAAACGCGAGCGACCATAGGCCACGCGCGCGCGGAAATCCTCCCCGCGCGCCGCCATCTCCCCAACCTGCCGAGACGTCTCGGTAGTTCCCATCCCTGGCCGCCCTTTGGGGACTGCTCGCCCCCGCACCAATTCTTGCGCGAATTCCATTGTATAGCGAGTCCCCAACGTCGTGACTGCTGTTGTTGCGCCGTAAAGTTCTCACTTGTGGCAATGCCGCAACAGTAATTTTGCCGGCTTTCCTCGCCTGTGCGCGGCTTCCGGAACAGTCAGGAGTATTGTATCAAGCCGCCGGTGGGAAAATACCTGCCGTTTCGAGAAAAATGCGGGGCGTGAAGAACATGGCAGCCATTTTAGCGCGTGCTAATCTGTTAAATGTGACGGCAGCACTGGGCGCCCTGGGGCTGATCGCATCGGTCGCCGGGCCGGCGCTTGCCGAGGACGCCAAGCCGGCGCAGCCCCCGGCCGCTCAATCCAAGCCGGCCGACGCCAATCCATGGGCGGTGAACTGTTCAAGCGGCGCGGCCAACAGCGAGCTTCAATGCCAGGTGTCGCAGAACCTGACCGAAGCCAAGACCGGACAGCGCGTGCTGACCGTGACCGTGCGCCGCGACAACGGCAACGGCTCCCTCGCCATGCTGCTCGCCCTGCCGCACGGGCTGTTCCTGCCCTCCGGCGCCAGCTACCAGATCGATCAAGGCCAGAAGACGACCATCGCCATCCAGACCAGCGACCAGAACGGCGCCTATGCCGCCACGCCGCTGCCGCCGGAACTGATCAAGGCGATGAAATCGGGAACCAATCTCAACATCGGCATGGAATCGGTGACCCGCAAGCCGGTCACCATCCCGGTCTCGCTGGCCGGCTTCACCGCGGCAATCGCCAAGCTGGAATCGATCAAGTAGCGGGCTCGCCGCGCTCCCCCGCCGCCGTCGCCGGGCAATGCTCCAGGCCACGACAGGTTCCATCTTGTGGCGGAGACTACCGGCATCGTGCCGCTTGATTGTCCGCTTCCGCAATGCTCCGATGTCGCTTCAGCCATCCGGAGAGAACCATGACCGGCTTTGTCGACCGCCAGCGCGCGATGCAACTGATGCAACGCGCCGGCCTGCAGGCGCTGGTGCTCTCAGCGCCCGAGGCCTTCCACTATGCGACCGGCGCGTCGATCGGACCGGCGGGACTGTTCCGGCGTGCCGGCGCCGGCTTCGTTGTCATCCCGGCCCGGCAGGACCTGCCGATCGGCGTCGTCGTCGCGGATTTCAGTGCGGGACAGTTGCGGATCGCCGCGCCCGAAGCAGTTGTGCGTTCGCACCCGATCTGGATCGAATTCGCGCCGGTCGAGACGGGAACCCGCGGCCCGTTGGCGGAGCGTATCGAGGCTGGCCTTGTCTCGCTTGGCCGCGCGCCGGATTTCGCGCGCCCGGCCACCTTCGATCTCGCCGGCTCGGTGCGCCAGCTGCAAGCCTTGCTTGCCGAATTCGGACTGGAGCGCGCAACGCTGGGCATCGATCTCGGCTTTGTTCCAGCCGCCGATTTTTCCGCCATGCAGGCGCTGCTGCCGCAGTGCCGGATGATCGACGGCTCGCCGGTGCTGGATCGGCTGCGGGCGATCAAGTCGCAACGCGAGATCGAGCTCTTGCAGCAAGGCATTATCCTGTCTGAAGCAGGGCTGGAGCGGCTGCAGGTCGATGCGATGGCAGGCATGCGCCAGGCCGATCTCGTCGCGCTCTACCGGCAAGGCGTGGCCGCGGCGGCGGCGGGCCTCTCCCATCCGGTCGCGACGGCGGAATATGTGACGCTCGGCGCCCGGGCCAAGGGTGCCGATGCCAAGGCAATGCCCGGCGATCCGCTGAAATGCGACATGGTCTGCACGGTCGGCGGGTATGCGTCCGACATGTCGCGCAACTTCACTTTCGGTCCCGCTTCCGCCGACCAGGTCGAACTGCACGCGATCGCCGAGCGCGCTTTCGAGGACGGGCTGGCGGCACTCGTGCCGGGAAATTCGCTCGGCCATGTGCACCGCGCCGCCACCGACAGCCTGACGCGGCAAGGCCTGCGCTCCTACCGCCGTGGGCATTTCGGCCACGGTGTCGGGCAGTCTGTGTTTTCGGAGCAATGGCCGTTCATCGCGGCCGAGAGCGATGTCGTGGTCGAAGCCGGCATGGTGCTGGCCTTCGAGATCCCGCTCTACATCGACGGCCTCGCCAGCTTCAACTTGGAGGACCAGTTCCTGATCACGCCGGACGGGCCCGTCGCCATGAACCGGCTGCCGAGGCGGTTGGAGAGGATAGGATAGCGAGGGCGGGATCGTGACGGTGTCACTGTCAGCGCCCTACGGCGCCCCCCTCTGCCCTGCCGGGCATCTCCCCCTCAAGGGGGGAGATCGATTATCGCTCCCGCTTTCGCCAATTTTCAACGTTGCAAGAACAAGATGAGCCGGCGCCGAAACTTCCAATCTCCCCCCTTGAGGGGGAGATGTCCGGCAGGACAGAGGGGGGCGCCACAGAACTCGGCGATGGGTGCCCTGCCGCGAGCGATTAACCGCTCACCGGCGGCCGCCTGTCCCTCCACGGCATTTCCCGCTCGAGCTGCGCCGACGCGGCCAGCACCGTCGCCTCGTCGCCGTAGCGGCCGACAAGCTGCACCCCGATCGGTACGCCGTCTTTCGACCAGCCGAGCGGCAGCGAGATGGCCGGCTGGCCTGAGATGTTGAAGGGGAAGGCGAACGCCGCATCCGTCCATTTGGCGTTGTAGCGGTCGATGTCGGTCTCCGACATATCGTAATAGCCGAACGGACGCGGCAGTTGCGTCAGCGTCGGGGTGATGAAGAGATCGTAGGGCGAAAGGTCGCCGACGATGTCGCGGCCGACCTGCCTGAGCTGCTCGACATCGGAAATGTGCCTGGTGCCGCTGGTCGCACGGCCGCGTTCGATGATCGCCCAGGTCACCGGTTCGACATCATCAGGCGTCACCGGCCGGCCGATCACCGTTTCATGATAGTCGAAGGTCGCCGCCGTCTGTACGCAGGTCATGTTGGTGTAGGTGGTCCACATGGCATCGGCATCGAGCGGCATGTCGTGTTCCTCGACGTCATGTCCCAGCCGCTCCAGCGCCGCCACGGTGGCCAGCACGGCGGCCTTCACTTCCGCATCGATGGCCGTGCCGTTGGGCGGGGTGACGGTGAAGCCGATGCGCAGTTTCTTCGGCGCCTGTGCCGACAGGCTGAGCCAGGAGGCGTCGGGGACCGGCGGCGTATAGGGGTCGCCCGGCAAGGCGCCGGCCACCGCGTCGAGATAGGCCGCCGTGTCGCGCACGCTGCGCGAGCAGCACAGGAAGTAGGCGCCGCCATACCAATAGTCGCCGAACGGTGCCAGGCTGACGCGGCCGCGCGACGGCTTCAGCCCGACGATGCCGCAGCAGGAGGCCGGAATGCGGATCGAGCCGGCGCCGTCGCTGGCCTCGGCGATCGGCACCATGCGCGAAGCGACGGCCGCCGCCGCGCCGCCGCTCGAGCCACCTGGCGTGATGCCTTCCTTCCACGGGTTCTTCGTCGTGCCGTAGAGCTTCGGTTCCGTCGTGATCGACCAGCCGTTTTCGGGCGCGTTCGACTTGCCGACCAGCACCAGCCCGGCCGCCTTCATACGGCGCACGACTTCGGTGTCGAAATCGGCGACGACATCTTTCAGGTAGAGGCAAGAGTTGGTGTTCGGCGCGCCGGTCCAGGACGAGGCCAGTTCCTTGAGCAGGAACGGCACGCCGGCGAAAGGTGCTGATCTGTCGACCGTCTGCGCCTGGGCGCGCGCCATGTCGTAGAGGCGATGGATGACCGCGTTCAGCGCCGGGTTGAGCTGCTCGACCAGCGTGATCGCCGCCTCGACCAGTTCCGCAGGTGAAACCTTGCCCCGATGCACCAAGTCAGCAAGGTCCAGCGCATCGGAGTTCGCATAGGTTTTCAGCAGGCTGTCGGTGACCATATCTCTCCTCCTAGTCTTTGCCTCGCGCCGCGCCCGAGCTATCGCTTCGGGCCGACGTTGGCGCCGCCCCTCATCCGCCTGCCGGCACCTTCTCCCCGTCATGACGGGGAGAAGGAAAGCGCTCTGATGCTGGCGACCGCCTCCCGTTCTTCTCGGGAGAGGGCTGAGTGAGGGGCACCGACCTGAAACTGCTGCCCCCAGCAGCGCGCTTGTCTCACGCCAGCTCGACGGTGCGCCCCAATTCGATGCTCTGTTCCGCGGCGAGCACGATGCGCAGGCTGTTGACGGCGGCGTCCATCTGCTCGGTCAAATCGAGATCCTCGCGGATGGCGCGCAGGAAGAAGGCCTGCTCGCGGTCGCAGAGCTCCTGGTGGCCGGGCTCGTCTTCCATGCTGACGATCTCGTCGGGCTTCGCAAAGTTCTTGTCGGCGTCTACCGCCGCATAATGGATCTTCAGCGCGTCGGTCTTGGTGTGGCGGTCGATGTCGGCCGAGTTCGACACCTCCGCCGCTTCCGCCGCGCTGCTCGTCTCCTGGCCGGCGACGATCGACACCGCGCCCTTCGGCCCCACCACGTCCTTCACGAAATAGGCCGTCTCGCTCATCATCGGGCCCCAGCCTGCCTCGTACCAGCCGACCGAACCGTCATCGAAGGTGACGTGGAGATGGCCGTAATTCTGCTTGTCGGCTTCCGCCCAGAGCTTCGCGCCGATGCCGTGCACGCGCACCGGCCTGGCGCCCGTGAGCTGGCACATGACGTCGACATAGTGCACGCCGCAATCAACGATCGGGATCAGCGAATCGATCAGGTTCTTGTGCCAGTGCCAGGCGCTGCCGCTGCTCTGCTGGTTGAGGTTGAGGCGCATCACCAGCGGCTTGCCCAGCGTCTTGCCGACCTCGATGAATTTTATCCAGGACGGGTGGACGCGCAGGATGTAGCCAAGCACCAGCTTGCGGTTCTTCGCCCGCGCTGCCGCGACGACCTTTTCGGCATCCTCGATGTTGGTGGCGAGCGGCTTTTCCATGAACACGTGGCAGTTGGCCGCTATCGCCTTCAGCGCGTATTCGGCATGGGTGTTGGGCCAGCTGTTGATCGACACGGCGTCCGGCCTGGTCTCCGCAAGCGCCCGGTCGAAACCCTCGTAGAGCGGATAGCCGGCAAGTTCGGCGGGGATTTTCTTGTTGCTCTTGATCGAGCGGCTCATGATGCCGACGATCTCGAAGCCGTCCGAGCGGTGATAGGCGCTGGCATGCGAGGCGCCCATATTGCCGAGACCCACAACCAGCACTTTTATTTTGTCGGCCAATTCAGCCTCCCAATTTTTTGATAGGACCTGGCGAGCTGCTGCCGCGCCTGGGCATCCAGAACAATCACTTCAGGTTGGCGCCGCCCCTCATCCGCCTGCCCTTTCCTCTCCCCTGTCCGGAGGGAGAGGAAAGGAGCCAAGACAGGGCAATGAACGACCTCTTTTGCAGCCCTTACTTCACCGCCGAATCGAACAGATGCGCCTTGATCTTCTCGACATCGAGCGCGGCAAAGCCCTCCGTCAGCTTGACGCCGTCGGCATCGGCCTTGACCTTGGCCTTGTCGAAGTCGTTGGCGGCCGGGATCAGCTCGTTGGTGCAGACGTCCTCGGCCTTCACCGGATTGGTGATCTGGCCGATCTTGTGGATCTCGTCGAAGAAGCCTTGCCAGCTCGCCATGTCGTGCGAGCCCCAGCCGCCGCGCTTGTCCATGTCGCCGCGGAAGACGTTGATCTGCTGCAGGATCGAGGTGGTGCCGAGCTCGGGGCCGAGGTTCTTGGCCAATGTCGGGAACTGCTCGAACACCGCTTCGACCGCCGCGCGCGGGTTCTGGTAGCCGAACTCCAGCCCCATCGCCCAGCCGCGCAGATATTTTTCCAGGAACGCCTTCTTGTCGGGATCTTCGAGATCGGCGGCGCGCACGACGAAGGTGTTGGCCGGCAGCTTGGAATTCTTCACGCCGAGCCAGTATTCGAAGTCGAGGCCCTTGGCGATCCATTCGGCGCGCAGCCCCTCCCACGACAAGGCAGCGTCGCCCTGGCCGCCGGCGAGCGCGGTGCCCCACGTCGGCCAGCCGGCCTCGACATACTTGACCTTCTTGATGTCGACGCCTTGCGCGGCGAGCAGCGGATCGGTGATCGACTGCCAGGCGGCGGAGCCGAGCAGGATGGTCTTGCCTTCCAGCTTCTTCAAGTCGTTCGTACCCTCGCCCTTGCGGAAGGCGATGGAGAACGTGTCGCGCGCGCCCATGTGGAACACCGACTTCAGCTTCATGCCGTTCTGGATGGCGAAGGAGAACACGCCGGGCGAGGGAAAGCCCATATCGGCCTGGCCGACATCGACGAACTTCACCGTCGCCGTGCCGTCCGACGGGCCCGGCTGCATGTCGGTGCTGAGCCCGTCGAAATAGCCTGCCTTCTTGGCTGCCCAATAAGGATAGTCGTCGAGCACTTCGAGCGTGCCGCGCGGCGAGATCCAGGTGAATTTTTCGTAGGCCGCCGCCCTGGCCTTCAAGCCCGATGCACCGAGCGCGGTGGCGGTCACGACGCCGGCTGCCGTCACCTGCAGGAAGGTGCGGCGGCTGATGCCCGTTCTTGTCGCCGTCTGGAATGAGTTCTGGTCGGTCATGGCATTCCCCTTTTGTTGATTGACCTTCTTGTTGATCGATGGCCTTTCGCCCGCTCCGGGGCGTTCATGATCTCGTGCTCAAGCCTCCCAGCTCGCCCATTTCTTGCCGATCAGGAAGAACAGCACGTAGATCAGGATGCCGAGCGTCGACAGGATCAGCACCACGGCGAAGAATTGCGGCATCTGGATCATCGACGAATAGGTGGTGAGCCGGTTGCCGAGGCCGAAGCCGCCGCCGACCATCTCCGCGCCGACTGCGGTCAGCAGGCCGAAGATGGCGCCGATCATCAGCCCGACCAGGATCATAGGCAGCGCCATCGGCGCGCGGATCTTCCAGAATATCTGCAAGGTGCTGGCGCCGTAGGAGCGCGCCAGCGCGATCTTGGCGCTGTCGACGCGGCGAAAGCCGGTGGCTGCGTTTATCATCACCATCGGCCCGGCGGCCAGCGCCACCGCGATGATGCGCGGCGTGTAGCCGAAACCGAAGCGAAGGATCAAAAGCGGCACCAGCGCCAGCATCGGCGTGGTGACGAGAAGCAGGATGTAGGGCGCGACGATCTTTTCGGCGAAGGGAAACTGGGTGATGACGGCGGCCAGCACCAGGCCGACGACGGCTCCGATGGCGAAGCCGGAAACCAGCTCGACCAGCGTGTAGCCGAGATGCGGCGCAATCAGCGGGAACTCGTCGAACAGCGCATAGGCGATCGAGCTTGGCGGCGGCATGATGTAGAGCGGCACATGGAACAGGCGCAGCGCCAATTCGATGCCGCCGATTATGATTACGGCGACAGCTATGATCGCCGCCACCTCCTTGCCCGACTTGATGCCGGGGCCGCTGGCGAAGGCCGAGAGATTGGTCAGGCTGACGTCCTGCCCATCGCCGGACTTGGCACCCGATTTGGATTTGGAGAATTCCGGGATGGCGTCGCTCACGGCCTGATCCTCACGATCTCGGCGCTGGCGCGTTCCTGTTCCGGTGCCTTGGGCCTGGCGCGCTCGCCGACGATGTCCATCTTGATCCGGTTGGTGAGGTCGAAAACCTCTTTCGTCGCCATGATCTCCAGCGAGCGCGGTCGCGCGAACGGCACGCGATACTCCCTGGCGACGCGGCCGGGCCGCGCGCTCAGCACCACCACGCGGTCGGAGAGAAAGATTGCTTCCTCAATGCTGTGGGTGATGAAGACGATGGTGGTCTTGGTGTCGAGCCAGATCTCCTCGACGAGACGGTTCATCTCCTCGCGGGTAAAACTGTCGAGCGCGCCGAACGGCTCGTCCATCAAAAGCACGGAGGGTTTTGGCGCCAGCGCCCGCACGATCGCGGCGCGCTGCTGCATGCCGCCCGAAAGCTCGCGCGGGAACTTGCCGCCGAAACCGTCGAGCCCGACGCGGTGGAGCAGATGCGCGATCCATGCGCGGTCTGGTTTCTCGCCCTTGATCTCGAAGGGAAAGCGGATGTTGGCATCGAGATTGCGCCAAGGCAGCAGGTTCGCTTCCTGGAACACGATGCCGATGTCGGGATGCGGCCCGGTGATCTTGGCGCCGTCGAGCCGGATCTCGCCGCCGGTCAGGCTGTGCAAGCCCGACATCGACCACAAAAGCGTGGTCTTGCCGCAGCCGGACGGGCCGACGATCGAAACGATTTCATTGGCGTGGACGTCGAGGCTGCAGCGGTCCAGCGCCAGGAGGTCGCCGGATGCGGTGTGATAGATCTTGGTCGCTGCCTGCACACCAAGCTTCGGCGCTGTTGTTTCGCCCGCGTTCATCCGCCCCTCGGAGAGTGCGTCCAATCGACTGCCAAAGTCAGTGTGTAACTATCCTACTTTGGTGTCAAGCGAAGAGCGCGATCGTTCCGTCGTTGAGAGCCGCCTATTCCTCTATATACCTGCTTTCGCTGTCTTTTCTTTATCTTGAAATGCGTGTTGCTTTCCTACATACTCGGGAAAAGTGGCACAACAAGCGGGCGTTGCAGATGGGCAAAGCCGGGTGACATGCCGCAACGGCACGCAGCAGTTGCAGCGGGGCCGTGCACATGGAACGACAGCGTGCAAGCATGGTAAGAGGTCGACAAGGGACCAGGGAAGGCCACTTCATGACCGAAGCTGACAGCCGGGAAAACCTGATGACGGATGGCGAGGCGGACGGGGGTGAGCCTGTGCGGCGCATTCCCGACATCATCTCGCTGGTCAAGGATACCTATGCCGAGCTGCGTCCGGCCGAGCGCCGCGTCGCCGATGTCGTGCTCGACGACGTCAAATACGCGGTCGATGCCTCCAACGCCGCCCTTGCCCAACGTGCCGGCGTCAGCGAACCGACGGTGACCCGCTTCTGCCGCGCCATCGGCTGCGAGGGCGTGCGTGATTTCAAGCTGAAGCTGGCGCAGAGCCTCGTCGTCGGCGCGCTCTATCTGGACACTTCGCCAGCCAGGGAGAACGACACCGGCATGCCGTTCTGGAACGCGGTGTTCGGCGAAGCGCGGCGGGCGCTGCAGGAGGCCGAGCGGCAGCTCGATCCGGTCCAGCTGCAGAAGGCCGCCGAGCTGATCGCCAAGGCGCGCCAGGTTACGGTGTTCGGACTGGGCGGCAGTTCCTCGGCGCTGGCGCAGGAAACGCAGTACCGGCTGTTTCGCTACGGCATATCGATCAGCGCGCAATGCGACCCTTATCTCATGCGCATGACCGCCTCGACCTTGAGGCCCGGCGACCTGGTGATCGCCATTTCGGCGACGGGGCGCACGCGCGAGGTGATCGAGGCGGTCGAACTCGCCAAGCACTACCGCGCCAATGCCATCTGCGTGACGGCGCCCGACACCGAGCTCGCGCGCGTCGGCGACGTCAGGCTGACCGTAGCGGTGCCGGAATATCCCGATACGCTGAAGCCGACGGCATCGCGCTTCGCCTTTTTGGCCATGATCGACCTCATGGCGGTGGCTGCCGCCTACAAGCTTGACGGCTCGGCCCGCGAGACGGTCCGCCGCATCAAATACAATGCCCAGATCCACCGCACCGGCAAGGAGATGGAGCCGCTCGGGGATTAGGAGGCTTTTCCCTTCTCCCCCTGTGGGAGAAGGTGGATCGGCGCGCAGCGCCGTGACGGTTGAGGGGTGGGTGACGGAGTGCCGTCCGTGCCGAGCTGGAGCACCCCTCATCCGACCTCGCGCCGCGAGGCCACCTTCTTCCCACAAGGGGAGAAGGGAACACCGGACAGCGCCAACGCGAAAAAGAGGGAAACAAATGCTCGAAATAGCACCATCGCAACAGGCAGCCGCATGGCTCGGCGCTTTCGACAAGGCGCTCGAAGCCGGTGACATAGCGGCCGCGGCCAACCTGTTCGTCGACGATTGCTACTGGCGTGACCTCCTGACCTTCACCTGGAACGTCACCACGATGGAAGGGCGCGAGGCGATCGCCGACATGCTGAAGGCGACGCTGGCAGCGACGCGGCCGGCAAGATGGCAGCTCACCGGCGAAGCCACCTCGGACGAGGGGATAATCGAGGCCTGGTTCACCTTCGAGACCGCCGTGGCCTCGGGCCAGGGCATCATGCGCCTGCGCGACGGCCGCTGCCGGACATTGTTCACGGCAATGACCGACCTGAAAGGATTCGAGGAGCGCAAGGGCGCGACGCGGCCGCTGGGCGTGCGCCACAAGGCCGACCCGGAGCGCGAGACCTGGTCGGAGGCGCGGGCGCGCGAGACCCGCGAGCTTGGCGCTTCGGAGCAGCCCTATTGCCTGGTCATCGGCGGCGGCCAGGGCGGCATCATGCTGGGCGCGCGGCTCAGGCAGCTCGGCGTGCCCTCGATCGTCATCGAGAAGAATGCCCGGCCGGGCGATTCCTGGCGCAAGCGCTACCGCACCCTCGTGCTGCACGATCCGGTCTGGTACGACCATCTGCCTTACATTCCGTTTCCCGACAATTGGCCGGTCTTCACGCCCAAGGACAAGATGGGCGACTGGCTGGAAATGTACACGCGCGTCATGGAGCTCAACTATTGGGTCGCCACCAGATGCGTCAGCGCCAGCTATGACGAGGCCGAGAAGGTCTGGACCGTGGTCGTGGACCGCGTCGGCCAGCACATCACGCTGAAGCCCAAGCACATCGTCTTCGCCACCGGTGCCTACGGTCCGGCGCGGCCGATCGACCTGCCGGGCGCCGGTGACTTTAAGGGCGAGCTGCTGCATTCCAGCCAGTATTCCAGCGGCGAGAAGTTCCGCGGCAAAAAGACCGCGGTCATCGGCGCGGCGAGCTCCGGGCACGATGTCTGCGTCGATCTCTGGGAAAGCGGCGCCGAGGTCACCATGATCCAGCGTTCGCCGACGACCGTGGTCAAATCGGACACGCTGATGGAAGTCGGTTTCGAGATCTTTTCGGAGAACGCGCTGGCGCGCGGCATCACCACCGAAAAGGCCGACATGATCGTCGCCTCGACGCCCTTCGCGCTGGTGCCCAAGGGCCAGCGGGCGCTCTATGACGTTATCCGCACGCGCGACGCGGCTTTTTACGAACGCCTCGCCGCCGCCGGCTTCGCCCTCGACTTCGGTGACGACGAGACCGGCCTGCTGATGAAGGCCTACCGCACCGGCTCCGGCTACTACATCGATGTCGGCGCTTCGGACCTGATCATCGACGGCAAGATCGGCATCCGCAGCGGCGTGGCGATCAAGTCGCTGACGGCGAAAGGCATTCTCTTCGAGGACGGCAGCGAACTTGAAGCCGACGCCATCATCGCCTGCACCGGCTATCAGTCGATGAATGAAACCGTGGCGCAAATCGTCTCGCGCGAGGTCGCCGACAGGGTCGGCCCGTGCTGGGGTCTCGGTTCCGGCGTCAAGGGCGATCCCGGGCCATGGCAGGGCGAATTGCGCAACATGTGGAAACCGACGGCGCAGGAAGGGCTGTGGTTCCACGGCGGCAATCTGGCGCTCTCGCGCTTCTATTCGAAATATGTGGCGCTGCAGATCAAGGCGCGGATGGAGGGGATTGATACGCCGGTTTACGGGGCGGTCAGCAACGCGCGACGGTGAAGCGGAAGCGTTGCTTCGAGGGAAGGTCGACCCTACTCCGTCGAGCTTCGCTCGACACCTCTCCCCCGATCGACGGGGGAGAGGAAGGGCGCGAGCTTATGCCGGGAGGCTCCCTTCCTCTCCCTCCGGAGGGGGGAGAGGTGGCGCTGCGGAGCAGCGACGGAGTGGGGGAAGCCGTTCGCCAAACGCGCCGCCGCGGCAAGACAGGCGGCGCAGTGCTACCGAGATCAATCAATCATGCCGGTGCCCAAAATGCCTGGCCGCGACCTCGACATGCGTATGCCCCACATGCGCCTCGAAACGCTCGGTATCGCCGGCATCGTTCATCGTCTCGTTCGGCCACCAGGCGCCGCCGATGGCGATGCCTTCGCAGACCAGCCGCTGGTCGGCGACCAGCGAGGCGCCGACCGCGTCGACAAAGGTGAAGCGGCCGGAGTGCTGCCGCAGCAGCGCGACGTCGCCGGCGGTTCCGACCTTGAGCGTGCCCAGATCAGGCCGCGCGATCGCCTGCGCCGCCGCTTGGGTGGCGGCGCGCAACACCTCGACCAGCGGCATGCCGAGCGCCAGCAGCTTCGACATGCACACCAGTATGTCGAAGGCCGGACCGTCGACGCAGTAGAGATGCACGTCGCTCGAGATGACGTCGGGCGCCAGCCCTTCGGCCAGCATGGCGCGAGCGACCTCGAAGTCGAACGAGCCCATGCCGTGGCCGAGATCGAAGATGACGCCGCGCTCGCGCGCCAGCCGCATGTCGGGCCGCACGGCGCCGGAGGCGAAGACCGGCGCGTTGGGAAACGGCCGGAAGCAATGGGTGAGAATATCGCCCCTGCGCAGGCGCGGCAGCACTTCCGAGCGCCCGGGCGGCGGCTCGTCTATGTGCGCCATCAGCGGCAGACCGGATTTGTCGGCCGCCTCCAGCGCCAGATCGACCGGCGCGATGCCGCTGGTGCCGCCGGCATGCTTGCCGGAGCGGACCTTGACGCCGACGACGACGTCCGCGTGCTCGCGCACCGCCGCCACCACTTCGCGCGGTTCGCAGAGCCTGAGATCGCTGCACTCGCCGACCGAGACGGTCTGCGAGAAGCCGAAAATGCCGGCGAAGGAGATGTTGACATAGGCCAGGATGCGCACCTTCGAGCGCTCCATGACATGACGGCGAAAGCCGAGGAAATTGCCGGCGCCGGCACTGCCGGCATCAATGAAGGTGGTGGTGCCGCTCTTAGCCGCCAGCCGGTCGGCATCGACGCCGAGCGAGGTGCCGCCCCAATAGACGTGGCTGTGCAGGTCGACGAGGCCGGGCGCCACGATGCAGCCCTTGGCATCGATGACGCTGGCCGCGCGGTCGGCGGGAATGTCGGCGTCGATGGCGGCGACGCGGCCATTGGCGATGGCAAGATCGCGCGGCGCGTCGAGCCCGGCCGCCGGATCGATCAGCCGCCCGCCCTTGAACAGAAGATCAAATTGCATCGGGCGCGCCTCCGCTTCGTCCCATCCTCGCCGACGGCCGTCAGAGCGGCCGGTAAGCGACGGCTTCCATTTCGATCTTGATGTCGATCATCAGCCGCGATTCGACCGTGGTGCGGGCCGGCGGGTTCTTCGGGAAATGCCTGGCATAGACGGCGTTGAAGGCGCCGAAGTCGCGCGCGTCCTCAAGCCAGACGGTGGTCTTGACCACATCGTCCATGGTGCAGCCGGCCAGCGCCAGCGCCGCCTTGACGTTGGAAAGCACCTGCTCGGTCTGTTCCGATATGCCGCCCCTGACCACGATGCCGTCGCCGCCGACCGGCACCTGGCCAGAGATATAGACGAAGTCGCCGGCCCGCACTGCGGGTGACAGCGGGACATGCGACGTTCCAAAACATTGCTTGGGCAAGAGCGGACCTCCTCTGATGCTATGACGGGACACGATGGGAGCGCCCGCTTCGGCCGAGATTTACCCCGATCGAGGCGATCCCGATAGAGGTCTTGTTGGAAAGCAACATTCCTGGAAATCCATGTTGCTTTATTACAGAAGCGCTTGCATCGTGCGCGCTCGCCGGCCGGGCTTGAAACGGACGGGCGCATTTCCAGAGCGGAGAACCGAGAATGACCTTCGACAAGAACCCGTTTCCATCAGGGGATGCCGACCGCCACGCCCTCTGGGAGATGCTGGTGCGGCGCGACATCGATGCCTTCATCGGTCAGGACTGGTCCATGGTCGAGGACGATTTTGTCGCCGAAAGCTTCTTCGGCATGCACGCGCATTTTCTTGCCAACGCCGACGCCTGGCGGCTGCAGTTCCCGCGGCTGGAGATCTATCGCGACGAGTGGCTGCGCCAGGCCAAGGAAACGGCGGCGACCAAATTCGCCGAGCCGCTGCGCGAGGCGCTGTTCCGCGTCACCAACCTGCGCGACATCGATGTCGACGGCGACCGCGCCGTGCTGCACAAGAAATTCGACGGCACCGTCGCCAAGGCGGATGGCGGCGTCGATCGGCTGAAATGGCAGACGCTGTATTTCTGCAGGAAGGTCGGCGGCAGCTGGAAGATCGCGGGCTTCGTCGGCTACATGCCCTATCCGCTGGGAGGCTGATAGCGCCTGTTGTCGAGGGCGGTCGGTTTTTGCAACCGATCCGACGATCAGTAGAGCGTCACGAAGGCCGGGAACAGCAGCCCGCTCTCCCGGAGATATTCGATCAGCTCGATGGCCGGGAAATAGAGCCCGTCATAGAAGGTGCGCTTCAGCGCGCGCGTCGAGAATTGCAACTCGTCATTGTCGCGGTAGAGCAGCGGGTTCGGCCAGAAGCGCGGCGTGGCCTTGGTGTAGGCGAGATAGGCCGGGCCGAATTTGCCCAGGAGGTATTCGGCTTCCTTGCGCGCCGTGACGCGGAAGATGAGGAAGCTGGCAGCGCCCAGCGCCACGGCCGCCAGAACCGAGCCGTAGAGCAGTCCGATACCGACAGCGCCCACCGTCGAGAAGAAATAGAGCGGGTTCTGACTTATCGAGAACGGTCCGATCGAGACCAGTTCCTCGTTTTTCTTGCCGCCGACATAGAGGATGCTCCAGAGCCGGCCGGCGACGCAGGCGAGCACCAGACAGAAGCCGAGGAATTCGAGCGTCTCGTGGCCTTGCGAGCCCTCGTTGAGCCCAGGCTTGGTGAGGAACAGAAGCAGGACCGCGAGCACCGCCGCCACTCGCACGAAAATCAGCCGTTTGCGCTGGACGAAGGCCTCTGAGACCGGCTTGAGGGAAGCGTAGGTCATTCGTGGTTTCCTGGGGCGCTGGCGAGGCCCGCGTGCACTCGGGCACGCCATTGATGGCGGATACAAGGCAATCGCTTTCTATCAAAGCAGCGCACGACGTTCGTAAAGCCTTTTTGCGCCAACCAGGTCCAACCTTACGAATTTGTATGCCGGCGGACAGGCTGGAGTGAAGTCGCTTCCATATCATTGCGATGCCGGTCCGCCATGGGCCGACATCAACTATGGCCGCCGGACCACCGGCATCGGACAGGGACTGGTTTGATGAGAAGATTTGCACTTGCCATTGCGGTGGGCAGCCTCGCTGTCTCGGCTTCGATCTCGCCCGTTTTCGCCGCCACCGCACCTTGCGAGGACACACTGAAGGCTCTTCGCGCGGCGGAGGCTACGGTTAAGCTCGGCGCCTCCGACAAGGCGAAGGTCTCGGAACTGGAGAGCCAGGGCATCGAACGCTGCAATGCCGACGATGATAAGCGCGCCGACGACTTCTTCGCCCAGGCCATGAAGGTCATAGGCAAGTAAGTCCGCGAATCACAAACCGCAGGACATCCGCCATGCTCACTTCCAACGCGCAAAAGCCCGCCGGATCGACCCACAACAGGGTCCCGGACGTCACCGCCGATTTCTGGCTGATCAAGCTGATGGCGGTGACCATGGGCGAGACGGCGGCTGACTATCTCGCCGTCAATCTTGGCCTTGGGCTGACCGCCACGTCGTTGATCATGACCGGCGTCCTAGTCGTTGCCCTTGCCCTCCAGTTCGCCCAGAAACGCTACGTGCCCTGGGCTTACTGGCTGGCGGTGGTGCTGATCAGCGTCGTCGGCACGCTGATATCAGACAATCTGGTCGACAATTTCGGCGTGCGTCTCGAAACGACCACGATCGCCTTCACCGTCATGCTCGCCGCCACATTCGCTGTTTGGTATGCAAGCGAGCGGACGCTGTCGATCCACACCATCTTCACCACCCGGCGCGAGATCTTCTACTGGCTGGCGATCCTGTTCACCTTCTCGCTCGGCACCGCCGCCGGCGATCTCGTCGCCGAGAGCTTCGACATGGGCTACCTGACGACCGGCCTGCTGTTCGGCGGCGTAATCGCGGTCATCGCCGGTGCCTATTACCTGCTTCATCTGGACGGCATTCTCGCCTTCTGGCTCGCCTATATCCTGACGCGGCCACTTGGCGCCTCCTTCGGCGATCTGCTGTCGCAGCCAGTCGAATATGGCGGCCTCGGTTTCGGCACCACCTTCACCAGCCTGATCTTCCTCGGCTGCATCATTGCCCTGGTTCTCTACATGACGCTGAAGAAGACCGCAGACGATGCCGACGAGATCTTGCTGGAATCGGACTGACGCCGGACAAGCGCAGCCGAGCTTACCGGCCACGTGCCATCCTAGGAACGGACCCACGCCGGTGCTAGCCTGTTCCCAACATCGGCAATCAACCGGAACAGCGATGCGACTTCTTCTTGTCGAGGATGACCACAGGACGGCTGACTACATCGTCAGGGGCCTGACCGAGGCCGGCCATGTCTGCGACCTATTGCGCAACGGGCACGACGCGCTCTTCGCCGCGACCAGCGGCGGCTATGACGTGATCGTGGCCGACCGGATGATCCCAGGCCTCGACGGCCTGTCGATGGTTAAGGCGGTCCGTGCGGCGGGCGTGCGCACGCCGGCGATCTTTCTCACGTCCGTCGGCGGCATCGACGACCGTGTCGAGGGCCTCGAGGCTGGCGGCGACGACTATCTGGTCAAGCCTTTCGCCTTTTCCGAATTGCTTGCCCGCATCAATGCGCTCGGCCGCAGGCCGGCCGCACTGGAGCAGAAGACCGTTCTGCGGGTAGCCGACCTCGAAATGGACCTGATCATGCGCCGCGTTGCCAGGCAGGGCCAGCCGATCGACCTGCAACCGCGTGAGTTCAGCCTGTTGGAGGTGCTGATGCGCGGCGAGGGCCGGGTGATCACCCGCACCATGCTCCTGGAGCGCGTCTGGGATTTCCATTTCGATCCCAGGACCAGCGTCGTCGAGACCCATATCAGCCGCTTGCGGGCCAAGATCGACAGGCCTTTCGAAACCCAGCTCATCCATACGGTCCGCAATACCGGCTACAGCCTGCACGCACCGCTTTCACCATGACCGCAACATGGTCCCGGCTGCCGCGCAGCACGCCGTTCCGGCTCGCCTTGACGTTCGCCTTCCTGTTCATGCTGGCTTTCGTGCTGTCCGGCGCCATCGTCTACCGGATGATGAGCGCCGATCTTGCGGGACGGCTCGACGAAACCATCAGGGAAACCTACTCGGTCGTCGCCGCAACGTATACCGAGAGCGACCTCGAGGACCTGATCGCCACGGTCGAGAGTCATTCGCAGCTCAGCTCCAAGAAGGAACAGCTCTTTTCGCTGACCGACGCGGCCGGCAACCGTCTGGCCGGCAACTTCACCGCGGCTGGAGTTCCCGACGGGTTCTCGATGCTCGACGCAAAAATGCCCGGTGTGCCGGCCGGTGCCCAATACCGTGCCTATTCCGGCTCGATTGGCGGCAACAATCTGACGATCGCCTTCAGCCTGTCCGAGACGGAGGAACTGGAAACTATCATACTGATGAGCTTCGGCTGGGCGACGCTGATCATCGCCGGGCTGGCGGTGGCCGGCGGCGCCTTGCTCGCCTCGCGCGTTCAGCGCCGGCTCGACGGCATTGCCGCCACTATGGTGGATGTCTCGCATGGCCGGCTGGATACCCGCATTCCACTGACCGGCAATGGCGACGACATCGACGTCGTGTCCAATCAGGTCAATGCGGCTCTTGATCGTCTGTCGGCGCTGGTCGAAGGCATGAAGCAGGTCAGCGCCGACATTGCGCACGATCTGAAGACGCCGCTCAATCGGCTGCAGATGATTCTGGAGGGCGCGGCCGACAAGGCGGCGCAGGATCAGGATGTCTCCGGCGACCTGGCCGACGCGCGCGCGGAGGGTCACCAGATCAACGAGACCTTTGACGCGCTGCTTAGAATTGCACAGATCGAGGCTGGCGCGCGCAAGGCGCGCTTTACCGATGTCGATCTCGGCGAGATTCTGCAAACCATCGCCGAGATCTACACCGAGGTGGCAGAGGACGACTGCAAGTCGCTGTCGTCGCAGCGGCTGGACGGGACGACGGACCGGATCCATGGCGATCGCGAGCTGCTGATGCAGATGTTCGCCAACCTGGTCGAGAATGCGCTGCGCCATTGCCCGCCCGGCACCGCGATCAAATTGTCGGCCGAACGCCGGGACGAGCATATCCTGGCCAGAGTCGCCGACAACGGTCCTGGCATCCCGGCGTACGAGCGTGAAAAAGTGTTCCAGCGGCTCTACCGGCTGGACCACAGCCGCTCGACGCCAGGCAGCGGCCTCGGCCTCAGCCTCGTTAGGGCCATCGCCGACCTGCACGGCGCATCGATCACGCTTGAGGACTGCCGGCCGGGTCTCGCCGTGATGGTGAGTTTCCCGCTGGCGTCGGGTTAGCCGGCGATAGACCTGGATCCTCTGTCCGTCATCCCGGTCTTACGGATCCGTAAGGCGCCGGCCAGCTGCCCGACAACTCGCCTCGCTAGGATCGACCGATCTTCTCTCGATCCGGGGGAAGCGGGGCGGCAACTGTAATCGTTCCGACCCCTCGATGCCGAACCACTTCGGCACCACAACAAGCGTTAGGAGAAAAGACCATGAGGAAATTCGTCATCGCCGCCGCGACAGTGCTGGCGGCCGCATCCTCGACGGCAGCCCTTGCAAGGACGGTTACCAGCACCATCGTCAATGTCGATGCAAAGGGCGACGCCATCACGCTGGCCGACGGCAAGACGCTGAACCTGCCGGAGGGCATAGAGGTCGAGACGCTGAAGCCCGGCAAGAAGGTGATCGTCACCTATTCGACGAAATCCGGCAAATCGCTGGTCTCGAACATCCAGCCTGCCAAGTAAAGGCGGCACGACCGGGCCGCCTGCGGCCCGGTTTTTCACCGGTGATCACCGATCGATCCGCGTCGACAGGATGATCGATGACGACGTCCGTTCGACGCCTTCGAGGGCGCCGATCTGGTCGAGCAGCGTGTCCAGGTCCTTGATCGACGGCGCGTCGGCGATGACGATCATGTCGAAATTGCCGCTCACCGAATGCAGCGTCCTGACCGGCGCCAGGGCTCGCAGGCTGCGCACCACCTTGTCGGCGAGCTTGGGCGTTACGGTGAGCAGCACATGCGCCCGCACCAGTCCCTGTTCATAATCGGGCGCAAGCTTGACGCCGTAGCCGGCTATGATGCCGCGCTGCTCCAGCCGTTCGATGCGGCTCTGCACCGTGGTGCGCGACACGCCGAGCCGGCGCGCCAGCGCGGCGGTCGAGGCGCGGGCGTTCTCGCGCAACAGGGCAAGCAGGGCCTGGTCGGCATCACTCAGCATTTCAACGAACCTGGTCGGCATATCGGCAAAAAGGGTACTTCATTTCGTACAATTCCACGCTTCCTTTCGTCCGGCAAGCCGCGATTGTAGCGGGACAAATCAACTGTCGGGCGAGGGAACCGGGTCATGAAGAAAATTGTTGTCGTCGGCGCCGGCAAGATCGGCTCGACCATTGCCGAGATGCTGTTTTCAACCGGGGACTATCACGTCACTCTCGTTGACCGCTCGGCCGCGCAGCTTGCCGCGGCCGAACTGCCTGACGGGGTCGAGACGCTGGAACTCGACATCGCGGCCGCGGGCACGCTGGAAGCTGCGCTCGCCGGAAAATTCGCGGTGCTCAGCGCCGCTCCCTTCCATCTGACCACGCGCATCGCCGAAGCCGCCGCAAGCGCCGACGTGCATTATCTCGACCTCACCGAGGACGTCGTCTCGACCCGGCGCGTGAAGGAACTGGCGCGTTCGGCCAACAACGCCTTCATCCCGCAATGCGGGCTGGCGCCGGGCTTCATCTCGATCGTCGCCAACGACCTCGCCAGCCGTTTCGATACGCTGGAGAGCGTGCGCATGCGGGTCGGCGCGCTGCCGCAATATCCTTCGAACGCGCTGAACTACAATCTGACCTGGAGCACCGACGGCGTCATCAACGAATATTGCGAGCCCTGCGAGGCGATCGTCGAGGGCGAGCTGGTCGAGGTGCCGCCGCTGGAGGAGCGTGAGGAATTCTCGCTCGACGGGGTGACCTACGAGGCCTTCAACACCTCCGGCGGGCTCGGCACGCTGGCCGAGACGCTGAAGGGCAAGGTGCGCACGCTCAACTATCGCACCATCCGCTATCCCGGCCACGCCGCCATCATGAAGGCGCTGCTCAACGACCTCGGCCTGCGCCACCGCCGCGAGGTGCTGAAGGACATTTTCGAAAGCGCGCTGCCAGCGACGCTGCAGGACGTGGTCATCGTCTTCGTCACCGTCTCGGGGCGCAAGAACGGCCGCCTGCTGCAGGAGACCTACGCCAACAAGATCTATTCGAAGCGGGTCGGCCAGACGGTGCGCAGCGCCATCCAGATCACCACGGCATCGGGAATCTGCGCCGTGCTCGACATGCTGGCCGACGGCACCTTGCCGGCGACCGGCTTCGTCAAGCAGGAGGACATCGCGCTCGACGCCTTCCTCGCCAACCGCTTCGGCCGTGCCTACGCCCAGCACGAGATGGTCAGCCGGCTGGCGAGCTGACGCGCCCCAGCGGACGGCCAAGGCCCTCGGGACAACGGCCAGCTCCGTCTGGCCTATGGCCGTGCGAGGCCTTTGCCCGCAAAGTGGTTGCGAACACCCCTTGCGAGGATGCCATGCGAAAGCTGATCTCCACCGGTTCGCCCTTCGAGAAGACCGCCGGCTATTCGCGCGCCGTGGTGCAGGGCGACTGGTGTTTCGTGTCCGGAACGACCGGCTATGACTATGCCTCGATGACGATGCCGGAAACCGTCGAGGCGCAGACGCGCAACTGCCTGGCAACCATCGCCAGTGCCTTGCTGGACGGCGGCTTCGGCATGAAGGATGTGGTGCGCGCGCATTACTACATAACCGACCGGGCCTTCGTCGACGTGGTGTTCCCCATTCTCGGCGAAGCGTTCGGCGAGATCAGGCCGGCGGCAACGATGATCGTGTGCCAGCTCAACAGACCGGAGATGAAGATCGAAATCGAGGTGACGGCGCTTCGGCGCACAGACTGAGGAGGCCAATGCCATGGCAGTGCGGCGTATCGTAGCCAATATCGAAACAAAGGACGCGGCATCGGCGAGGCGCTTCTACCATGACGTGCTCGGCCTCGATGTGCTCATGGATCAAGGCTGGATCGTCACCTACGGGTCCGAGGAAAGGATGCAGGTACAGGTCAGCTTCATGGCGCAAGGCGGGTCGGGCACGCCGGTGCCGGACCTGTCGATCGAGGTCGACGACGTTGATGCCGCACTCGACGCCATGAAGGCAGCCGGCTTCGCCATCGAATACGGGCCGGCCGACGAGCCCTGGGGCGTGCGGCGCTTCTATGTGCGCGACCCTTTCGGTCGGCTGGTCAACATTCTCTCGCATCGGTGAATATCTGCAAAGCGCCGAGGCGACTGCAGACCTGGACATGTTGGCGGACAGCGCCCCCCTCTGGCCTGCCGGCCATCTCCCCCTCAAGGGGGGAGATTACGCACTTAGCCGCCTTCGCCAATTGTTCCTCCTTGCGTCGCAACCACTTGGCGGTTAGCAAGGCCGCGGTCGCACAGCGCCGCGCGCCTCATTGGCGCGCGAAGGATGCTGTGCAAAATCGAAACGCATTCTTTCTGGGACGGCTCTCCATGGCTTCGAAACATCTCTTCCTGCTTCCCGGCGACGGCATCGGCCCCGAGGCCATGGCCGAGGTCAAGAAGCTGATAGCGGCCATGAACGAGAAGCTCGGCAGCGGCTTCGCCACCGACGAGGGGCTGGTCGGCGGCTGCGCCTACGATGCACATGGTGCCGCGATTTCCGATGCCGACATGGAAAAGGCTGTTGCCGCCGACGCCGTGCTGTTCGGCGCCGTCGGCGGTCCGAAATGGGATGCCGTGCCTTACGAGGTTCGCCCCGAGGCCGGCCTGCTGCGCCTGCGCAAGGACATGGAGCTGTTTGCCAATCTCAGGCCCGCGATCTGCTATCCGGCGCTGGCGGCGTCCTCCTCGCTGAAGCAAGAGGTGGTCGAAGGCCTCGACATATTGATCGTGCGCGAACTGACCGGCGGCGTCTATTTCGGCGAGCCCAAGCAGATCATCGATCTCGGCAACGGCCAGAAGCGCGGCATCGACACCCAGGTCTACGACACATTCGAGATCGAGCGCATTTCGGGCGTCGCCTTCGAATTGGCGCGCACGCGCAAGAACCATGTCACCTCGATGGAAAAGCGCAACGTCATGAAGTCCGGCGTGTTGTGGAACGAGGTCGTCACCCAGACCCACAAGGCCCGATATTCCGACGTCAAGCTCGACCACATGCTGGCCGATGCCGGCGGCATGCAACTGGTGCGCTGGCCAAAGCAGTTCGACGTCATCGTCACCGATAACCTGTTCGGCGACATGCTGTCCGATATCGCCGCCATGCTGACCGGCTCGATCGGCATGCTGCCTTCCGCCTCGCTCGGCGCGCCTGATGCCAAGACCAAGAAGCGCAAGGCGCTTTACGAGCCGGTGCACGGTTCGGCGCCCGATATCGCCGGCAAGGGCATCGCCAACCCGATCGCCATGATCGCTTCCTTCGCCATGTGCCTGCGCTATTCCTTCGCCATGGTCGATGAAGCCGACAAGCTCGAAGCGGCAATCGCCGCCGTGCTCGACGACGGGCTGCGCACCAAGGACATCCTCTCGGCTGGCATGACCGAGGTCGGCACCGTCGAGATGGGCGACGCGATCATCGCCAAGTTCCTGGGCTGACCCCCATGACGGTCGACGTCCGCTGGGCGACGGCCGGCGACGCGACGGCGCTCGCCACGATGCTGTGCGACATGGCGGTGCATTACCGGCAGCCGCCGCTCGACCACGAGCGCGCCTTGTCGGCGGCACGCAAATGGCTGGGCGAGGAAAGCCCGGCCTATCCGCATTTCGCGCTGGCTTTCGTCGGGGCCGAGATCAGCGGCCTGGCATCTGTGGCGATCGCGCATCCCGGCATCGACCTCGAGCGGCTATTGTTCCTCAAGGATCTGTTCGTGCACGACAAGGCTCGCAACGCCGGCGTCGGCCGGGCGCTGGTCGGCTTTCTCGCCGACCATTGCCGGCGCAACGGCATCGGCCGCATCGACCTGACCACCGAGGACTGGAACGAAGGCGCGCTGCGCTTCTACGACCGGCTTGGCGCCGAACGCCACGGCCAGAAGATCTTTCTCAGGCTTTCGGGCGAGGCGCTGGGGGCGGTCAGACCCTGACGCCCGCCGGCACCGGTCCCCAAGGATTTTCGCCCAGCTGAGGCGGCATAAGCCCGAAGACTAGCACGGCGATGCCGCCAATGAGCGGGATGAAGCAAAGCAGGGCAAACCAGCCGCTCAGGCCGGCGTCATGCGCACGCCGTACGAGGAGCGCAATGCAAGGCAGGATCAATCCCGAAAAGAACACCAGTAGGGGTATGAACCCTATGAACCCCATCGGCGTCCTGTCCGCGTTGGTTTCGAAGCCGTTGATCGCCAGTTCAACAAGTATCCCGAAGCCGAAAAGCGCGAGCACCCCGAGGGTGTAGAATAGCCAGAAGGCCCAGAATTCCTTGCGGCGGGAGCGTCCGGTGAAATTGCCATAATCCGCGATCACCGCGCGCCAGAAATAAGCCCACAGCCCCGTGGAGTAGGCGGGCCGGCTTCGGGCAGAACGGCTGGTCTGCCGTGGCTGACTGGTGGTTGACGACGATGCGGCCGAGGCCGTGGCGACAATGTGGTGCGCCGTGCCGTCGCCCGGCTGGAACTCGACAAGGGTACCCCTGCCCAGGGGCAGTTCCAGGCTGAAATCGATACGGGAAAAGATGTAGCGTTTGCCGTCGGTTCCGTTGATGTAACCGTAGTCCTGGCCTTCGTCATAGTGGAACACCGTCCCGCGCATGCTCTGCCCCACTTCACATTGCGTCGCGAGACGCTACTTAAAGTTGCACGTAATTGCAATACGCACGCAGGGCTACGTTCTGGCGCCCGCCGGCACCGGTCCCCACTGGTTCTCCCGGGCCTGGGTCGGGATGAGCGCGAAGACCAGGATGATCAGGCTGCCGATGGTGGGGATCAGGATCACCAGGAAAAGCCAGCCGGTCAGGCCGATATCGTGCAGACGACGCACGGTCATGCCGAGGCCAGGCAGAAAGGTCGCAAGTAGGAAAAGGCCGAACAGGCCAATCGTCACCGCCGGCATTTCAGCGTCGTCGAGATTGCCCATCGCGGCATCGGCGAAAATGCCGATGCCGGTCACTGCCAGCAGCGCGACGAACCAGAACAGGCAATAGGCCCAGTATTCCTTGCGGCGGGCGCGGCCGGTGAAGTTGAAATAATTCTCGGTGATGCCGCGCCAGAAATAACCCCACAGGCCGGGCTCGGCCGGCCCGGTGCTGGCGGCGCGGCCAAAATGCCGCGGCTGTGCGATTTGAGCAGCGGAAGAGACGGACGCACCGGTTCGCGCATGGGCGCCGGCGGCCACGCCGGTTGGAGGCGCGGATTGGGCGCCGGCCGGGAAGATGTCGCGCGCCTGGCCGCCGCCGGGCTGGAATTCAACGGCCGTGCCTCGGGCAATTGCGATTTCGCGGCGCAGATCCTCACGCGCGAAAGTATAGCGCTCACCATCCGCCCCGGTGATGAAGCCGAAGCCCTGGGTCTCGTCATAGTGAAGAACTTCGCCGCGCATGCCCCGATCCCCCGAACGCCCGACCAGACTGTTCAAAGTTCCGGCGGATCGCAAGGGGCAGCATGAAAATGCGACGGCTGGCGCGGCAGCCATCGTGACGACATGGCCGGGAGATCTCAGCTCGGCCGCTTCTTCGCCTTCTTGGGTTTCGGCGGTCCGGCGTTGTCGAATTTCGGCTTGCCCGGCTTTTTCGCCCAGGGCTTCGCGTCAGATGCGGCGGGGCGCTGGTCGCCAGCCGGCGCGCGCTTCTCGAATTTGCGCTTCGGCGCGTTCGGGTCGAACGGCGCCTTGCCGCGATGCGGTTTCTTGTCCGGACCTGGCGGCTGGTAGCCGGCGCGCGACAGGTCCGGCATGCCGTCCAGCCGTTTCACCACGATGTTACCCTGCAATTTGCGGTCGGGACCAACGGCGGCGAGGAAACGGTCGGCCCAGTCGGCGGCGATCTGCACGAAGGTCTCTTCCGGCTGCATCTTGATGGCGCCGATCTCGCGCTTGGTGATGCTGCCGGTGCGGCACAGCATCGGAATCAGCCAGCGTGGCTCGGCATTCTGCCGGCGCCCGACCGACAGCGAAAACCAGACGCTGGCGCCGAAATCGTCGCGGCGGCTGGGCGCCTCGTCGCGGCGCGCGAAGTTTTCGCCCGCCGGTCTTTCACGCGACGGCGTGAACGGCGCGACGTCCATCAGATCCTCTGGCGCCGAGCGGCTCGAGCGGCACAGCCGCACGAAGGCGGCCGTCACCTGCTCGGCGCCGTGCTTGGCGAGAAGCGCGTCGATGAAGCCGCGTTCGTCGTCCTTCACCGGTTCATCGAAGGTGGGATCGGCAAGGATGCGCTCGTCATCGCGGCGGATCACGTCGTCGGCGGATGGCGGACTTGCCCATGTCGCGGTCAGCTTTGCGCTCGCCAGCAGGCGTTCGGTTCGCCTGCGGGCGCTGTTGGGCACGATCAGCGCGCTGACGCCCTTGCGACCCGCGCGTCCGGTGCGGCCGCTTCGGTGCAGCAGCGTTTCCGGGTTGGTCGGCAGGTCGGCATGGATGACCAGCTCCAGATTGGGCAGGTCGATGCCGCGCGCCGCGACGTCGGTGGCGATGCAGACCTTGGCGCGGCCATCGCGCATCGCCTGCAGCGCGTGGCTGCGTTCGTTCTGGCTGAGCTCGCCCGAGAGCGCGACGACTGAAAAATTGCGGTTGTTGAAGCGTGCGGTGAGATGGTTGACGGCGGCACGGGTGTTGCAGAACACCAGCGCGTTTTTCGCCTCGTAGAAACGCAGCACATTGATGATGGCGTTCTCGCGATCGGCCTGGGCGACGCTGAGCGCCCGGTATTCGATGTCGAGATGCTGCTTCTCCTCGCCGGCGGCCGAGATGCGCACGGCGTCACGTTGATAGCCCTGGGCGAGGGTTGCGATGGAGCGCGGCACGGTGGCCGAAAACATCAGCGTGCGGCGCTCGGCGGGGGCGGCGTCGAGGATGAATTCCAGGTCCTCGCGAAAACCGAGATCGAGCATCTCGTCGGCTTCGTCCAGCACCACCGCCTTCAGCGCCGACATGTCGAGCGAGTTCCGCGTGATGTGGTCGCGCAGCCGACCGGGGGTGCCGACGACGATATGGGCGCCGCGCTCCAGCGCGCGCCGTTCGGTGCGCATGTCCATGCCGCCGACGCAGGAGGCGACCGTGGCGCCGGTCAGCTCGTAGAGCCATTCCAGTTCGCGCGTCACCTGCAGCGCCAGCTCGCGCGTCGGCGCCACCGCCAGCGCCAACGGGGCCGCGGCATGGGCAAAGCGGTCGGCGCCGCCGAGGAGCGTCGGCGCCATGGCAAGGCCGAAGGCCACCGTCTTGCCGGAGCCGGTCTGCGCCGACACCAGCGCGTCGGCCTGGCCAAGTTCCAGGACCGCCTTCTGCACCGGCGTCAGTTCGGCATAGCCGCGTTTTTCCAGCGCCTTTGCCAGCGCAGGAACAAGTGCTTCGAAGTTGGACATCTCACTCTTTCGGAATTCAGGGCTTGCGCTCATCATGGAGCACATACAGGGCTGGCGCAGCGCCAGCCAGACGATCTCGCCCGTTCGTACTTGCTGGCGCCGCTCTTGTACAGGGCAGGCGGCACCGCCTTCCCTTCTCCCGCAAGGAGGGAAGGAAGAAACACCACTGATTGACTCCTGCCGCAAACCGCGTAAAAGCCCGCTTCGAACGGGATCGTTTTTCGATGCGCGGCCTTTTGATGGCTCTTCTTGCATTCGATGCCCCCAGCCGCAATGAGCATCATTGCGCCGGGCGTTTCGGCGCGTCCCCCCGTTCCAGCAAAGTAACGGCCAAAACCACCACCAAAACGGTGTGATTCCCTTGGCCTGACCACCCTCTCCCGGGTTCGGCCCGGGGGACGGAACCCGCACCTGGCCGGCGGGTTTTCTCCAACAACCAAGCGGAGAGGGATAGGAGATCTTTATGAGTTTCAAGGTTGCGGTAGTTGGCGCCACGGGCAATGTGGGCCGCGAAATGCTCAACATACTGGAAGAGCGCGGTTTTCCGGTCAGCGAAGTGGTGGCGCTTGCCTCGCGCCGCAGCCAGGGCACGGAAGTGTCGTTCGGCGACCGCACGCTGAAGGTCCGCGCACTCGACACCTACGACTTTTCCGACACCGACATCTGCATCATGTCGGCCGGCGGCAATGTCTCGAAGGAATGGTCACCCAAGATCGGCAAGCAGGGCTGCGTCGTCATCGACAATTCCTCGGCCTTCCGCTACGACGCCGACGTGCCGCTGATCGTCCCGGAAGTGAACCCGGATGCGATCTCGCTGTTCACCCGCAAGAACATCATCGCCAACCCGAACTGCTCGACGGCGCAGCTCGTCGTGGCGCTGAAGCCGCTGCATGACGCGGCCACCATCAAGCGCATCGTCGTGGCCACCTACCAGTCGGTGTCGGGCGCCGGCAAGGAAGGCATGGACGAGCTGTTCACGCAGACCCGCGCCGTGTTCGTCGCCGACCAGGTCGACGTCAAGAAGTTCACCAAGCGCATCGCCTTCAACGTGATCCCCCATATCGACGTTTTCCTCGATGACGGCTTCACCAAGGAAGAGTGGAAGATGGTCGCCGAGACCAAGAAGATGCTCGATCCCAAGATCAAGCTGACGGCGACCTGCGTGCGCGTGCCGGTGTTCATCGGCCATTCGGAAGCGGTCAACATCGAGTTCGAGAACCCGATCACCGCCGACGAGGCGCGCGACATCCTGCGCGAGGCGCCGGGCTGCCAGGTCTTGGACAAGCGCGAGGACGGCGGCTACATCACGCCGCTGGAATCGGCCGGCGAGGACGCCACCTTCATCTCGCGCATCCGCGAGGATTCGACCATCGACAACGGCCTGTCGATGTGGATCGTTTCCGACAATCTGCGCAAGGGCGCCGCCCTCAACGCAGTGCAGATCGCCGAACTGCTGGTCGAGCGCGGCCTGATCCAGCCGAAGAAGAAGGCAGCCTGACGGCTGTTTGGCTTTCGCTCGCGGGCCGCACCGCCGCTTACGCGGCTGGCCCTCCGCGAGGCGCCGGACGACCGGCGGCCCGCAGTCGCGGGCTCGGCCTTCGGCCGTTAGCTCACCTTCCCCCCGTCCTTATACGGGGAGAAGGTGCCGGCAGGCGGATGAGGGGGGGCGCTGGCCTATGTCCGATTTTCCGCCGCCAGTTCCCGTAGCAACCTCATCGCTTCCTCTGCCCGGTCGGCCGGCACGAACAGATGGTCGTGATAGAAAGCGGAAACGGGATTGACGCCCATGCCGGCGGCGGCGAGGCGTGCGGTGATGGCGGCGAGGAAGCCGACGGCTTCCAGCGACGAATGGATGTTCAGCGTTTTATCATGCGGCAGCGGAAAACGGCTTCCAGTCCGGCTGCCTGCGCCTCGTCTTCGAGCAGAATCAATGTCGTGCCTTCGCGTTCGCGAAACAGCATGACCGCTTCGAGTCCTTCCGGAACCGATACACCCGCCGGCAGCGTGGCGAAGACATGGATGCCGGCAATCAATTGCGGCGTCATCGACGCCAGCAATGTCTTCAGATCTGTCTCTCCGGCCATATTGCCTGCTCTTGGTCTGAGGGGCCACGCCCGCCGGCTCTTCATATACGCGACCGAAGCGGGCCGATAGCCACGCCGGCGCGCTGCAAGGACAACCCGGCGAGAGAACTGCGCTGCGACGTGAGAACATCAACGATTTCAAATGCTTGCCGGAGATCGGCATGGCCTTGGCAGGCGCGGCGAAGCACCGGCCTTCAATGTCTAGGGATCAAATCGGCCGCCTGGGAGTTAGGAACATGGCGGCGAGGACGGCGATCCCCGTGAGAGAGGAACGACAATGAAGAAAATCATGACCATTCTGGTGCTGACGGCAGCGCTTGGCGCCTGTTCGCAGACGGAAAAAGGCGCGGCCGTCGGCGGCCTGGGCGGAGCAGCGGTCGGCGCGGCGGTGGCGGGCGATCCCGTCCAGGGCGCCGTGGTCGGCGGCGCGGTCGGTGCCGTAGCCGGCGCGCTGATCGGGCGGGCCAGCGAACCGGGCCGCTGCCGTTATCGCGACAGCCGCGGCCATGTCTATGTCGATCGTTGCCCGAGCGGCTATTGAGCGGCAGCATCCGCACAATGAATTCGAAATAGAAAACGGCGGGCTAAGGGCCCGCCGTTTCGAAAAAGACGATCGGTGATCGATTACTCGGCCGTGGCGGGCTCCGCCTCGGCCGGCGCGGCCGCAGCCGCCGCGACGGCGGCAGCGGCGTCGTCCTGCGCCTTCTTCAGAAGCGCGGCGCGCTCCTGTGCCTTCTTGCCGGGCTCGGCCTTTTTCGGATTGGAACGGGCGTCGCGCTTGGCGAGGCCGGCCTCATCGAGGAAGCGCAGCACGCGGTCGGTCGGCTGGGCGCCGTGCGACAGCCAGTGCTTGACGCGCTCGGCGTCAACCTTGACGCGCTCGCCGTCCTTCGGCAGCAGCGGGTTCCACGAGCCGAGCGACTCGATGAAACGGCCGTCGCGCGGCGAGCGCGCGTCGGCGACGACGACGTGGTAGTAGGGACGCTTCTTCGAGCCCGCGCGGGCCAATCTGATCTTCAGTGCCATTTCTTATCTCCTAAAAGCTCTGATTTCGTTGGTAGGGTTGCGGCTAAATCTTTGTCTTCAGCCGGTTTTCGTCACGCCGTTGGCAGCGGCGATCTGTTCGTGGTGGCGGATCACTTCGCGGACGACGAAATTGAGGAATTTCTCCGCGAAATCCGGGTCGAGATGCGCATCGTCCGCGAGCTGGCGAAGACGGGCGATCTGCTGCTGCTCGCGCGCCGGGTCAGCCGGCGGCAAGCCATGCTCGGCCTTGAGCAGGCCGACCGCCTTGGTGCAGCGGAAGCGCTCGGCCAGCATGTGGATGAGGGCGGCATCGATGTTGTCGATCGAAGCACGGTAGCCGGCCAGGATGGTGCGGGCGTCCGCCATGTCCTTTTCCTCGTTCATCGCGTCCTCACTTCTTCTTGCCGAGGCCAGGCAGGCCACCGCCGCCGAGACCGGGAAGCCTGGGAAGCTTCATGCCGCCGGGCAAGCCGGGCAGGCCACCGCCGCCGGGAAGGCCGCTGGGCAGGCCCTTCATGCCGGCGGCCTGCGCCTGCTTCTGCAAGGCTTCGAGCTGCTTGGGATCCATCTTGGAGAGGTCAGGCATGCCGCCCATGCCACCGGGCATCATGCCGCCGAGACCCATCTTGGAGGCGAGCCCGCCCATCATGCCGCGCATCAGGCCGCCGCCTTTGCCCTTGCCGCCCATCGCCTTCATCATGTCGGCCATGCCGCGATGCATCTTCAAGAGCTTGTTGATCTCGGCCGCGTCGGTGCCGGAGCCGGCGGCGATGCGCTTCTTGCGCGAGTGCTTGAGAATGTCGGGGTTGGCGCGCTCGGCCTTGGTCATCGAGGAGATGATGGCGAGCTGGCGGCCGAACATCTTGTCGTCGAGACCGGCGGCGGCCATCTGGTCCTTCATCTTGCCCATGCCGGGCATCATGCCCATGATGCCGCCCATGCCGCCCATTTTCGACATCTGCTGAAGCTGCTGGGCGAGGTCGTTCAGGTCGAACTTGCCCGACTGCATCTTTTTGGCCATCGCCGCCGCCTGCTCGGCGTCGATGTTCTCGGCGGCTTTTTCGACAAGCGAAACGATGTCGCCCATGCCGAGAATGCGGTCGGCGATACGCTTGGGGTGAAATTCCTCCAGCCCGTCCATCTTCTCGCCGGTGCCGATCAGCTTGATCGGCTTGCCGGTGACGGCGCGCATCGAGAGCGCGGCGCCGCCACGGCCGTCGCCGTCCATGCGGGTCAGCACCAGCCCGGTGATGCCGACGCGCTCGTCGAAGCTCTTGGCAAGGTTGACGGCGTCCTGGCCGGTCAAGGAGTCGGCGACCAGCAGGATCTCGTGCGGGCCCGACACCTTCTTGATGTCGGCCATCTCGACCATCAGCGGCTCGTCGATATGGGTGCGGCCGGCAGTGTCGAGGATGACCACGTCGTGACCGCCGAGCCTGGCCGCCTGCACGGCGCGCTTGGCGATATCGACCGGGTTCTGGCCGACGACGACAGGCAGCGTCGCCACCTTGACCTGCTCGCCGAGCTGGCGCAACTGCTCCTGCGCGGCGGGGCGCCGCGTGTCGAGCGAGGCCATCAGGACCTTCTTGTTCTGACGCTCGGTGAGCCGCTTGGCGATCTTGGCCGAGGTCGTCGTCTTGCCGGAACCCTGCAGGCCGACCATCATGACGACGACGGGCGCCGGTGCGTTGAGGTCGACGGCGACGCCTTCGGCGCCGAGCATGTCGACCAGCTCGTCATGCACGATCTTGACGACCATCTGGCCGGGCTTGATCGACTTCAGCACCGCCGCGCCGACCGCCTTCTCGCGCACCTTGTCGGTGAAGGAGCGCACCACTTCCAGCGCCACGTCGGCCTCGAGCAGCGCACGGCGCACCTCGCGGAGCGCCGCCGAGACATCCGCCTCCGACAGCGCGCCGCGGCCGGTCAGGCCGTTCAGGATGGAGCCAAGGCGCTCCTGAAGTGATTCAAACATTCTGTTTCCTTTTCCCTGGCAACCTGATGGTGCCCGAGAGGTAATGCGTTCGCGCCAAGTGTCCAAGTCTCGTGGCAAGCAAAAGCCAAAACCAAAAAGCACCCGGGGGCGCACAGCGCTGCCGGGTGTTGGCCTCCAGGATCTGTTTACAGCACTTGGCCTCAAAGAGGCTTCGGCATCCTGGTCGGCTTGCTCGGAGGGATACTCGTCGCGGAATTCGGGGCTGTAGACAGGAAAACGGCCGCGGAGTCAAGACAAGGACCGTTCCGCCGGTCTCCCCGCGCAGCAATCAGGTCGCCTTCGTTCCGTCTGCAGGTTCGGCCGAGACGCTCAGCGGCGAGCGCGGGTGTAAGAGCAGCAGTATCGTCAGCAGGCTGCAGGCGATGCCGATCGTGGCGATGAGGACCGCGTCCGACGTCGCCCAGCCCGGCCCTTCGAGTGGTCTGGCGGTAAACAGGGCGAAGGAATTGTAGCTCTCCTGATGCGAGATCAGCAGGAAGCCGGTCAGATTGTTGCCGAGATGGGCGCCAAGGGCCGCGCCGAGATTGCCGGTGGCATAGACGACAAGTGTCAAAAGCAGTGCAAAAGCGGCGATCGAGACCAGCACGCAGGCATTGATGGCGGCCGAGGAGCTCGCGCTCCAGTGCAGCGAGGTGAACAGCAGGCCCGGCAGCAGCGCCCAGACGAACGGGCTCCTGAACCGGTAGGCAAGACCGCGCAGCAGGTAGCCTCGGAACAGCGCCTCTTCCGATGATGTCTGCAGAAAAGTGAGCGCGAGGATCGGGATCAGGAACAGCAGCCAGGACGACAGGGCGATGGAGCCGCGCGCGATCTCGGGCTGCATCAGGTAGAGCAGGACCTCGGACACGAGCGAAGTGACCAACACCGCGACCAGTCCCTTGATGAAACCCGAGCGCGAAATGCGACGGCTGTTGCCGAGGAGCGCCGACAGCTTCTCGCCATGCACCCAGCGCATGGCGATCCACAAGCCGATCCAGATGCCGGCGAAAGACGCGAGCGCGGTGAGAATGCCGACGGGCGACGCAAGGAAACCCTGCATGCCGCCGGCGGGCGCAGCCGCGCCTTGCGCTGTCCGCCAGGCGAAAAAGGCATAGGTGCCGCCCAGCAGCACGACCGCCGTCGACACGGCCCAGAACAGGACGACGATCCCGGTCCCGAGAAGCAGGCGCGGCAGGGTCGTCTTTTCGTTGGCTGTGTTTCGATAGTGCTCGAAGGCGGCAGGGTCAGATATCACGCTCTCTCGCAAGCTGGTGCTTCGCGTCGCATGATCTATGGGATCGGACGGTTCTGCGCAATCATTCCTGTTCGGTACGCCCCGCCAGCCTTCGGCGCATTCGCGCCGCCCTCGCCTGCCTGCCGGCAGGCGAAAGGCATGCTCCGTGATTAACCCCGTGTCCTATCCGCCTCAACGCACCACATACACGATGCGCCGCGTCTGCGGGTCGATCAGCGCCGGCTGGCCGTTCACATAGACGTAGCGGTAGTCGTAATCGGGGATCTCGCGCAGTTCGACGCTCTCGGGCAATACGGCCCCGGTGACCACCTCGCCCTCAAGATAGACAGGGTCGACGCGATGCGTGTCGACATAGGTCCTGACTTCGGCGGGAGGCTGCGGGATGGCGTCCTCGACCGGCTCGCCGGCGATGATCGAGCCGGTGTAATCGGTGGAATAGCCCTCGGGCGGCGACACGACGGCGACGCTGGAGCCGAGCGGACGTCGCGTCAACACGACCCGGTTGCCGCCGAAATCAGCCGTCACATAATCCGAATAGACCCAGCCCTGGCCACCGGCTTCGGCGATGGTGCACCATTTGCTGTTTTCGATGCAGCCATTGAGCGTCGCCGACTGGCCGGCGGCGAGCACGCCGATGATAGGATATTGCGGGCCCGGGCCAGCGCGGACGTTGAGATCGGTGATCGCGGAGACCGGGGTGTCGGCCATGGCGGCGCCCGAGAAGAGCGCGAGCATTCCGGCGACCGCGGGAAACAATACGGATTTCATGGTTTCTCTCCGTTTCATGGTCCCTCGGCAGCGAAAACGGGAGAGCGGCGCATGCGTTCCAGCTAAAATGTTGAAGCCAACTCACGATTTGTTCCCGTTTCTTGCGGCAGGCCGGTCAGAAGGTCGTGAACGAAGGCCAGTTTGCGCGCCGCGACATCCGAGATGACGAAGGGGTAGAGGTCGGGCAGACCCATGCAGCGATTGATGGAATTGGAGGCTTCCGACAGCACCAGCCAGCGCGACAGGATCTTTTCGAACGGTTCGGGAGCGGGTGTCGGTTCGGACGGCGCTGGTTGTAGCATGCCCCCGGTATCGCCCTGGGGCAATTCGTTGGCTTCCACCGTCTCCAGCCGGCCGAGCGGGAAGTTCAGCGCATGGACCATTTCCAGCGTGTCGGTGATGTGCAGGTGGTGGGCCCAGCTTTCGGCCCAGTCCTCCCAGGGATGGGAGGTGGCGTAGGACGAGATGTGGCGTTGCTGCCAGTCGGGTGGGGCACCATTGGCATAGTGGTTCTTCAATGCCTGCTCGTAGCCGGTGCGCTCGTCGCCGAACAGCGCGCGGAAGGCGTCAAGCCTTTGCGGATTGTCGCGGATCAGCCGGTCCCAGTAGTAGTGGCCGAGCTCGTGGCGGAAATGGCCGAGCAAGGTGCGATAGTTCTCGCCCATCTCAACGCGCCGCCTTTCGCGCTCGGCGGAGTCGGCTTCGGCGACGTTGAGGGTGATCAGGCCATTGTCGTGGCCGGTCAGGATGCGCTCGCCGCCCGGGCCGCCGCCGATCGGATCGGCAAGGAAGTCGAAGGCAAGGCCGGCCTCGTCGGCGGGGTTCTGCTTGGGCGTCACCGGCAGTCCGAAAGCCAGCAGCGAATAGACCGCGCGCTTCTTCGCGGCCTCGACCCGTATCCAGCGGCGGCGGTTGCCGTCGACGGAGAGGTCCGGGATCAGCTGGTTGAGCGCGCAGGCGCGGCAGAAGGGCTGTCCCGGCTCGGCCATCCAGTTGCAGGCGCATTCGTCGGCGTTGGCGCATGGGGAGCCGCCGTCGGCACCGGACAGGGCAAAGCAGGCGCGCTGCGGATCATAGAGCACGGCACTGGAGCAGTTCAGGCACCGGGCGTTCTCGAAATAGAGACGATGGCCGCAATGAGGACAGTCGAAGAGTTTCATCTCGGTCTCGGACCAGGGAACAGGGGAAGGCGCGTCGTGCAAAACGCCGGCCGACAGACGTCGTTCCCGACTGTGACGTCATTGAGCAACATGGCGCAAGGATCGTCGGGCCATGGGTGGTTCTTGCCACAATATTTGCTTGATCGTAGGCAAATTCCCTTCCATTGGCCAGCTTGCGCGCGCGACAGTGACAAGTGCGCGTTTCACTGGCAAATTCCGGCCGGGACGTGATTCAGGCAACCAGGAGAGAACAACATGGCATTTCTTGCCAAAGGTAAGATGTTTGCAGCGGCCACTGTGGTGGCGATGCTTGCGCTGGCGACGGGCGCACAGGCGGCGGCCAGCTGTGGCAAGACCGGAGCCGGCTTCGATGCCTGGAAGCAGGACTTCGCAGCGGAGGCCAGGGCCGAGGGCGTGGGTTCGAGAGGACTGGCGGCCCTGGCCGGCGCGACCTACGCGACCAGGACCATTTCCGCGGACCGCGCCATCCACAAGGCTTTCAGCGGCTCGGTGGAAGCCTTCATGAAGCGCCGCGGCGGGGCGGCGATCATTTCCAAGGGCCGGGCGCTGAAGAAATCGAATGCGGCGCTGTTCGACAAGATCGAACGGACCTACGGCGTCTCGCCGGGCGTGCTGCTTGCCATCTGGGGCATGGAGACGGGCTTCGGCGCCTCTATGGGCAACCAGAACACGGTGTCCGCCATTTTGACGCTTGCCTATGACTGCCGCCGTCCGGATTACTTTCAGCCGCATGCCATTGCGGCGCTGAAGCTGGTCGATCGCGGAACGTTGACCGCCTCGTCGGTCGGGGCCATGCATGGCGAGATCGGCCATACGCAGTTCCTGCCCGGAAATGTCCTGAAATATGGAGTGGGCAGCGGAAACCTGCGCGATAAGAGCACCGCGCTGGCTTCCACGGCCAACTTCCTCAAGGCGCATGGCTGGCAGGCCGGCGCGAGCGCTCAGGCGAATATGGGTGCAATTGCCGGCTGGAACTCGGCGAGTGTCTATCAACAGGCCATCGCCCGTATCGCCACCGCAATCGATGGCGAGTAATCGTTAGGGCAGTTCACCGTTTCACGGAGACGGCGAACCGCTCTATGTCTTTGTTTTTGCGCGATTCCCAAGGGAAAGCGCTACGCGCTTTTCCCGGGAAAACCGTACACACTTTTCCTGGAATTGCTTTTCAGCAGAAAGCCCGGCCGCGTTGCCGGGGTTCCTGTTCGCTGACTGGCAGAGTGGTCAGTCCCGGCGGTTGCGTGCGGCGAGCGTGCGCAGCCTCAGCGCATTGAGGCGGATGAAGCCGGCGGCGTCCTTCTGGTCGTAGGCGCCGCGGTCGTCCTCGAAGGTCACCAGCGCGTCGGAATAGAGCGTCTTCTTCGACTTGCGGCCGGTAACGATGACATTGCCCTTGTAGAGCTTCAGACGCACCGTACCTTCGACATCCTCCTGGCTCTTGTCGATCATCGTCTGCAGCATCAGCCGCTCGGGCGCGAACCAGAAGCCGTTGTAGATGAGTTCGGCGTAGCGCGGCATGAACTCGTCCTTGAGGTGGGCAGCTCCCCTGTCGAGCGTGATCGATTCGATGGCTCGGTGGGCAGCGATAAGGATGGTGCCGCCGGGGGTCTCGTAGACGCCGCGCGACTTCATGCCGACGAAGCGGTTCTCGACGAGGTCGAGCCGGCCGATGCCGTTGTCGCGGCCGAGATCGTTGAGGGCGGCGAGCATGGTTGCCGGCGACAGCTTCTTGCCGTCGAGCGCGACCGGATCGCCCTTCAGGAACTCGATCTCGATCTCGGTGACCTTGTCCGGCGCGTCCATGGGCGAGACGGTGCGCTGATGGACGAATTCCGGCGGCTCGCTCCACGGGTCCTCAAGCACCTTGCCCTCGGAAGAGGAATGCAGGAGATTGGCGTCGACCGAGAACGGCGCGTCACCCTTCTTGTCCTTCGGCACCGGAATCTGGTGCTGCTCGGCGAAGTTGATGAGGTCGGTGCGCGACTTGAACGACCAGTCGCGCCAGGGCGCGATGACCTTGATATCGGGATTGAGCGCATAGGCCGAAAGCTCGAAGCGCACCTGGTCATTGCCCTTGCCGGTGGCGCCGTGGGCGATCGCGTCGGCGCCGGTCTCCTTTGCGATCTCGACGAGGTGTTTCGAGATCAGCGGCCGGGCGATCGAGGTGCCGAGCAGATAGGTGCCTTCGTAGACGGCGTTGGCGCGGAACATCGGGAAGACGAAGTCGGCAACGAATTCCTCGCGCACGTCGACGATGCGGATGTCCTTGATGCCCATCATCTCGGCCTTGCGGCGCGCCGGCTCCAATTCGCCGCCCTGGCCGAGGTCGGCGGTGAAGGTGACGACCTCGGCGCCGAGCTCGGTCTGCAGCCATTTCAGGATGATTGATGTGTCGAGGCCGCCGGAATAGGCGAGCACGACCTTCTTGACGTCTTTTGTTTTCGACATTTGCTGTTTCCGCGACAAGAGTTCTCGGCCGGCGAGGTATCACGCCGTTTCCGGTCACCGCAAGGGATGAACGGGGCAAGGCGCGGAGAAACAGGCATACGGGACAGCTGGATCATCCTTTCCGTCGCACAGCCGCTGGCAACGGCAGGCCCCGTTCATTATAGCTGCGTATCGAAAGTCAACGGGCCTACCATGTCCTTCATTCCCGACACCGCAACGCTGATCCAGTTCGCCATCGCCACGGTCATCCTGGCGATCACGCCGGGGCCGGACATGACGCTGTTCGTCTCGCGCACGCTGAGCCAGGGCCGCGCCGCAGGCTTCGCCTCGATGGCGGGGGCGCTGTGCGGCACGCTGATCCACACCACGCTGGTGGTGGTCGGCGTCTCGGCGCTGATCGTCGCCTCGCCGATGGCCTTCTTCGTGCTGAAGATCTTCGGCGCCGGCTATCTCGTCTTCCTGGCCTGGCAGGCGATCACCAAGGGTTCGGCCTTCTCGCCGGAGAAGAAGACGGGCCCGCAAATCTCGCTGTTCCGGAGCTGGATGGTGGGGCTGGGCGTCAACCTGCTCAACCCGAAGATCATCCTGTTCTTCATGACCTTCCTGCCGCAATTCGTCTCGGCGCATGATCCGCACGCGCCGGGAAAGCTGTTCTTCCTCGGCGCCATGTTCGTCGTGCTGTCGACCCCGGTGACGACACCGATGGTGCTGGCGGCGGAGAAATTCTCGGCGGCGATGAAGGCCAGCCCGCGCGTGACGCGGGTGGTCGACTATCTCTTCGCCGGCGTGTTTTCCGCGTTCGCGCTCAAAATCCTGACTGCCCAGGCGAAGTAGGATTTTGCTGTTCGCTGCTGATCTCTTCCGAACCGGAGGTCGGCAAAGCTCCCTGCTTACGCGGGCGCTCGGTTCGAGGTCAGGGTTCGGCTTTCCACCAGCTTCCGGCCCAGCGCCCGGCGCTGAGCCAATAGAAGATGCCCCCGACCATGCCGCCGCCGATGACGGCGGCCATGGCGCGCGGCTCGGTGACGGCGAATGGCGTATCGCCCATCTGGTCGGCGAAGCCGAGGAAGACGGCGGCGACGATCGCACCGGCCAGCGCATAGAACAGCCAATCGCGCCGGCCGAGAATCTCGGCGATCAGAATCACGAGGGCCGCCGGCATGAAGGCGAAATAGGCGGCAAACAGCGCGACGAAGGGGATCGAGAAATAGAGCGAGGCGGTCGCCGCCGGCTCCGCATGCGCCGGCGTGTAGCCGAGGGAGGCCAGGAACAGGACATTGAGGAACGCGCTGGCCGCCAGCGCGGCGACGGCATAGCCGAACAGGATGACGGCAAGGCGCACGATATAGGCGACGAGACGGGTCATTGCTGATCCCGGCGTAAGGGATGGCCGGACTTGCGCCCGGCCAGAAACCAGTAGACCGAACCGGCGGCAATGCCGGCGGTGGCCAGGAACCCGAGAAAGCCCGGGTTGAAAACAAACCCTCCGGCCGAGCCCGGGACAAGAACCCCGAATGCGATGGACGTGATCGCGCCCGTGGCCGCGAAGTAGAACCACCCCCGAAGCGACAAGCGTTCGGCCATGAAGATCGCGGGGCCGACGATCAACAGCGCGCAGACCGCCACTGTCACTACCGCGAGCGGGAAGGAAACCAGCCAGTCGAACGCGAAAACGATGGACCAGTTGCCATATTCGAGCCCTTCCAGAAGAGCGATCAGCAGCACAGGCACGAGGATCGAGGTCAGCACGGCGGCGATATAGCCGACTGCTATGGTGACGAAGCGCTTGAGCCCGGCGACGAGACGCCTCACGCCTCGCCGTGCCCCGCGATCATCATGGCTTCCAGCGCCAGCCGGTCGACTTTGCGCATGCGCTCCGATTCCGACTTGAGCTGGCCGCAGGCGGCAAGGATATCGCGGCCGCGCGGCGTGCGGATCGGCGACGCATAGCCGGCGTTATTTATGTAGTCGGCGAATTTCTCGATCGTCTCCCAGTCCGAGCACTGGTAGTTGGTGCCGGGCCAGGGGTTGAACGGGATCAGGTTGATCTTGGCCGGAATGCCCCTGAGCAGCTTGACCAGCGCCTTGGCATCGTCGAGGGAATCGTTGACGTCCTTCAGCATCACATATTCGAAGGTAATGCGCCTGGCGTTCGACAGGCCAGGATAGGCGCGGCAGGCTGCGATCAACTCCTTGAGCGGATATTTCTTGTTGATCGGCACCAGAAGGTCGCGCAGATCGTCATTGGTGGCGTGCAGCGAGATGGCGAGCATGACGCCGATCTCCTCGCCGGTGCGGAAAATCTCCGGCACCACGCCTGAGGTCGACAGCGTGATGCGGCGCTTCGACAGCGAAAGGCCGTCGCCGTCGGAAGCAATCAGCAGCGCCTTCTTGACCGCCTCGAAATTGTAGAGCGGCTCGCCCATACCCATCATGACGATGTTGGACACTTTGCGGCCCTCGGCCGGCACGATGGCGCCGTCGGGCGTGTCGCGGTCGGGGAAATCGCCGAGCCGGTCGCGCGCGGTGAGCAACTGGGCGAGGATTTCCTCGGCAGTCAGGTTACGCACCAGCTTCTGCGTGCCCGTGTGGCAGAAGGAGCAGGTCAGCGTGCAGCCGACCTGCGAGGAGATGCAGAGCGTGCCGCGGCCTTCCTCGGGGATGTAGACAGTCTCGATCTCGACCGGGCGGCCGGCGCCGCGCGGCGGGAAGCGGAACAGCCATTTGCGCGTGCCGTCGGCGGAGATCTGCTCTTCGACGATCTCGGGCCGCGCCACGGTGAAATGCTTGTCGAGTTCGGCGCGAAGATCCTTGGAGATGTTGAACATGCCGGCGAAATCGGAGACGCCGCGCACATACATCCAGTGCCAGAGCTGCTGTGCACGCATTTTTGCCTGGCGCTCCGGCACGATGCCGGACGCGACGAGCGCCTCGCCCAGTTCGGCGCGCGTCAGGCCGATCAGCGACGGCTTTTCCGGCTGTGTCGCGCGGGCACGCAACGCGTCACGGGCGCCTTCGGCGGTGAGGTCGAATGAAAGGGTCATGGTTGCACTGATATAAGCGGTTTGCGGCCGATTTCATCCATCGGCCTGATATGAAGCGCGGCCCATAGCACAGCTTGGCCGCGGAGTCATGCGATGGCGAGGCGATCCGTGCGCCGACCGATTGACAGATGCACCGGCCGGTCAGACCTGCGGTCCGTGCTTTTCGACTAAAAACGGATCACTTGATCGTGTTGAAGTAACGGTTCTCACCGCGCGTTCGAACCCTGAATGGGGCAACCATGCCCCGACAAATGGGAGTATGCACGATGAACTCTATCAAGCTCGCCGTCATTGCCAGCTTCGTCGGCCTTTCCGCCTCGCAGGCATTTGCCGAAGACGCGATGGGCACAATGACAATGATGAAGGCAGGGCAAGTCACGGCAATCATGCCGGACGGGCATATGGGCACCATGACGCCGGACGCGAAAATGAGTGCCGAGATGATGAAGATGGCAAAGCCGATCAAGCACTGCATGATGATGATGACCGACGCCAAGGGCAAAGCCTTCATGATCGACACGTCGACCAAGAAGGCTCAGGCGGAATGCGAAAAAATGGCCATGTGAGGCCTGCCGTCGATCGATATTCCCGCCGGCCCGAAGGTCGGCGGGAGCCCATCCGAGCCTTGTTCCCGCAGACCGCTCAGCACACGCAGGTCGAGATATCCACCTGTCGGTGTTGAGGGTGTCTCATGATCAATGCGGAAACGACGATCATTGCGCCGAACCGGCATAACTCATGGTTCCTTGTTCATGGTGCCAAACCGCAGCCATGGACTTTTGCTCCACGTCCGTCTTCCATTTCACGTCTGATGCGAACGCTTGATCGAGGCCATGCCTGTGTTAGGGCTGGGGCTCCGTCGAGAGGACAGACATGGCCGGTACAGTGCGAAAATACCCCTTGCTGCGGCGTTCGCGCGCGATGTGGGGCTCTCGCCGGGTGTGGCAGCCGCGGCTGGTGTTCTGGGCCGGCGCGATCTGCATCGGCGTGATCAGCGTGCTGTTCGCGGTGCTCGCCGACAAGGCGCAGGCGCTGTTCCATGCCATGACCGGCGATGACGGCGGCTGGCGTTTCTATCTGCCGCTGGCGATCACGCCGCTCGGCTTCGTGCTGTGTGCCTGGCTGGCGCAAGCCTTCTTCCCGGGCTCGCAAGGCAGCGGCATTCCGCAGGCGATCGCGGCGCGGCATCTGCGCGACGACGACGACCGTGGCCATATCCTGTCGCTGAAGCTGGTCGCGGGCAAGATCGCGCTCACCCTGGTCGGCCTGTTCTGCGGCGCTTCGATCGGCCGCGAGGGACCGACCGTGCAGGTCGGCGCGTCGTTGATGCTGCAGGCGGCACGCTGGGGCGGCATGGCGCAGGCGCGCGGCCTGATCCTGGCCGGCTCGGCCGCCGGCATCGCGGCCGCCTTCAACACGCCGCTGGCCGGCATCGTCTTCGCCATCGAGGAAATGGGCCGCACCTACGAAGCGCGGACCAACGGGCTGGTGCTGACGGCGGTGATACTGGCCGGCATCGCCTCGCTCGGCCTGCTTGGCAACTACACCTATTTCGGTGTCTCGAAGGAGACGATCTCGTTTGCCGCCGAGTGGCCGCTTGTGATTGCCTGCGGCGTCATCGGCGGCGGCCTCGGCGCGCTGTTCTCGCTCCTGGCGCTGAAGGCGATGCGCCGGATCCGGCGCTGGAACACGGGGCAGCCCTTGCGGCGCGTCCTGCTGGTCGCCGCCATCTGTGGGCTCGGCGTCGCGGCGATCGGCATCGCCTCGGGCGGCCTGACCTTCGGCACCGGCTACGCGCAGGCGCGCGGCGCCGTTGAAGGCACGCCGCTGCCCTGGTTCTTCTTCGCCGAGAAGTTCCTTGCCGGGCTGCTGTCGATGGTCTCGGGCATTCCGGGCGGCATCTTTGCGCCTTCGCTTTCGGTCGGCGCCGGCATCGGCAGCTCGCTCGGCCTCGTCTTCGGCGCCAGCACGGGTGCGGCCGCGTTGCTCGGCATGGCCGGCTATTTCGCCGGCGTCGTGCAGGCGCCGATGACGGCCTTCGTCATCATCATGGAGATGACCGGCAATCACGACAATGTCATCGCGCTGATGCTGGCCTCGATGCTGGGCTACGGCACGGCGCGCATGATCTCGCGCGAGCCGCTCTATCACGCGCTGTCGCGCGTCTTCATCGCGGAAGCCATCCGCAGGCGCAGGGCGGCGGAGGCGGCGCCGGAACCGGGTCCTGCGTGAAAAACAAAGGCCGGGCCCAGCGGTCCGGCCTCTCTGTTCAAAGCGAAATTTCGACTATTTGCAGTTGGCGATCGACGACAGCGCCGCCGAGATGCCTTTCAGCGAGAAGACGTAGGAGGTGGTGTTGCCGCGGCCGGACTTGGCCTGCACCTTCATGTCGGTGCCGGATTTCATGGCGGCGATCAGCACCGGCTCCTCGGCGGCGTTCTCGACCCAGGCCGACTTGCCGCGCGTGAACATCGAAAACGTCTTCTTGTCGATGGTGACGGTGGCCTTGGAGTTTTCCTGGAAGGTGTAGCCGGCGATGAATTGCGGCTCGTAGGACACCTGCTGGCCGGGCCGCTGGCTGACGAAGAAGAACATGTCGCCATGGTCGAGCGTCGGCGGCTGCTTGTCGGTCGGCACGGTGAGGACATAGCAGACCTTGCCGCCCGATGCCTGGTAGCTGTAGGTGCCCCAGGCATTGTGCTGGCCGATCTTGGTCGCCTGCTGCGCCACCGCCGGCGCTGCGAAGGCCACCAGGACCAGGCTCGAAACTGTAGCAATCAATCCGCGCATCGTTTTTCCCGTATTCCAAATGGTGCGGAGGCGGGCCGCGTGGCGTCCTGCCGTCGCTTCATTTTGATTTAATCTGGGTTACCAAACGGTGAATTACCTCTGAGAAAAGGACGCTCACCCCAGGAAACCGCCGCCGTCTTGGCGCCGCCGCCTTTCAAGCGGCTGGCGCGATGTCCCTTCGGCGACTTGGAGGGCATGAAAGCGGCAAGAGTTTGACTTTTCCACAAGCCCTCTGAACGCTGGTGTCCAGCGCGCGCGAAGGCCGGTTCCAGGGCTCAGCCCTTGTCCGATATGGCGTCCTTGGCGGCCTGCCGGTGCGCCGGCGTGATATGGGCGCTGACGGCGGTGATCGCGGCGGTGAGCACGGCGATATCGTCGGTGAAGCCGAGGCCGAGGATGAAGTCGGGGACCATATCCACCGGCAGGACGAAATAACCGAGTGCCGCCACCAGGATGCCTTTTGCGCGCAGCGGCGTGTTCTTGTCCATGGCGCAGTAATAGGCCGCGACGACATCTTCCATGAACGGGATCTGCCGCGCGGCCTTCTTGGCCGTGCGCCAGAATTTCTCGCGCACCTCGCTCTCACCGCCCAGCCTGTCGCCAAAGCCGAAGAAATCAAAACCGGATTTTTGCGCCATCAATTTCTCCTTGCGGGCTCATGCGCTTGCCTGCGCATGGCCGCGGGGCAAAATGTGGTGAAACCCGACGCTTGCTGCAAGAGCTTGGGAGATCGCTGGCCTGAAAATCGGAATCAGTCTTTAGCGTGCTGTCCTGCGGATCAGGTGATGCCGGCCTGGCGGACACTCCGCTGGCAGTCGTCCTCCCTTGGAGTTCGGCGGCAAACGCACCTCCCGTCGTCATTCTAGGGCGAAGCAAGGAGCGAAGCGACGCGGCGCAGACCCTAGAATCCATGCCGCGACTCAAGAGCGACGCAGCGGTGCTGAATTCTGCTCGACTGCACCCCTTGGTCAACGTCGCGGCATGGATCCTCGGGTCTGCGCGTCCGCTTCGCCCGTGGCTGACGAAGCCGGGGTTGCCGCACCTATGAATTACCCTAGCCAACAAAGCGGTCCATTTTCTTCGCCAACTCGATGTCAAGCGTCGTGACGCCGCCGGCATCGTGCGTGTTCAGCGTCACGTCGACGGTTTTGTAGACATTCGACCAGTCGGGATGATGGTCCATCTTCTCGGCCGCAAGCGCGACACGGGTCATGAAGGCGAAGGCTTCGGAGAAATTCCTGAAGGTGAACGTCCGTTTGATGGAAGCGCCATCCGCAGCCAGCGACCAGCCTTCGAGGTCTGTCAGCGCCGCGATGATGGCTTCCTTGCCAAGTTTCTCTGTCGTCATGTCCGGTTCCTGTGCTATTTCGAAGATGACTTTCACCATAGCGCCGGATCGATGAGCACGAAGCCCATAAAATCCATTCTGTTCGTCTGCCTGGGCAACATCTGCCGCTCGCCGCTGGCGGAAGGCGTGCTTCGTTCCGTGCTGACGGAACGTGGACTGGGCCGGGACATAGTGCTCGATTCGGCCGCAACCAGCGACTGGGAGGCGGGCTCCGCCCCTGATCGGCGTTCGATCGCCATCGCGTCGCGCCACGGCATCGACATATCGGAACTGCGGGCACGCAAGATCGCGCCCGAGGATTTCTCGCGTTTCGACCTGATCTTCGGCATGGACAGGTCGAACGTCGCCGACCTGAAGACGCTGGCGCCCGCCGGCGTGCGCGACCGCATCCACCTGTTCCTGGAATTTGCGCAGGGAAAGGCGCGCGACGTGCCGGATCCCTATCACGACGGCGAGGAAGCCTTCGCCGAGGTCTACCGCATGATCCGCGAAGCGTCGGAGGCGCTGGCGACGAGGCTTGCCACGCGCGTATCGGCGCCCGACAGCGGCCAGGCTTCCTCGACGATGTAGGGGCCGCCGCCGACCGAATCGCGCGACGACATCAAGACGAACCGGCTGATGCGGAACGGCAATGTCGAAAAATTGCCGCGCGCCGAAAGATATTGGGCGACGTCCAGCGGGCTCGAATTGCGCAGGCGGGCCAGTGTGACATGCGGCATGAACTTGCGCGGATCGGCCGGAATGCCGAGCCGCTGGCAGATGCGCTCGATTTCAGCCTGAAGCGCCGAGAGATCCGGCGAGGCAGAGACCCCGGCCCATACGGCATGCGGTTTCTTCTGGCCGAAAGCGCCGACGCCCGACAGCGTCAGCGGGAAGGAGGGGCGGTGGACGCGGTCGAGCGCGTTGGCGATCTCGTCGGCGACATGGCCTTCGACATCGCCGATGAAGCGCAGCGTCAGATGATAGTTCTCGACGTCGATCCAGCGGGCCCCGGGCAGGCCGCCCCTGAGCAGGGACAGCGAAAGGGCGGCGTCACGCGGAATTTCGAGGGCGGTGAAAAGACGCGGCATGAAGAGCCTCCCTTCCTCGAATCGAACTGTGCCCCCAGCGAATCATCGATAATCAAACGGGGCAAGAGGTTTGTTGGTCACAGGTCTCGTCAAAAAGATTTCCCCAACGGAAAGGGCCTATCCCGTCTTACGATCCTCCCGGCACCGCCGCGATGGCCTTCTCGACCGCAGGCAGGATGCGCTCGACCATCTGGGCGACCCCCTTGGCGTTCGGATGCAAGCCATCCTCAAGCTGCAAGGCGGACTGGCCGGCTACGCCGTCGAGAAAGAACGGGTACAAGGTAACGCCGTATTTTGCAGCCAGTTCCGGGAAGATGGCGTCGAAGGCGTTCTGATAGTCGGCGCCGAGATTGGGCGCTGCGCGCATGCCGGCCAGCAGAACGGCGATCTTGCGCTCTTTCAACTTGGCCAGCATCGTATCCAGGTTCTTGCGGGTGATGTCGGGCGAAACGCCGCGCAGCATGTCGTTGGCGCCGAGTTCGAGGATGACAAGCTGCGTGCCGTCCGGCACCGACCAGTCGAGCCGCGCCAGCCCGCCGCTGGAGGTGTCGCCGGAAACGCCGGCATTGGCGACGGTTACATCCCTGCCCCTGGCACGCAGCGCCGCCTGCAGCCTGTCGGTAAAACCTTCGTTGGGTCCGAGGCCGAAGCCGGCCATCAGGCTGTCGCCGAAACCGACGATCTTGAAAGGCTCGGCGCGTGCCGACGAGATGGCGCCGCAAATGGCGAGGAAAACGATCAGGCCTGCGGCAATTCTGCGTTGGAAAGACATGCGGCAGGTCCCATATGACAGAGAATTCTTCCGGCGACGGCCCGCAGGCGGAGCCCTCATCCCCATATAGGACGCTTTCATTTTGACAGAAGCCGTCATCGAGCTGAAAGACGTATCGCTGACATTGGGCGAAGGCGCCTCGTCCGTCCATGTGCTGAAGGGCGTCAGCCTCGATGTGGCGCGCGGCGAGGCGACCGGCATCATTGGACCGTCGGGGTCGGGCAAGTCGACGCTGCTCATGGTTCTCGCAGGTCTGGAAAGGGTCGATTCGGGCACGGTACGAATCGCCGGCGAGCTGCTCAACGGCAAGAGCGAGGATCAGATCGCATCGTTTCGGGGGCGAAACATCGGCATCGTGTTCCAGTCCTTCCATCTCATCCCCAATATGACGGCGCTCGAAAATGTCGCCGTGCCGCTGGAGCTGGCCGGTCATGCCGATCCGTTCTCGGTGGCGGAACGCGAGCTGGCGGCCGTCGGTCTGAGCGACCGCGTGACGCACTATCCCGGCGAACTTTCGGGCGGCGAGCAGCAGCGCGTCGCGATCGCCCGGGCGCTTGCGCCATCGCCGCGCATCCTCATCGCCGACGAGCCGACCGGCAATCTCGACCAGGCGACCGGTAGGCAGGTCGCCGACCTTTTGTTCGCCAAGGCGGCCGAGCGCGGCATGACGCTGGTGCTGGTCACGCATGATCCGGCGCTCGCGGCGCGCTGTTCGCGCCAGGTCTCTATGCGCTCCGGCAGGATCGAGGCGCCGGCGCCGACCAAGGCCATCGCCTGATGTCGCCGGCGCGGACGTTAAAACTCGCCGTCCGCTTCTCCTTGCGCGAGATGCGCGGCGGCCTGTCCGGTTTTCTGATCTTTCTTGCCTGCATCGCGCTCGGCGTCGCGGCGATCGGCGGCGTGAATTCCGTGGCCCGCTCGATCAGTGGCGGCGTCGCCAACCAGGGCCAGACGCTGCTTGGCGGCGATCTGCGCTTCCAGCTTAACCAGCGCGACGCAAGCGAAGCCGAACGCGGCTTCCTCGATGGGCTGGGCACGGTGTCGAGAACCGCCAGCATGCGTTCGATGGCGCGGCTTGCCGACGGCACCGATCAGGCGCTGGTCGAGGCCAAGGCCGTCGACGAGGCCTATCCGCTTTACGGTGCCCTGGAAACCGAGCCGGCGCTGACGAAGCAGGAACTGTTTGGCGAACAGTTCGGTGTTTTCGGCGCGGCCGCGCCCGACCTGCTGTTCGAGCGGCTGCATGTGAAGCTCGGCGATCGGCTGAAGCTCGGAACCGCCACCTTCGAACTGCGCGCCAGGCTGGTCACCGAGCCCGATGCCGTGTCCGAAGGTTTCGGTTTCGCGCCGCGCCTGATGATCTCGACCGAGGGCCTGGTCGCGACAGGGCTGGTTCAGCCGGGCAGCCTCGTCGAGAATTCCTACAAGATCCGGCTGGCCGCCGACGCCGACGAGGCGCGGCTCAAGGCCATCCAGGACGAGGCTGCCAAGGATTTCCCGGAGTCCGGCTGGTCGATCCGCACGCGCAGCAATGCGGCCCCGGCGCTCTCTTCCAACATCGAACGCTTTTCGCAATTCCTGACTTTGGTCGGGCTGACGGCGCTGGTGGTCGGCGGCGTCGGCGTCGCCAACGCGGTGCGCGCCTATCTCGACGGCAAGCGCGGCGTCATCGCCACCTTCAAGAGCCTGGGCGCATCGGGCGGATTCGTCTTTGCCGTTTACCTCGTGCAGATCCTGATGATCGCGGCCCTCGGCATCGCCGCCGGTCTGGTGCTCGGCGCACTGGTGCCCTTCGCCGCGAGCGCCGCACTTCAGTCGGTCATTCCGGTGCCGGCGCAAGGCGGCTTTTATCCCGGCGCGCTCGGCATGGCGGCGCTGTTCGGATTGCTGGTGACGCTGGCCTTCGCGCTGCTGCCGCTCGGTCGCGCCCGCGATGTGCCGGCGACCGCGCTGTTCCGCGAGATGGGACTGGAAGGCCGCGGTTTTCCACGCGCTATCTATGTCGTTTCGGCGCTCGGCATCGCAGTGCTTCTTGCAGCGCTCGCCATCCTGTTTTCGGGCGACCAGCGCATCGCTTCGATCTTCGTCGGGGCCACCATCTTCGCCTTCCTGGTGCTGCGCCTGGTCGGCGCGCTGGTGCAATGGGCGGCAAGGAAGAGCCCGCGCGTGCGCTTCGTGGCGCTCAGGCTCGCCGTCGGCAACATCCATCGGCCAGGCGCGCTGACGCCGTCGGTGGTGCTGTCGCTGGGGCTTGGCCTGACGCTGCTGGTGACGCTGGCGCTGATCGACGGCAATCTGCGGCGGCAGATCTCCGGCAGCCTGCCGGAGCGGGCGCCGAACTTCTTCTTCGTCGATATCCAGAGCAGCGATGTCGACGGCTTCTCCAGTCTGATCAGCAAGGAGGCCCCGCAGGGGACGCTTGCCAAGGTGCCAATGCTGCGCGGCCGGGTGATGGCGCTGAACGGCGTTGCCGTCGACAAGGTCAAGGTACCGGCGGAGGGCGCTTGGGTGCTGCGCGGCGATCGCGGCCTGACCTATGAGGCCAAGCAGCCGGACAACGCGACGCTGACCGAGGGCAGCTGGTGGCCGGCCGATTATACCGGCGAGCCGCTCGTCTCGTTTTCCGACAAGGAAGGCAAGGAAATCGGGCTGAAGCTCGGCGATACCGTCACCGTCAACGTGCTCGGCCGCAATGTCACGGCCAGGATTGCCAATTTCCGCCAGGTCGAATGGGAGACGATGGGCATCAACTTCGTCATGGTGTTCTCGCCCAACACATTTGCCGGCGCGCCGCATGGCTGGGTGGCGACGCTGACCGAAAAGAGCGCCACCGCGGCTGATGACGCCCGCATCCTCAATGCCGTCACCCGCGCCTTCCCGGCAGTCACTACGGTCCGCGTCAAGGACGCGCTCGACATCGTCAACCGTCTGGTCGGACAGCTCGGCGCGGCGATCAGGGCGGCGGCCGGCGTGGCACTGATCGCGTCGGTGCTGGTGCTGGCCGGTGCGCTCGCCGCCGGCAACCGGGCGCGCATCCATGACGCGGTGGTGCTGAAGACGCTCGGTGCGACGCGGCTGACGCTGATATCGGCCTTCTCGCTCGAATACATGCTGATCGGCCTCGCCACGGCGGTCTTCGCGCTCGCCGCCGGCAGTGCCGCCGCATGGTTCGTCGTCGCCCGCATCATGACATTGCCGTCGCATTTCATGCCGGAAGTGGCGGTGGCGACCATTCTCTTTGCGCTGGTCATCACCGTCGGCATCGGTCTCGCCGGCACCTGGCGGGTGCTCGGCCACAAAGCAGCGCCCGTGCTGCGAAACCTCTGAGTCCGCATCGGTTCCACCCCGCCGACGGCCGGCATTTGGTTAAATCGACGTAATGTTTCGCGGCCAAAGGGCTGGAAAACCGCGCCATGCGTGCCTCACGAAGCATTACACCCGGTTACGGTCTTGTTCTTGACGCGAATAACCATCATATTTCGCCGCAGGCATGCTGGAGTCCCGCCAGCGGCGCCTGGGTCCGGGTGGACCCGACACCGGACGGGGCAGAAGCAATAGAGGACCACAATGGCTGAACCCATTCGCAACTATCAGACGCGCGCCGTGCCCGGCGCCGCCGTCGACATCGATCAGGGCCTGCGCGCCTATATGATCAAGGTCTACAATTTGATGGGGCTTGGTCTCCTCATCACTGGTCTTGCCGCCGTCGGCACGATCATGCTGGCCACAACCACCGATCCGGCCTCGGCTGTCGCGACGCTGCCGAGCGGCGAGATGCTGACCTCGTTCGGCTACGCGATCTTCGGCTCGCCGCTGCGCTGGCTGGTGATGCTGGCCCCGCTGGCCGCCGTTCTGTTCCTGTCGTTCCGCGTCCAGTCGATGAGCGTGTCGGCGGCGCAGACGACGTTCTGGGTCTATGCGGGCCTGGTCGGCCTGTCGCTGTCGTCGATCTTCCTGGTCTACACCACCGCCAGCATCTCGCAGACCTTCTTCGCCACCGCCGCGGCCTTCGGCGCGCTGTCGCTGTTCGGCTACACGACCAAGCGCGACCTGACGGCGATGGGCTCGTTCCTGATCATGGGCGTGTTCGGCATCATCATCGCGATGGTGATCAACATCTTCCTGCAGTCGTCGGCGCTGTCCTTCGCCGTCTCGGCGATCGGCGTGCTGGTCTTCGCCGGCCTCACCGCCTACGACACGCAGAAGATCAAGGAGATGTATTTCGAGGGCGACGCTTCCGACGTTGCCGGCCGCAAGGCCATCATGGGAGCGCTGACGCTCTATCTCGACTTCATCAACCTGTTCATGTTCCTGCTCCAGTTCATGGGCGACCGCCGCTAAGGGCTGGTCCGCGTCATGGTCTGACTGGACCATCGGGTTTGGAGGGGCGGCCCAACGGCCGCCCTTTTCTTTTGCGCCGACCTTTGCTGTTATTGCAGGCAGACAAAGAGGCCTGCATAAAGAATGAGCACTATCGTTATACGGGCCGCGCGCGCGGCCGACCTCGACACCATTACGCAAATCTATGCCGATGCTGTGACCCGCGGCACGGCGAGCTACGAGCTGGAGCCGCCAGGCCGCGCCGAAATGGGCATGCGATTCGACACGCTCCAGGCCGGCGGCTTCCCTTACCTTGTGGCGGAAAAGGATGGCGCCGTGCTCGGCTATGCCTATGCCGGTCCCTTCCGGCCGCGCCCGGCCTATCGCTTCATCGTCGAGGACTCCGTCTATGTCGCGCCTGATGCCAAGGGCCAGGGTGTCGGCCTCAAACTGATGCAAAGCCTGATCGCGGCCGCCGAGGCTGCGGGCTTTCGCCAGATCGTCGCGGTTATCGGCGATGGTCATCCCGACAGCGCTTCCGTCAAGCTGCACGAAAAGCTCGGCTTTCGTCATTCCGGCCGCCTCGAAGGCTCCGGCTACAAGCACGGACGCTGGCTGGACACGGTGTTCATGCAACTGGCGCTGAACGGCGGGGCCTCGGCTCCGCCGGATCCGGAATCATTGCCGGAACAGAAATTCCGTCAAGAAAAATAAGGGCTTAGATGAGCGCCAAGGCTGAGCTCAACCGAGCAATTGCGCCGCGGTTCAGGCCTCGACCAGCTTCAGCTTGCTGTCGAAGACGCCGAGCACGCGGCCAAGCTCCTGCCCGCGCTTGAGGATACGGCCGCCCGCGGCGATGACGGCGAAGGCGCCTTGCTTGCGTGCCAGCTTCGGGTCCTTGACGATTTGGAACAGCGGCACCTCGCTGGCCCGGCGGAACACCGAAAACACGGCCCTGTCGGTGAGATGATCGATAGCGTAGTCGCGCCATTCATTGGCGGCGACCATGCGCCCGTAGAGTTTCAGGATCTGGTCCAGTTCGCGCCGCTCGAAGCGCACCGGCTGGTCGAGGCGCGCGCCGCGTGCCTCGTGGAGCGGGATCAGTATCGCGGATGCGTCGCCATCCTCCGTCCCGCCGCCGTGATCGGTCATGCCTCGATCCTTCAAAAATGAATCTTTGCCGACCAAAGTTGGCGCTTTCGCCATCGAATTGCAAGTCCCGGCGAAGCGGTGCGGACCCGCGCCATTTCCGTCGCGTCCAGTCACGTTTGCAAACGACATGTTGGAATTGGTGATGCTCCGCCACATTCTCGCCATTTTTTATCCGCGCTCATGCCCCAATGTCCGACGAATTTACCGGCGTTGCCTGAGACGGTTCGGTCCGGCACCGGCTCGTAAACCCCAAGCCCCCCGCCCACGGGTCTGCGTCGGATCGAACCAACCTCGGTTTTTCCTCGGAAAGACCGGGTGCGACGATCCCAAAACCTAAATGACCGACGTCAGAAGCAAGCTGACGTCGGTTTTTTCATGCCTGGATCGCCGCTAAGGCGGATTTCCCGCCATATGGACGGTTTTCAGCCCGATCCGGTGCGACCGGCAGGATCGATGCGCGCCGAATCTTGGCATGCCATCCGCGCTTGCCAACGCTACCGCCACTTAATAAGGTGTTAAGTGAAACGGGAGCGGCAATGCCACGCATATCGGACTCCACGGCGAAAGAGGTGAATGGTACGGTCGCGGCCACCCCTGAGGCCGGCGGCGTCGGTCCCCGCATCAAGGCGCTGCGCATGGCAAGGCGCGTCTCGCTGCGCCGGTTGGCCGACATGACCGGCACGACGGCGAGCTTCATCAGCCAGCTCGAGCGCAATCTGTGCGGCGCCAACACAGGCACGCTGCTCAGGATCGCCGCCGCTCTCGATCTCGGCATCAACGACCTGTTCGAGGGCAGCAGCCGTCCGTTGCACAAGGTGCTGAGGCGCAAGGAACGGCCTGTCGTTCCCGTCGGCGTGCGAGGCCGCAAGATGCTTTTGTCGCGGCGGCCGATCCATCAGTTCGAGGTTTATGCGGGGCATTTCGAGGTCGGCGGCTCGACCGGCGACGACGCCTATGTGCATGGCGGCGAGCATGAGATGTTCATGGTGCTCAAGGGAACCGTCGAACTGACGCTTGCCGACGAGCGCCATCTGATGCGCGAAGGCGACAGCGTCGAATACGCGACTTCGGTGCCGCACCGCACGGTCAATGTCGGCGACACACCGGCGGAGGTGCTCTGGATCATCGCGCCGCCGACCGCAGGCGCGCTGGAACTCGATCAGTACAGGCCCGGAAACCGCTCGCATCCGGGTGAATGAGAACAAATGCGAGCTCTGGAATGGGAGAGTTGAACATGAGAGTGAAATTTGCACATGCGGCGTGCCTGGGCGTGCTTCTGGCGGCGACGGCCGCGCTCGCGCAATCGAAGCCGGTTGCCGGAGAGGTGGCCGAAGGCTCGCTGAAGGGCAAGACGCTGACTTTCGTGTCCTATGGCGGCATCTACCAGGATGGCCAGGCGGCGGCGCTCAAGGAGTTCGTCGACAAGTCGGGCGTCAAGCTGCTCAATGACGGCCCAACCGAGATCGCCAAGCTGCAGGCGCAGGTCGAGTCCGGCAATGTGACATGGGACGTTGTCGATACCGACGATCTGCCGCCCTATGTCTATTGCGGCAAACTGTTCCAGAAGCTGGACTTCACCAAACTCGACGTCTCGAAAATTCCCGAGGGCCAGGTCGGCGAGTGCTCGGTGCCGGCGATGAACTACGGCGTCGTGCTGATGTACAACACCGAAAAGTACAAGGACAATCCGCCCAAGAGCTGGGCCGACTTCTTCGACACGCAGAAATTCCCCGGCGTGCGCGGAATCGACGGCTCCGGCAGCCCGACCGGTGGCTTGCTGGAACAGGCGTTCAAGGTTGCCGGCGGGGACCCCAAGGCGATGACGGTGGCCGATATCGACAAGGCCATCGATGTGGTTCGCAAGCTCGGCCCCGATACCATCTTCTGGAAGACGGGTGCAGAATCGCAGCAACTTGCCGAATCCGGCGAGGCCGACATGCTGATGATGTGGACAGGCCGCGCCATGACCGCGGTCAAGAACGGCGCCAAATACGCACCGGCCTGGCAGGACTGGCTGGTGGTGATGGATCAGATGACGATCCCCGTCGGCGCCAAGGACACGGAGGCATCCTACGCGCTGCTCAACGCCTATCTTGGCAAGCACGCGCAGGAGGTGTTGACGGAGCAAACGTCTTACACGCCGATCAACAGTGAAGCGCAGCCCAAGGTCGACGCTTCCGTCTCCGCTTTCCTGACCAACACGCCCGAACGCCAGAAGCAGGGCTACAAGCAGAACTTCAAGTTCTGGGTCCCGAACTTCGCGGTGGCGCAGGAGAAGTGGTCCGCGCTGATGTCCGGCAACTGACCGGCTGAGGGAGACCAAGGCCGTGAGCGTGTCCAAGCCAGCCATTCCGGCCGCCGAAAGGCGCCGGGCATGGCGGCCGTTCGCGCTCGCGCTGCCGGCGCTGGTCCTGCTCTTCGCGGTGATTGGCTATCCGCTGCTCACCATCGTCGTGCGCAGCCTGTCGGAGCCGCAGTGGGGCCTGCAGAACTATATCTGGTTCTTCGGCGCGCCCGTCAACCTAGCCGTGCTCCGGCGGACCTTCCTCATTTCAGCATGGGTCACGCTGGCCTGCGTGGTTTGCGCCTATCCCTATGCCTATCTGATGACCGCGGTCCGACCACGCGTGCGCTTGGTGCTGCTGCTATGTGTGTTGATCCCGTTTTGGGTGAGCGGCGTGGTACGCACTTTGTCCTGGGTGATACTGCTGCAGGATTCGGGGGTCATCAACTCGATCCTGCGGGCGCTCGGGTTCGGTGGCATCAGGCTGATCCGCACTCAGACGGGCGTGGTCATCGGCATGGCGCAGGTGCTTTTGCCTTTCATGATCCTGCCGCTCTATTCGGTCATGAAAGGCATCGATCTCAGGCTGATGCAAGCCGCGCGGAGCCTCGGGGCGAGACCCTCGCGCGCGTTCCTCACGGTGTATCTGCCGCTGTCGCTGCCTGGCGTCTATGCCGGTGCGATCATCGTCTTCATCCTGGCGCTCGGCTTCTACATCACGCCGGCCCTGCTCGGCGGACCGCGCTCGACGATGCTGTCGACGCTGGTGCAGACACAGGTGCTCAGTCTCCTGCAATGGGGCAGGGGCGGCGCCATGGGCGTGGTGCTGCTCGTCACGACCTTCGTGCTGCTGGCGCTTGCCGCGCCCGTGATGCGGTCCAGCCATCGGCAAGCGGGGCGGCCCTGATGGAGATGAAGCCGCTTACCCGCCTCATGCTGGGCCTTGTCTGCCTGCTGGTAGCCATATGGTTGGTGGCACCGACGCTCGTCGTGGTGCCGATGTCATTCAACGAGAACAAATCGCTGGCATTTCCACCCCAGGGCTTCTCCTGGCAATGGTACGAAAATTTTGTCACCAATCCGGATTGGTCGACCAGCTTCCTCAACTCACTGAGGGTCGCATCGATCGTTGCGGTTCTGGCAACGGTGCTCGGCACCCTTGCCGCCTTCGGCCTCGACCGCATGCAGGCGCGGCCGGCAAACCTCCTGCGCATGCTGATGCTGACGCCGATGGTGGTGCCGGGCGTGGTCCTGGCCATCGGCATCTACGCCGTCTATCTCGACACGCGGCTTGTCGGCACGCTGCTCGGCTTCGTGCTGGCGCACACCATCCTTGCGCTGCCTTTCGTGCTGATCGCCGTTTCGGCCAATCTCGAAGTGTTCGACAAGCGGCTGGAGACAGCCGCGGCGAGCCTGGGCGCAGGTTCGCTCACCACGTTCCGCACGGTGACGCTGCCGCTGATTGCCCCTGGGGTACTGTCCGGCCTGCTGTTCGCCTTCGCCACCTCCTTCGACGAGATCGTCGTGTCGCTGTTCATCACCAATCCCTATCTCAAGACGTTGCCGGTGCAGATCTTCGCTTCCATCACGCGCGACGCCGATCCGACGGTCGCGGCCGTCGGCACGATCCTCTTATGCGCAACGACACTGCTGATCGGCGGCGGCATGCTGCTTCTTGGCCGTGAGCGGAAGGGAGGCTTATGAATCGGAAAGCGGAAAATCGTGGTGCGGCGATCGACCTGGAGTCGGTAAGCAAGGCCTATGGTTCCTTCAAGGCGCTCGACGGCGTGTCGCTGCGAATCGAGCCGGGTGAATTCATGACGCTGCTCGGCCCGAGCGGCTCAGGCAAGACGACGACGCTGAACGTGATCGCCGGCTTTACCGACCTGACCAGCGGCAAGCTGCTGGTCGGGGAAAAGAGCGTGGTCGGCGTGCCGGCGCACAAGCGCAACATCGGCGTGGTCTTCCAGCACTATGCACTGTTCCCGCACATGACGGTCGGCCGCAATGTCGCCTATCCGCTGAAGCTGCGCGGCGTCACCGGGGCAGAACGCGAACGCCGCGTCCGCCACGCGCTCGACATGGTCAAGATGGCCGATTTCGGCCATCGCTTTCCAAGCGAGCTTTCGGGCGGCCAGCAGCAGCGCGTGGCGCTGGCCCGCGCCATCGTCTTCGATCCGCCGCTGCTGCTGATGGACGAGCCGCTCGGCGCGCTGGACAAGAAACTGCGCGAATGGCTGCAGCTCGAGATCAAGCGCATCCACCGCGAACTCGGCACCACCTTCGTCTATGTGACGCACGACCAGGAGGAGGCGTTGGTGCTCTCCGACCGCATCGCCGTGTTCAACCGCGGCGGCATCGAGCAGATCGGCACCGGCCGCGAACTCTACGACGAGCCGGCGACGCTTTTCGTCGGCAAGTTCATCGGCGATTCCACCGTGCTGCGCGGCCCCGCCGCCACTTCCGGCAAGGAGACGGCGATCGAGATATCAGGCCAGAGAGTGGCGACCGCCAAGCGTCTCGCCAATGGCGGCAAGCCGGTGATGCTGCTGCGTCCCGAAAAGCTGGCGCTTGCGCGTCGCGGCGGCGGCGGGGATGGCCGCAACCGGCTCGCCGGGCGTATCGGCGAGGCCATCTATCTCGGCTCCGGCTCCAAATACGAGGTGGAGCTCGCCGACGGCTCGAAAGCCATCGTGCGATCGACGCTCGAGGCGGACACCTTTGCCATTGGAGACGAGGTCGACGTGCTCTTCGCCGGCGGCGACGTGAAGCTGCTCGCCGATGACGACAAGGCCGACCTGACGCTTACCTGAAACAGAGCGACCTCGCCGTTCCATGGAAAACGACGGGGCCGCCTCCTCTCTTGGTTTTGAACGCAGTTCCGGACGGGAAACCGCTCCACACTTTTCTGGAATCGCACGGAGAACGGATCACAAGATGCAAGCCCAGCGCAATGGCGACGTGTCGTTCTGGTATGCCGACATAGGCGGCCCGCCGGCCAGCCGCCCGCCCCTGCCCGGCGACATCGAGGCCGATGTCTGCATCGTCGGCGCCGGCTATACCGGACTGTGGACGGCCTACTATCTGAAGAAGGCAGAGCCCGCGTTGCGCATCGCCATCGTCGAAAAGGAGTTCGCCGGCTTCGGTGCCTCGGGCCGCAATGGCGGATGGCTGTCCGGCGGCTTCAGCTGGTCGCGCGAGAAATATGCAAAAACCTCCTCGCGCGGGGCGGTGATCGACATGCAGCGCGCCATGTCCGGCACGGTCGACGAGGTGATCGCGATTGCCGCTGCCGAAGGGATCGACGCCGACATCCGCCGCGTCGACAACATCACCGTCGCCACCAACGCCGCGCAGCTTGAGCGCGCCAAAGCCGAGTACGAAGAGGCCCGGCACTGGGAAATGCCGCCGGAGCGGTTGGCCTTCCTCGGTGCGCAGGAAGCGCGCGAGCGCATCGCCATCGACAATGTATTGGGCGCCTTCGTCGTGCGCGACGTCGCGCGCGTGCAGCCGGCCAAGCTGGTGCAGGGTCTGGCGGCGGCGGTCGCGCGGCTCGGCGTCGCCATCTACGAACAGACGCAGGTGCTGGCGCTCGAGAAGGGCAAGGTCACCACCGACCGCGGCGTCGTGCGCGCCGAAAAGATCGTGCGCGCCACCGAGGGCTTCACCGCCGGCATTGCCGGCTACGAGCGTCTCTGGCTGCCGCTGAACAGCGCCATCGTGGTGACCGAGAAGCTGCCGCAGAAGCTCTGGGACGAAATCGGCTGGAGCGGCTACGAGGTGCTGGGCGATGCCGCGCATACCTACTGCTATGCGCAGCGCACGCGGGAAGGCCGGATCGCCATGGGCGGCCGGGGCGTGCCCTACCGCTTCGGATCGCGCACCGACACGCGCGGCAAGACACAACAGGCGACCATCGACCAGCTGCACGAGATCCTGACCAGGCTGCTGCCGCAGACCAAAGGCGTGCGGCTCGACCATGCCTGGTGGGGCACGCTCGGCGTGCCGC